>NZ_CP070619.1:6765387-7420516 GCF_017068395.1 Rhodococcus pseudokoreensis | reverse complement strand
CGACACGGAACCGCCGCGGGTCGAGGTGCTTCGTGACGTTCGCGAGCATGCTGCCGTCGCCCATTGATTCACCGATACCGCGGCAGCAGAGGACGGTGATCATCGCTTCCTCCAATCGCCCGCGTGGGGGCAGCTGACGAAGTGGGCGAGGTACAGCGATCTGCCGGCGGCGTTGAGTGCGCGGCGCTGTCCTTTGGTGATCACGATCGCGTGGAGCACGCCGTCCTGGTGGTTGACGGCGACGGTGCCGTGCACGCTCGGCTCTGGGTCGAGCGGGATCAGCTTCAGCCGCGTCTTCGCCCAGACGATCGGCGCGCGGCACGATCGGCATGGCTCCGTGGGGCTCAAGGTGTCAGCCATGTCAGACCGCCTTGGAGGTCATGGCGTGCCTCTCGTAAACCGAGAACACGGCGTCAAGGGACACGTCCGGGCGGACGGCGGGGAACGACAATCCGCACGAGCACATCGACAGGACCTGGCAGTCGCCCTCGGCGATCACCAGCATGTGACGGCCGGACCGCAGTTCGGGGTCGGCCTCCAGTTCCCGCGCCAGTTCCTCGACCTGTGGGGACACCAGTTGTTCAGCCACGGCGGGCCTCCTCGGTGCGTGCGGCGATCCGGGCCAGCGCCGCGTGTACCCGCCTGAGGTCGAGGTCGAACCAGACGATGACGGTCCGGAGTTTGGGGCCTGAGTGGCGCCACTGTTACTTCAAGGAGGGCACCCGGCATTGGGCAGGAGCGGGATGCTACCCGCACGGATCGTCCGATCATCGAGATTGAGATGCAATTGGGGCTGTGATGTATTCGACGACACATCCTTCCCAGCAATTGCTAGAAATTAGCGGCTGGCACTGACAAAGTGCCGGGGTGCCCCGCTACCATCCATGGCGTCAACTGCGAAACATGTTCCCGCAAGTCACATTAACGACGCGGCAACCCCTTGCAGGCGACCTCAAGGGGGCTTGGACACGCCACGGAATCCACCTCCGCCAGGATCTCAACCAGGCCGGACGTCGTAGCACCCTCACACACGAGCTAGTACACCGCGAACGAGGAACTGTCTGCACCGGAGATCCCAGCGACCATGAGGAACGCACTGTCGACGAGATCGCCGCCCGGCGACTCATCACCCTCGACGAACTTCTTGACGTCCTTCTATGGACGGAGGCCCGAACGGGTGCCGAAGCGGCCGACGAGTTGTGGAGCAACCCTCACATGCTCGGAGTGCGGATTCAGACTCTCACCAAGGCTGAACGGGAGTACATCTCCGAGGAAGTGCTGCGGAGGCAGCCGTGGTGAACGAGGAGCGGCCTGCTGAGCAGCAGAACCTGATCCTTAGCGCGGCCGGTGCCGTGGCCGGGTTGGTTGCCGGCGCGGCGGTCGGCGCCGGGATCGCCCTGACCTTCGCAGTCGGGGCTGTTCTGGGCGGTCCCTACGAGAGCAATCGAATTGATGAGCAGGGGACGTGACCGGTAACACTCACCCGTGTCGGTGCGATTTAGACAACCAAACCGACCAGTTCTGAAAGAGTGCACCAATGTCTCGGCATCAACCGCGGCAGCAAACAGCTGCCTGTCTCCGGCTTATCGGCCGGAGTGATGGCCGGCGGCATTGCACCTGCATTCGTGACCGGGTCGATCTTCGGCAGGTCGCGCGATACCAGTCCCCAAGCCGCTGACTCGGTCAACGAACGTAGAAACGGAAACTAGATGCTAGATGTCGATGCAGGCATGTTCCTGCCACCAGGGCGCGTTCGCACAACACTCAGTGAGGTACGCGACGTCTGGGGATTCAATGCGCACCGCCAAAACCTGCTTGACGAGTTTGAGAAGTTCCTCGCCCTCATCTCCAAGGTCGTCGGGATCGAGGCCTATTGGCTGTCCGGGACCCTCCTTAGCGATAAGGAGGTCCCCAGCGACGTGGATGTCGTGTTTGTCATTAACGAGGACAAAATCAACAGCCTTGCGGCAGGAGCCAAGCGGCTCGTGACCGCGAAGGGACTCGCTGAACTTGCCGACCGCCGCAACCTCCGCGTCGACGGGTATGTGCTTCCCTGGAGGGTTCGCCCATCTGTCACTATCGAGTCCGAAGATGAGGAATACTTGCGATTGAGGGGTTACTGGGATGACTTCTGGATGCGGAGGCGCTCAGTTCCGAAGGGCGATCCGCCCGAGCGACTGTGCGCCCTGCCGCGGCGAGGATATGTGGAGGTGATCGTCGATGGGTACAAATGATCTCGACGATGACGCCTTCATGGACCAATTTCTACAAGAGTTGTCAGACGCACCAGACGACGAGTTCCCGGAGTGGGCGGACGCCGAGGACCTCGGCCGCCTTCACCTACAGTCGTTTGCATCAGAGCTAGCGGGTGGACTCGAACTTCATCAATCACGCGGCTTCCTGCGACTTACTGGAGACGGGGTTCGCGGGCACTCTCTGAATCTGGACGACGCAGGAATTGTTCTTTCCAACTTCCAGCGGCTGGTCACAAGCGCCGGAGCTTCGCACGAGGGAGTGAAATATTCCCGCGGTCCGATTTCTCAGGAAATTATCCAGCGAACGCAACTCGCCTTAACTTCTTCCCCCGGCCGCGGATCTGTCGTCTTGGAGTTCCAGCCGGTCGCCGATGAGTCGCGCGAACGGTACCCCAACGGTGAAATACCCCTCGTCGGCGAAAACGCCCCCTTAGTCGAGGCAAGCGTCGATATAGCCTTTTCTGTGCTGTCCACGGCAGCGGACTTGGACAAACAACTCGACAGTGTCGACGAACTGTTCGGCGATTTGGGCGTGCGCGTGGCCTCTGCCGCGCTGGCGCTTGCCGAGACAGCCGCCAGCGCACGGCTTGACCTCAACCTGTCATGGCAACGGCCAGGCATTGGACGACGCAAAGTCGAGGTGTCGGCTGCCCAGTGTGCGACCTTCTCGGCAGTCTTGAAAGGTCACGGACTCGATTCCGATGTGGACACACTTACCGGCAGCTTGCGGACGATCAGTGATCGAAAGAAGATCGATCTAGAGATTGACGACCCAGAAAATGAGGGTCAACGAATAATTGTTCCGATCGCGAAGGGCGATGTCGATCTTACTCCATTCCATCTCGGCCAGTTGGTGGATATCTCCGTGGAGAGTCGCCTTTCCATAAAGCCTGGCGGCGCGGAACGGCGAACCTATACTGCCCTTTTTATTGCGCCGCATAACCATCCCGACTAGTCCTCGCGGCCGAGCAGTGCCGTTGTTCGACGGGAGGCACCCAGTGCTCGCCAGCGGGCGCAGGGGTGCGACGAACCCGAACTACTGAGTTCATGAAGGAGCTTGGGCGATGGCGCGTCCGCCGATGCCGCCCGGAACGTGGGGGCACATCAAACGCACGCAGGTCTCCCCCGGTCGATGGTATGCCGACGGCCGCTGCCGGGCCGAGAACGGCCGCACCCGGCGAATGCGTCGCTACACACCGGAAGGTGTGGTCGATAAGACCGGGGCCGCGGCCGAACGGGTGCTGATCGCCGCGCTCCGGAGCGCGTGCGAATCGACCGGGGATCTGGACGGCACAACCACGATCGACGAGCTCTGGGCGGCGTACCGGGTAGGGCTCGTCGACGCCGGCCGGGCGCCGCGGACCCTCATCCGGTACGACGAAGTGGCCAAATTCATCTCCGCGCAGCTCGGCGGGTGGCGGCTGCACGAGGTGTCGACGCAGATGCTCGAAACGTTCCTCCGGTCGGTCGCCGAAGTGAACGGCGCCGGCAACGCGAAGACAACCCGCTCGGTGCTTTCGGGGATGTTCTCGATGGCGACTCGGCTGGGTGTGGTGAAGACGAATCCGGTTCGCGATACCAAGCCGCCGACTTCACTGAAGAAGAAGCCGACCCGGGCGCTGGAGCCGGAGCAGCTCGCGAAGCTGCTGACCGACCTGCGCGAGTCGACGATCCCCTGCCCCGCGGTCGGCAAGGGCGGGGTTCCACTGCCGTCGAAGTACCGGGTGCCGACCGTGGCGGAGTACTGCGCGAGCGTGGATCTGGTCGACGTGATCACGATGTTCGCAGCGACCGGCGTCCGGACGTCGGAGCTGATCGGGATGACGTGGCCGAACTTGGATCTGCAGACGAAGACGATCACACTGTCGGAGAAGGCGACGCGAGTGCCCGGTGTCGGGTTGGCGTTGGTCAGCCGCGATGACGACCCGAAGAACACGCACCGGACGCTGGCGTTGCCAGACTTCGCGGTGACGATGCTGCGAGCCCGGAAGCTGGCGATGCCACCGAATGCGCATCAGGTGCTCTTCCCGTCGTCGGCCGGCACGATCCGGGACGCGGATGCGCTTAATGTGCAGTGGCGGCGGGTGCGGGCGGCGCTCGGGTTGGACTGGGTAACCGGGCACACGTTCCGGCGGACGGTGGCGTCGCTGCTGGACGAGTCGAAGGTGGGTGCCCGGATCACGGCGGACCAGCTCGGGCACGCGAGCCCGTCGATGACGATGGACAAGTACATGTCTCGGGGGAAGGTGCGGCCGGAGGTTGCAGCGATTCTCGACAGAGCCGTAAGGCAAACAGCGTCGACGGCGGACGAGCAACAGGGGCTGGCGGAGTAATCAGCCCTCGCGATAAACCGACCGTTAGGCTTGTGACTGGCTATGTTCCAGTTCATACTGAAGAGTGCAAACCCTCAGGGAGCCGATACTGCACCGACCAGCACCGGCTCATACCTTGACGCGGTAGGCGAGCGCCATGGACTCGCCCACTCCGCAACACCGCTAACTTGCAGCTTTCGGATTAACCCCGTGGCGATTGTCCGGCGCATCAATCATTTTGCAGGACATCATGACTGGACAACGACATACAACTGGTGGCTTCGCTAGTTGCGTCCCGTTGCTCGTTGCAACATTAGCGCTATTACTCCCCCTCACGGTGATGCTTGGATCGCGAGCCCCAGCCCAGTCAGCGCCCAGCATTGGATCGGTGATGGCCTGCGCTCAATACGAAAACGGCGAGTTCGTAATCAAGCAACCCATCGCGCTCAATTGGACTGGTGGATCGCTTGCAGGAGACACCGATGACGGTTGCACGTCATTCGACAACATTATCGCCAATGCCAATTACTACGTAACTCTCAACTTCAGTGCCGGTGACTGCGTAACTGGACCGACGTACCAGTTCACTGGTCAGTCGAAGTCTGGTCTCCTCCTTCCGGAACAAACACTGAACCTTGGCTGGGTTGAGGTTCGACGGCAAGTTGTGTGCCAGCCGTAGCAGCCACAGGTAACCGATACACACCGTATATCCACTTCACCCACCAGCAGGCATCATGAACAATCAACGCTCCTCTAGCGACGGCTCCCAGGGACATCGGGCGTGGCGGGCGGCGACTATCACCGCCGCGCTCACCCTTCTACTCAGCTTCGTCTCAGGCCTGACCGCCGACGCCCAAGATCTCGGCAGGGTCGCCTTTTGCGCGCAGTACACAACGGGGGCGGCCGTGCAGAATCAGCCTGTCACTCTGATCGGCGGACCAGAAGAGCGGACCGGAGACACGGGATCCGGCTGTACGAGCTTCTATCGGGTCGTGGCGAACTACGAGTACTCCGTTTCGATCTATTGGACGGTGGGGGACTGCTTCGCAAGTGATCAGCATGCTTTCAAGGGCGTCTCACAATCCGGAGCCCTGTACCCAGGTGATGTGCTGGATCTCGGCATTGTTGTCGTGAACGACGTGATCGCATGCGAGGCACCTCGGATCTATTACTACCCGTAGACATGCGCGCCAAAGTGGAGAGTAAGTGGAGAGTACGCGCCTCAACGGCGTTGTAACGTCCGCATTGACCAGCCAGAACAGCGATTTGCGCCTGCGACTCTCTTGGTCGCAGGTTCGAATCCTGCCGGGGGCACTCATTCGACCCAGTCCTGGGACGGCGAAAACCCCCGATCACCTGCACAGTCAGGGAATCGGGGGTGCCGGCAGCGGGGCCTCGGGTCACTCCTTCAGGAACGCGAGCAGGTCGGCGTTGATCGTCTCCGCCTGAGTGGTGGGCATGCCGTGGGGGAAGTCCTTGTACGTCTTCAACGTCCCGTTGGCGAGAAGCTTCGCGGACAGAGGTCCGGCGTCGGCGTAGGGAACGATCTGGTCATCCTCGCTGTGCATCACGAGCACCGGCACTGTGATCTTCTTCAGGTCCTCGGTGAAATCGGTCTGCGAGAAGGCGACGATGCCGTCGTAGTGGGCCTTGGCACCGCCCATCATCCCTTGCCGCCACCAGTTCTCGATGATCGCCTCCGAGGGCTCGACTCCCGGCCGGTTGAATCCGTAGAACGGCCCCGACGGCAGGTCGCGGTAGAAGACGGAACGGTTAGCCGCGAGTTGCGCCTGCAGGTCGTCGAACACGGCCTTGGGCAGGCCGCCCGGGTTCGCGTCCGTCTTCACCATCAGCGGCGGCACCGCGCTGATCAGTGCGGCCTTCGACACCCGGCTCTCGCCGTGTCGCGCGAGGTAGTGCGCGACCTCGCCGCCGCCGGTCGAGTGGCCGACGTGGATGGCGTCGTGGAGGTCGAGGTGTGCGGTCAACTCCGCGAGGTCGTCGGCGTAGTGGTCCATGTCGTGGCCGTCGCCGGTCTGCGTGGAGCGTCCGTGCCCGCGCCGGTCGTGGGCGATCACTCGATAACCGTGCTGGAGGAAGAACAGCATCTGGGCGTCCCAGTCGTCGGCCGACAGCGGCCAGCCGTGGCTGAACACGATGGGCTGACCGGTTCCCCAGTCCTTGTAGAAGATCTCCGTGCCGTCCTGCGTGGTGATCGTGCCCATGAATGTGCCTTCCTTGACCGCTCCGGGAATGACGCTGATGAGGACGGAATTCAGTACATCAAACTTCGGTATGCCGTAGGGCTGCTTCGACCGGCGGCGGTGCTCGCGTACTCGCGCGTAGCAAACCGACTGATTAGTCTTGTTCACGCATCGCCCCAACCCGACGGGGCAACGGTGCATCGGGACCCGCCACTTTCCTCCGCGAGTGGCGGGTTTCCCGACCGTCCGGCGTCAGCTCTGCGGTGGAACCTCGAACACCAGCAGCGTGCTGGTGGCGGTGGCCACGAGGCGGCCCTGCGAGTCGGTGACCTCCCCCTCCGCGAAGGCGATCCGGCGGCCCGCCTTCTTCACGACACCGGTGGCGCTGAGCGCCCCGGAGTCGCGGGTCGCCCCGCGGATGTAGTTGACCTTGATCTCGACCGAGGTGTACCCCCACCCCGCGGGCAACGTGGTGTGCACAGCGCAGCCGGCGACCGAATCGAGCAGCGTGCACACGGCGCCGCCGTGGATGGCACCGATCGGGTTGTACTGCGATTCGTCGGGATCGAGTGCGAAGACCACCCTCCCGGGCTCGGCCTCGAGGAACCGCAGGTTCATCAGGCTGGCGATGGGCGGCGCCGGAATGCTGCCGTCGAGAATCGACCGCAGGTAGGTGAGGCCGTCGAGTTCCCGGGCCTTGCGCGCCGGACCTGCCGGGTCGTGCCACTCCACGATCTTCGACCGTGTCTCGCCCCACTCGCCGGCGTCCGGCAGGCTCTCGACGGTCGACACTTCACCGTTTCCGAACGCGTTCACTATGCGGCTCCCCTCTGCGCCGGCTGCGGATAGAGGACGTCGAGGTCGCCGGACAGCGCCGCCTTGACGGTGCGGGTGGTGTCGTCGGCGAGCACCTCGTGCGCGCCGGACTCGATGCCGTCGAAGGCCAGTCGCGCGACGTCGGCCGCGGAGATCTTCTCCACGTCCAGGCCGCTGGTCATGTCGGTGTCCATGTAACCGAGATGCAGCCCGACCACCTGAATGTTCTGCGCCGCGAGTTCGGCGCGCATGGCGTTGGTGGCGCTCCACAGGGCGGCTTTCGAGACGCTGTAGGAGCCGCCGATCGCCAGCCACGACAGCACGGAGTGCACGTTGAGGATCGCGCCACCGCCGTTGGCGGCGATGATCGGCGCGAGCGCGCGCGTCACGTTGAGCGGCCCGTAGAGGTTGGTTTCGAGTTCGCGGCGCATCCCGTCCAGATCGCCCGTGAGCGGCGACTCGCCGACAAGGATTCCGGCGTTGTTGATCAGTACGCCGAGATCCCCGACGAGTTCGGCTGCGGCGTAGACCGATTCGGGGTTCGTGACATCCAGCTGAATGGGCACGACCCGCGGGTGCCCGTCGATCGTGGACGTGTCGCGCGCCGACGCGTAGACCGTGCGCGCTCCTCGTGCGAGCGCCTCGGCGACGAAAGCCCGCCCGAGCCCGCGATTGGCCCCGGTGACCAGCACCGTTCGATCTTGAATCGTGGTCATGACGACCCCTTCGAGGTGAGTAAGTCTGCTTTTCCAACTAACTATGTCGACGACAATAATCCCTATCAGTTGGAAAACACAACCCTCTATGATGGAGAGCATGAGCAACGGCGACACCCAGCCAGCAACACCCGAGATCGTCATGGACCGCATGCCCCTGGCGCCGAGACCGTGCGCCATCGCCGCCACCATGGAATTGATCGGCGACCGCTGGTCGATGCTGGTGATCCGCGAACTGTCCTATGGAGTGCACCGCTTCGACCGGATCGCGGGCTACATCGGCGTCTCGCGCGACATCCTCACCGCGCGACTGCGCAAACTGGAGGAGGTCGGCGTCATCGAACGCAGGCAGTACTCCGAGCACCCGCCCCGCTTCGAGTACCACCTCACCCCCGCGGGCGAAGAGCTGCGACCTCTGCTGCTCTCCCTGTTCCAGTGGGGCAGCAAGTGGGCCGTCGACGAGGCTCCGTCGGTGCTCGTGCACGAGTGCGGGCACTCGCTGGAACTGGAGCACCGTTGCGCACACTGCGGCGAGGCGGTCGAGAACACCACTGTCGCAATGCATTCCCGCACACCTCGACGGGAACCCTGACCTGCCGACACGGCCCAATACAGGACGTCCCGACACCGGTCTATAGTTTCCGATGTAAACGTCAGGTAAAGAAGTCCTCACATGTAAGGCAGGGGTGGTCTATGTCAACGCGCGACCGGGTAGCAGAGATCTACGAGCAGGTCCGCCTGCGGAACGCCGGAGAACCCGAGTTCCACCAGGCCGCCGCGGAGGTCTTCGAATCGCTCCAGGTCGTGCTCGAGCATCGTCCCCACTACGCCGATTCCGGACTGATCGAGAGGCTGTGCGAGCCCGAACGTCAGATCATCTTCCGGGTGCCGTGGGTCGACGATTCGGGCAACGTGCACGTCAACCGCGGTTTCCGCGTGCAGTACAACAGCGTGCTCGGCCCCTACAAGGGTGGGCTGCGGTTCCACCCCAGCGTGAACCTGGGAATCGTGAAATTCCTCGGGTTCGAGCAGATCTTCAAGAACGCCCTCACCGGGCTTCCGATCGGCGGCGGCAAAGGCGGCTCCGACTTCGACCCCAAGGGCCGTTCCGAGGCCGAGATCATGCGCTTCTGCCAGTCGTTCATGACCGAACTTCATCGCCACATCGGTGAATACACCGACGTCCCCGCCGGTGACATCGGGGTCGGCGGACGCGAGATCGGCTACCTGTTCGGCCAGTACAAGCGCCTCACCAACTCCTACGAGTCGGGCGTCCTCACCGGCAAGGGACTCACCTGGGGCGGCTCGCAGGTGCGCCGCGAGGCCACCGGGTACGGCGTCGCCTATTTCGTCGCCGAGATGCTGAAGACCGCGAACAGTTCACTCGACGGCAAGACCGTCGTCGTCTCCGGTTCCGGAAACGTCGCGATCTACGCGATCGAGAAGGTGCACCAACTCGGCGGAATCGCGATCGCGGCCTCCGATTCTGCGGGATACGTCGTCGACGAGAAGGGCATCGACGTCGAACTCCTGAAAGAGATCAAGGAGGTGCGGCGCGGACGGATCAGCGAGTACGCGGACACCGTGCCGCACGCCCGGTTCGTGCCGAACGGTTCCATCTGGGATGTGCCGTGCGACGTCGCACTCCCCTGCGCCACCCAGAACGAACTCGACGAAGCAGCAGCCAAGACGCTGGTCACGAATGGTGTGCAGGCGGTGGCCGAGGGCGCGAACATGCCGACCACCCCGCAGGGCGTCCAGGTGTTCCGCGATGCCGCAGTGGCATTCGCACCGGGCAAGGCAGCCAACGCGGGCGGGGTCGCGACGTCGGCACTCGAGATGCAGCAGAACGCATCCCGCGACTCGTGGGGCTTCGAGTACACCGACGAGCGGTTGGCCGGGATCATGCGCGGCATCCACGAACGCACCGTCGCCACGGCCGCCGAGTACGGCATGCCGGGTGATTACGTGCACGGCGCGAACATCGCCGGTTTCGTGAAGGTCGCCGACGCCATGATCTCGCTCGGGGTCATCTAGCAGAAGCGAAAAGGTGGGGCGCGTCCGTCGCCGGCCGCGCCCCACCCCCGGACAACGATCGTCAGTCGACCGCCTCGTCCTCGCCCTCGTCTTCGCGGGCCTTCTTCGCAGCCTCGCGCATCTCGATACCGTCGGACACCCAGTCGCCGATCTCCCGGGTGACGTCCCGGACGGCGCCCGCAATGATCGTCGCGATCTGGCCCACGTGTGTGGCCGCCGACTCCGTCAGTTCCTGCACGGTGTCCTTGCGCCGCTCGAACTTCCCCACCATGTTTTTCGCCTCTCAGGCTGCAGTCTTCTGCCGCTCGACGATAACACCGGGAGGGGTGTCGGACGAGACGAGACCGGGCGGCAGTGCGAACTTGAAGATCTTCGCCCACACGGAGCCGATCTGCTTGAAGAAGCCGCCGGTGTTGTAGGGCAGCCCGTGCTTCTCGCACAGCGCCTTCACGAGGGGGGCCATCTCCGGGTACCGGTGAGCGGGCAGGTCCGGGAACAGGTGATGCTCGATCTGGTGGGACAGGTTGCCGGACATGATGTGGAACAGCGGGCTCCCCTCGATGTTCGCGCTGCCGAGCATCTGCCGGACGTACCATTCGCCGCGGGTTTCCTCCGCGGTCTCGTCCTCGGTGAAACTCTGCACGCCGGTGGGGAAATGGCCGCAGAAGATGATGGAGTACGCCCACACGTTGCGGATCAGGTTGGCGGTCACGTTGCCGAGCAGGGTCGGGACGAACAGCGGCCCGGTGAGCGCCGGGAAGATCACGTAGTCCTTGAGCACCTGTCTGCCCGCCTTGCGCCACCAGCCCTTCAACAGCGGTTTGACGTCGCGCCACTTCCGCTTGCCCTGGATCACGTTCTCGGCTTCCAGGTCGTGCATCATGACGCCCCACTCGAACAGCATCATCAGGAAGAACGCGTAGACCGGGTTCCCCAGGTAGTAGGGGTTCCACTTCTGCGCCTCGTCGATCCGCAGGATGCCGTAGCCGATGTCCCGGTCCCGGCCCAGGATGTTGGTGTACGTGTGGTGCATGTAGTTGTGGGAGTGCTTCCACTGGTCGGCCGGGCAGACGGTGTCCCATTCGAACACGCGCGAGTTCAGGCCGGGTTCACGCATCCAGTCGTACTGACCGTGCATGACGTTGTGGCCGATCTCCATGTTGTCGAGAATCTTCGACACGCCGAGGGCGCCGACGCCGGCGATCCAGGCCGGCGGGAAGAAGCCGAGGTACATCAGACCGCGGCCTGCGACCTCGAATCCCCTCTGCGCCTTGATGATCTTGTAGATGTACTCGCGGTCCTCGGCGCCGAGGTCCGCGACCGTCCGGTCGCGGAGGGCGTCCAGTTCCCTGCCGATCTCTTCGACCTGGTCGTGACTGAGCACCACCGGGGCGGCGTTGCGGGGACCGTCGGCGCCGCCGACGAACGGGAGGAACGAAAGTGAGAGTCCAAACATGTCGGTCTCCAAACGTTGATGTCGGGTGAAAGTCAGATGTCGAGGGCGACGTCGCCCACCGGGACCGAGACGCACAGCTGAATCGCCTTGTCCGGGTCGGTGTCGGTGTCGCCGGTGCGGACGTTCCTGGTGCACCCCGATGTCTTCACCGTGGTGCAGGAGAAGCAGATGCCCATCCGGCAGCCGTACTCGGGATGGAGTCCGGCGGCTTCCGCCTGTTCGAGCAGCGTCGCACCGGAGTTGTCGGCGGTGACGCCGCTGGCGGTGAAGGACACCGCGCCACCGGCCTCCCCTTCCGCCGGGGTCGCGGCGGGAGCGAACTCCTCGGTGTGCAGACGGTCCTCGATGCCGAGTTCGCGGTACACCTCCCGGACGCCGCGCATCAGTCCGGGCGGGCCGCACAGGAACGTCTCGGCGTCGGCGTACCAGGGCGCGACCGCGTCGAGGTGCTCCTGACCGAAGAACCCGTGCAGGTGCCCGCCGGCCTCCTGGTCGGTGTACGCCAGCACGAGGGAGACGTTGGCGTTGGCGTCCGCGAGTGCGCGCAACTCGTCGAGGTACGCGACGTCGTTTTCGGTGTACGCGTAGTGCAGAAAAGTGATGCTTCCGACGTGCTCCTCGTCGACGAGGGTGCGCAGCATCGACAGAACCGGGGTGATTCCGCTGCCTCCGCTCACCAGCAGGAGCCGGCGAGGGCGAGGGGACGGAAGGGTGAATTCACCCGCGGCCTGAGACAGGTCGAGCACGAGTCCGGGGCGGGCCTGCGCGTGCAGATATTGCGAGACGAGCCCGTCGGGATGCGCCTTGATCGTCAACTCGACGTGTCCGTCGGTGGACGACTGCGCATTGGCGGGCGAGTAGCAGCGGGTGTGCCGAACCCCGTCGATCACGACTCCCACCTGCACGAACTGTCCCGCCCGAAATCCGCGCCACTGGCGGGTGGGGCGCAGCGTGAGCGTGACGGTGTCGGCGGTGGACCGCTGGACCCCGACGACTTCGGCGCGGAGGTCGCGCACGGTGACCATCGGCGTGACGAGTTCGAGATAGCGGTCGAGCTGGTGCGGAGTGGCCATCGCCTCGAACAACGACAGCAGCGAGAACCTGCGTCCCTCCGCCGGACGACTGGTGTGGGCAACTGACACGTCGGCCTCCTCCATTTGAGTGCACGGTTGTACACTGACAATAGTGTGACAGAGGGGGACAGGAACTTGTCAATCACAATGTGACCGCACGCACACTCGAGGTAGGGGTCGGATACGCATGCCGGACGACGAACGCGAACACCCGGAGGTGGTGGCGGTGCTCTCCCCCGCGAATACACTCACTGCCGTGAGTCAGTCGACCGGCGCCGAACCCGAGAGCAGGGCAGCGCGGAAGGAGCGCACGAGGAAGGCCCTCCTCGACGGCACGCTCGAACTGATGGCGGACCGCAGTTTCGCCGGCGTGAGCCTGCGCGAGGTCGCCCGCACCGCGGGAATCGTGCCCACCGCGTTCTACCGCCATTTCGCGTCCATCGAGGAACTCGGCGTGGTGCTCGTCGAGGAGGGCATGCGGATTCTGCGGCAAATGCTGCGCGACGCCCGCCGCACCCCGAGCACGAAGAGCGCAGGCGCGTCGCTCGACATTCTCGTGCGGCAGGTCCGCACCCACGAGGCGCAGTTCCGGTTCCTCAGCCGCGAACGCTACGGCGGCGTGCCGGAAATTCGCCGTGCGATCGCGACCGAGATGAAGCTGTTCGTCAGCGAACTCACGGTCGATCTGTCCCGCATCGACGGCCTGCAGTCCTGGGACCACGACGACCTGGAGATGGCCGCCGACCTGATCGTGTCCACCATGTTCGCGGTCGTCGTCGATCTGCTCGAGGCCGATCGCCCCGGGAGCCGAAGCGAGGCCGAGGTCGTCGCGCGCGCCGAACGGCAACTGCGCCTGATCATGCTCGGCATGAGCGGGTGGAATCCGGGAACGTAGCCGCGCTCTCGCCGTACGGTGGGGGCATGTTGTCAACCTCGGAACACGCGCACGTCACTCTCGGCGACCTGACATTCGACGTCACGATCAGCGGTCCGGCAGACGGGGTGCCCGTCGTTCTGCTGCACGGGTTTCCGGAGAGCGCCGCGTCCTGGGCACCCGTCAGCGCGCTGCTGAACGAGTCCGGTCTACGGACGTACGCACCGAACCAGCGTGGGTACTCACCCGGTGCGCGACCCGACGGCGTCGACGCCTACGGGATCGACCACCTCGTCGCGGACGTCGTCGGACTCCTCGACGAACTCGGCCTCGAGAGGGCGCATCTCGTCGGCCACGACTGGGGCGCCGCCGTGGCGTGGGTCGTCGCGGCGCGGCACCCCGACCGGATCACCTCGCTCACCGCCGTCTCGGTGCCCCACCCCGCCGCGTTCGGCTGGGCGTTGCGCGAGGACGCCGATCAGAAGGAACGCTCCTCCTACATCCGTCTCCTGAGAACAGAGGGCAAGGCCGAACGGGTCCTGCTCCGCGACGACGCGCAGGCGCTGCGCGCGATGTTCGGTGACGTCGTCCCGCCGGCACTCGTCGACGAGCACGTCGCGCTGCTCGGCGAACCGGGAGCGCTGACCGCCGCGCTGAACTGGTACCGCTCAATGACGAGCGACTTCGCGGAGACACCCGCCGTCACCGTTCCCACGACGTACGTCTGGAGCACCGGAGACACGGCGCTGGGCCGGGCCGGAGCCGAGCGGTGCGGCGAGTTCGTCGATGCGCCGTACGAATTCGTCGTGCTCGACGGCGCCACCCACTGGATCCCCGAGCAGCGTCCCGACGCTCTCGCGGACGCGATCCGCACGCGCACCGGAACCACACCGAACTGAAATCCACCGTTCCCCGCGGCGGGGCGTGCGTTCTGGTTTGATGGCACTACTCGTCTCGTGCACCCTGGGAGGGCACCATGAGTGGCATCGCAATCCTTCTGGTCGGCGCCGTTCTGTGCTTCGCCGGTGTCGGTTCACTCCACGTCGCCGTTCTCGCCTCGGGGTTCGGCCTCGGCTGGCTGCTCGCCGAGCTGCTGTCGCTGTCGCTCGGGACGACGTTCCTGTTCGCGGCAATCGGTGCGGTCGTGGTGTGGGTGGCCACCACCCTGATCTTCAAGTTTGCCGCATTCTTCATCGGGATCATCGCGGGTGCGGTGGTCGGCGCCAAGCTCAGCCGGGTGCTGCAACCCGAGGACGTCAATTGGATCCTCAGTGGAATCGTGATCGTCGCGCTCGCCGTCGCCTGCGGGTTCGTCGCCGACCGGTACCGGGCACGGGCTCTGCTGTGGCTCACCGCGCTCGGCGGCGCCAGCATGGTGCTGACCGGCCTCGGCATGGCCATCGGCTCGCTGAGTTTCCTCGACCAGCCGAACGAGGGGGTGCAGCAGTTCTTCGCGTCGCTGGTCTGGATCGCCATCGCGGCTGCGGGCTGGTTGACGCAGCGGCGGCTGTTCCCGGAGAAGCTCCGGATCGACGACAGTCGCGCGAGGCGCTAGTCGCGTTCGGGCGCCTTCACCACCGTCAGCGCGGCCAGCCCGATCGCGAGCACGATCACCAGGCCGAGGATCCCCGCCCGATCCGCCGCGAACCACCACGCGAACAACCCGAACAGGGTGGGCGAGAGGAACGACACCGCGCGACCGGTGGTCGCGTACAGGCCGAACATCTGACCCTCCCGTCCGGGCGGTGTGATCCGGGCCAGGAACGTGCGCGCGGACGACTGCGCGGGCCCGACGAACAGGCACAGCAGCAGTCCGAAGATCCAGAACATGGCAGGCCCGGACACCCCGATCAAAACGATGCCGACGACGATCATCGCGATCAGGGACGTCATGATGACGGTCTTCGGACCGATCCGGTCGTCGAAGCGGCCTGCGGTGAGCGCGCCGAGCGCGGAGACGACGTTGGCGGCGACACCGAACAGCAGCACGTCCCCGGCGCTGATGCCGTAGACGTTGACGGCGAGGACGGCGCCGAACGTGAAGACACCGGCCAGTCCGTCCCGGAACAACGCGCTCGCCACCAGGAAGTAGACGGTGCGCCGGTCGGCGGACCAGAGGTCGCGCAGATCCCGCCACAGCACCCGGTACGACTCGACGAAGCCCGCCTTGTCCGCACCCGGATCCGCGTGCGTGCGGGGCAGCTCGGGGACCTTCACCAGCACGGGGATCGCGAAGACCGCGAACCAGACGGCGGCCAGCAGCGCGACCATCCGGATGTTCAGGCCGCCGTCGGTGGTGAGCCCGAGGAATCCCCGAGTGTCGCCGTCCCCGGCGATGAAACCGAAGTAGCACAGCAGCAGGAGCACGATCCCACCGAAATAGCCCATCGCCCAGCCGAACCCGGACACCCTGCCGATGTTCGACGGCGTGGACACCTGCCTGAGCATCGCGTTGTACGGGACGCCGGCCAGTTCGAAGATCACCGAACCCGCGGCGAGGAGCACCAGCCCGAGCCACAGGTACTGATAGGAGTCGCGGACGAAAAACATCGCCGCCATGCACCCGACCGTCGCGAAGGTGAGGACGCCGAGCGCCCACTTGCGTCGTCCCGCGGCGTCGAATCGCTGACCGGTGACGGGGGCGAGCACGGCGATGAGGAAACCGGCGATGCCGAGCGACCACCCCAGCCAGGTGCTCGCGGAGATCGATCCCGGCAGGTCCTCCCCCACGGCGTCCGTCAGGTACACGGAGAAGACGAACGTGAGGATCACGGCGTTGAAGGCCGCCGAACCCCAGTCCCACAGCCCCCACGCGACAACCTGTCTGCGCGTCGCGGCCTCGCCGATCCCGGCCGGCGGACGAACGTCGGTGCTCATGCCCGCGAGCCTATGCGAGCAGGTGGGGAGTGCGTGCGGTCTGACGTCACGAAGTCCGGCTCGGGCAGATCAACTTAGTGTGCACTCAGTTGCATAGGCACCTCGTTGCATACATACTTCGGTTCGTGGCACTCGAACATGCGCTCCTCGTCTCCCTGACCGAGCACTCCGGCTCGGGCTACGAATTGGCGCGCCGGTTCGACAAGTCCATCGGCTTCTTCCAGAGCGCCACCCACCAGCAGATCTACCGCGTCCTCAAACGCATGGACGAGGCCGGCTGGGTCGACGCCGAGGTGGTGGCGCAGGACGGCCGACCCGACAAGAAGGTGTACCGGGTCAGTGCGGCCGGACGCGCGGAACTCGCGCGCTGGATCGCCGAACCCACCGAGCCCAATCACCTGCGCAACGAGCTGGCCGTGAAGATCCGCGCCGCTCGACACGGGGACGTCGCCGCACTCACGGCCGAGGTCGCCCGCCACCGCGACGGCCACGCCGCCCGGCTCGAGGTCTACCGCATGATCGAAAAACGCGACTTTCCCGCACCGGACCAGCTCTCCGGGGCGGCCCTGCACCAGTACCTCGTCCTGCGCGGCGGAATCCGCGTCGAGGAGGGGTTCGCCGACTGGTGTCAAGAAGTACTCGACGCGCTCTCACACTAAGGACACGCCGCCAATGACACAGTTCCCCCAGCTGCTCGCCCCCCTCGACCTCGGCTTCACGACGCTGAAGAACCGGGTGATCATGGGTTCCATCCACACCGGACTCGAGGACCGCGCCAAGGACGTCCCCCGGCTGGCGGAGTACTTCGCCGAGCGCGCCCGCGGAGGGGTCGCGCTGATCGTCACCGGCGGTTACGCGCCCAACCGGACGGGCTGGCTGTTGCCGTTCGGCGCGAAGCTCACCAACCGTGTCGAGGCCCGCAGGCACCGCGCGATCACGAAGGCGGTGCACGACGAGGGCGGCAAGATCGCCCTGCAGATCCTGCACGCAGGCCGGTACAGTTACCAGCCGTTCAGTGTCTCCGCCTCGTCGATCAAGGCGCCGATCAACCCGTTCCGGCCCCGCAAACTCACCGGTCGCGGCGTCCGCTGGCAGATCCGCAACTTCGTTCGCTGCGCGCGTCTCGCGCAGCAGGCGAATTACGACGGCGTCGAGATCATGGGCGGCGAAGGCTACTTCGTCAACCAGTTCCTGTGCGAGCGCACCAACAAGCGCACCGACGAGTGGGGTGGTACTCCCGAGAACCGCCGCCGGATGGCCGTCGAGATCGTCCGCCGCACGCGCAAGGCGGTCGGCCCGGACTTCATCATCATCTTCCGCCTGTCGATGGCCGACCTCGTGGAGGGCGGTCAGACCTGGGACGAGATCGTCGCGCTGGCACAGGAAGTGGAGGCGGCGGGCGCCACAATCATCAACACCGACATCGGCTGGCACGAATCGCGTGTTCCCACGATCGTGACGTCGGTGCCGCGGGCCGCGTTCGCCGACATCACCGGCAAACTCGAGAAGCACGTGACCATCCCCGTGGCCGCGTCGAACCGGATCAACATGCCGGAGGTCGCCGAGGAGATCCTGACCCGCGGTGACGCACAGCTGATCTCGATGGCACGCCCGATGCTCGCCGATCCCGACTGGGTGCGGAAGGCGGAGGCAGGCACCCCCGACGAGATCAACACATGCATCGCGTGCAACCAGGCCTGCCTCGACCACGCCTTCGTCCGCAAGCACGTATCGTGCCTGCTGAATCCGCGGGCAGGCCGGGAAACGGAACTGACGCTCTCCCCCACCCGGACCGCGAAGCGGGTCGCCGTTGTCGGCGCCGGCCCCGCGGGGCTGTCCGCGGCGCTCGGCCTGGCTCAGCGCGGCCACGCGGTGACCCTGTTCGAGGCGGATTCGGAGATCGGCGGCCAGTTCGGCATCGCCCGCAAAATTCCCGGTAAGGAGGAGTTCGCGGAGACCATCCGGTACTACAACCGCCAGCTGCCGCTCGCCGGCGTCGACGTCCGGCTCGACACCCGCGTCACCGCGACCGAGCTGGTCGGCACGTACGACGAGGTGATCGTCGCGACCGGAGTGACGCCCCGCGTCCCGTCGATTCCGGGGATCGATCATCCGAAGGTGCTCACGTATCCGGAGGTCGTCCGGGGTGGCAGGCCCGTCGGACGGTCGGTCGCGGTGATCGGAGCCGGCGGGATCGGCGTCGACGTCAGCGAATTCCTTACCCACGAGCACTCGCCGACTCTCGATCTGAAGGAATGGAAGCAGGAGTGGGGTGTCACCGAACCCGAAGCGGCGGCGGGCGCCCTCACCACCCCCATTCCGGAACCGTCGCCGCGCGAGGTGTACCTACTGCAACGCAAGAGCGGCCGGATCGGCGCGGGACTCGCCAAGACCACCGGCTGGGTCCACCGGGCGGCGCTGAAGAGCAAGGGCGTCCAGGAACTGTCCGGGGTCAACTACGAGCGCATCGACGACGACGGCCTGCACATCACGTTCGGCACCAAGCGGGAGAAGCCCCGCACCCTGGCCGTCGACAACGTCGTGATCTGCGCGGGCCAGGAATCGGTGCGTGACCTCGTCGACGAACTGACCGTCGCCGGCGTCACCACCCATGTCATCGGGGGCGCCGACGTCGCCGCCGAACTCGACGCCAAGCGCGCCATCGAGCAGGGCACCCGGCTCGCGGCCCGCATCTGACGCACTACGCTGCTGACCGTGAGCTTGCCGAACCCCACCCCCAGTGCCCGCGCCGTCGTGACCGGCGCCTCGTCCGGAATCGGCGAGGCGCTGGCCGCCGACCTGGCCTCCCGGGGCCACTCCCTGATCCTCGTCGCGCGCCGCGGCGAGGTGATGGAGTCACTCGCCGGGACCCTGCGCGACAAGTACGGCGTCGAGGTCGACGTGCGCGCGTGCGACCTGTCGGATCGGGACGCGCGGGCCGCGCTGGTCACCGAACTTGCGGGCCGTGAGGTCAGCGTCCTGTGCAACAACGCGGGCATCGCCACGTTCGGGCCCGTCGCCGGACTCGACCCCGCCTACGAGCGGGCCCAGGTGGAGCTCAACGCCGTTGCGGTGCACGACCTCACCCTCGCGGTGCTGCCCGGGATGATCGAACGCGGGTCCGGGGCGATCCTCATGGTCGGCTCGGCCGCGGGCAACATGCCCATCCCCCACAACGCCACCTACGCGGCCAGCAAGGCGTTCGTCAACACGTTCTCCGAATCGCTGCGCGGCGAACTGAAGGGAACGGGCGTGAACGTCACCCTGCTCGCCCCCGGACCGGTGCGCACCGAGGAGCCCGACCCGGCGGATGCGTCGATCGTGGACAGGCTGGTGCCCGACTTCCTGTGGATCTCCAGCGAATACACCGCCAAGGTGTCGCTCGACGGCCTGGCCGACAACAAGATGCGCGTCGTGCCCGGCATCATCAGCAAGGCGATGTCCGTTGCCGGGCAGTACAGCCCGCGCGCGGTGGTCGCGCCGATCGTCGGGACGTTCTACAAGAAGCTGGGCAGTTAGTCACCGCTTGCGACGTCGCCCGGTCCCGAAGATGCTGCGGGAGATCTCGCGGCCTGCCGCCGACGCTGCCGAGCGGAGGAAACTCTTCACCGCGGAGTTCCCGAGGATCTGCTCGGCCATGTTCGGCCCCTCCGGCTGCGCGGGCGCAGGGGGCGGCAGGTCGGGCAGCGGGGGCAGGTCGAGGCCCGGTTCCGCGGCAGGCGCACCGGCGACCTTGGCCGTCAGCTTCTCGTACGCCGATTCCCGGTCGACGGTCTGCCCGTACTTCGCGTGAAGCGGGCTCGACGCCGCCGCAGCCCTGATCGCGTCGTTGCCGATGGTGTCCATCAGCGAGCGGGGAGGCCGAATCCTCGTCCAGGCCACCGGTGTCGGCGCGCCCCGTTCCGACAGGACCGTCACGACCGCCTCGCCGATGCCCAGTGACGTGAGGGCCTTCTCGAGGTCGTAGTTCTCGGTGGTCGGGTACGTCCGTACCGTTTTGGTCAGCGCCTTCTGGTCGTCGGGCGTGAAGGCGCGCAGCGCGTGCTGGATTCGGGCACCGAGTTGCGACAGCACCGCGTTCGGGACGTCCGTCGGCAACTGGGTGCAGAAGAACACCCCCACGCCCTTGGAGCGGATGAGCTTCACGGTCTGTTCGACCTGCTGCAGGAACGCCTTCGACGCGTCCGCGAACAGCAGGTGCGCCTCGTCGAAGATGAAGACGAGCTTGGGTTTGTCGAGATCGCCTTCCTCGGGCAGGGTCTGGAACAGATCCGCCAGCACCCACATCAGGAACGTGGAGAACAGTGCGGGGCGCGCGGCCTGGGCGCCCAACTCGAACAACGTGATCACACCCGTGCCGTCGATCACCCGGAGCAGATCCTCGGTCTCGAGTTCGGGTTCCCCGAAGAACGTGTCGCCGCCGTCCGCTTCGAGATTGACGAGGGCCCTGAGGATCACACCGGCCGTGGCCGGGGACACGCCGCCGATGCCCTTCAAATCGGCCTTGCCCTCGTCGCTGGTGAGGTGTGCGATGACCGATCGCAGATCCTTCAGATCGAGCAGCGCAAGCCCCTGGACGTCGGCCCAGTGGAAGATCAGCCCCAGCGTGGACTCCTGAGTCTCGTTGAGCCCGAGCACCTTGGCGAGCAGGATCGGCCCGAACGCGGTGATGGTCGCGCGGACGGGGATGCCCAGGCCTTCCGTTCCCAGCGAGAGGAATTCGACGGGGGATCCCGCGGGCCGCCACTGGTCCTCGCCCGTCTCGGCCGCCCGGGCCGCGATCTTGCCGGTGGCCTCGCCCGGCTGTGACAGGCCCGACAGGTCGCCCTTCACGTCGGCCATCACCACGGGAACTCCTGCAGCCGACAACTGCTCGGCAATACCCTGCAGCGTCTTCGTCTTTCCCGTCCCGGTGGCGCCGGCGACGAGTCCGTGCCGGTTGATCGTCGCGAGGGGGATGCGCACGCGGGCCGCGGGATCCACGGCGCCGTCCAGAACCACGGTTCCCAGTTCCAGCGCCGCACCCTCAGAGGAGTACCCGGCCGCGATGTCCGCGGCGGCACCCGACGGGGCGGCGACGCCTGCAGGAACACGGTTCTCCGCCGCCTCCGCGTCCCTGGCCTCCTGCTCGGCCGCCTCCGCTGCTGCCGCAGCCTCCGCCGCAACCCTGGCCGCCTCGGCGGCTGCCGCCCTCGCGGCCGCCGCCCTTTCCGCCGGGGTCGAGGTCGCGTCGCCGTCCTGGGATTGCGGGGTCATCCAAGCCCTCCTCGGATCACACACATCGGGAGAAAGTGTCCACCGCAGACCTTATCCCGTCACACACGTGACTACTGTGTTCCTGGTGCAGGACAAACTTGTGTGGATCGATTGTGAAATGACCGGGCTCCGCCTCGGTACCGACAAGCTGATCGAGATCGCGGCTCTGGTCACGGACAGCGAGTTGAACGTACTCGGTGAGGGTGTCGACATCGTCATCCACGCCGACGACGACGCGCTCGCGGCCATGCCCGACGTGGTGACCAAGATGCATGAGAACTCGGGACTGACCGACGAGGTCCGGAAATCCACGGTCACCCTCGCCGACGCCGAGCAGCAGGTGCTCGCCTACATCCGCGAGCACGTCCCCGTCGCAGGCACGGCGCCGCTCGCAGGCAACTCGATCGCCACCGACCGCGGATTCATCGCCCGCGACATGCCGGACCTCGACACCTACCTGCACTACCGCATGATCGACGTCAGCTCCATCAAGGAACTGTCCCGGCGCTGGTACCCGCGGATCTACTTCGGTCAGCCCGAAAAAGGTCTCGCCCACCGCGCCCTGGCAGACATCAAGGAGTCGATCCGGGAGTTGAAGTACTACCGGAAAACGGCGTTCGTATCCGAGCCCGGACCGTCTACCAGCGACATCGCCGCAGTCGTCGAGGAACTCGGACCCGCCTGAGATACCGATTGGCGTTTTGCGCATCGAACGCGCTAATATCTTCCTCGCCGAAGTTACTGCCCCCGGGCGGTGACAGAAGCACAGTGGTGGGTGTAGTTCAGCTGGTAGAGCACCAGGTTGTGATCCTGGGTGTCGCGGGTTCGAGTCCCGTCACTCACCCCACACGGAAAGCCCCCGGCCTCGGCCGGGGGCTTTCCTCTTTGCAATTGGTCTCTCGCCGCCGTCAGGCGTTGGCGTTGCCCGCCTTCCAGACATCCCACGGGATGTTCCAGTCCCCGAGGCCGTCCGTGCCCGACAGGGTGCCGCCCAGCGTGTTCTTGACGACGACGATGTCGCCGCGCTTCGTGTTGTCGTACACCCACTTCGCGTTGGACGGGCTGAGGTTCAGGCAGCCGTGGCTCGCGTTCGAGTAGCCCTGCTGCCCCACCGACCACGGCGCCGAGTGGAAGAAGATGCCGCTGTACGACATTCGCGTGGCCCAGTCGACGGGAGTCTTGTATCCCTGCGGCGAGTTGACGGGCACGCCGTACGTGGACGAATCCATGACGAGGTTCGCGAACCGGTCGCCGATGATGTAGACGCCGTTGTCGGTGGGTGTGTCGTCCTTACCCATCGACGTGGGCATCGTCATGATGACTTCGCCGTTGCGCTCGAACGTGACCTGCTTGGTGTTGTCGTCCGCGGTCGCGACGACGGCGTCGCCGATCGTGAACGCGGTATGGACGTCCTCCTGACCGAACAGGCCGTCACCGAGATCCCGGCCGTACACGGCGACCTTCACGTCCACGGCGGTGCCGGGTGCCCAGTAGCTCTGCGGACGCCACCGCACCTCGCGGTTGTTCACCCAGTAGAACGCGCCCTCGACGGGCGGAGTCGTCGTCACCGTGATCGCCGACTCCGCCGCCTTGCGGTCGGGGATGTTCTCGTCGAACTGGACGGCGATCGGCTGACCGATGCCTACCACGTCGCCCTCGGACGGCAGCACGTACGGCTTGGTGACGTTTCCGGGCGCGCTGGTGGTGAACTCGGACGTCGAGACGGTGCCGCCACCGAGCCCGTTCGCCTTCACCTCGAGCCGGTACTCCTTGTCGTAGCCCAGCGGCTCCGTGTTGACCCAGGACAACCCGTCGGGGGCGATGGCGCCGTCGACCGGCTCGCCCTCCGGGTTGAGCATGGTGACCTTCGCCAGCGTGCCGTCGGCCACCGTCACCGTCACCGGTTGTCCCGGCGAGAATCCCACCGCACCATCGACTGCCGACGCCGTCAGCTTCGGCTTGATGAGTTCGGTGACCGGATTGGAATCGATCGGCGCCTCACCTTCCGACGTGACGCTGTCGGCACCGGAGACGGTGCACCCTGCGATCGACAATGCGAATACGAGTGATGCCGCCACAATCGTCGCCGTCTTCGAGACGGAACTCACCGATTGCGCACGCATGCGCCCGCCACGCCCCACACCCATGGATAACCCCACTTCACGTCCTCGCTCCGAATTCACGTTCAAGCCGGCACGTCCCTCGCCTTCGCAAGACGATTCGGCACGTCGAGACCGTGTGGTCTCCAATGATGCCAGCCGCTGGAGACCGGTTCCAACCAAGCGCCGGGCCGCTCAATAACGTTCGAATATCAATCGTGACCAGCGGCGCTCTTGTTACGCACCACCCTGCGGATGGGGTCGTCACGGGGAGCCGCGACCAGGCGATTTGCATTCCCGAGAAGCGACCCGCTAATGTTCTGTCTCGCAAGAGCGAGCGCCTATAGCTCAGTTGGTAGAGCAAGTGACTCTTAATCACTGGGTCCGGGGTTCGAGTCCCTGTGGGCGCACTTGCACGAAGGCCCCCATTCTCTCACGAGGATGGGGGCCTTTCTCGTTGTGACCATCTCACCGGAGCGTGCGGGCGGTCAGATGACGAACGGGCCGCCGGAACGTGAAGTCACGGGGAACTTCACCTCCGACGGCCCGTTGTCACGGGGGGTCGTTCAGCGCAACGCTCTGCGGAGCACCAGGAGCCCTGCCACCGCACCCACGGCGATCAGTCCGTACTTGACCGCCGGCTCGTTCAGCTTCGCGATCAGCGTCCGCTTCGTGTTCTCCACGAGACGCTTCGGGTTGGTGCGGACCGTCAATTCGTCGAGAGTGCTCGCGAGCTGATTACGCGCGTTCTCGATCTCACGCTCGATGCTCTCGGTGTCCCTGGGCACGTGTCCTCCAACTTGTTCGACTTGTTCGATCAGCGAGAGCGACGCTACCGCGACGTTCCCACACTTGCGTCAACCGTAGACGAGAACTTCCGACCTGCGACTCCGTCTCCCCCAATCGCGCTTCGGCCCACTGTCGTCCCTGCCCGGTAGCCTGACTTCTCGTGACCGACAACAGCAGACTCGCCCCCGGCGACACCGCCCCCGCCTTCACGCTGCCCGACGCCGACGGCAACGACGTGTCGCTCGCCGACTTCCGCGGCCGCAAGGTCGTCGTGTACTTCTACCCGGCGGCGAGCACGCCGGGCTGCACCAAACAGGCGTGCGACTTTCGCGACAATCTCGCCGACCTCAACGGCGCAGGCCTGGACGTGATCGGCATCTCCCCCGACAAGCCGGCGAAGCTGGCCAAGTTCCGCGACAACGAGGAACTGACGTTCCCCCTTCTCTCCGACCCCGAGAAGACCACGCTCGAGGCGTGGGGCGCGTTCGGTGAGAAGAAGATGTACGGCAAGACGGTGCAGGGCGTCATCCGCTCCACGTTCCTCGTCGACGAGGACGGCAAGATCGAGGTCGCCCAGTACAACGTCCGGGCCACCGGGCACGTCGCGAAACTGCGGCGGGACCTGTCCGTCTGATCGGCGCGTCGGGCGGCGGTGTCTCGTCCAGCCGCCCGATCGCATCGTTCGCGCGCAAAACGACGCGGGCGAGTCTCCTCGTCCAGGTGAAACCCGACGCGTCACCGGGAGGGATCTTCGGAATCCGGACGAAAGACGGATAGCCTGGGGCGGTGGAGTCTTCAGTCAGCAAGCAAGCGCCGCGCCGTGTGGATCCGGCGTTGGAGCTGCAGTCGGACCCGCAGGAGCTCCTGCCGCGCAGACGTCCGACCCAGGAACGTAGCCGCCGCAAGTTCGACGCACTGCTCACGGCATCGCGGGAGTTGCTGGTGGACGTGGGATTCGAATCGTTCACCTGCGAGGAGGTCGCCGCCCGTGCGGACGTCCCGATCGGCACGCTCTACCAGTTCTTCGCGAACAAGTACGTGATCGTCTGCGAGCTCAACCGGCAGGACCTCGTCGGCGTGCAGCACGAGATCGCCCAGTTCAACGGCGAGGTCCCGTCCCTCGACTGGCTGCGGTTCCTCAATTCGTTCGTCGACCACATGGCGGGCCTGTGGACGTCGGATCCGTCGAGGCGCGAGGTGTGGCTGGCGATGCAGTCGACGCCCTCGACGCGCGCCACCGGCGCCATCCACGAGAAGGCGTTCGCGGAGCAGGTCTCGCGGATGCTGGCACCGCTCACCCCGGATACGTCGCGGGAGCGGCGCACGATGATGGCCGAGGTACTCGTCCACGTCGTGTATTCGATGCTCAACTTCTCGGTGCAGGACAATCAGAGCCACGCGGACGCCGTCGCCGAGCTGAAACGGCTGATGGTGGCGTACCTGCTGGTCGCCGAAAAGGAATCGCGCACCACGTAGGCGCTACGCACTCGTGCGCCCTTCCGGTTGCCGGGGCTACCAGAAAGGCGCACGAGCGCCGGAGGCGCCTACACGGATTCGATGACGGCGAACGCGCCTGCCATGTCTCCGTCGTGGGTGAGCGAGATGTGGATCTTCACGTCGGTCAGATGCTTGGCGACGTCCCCGCGTAAGCGGATACTCGGTCGCCCCCACGCATCCGTCACCACCTCGATCAGGTGGTGGATCATCTCGGGCAGCACCGGCGGGCTGGCGAAGAGAGACGTGGACCAGGCCTTGATCACTGCCTCCTTCGCAGCCCACCGGGCGGCGAAATGTCTAGCCGGATCGGAGCTCCGGGTCACGGCGTCCCGACGCTCGCCCGGTGTGAAGTTGTCGAGCATGGCCGTTCCTGGCCGGTCCAGCTGCTCGGCGAACTCCGACACCGTCACGAGATCGAAGCCGATCCCCAGAACTCCCATCCGTCGTTCCTACTTGCAGCCGGGCAGGCCCGAGCTGTACACGTCGTCCGCCCCGAGGCGCGCGGCCTCGGTGAGCAGGACGTCCGCCTCGAGCTGACGGGACGCGGCGGCCGGGACGCTGTCGCCGCCGAAGCGACGATCCGCCGGACGCTCGTACAGGCTGCCGCCGCCGACCATGGCCTTCGCCAGACGACGCTGACCCTCGACGGTGCGCTTGCGTGCCTGCTCGAGGTACGCCTCACGCCGGTCGGCCGGGACTGCCTCGACGAACGCCTGCGAGTGGACGACCGCGACCATGCCCGACACGTGCCCGAAGCCGAGGCTGGTCAGCAGACCGGCCTTCAGCGGGAACTGCTCGCCGAAGCGGAGCGCCTCCCGGGCCCACACGAGGTGTTCGAACTCGGCCATCTTCTCGTCGACGCAGTCGAGGCTGCGGTTCGGCGGCACGATGCCCTGGTCCAGCACCTGGCAGAGACCGATCAGTTGGAAGGCTGCGGCACCGCCCTTGGCGTGTCCGGTGAGGCTCTTCTGCGAGACCACGAACAGCGGTGCACCTTCGCTGCGTCCGAGTGCCCCGGCGAGGCGCTCGTGCAGCTCCGCCTCGTTGGGATCGTTGGCCGCGGTGGACGTGTCGTGCTTGGAGATCACCGAGATGTCGTCGGCACTCACACCGAGCTTGCCGAGGGACTGGGCGAGCTGCGAATCCGCTCCCCCACGACCCGCGCCGAGCGCACCGATTCCGGGAGCCGGGATCGACGTGTGGACACCGTCCGCGAACGACCCGGCGTAGGCGACCACACCGAGGACGGGCAGGCCCATCTCGAGTGCCAGGTCACCGCGGGCCAGCAGGATGGTGCCACCACCCTGCGACTCGACGAACCCGCCGCGACGACGGTCGTTGGCCCGCGAGAATCGACGGTCGTCGATGCCCTTGGCCCGCATGTCGTCGGTCTTGGCCGTGGCGGACATGTCACCGAATCCGATGATGCCCTCCGCGCTGAGGTCGTCGAACCCGCCGGCGACCACGAGCTGAGCCTTGCCGAGCTTGATCTTGTCGACGCCCTCCTCGACGGACACCGCGGCCGTGGCGCACGCCGCAACCGGGTGGACCATGGCGCCGTAACCGCCGACGTAGGACTGGACCACGTGCGCCGCAATCACATTCGGCAGGGCTTCCTGCAGGATGTCGTTCGGCCGGTTCTCGCCGAGCAGCGTGTCGATGTACAGCGACCTCATGGAGGTCATGCCGCCCATGCCGGTGCCCTGGGTGTTGGCGACCAGCGAGGGGTGCACCCACCGCAGCAGTTCGCTGGGCGTGAACCCACCGGTGAGGAACGCGTCCACCGTGGCGACGATGTTCCACAGGCCCACCCGGTCGACGGAGTCGGCCATGTCGGCGGGGATGCCCCACTTGGTGACGTCGAAGCCGGTCGGGATCTGGCCACCCACGCTGCGTGTGAGCTTCATCTTGCGGGGGACGCGGATCTCGGTGCCCGCACGGCGGGTGACCTGCCAGTCACCGCTGTCCGGAACCGGGGCGGCGACCGTGTTCTCCGGGTCGGCCTCGACGAAGGCGAGTGCCTCCGCTTCGGTGCTGACCACGAAGCTCAGGTCCTTGTCGAGGAAGACCGACGTCAGCAACGGTGCGGTGTTCTCGATCATGGCGCCGTCGTCGACGTAGCGACGGATGCCGCAGTTCTCGACGACCGTGTCGTGGTACCGGTCCGCGATCTCGGCCTCCGGAACCAGTTCCCCGGTCTCGGCGTCGTACCAGCCTGCGGACGGTGTGGTCTCCCACACGACGAGTCCGGTGTTCCAGGCGAGTTCGAGAACGCCTGCCGCCGAAAGCTCTTCGTCGACCTCCATCTCGAAGCGGGTACGCGAGGAACCGAACGGTCCGAGCTCACCGGCGCCGACGATGACGACGAGGTCCTCCGGAGCCGCAGTGACGCCGGACCAGGCCGGAGTCACCGACGCGGAGACCCGCGGCGGGGCGGGCAGGGCCGCGATGGTGTCGAGAGCGTCCGCGATCTCGTCGGCCTCGGCTGCAGCAGCCGCAGCGTCCTGAGCCTGCTTCGCCAGAGCGGGCAGATCCAGGTTCGCCTGGGCGAGCCCACCGGTCAGATCGGCCGCGAGGGGCTCGGTGGAGGCGAGGCGACGTGCCTCGGGCTCGCACCACTGCAGCAGTTCGGTGGCCATTTCCTGGGTGGACCAGGTACGGACGCCGGCGCCTTCGACAGCCTCGACCAGCGGGTCGTTGCCACCCATCAGGCCGGTTCCGCGGACCCAGCCGATGAGAGCGTGCACCAGGGTGACGCGCTCGGCCCAGTTGCGCTCGGCCTTCCAGCGGCCGACCACTGCGTCCAGCGCGGCCTTGGCCTCGCCGTACGCACCGTCGCCACCGAACAGACCGCGGTTCGGGGAACCGGGCAGCACGACGTGCAGGTGGGTGTCGACGTCACGGTCGTAACCGATCTTCGACAGTCCGCCGATCAGGCGCTCCACCGACCACAGGAGGACACGCATCTCCATTTCGGCGCGGGCGCCGGCGTCGGCGAGGTCGCCTGCCACGCGGGGCGCGGCGAACGGGAACAGCAGCGTCGGGGTGACCGCTTCCTTGACCAGCTTCTTCGATCCACCGGCCGTCTCGTACTGGGCTTCACCGATCCACTCGATGAGTGCGTCGATGTCCGTGTAGGACGCCATGTTCGCGGGGACCACCCACAGGGCGGCACCGGCGCGGGCAGTGCGGCGGTACAGGTCGCGGTAGAAGCCGAGGCGCTTGTCGTCGAGACGCGAGGTGGTCACGAAGACCGTCGCGCCGCCTGCGAGGAGCTTCCCTGCGACCGAGGCCGCGATGGAGCCCTTGCTGGCGCCGGTGACGACGGCAACCTGGTCTGCCCATTCCGGGGTCTCGTCGGTGACGACGACTGCCGCCTCCGCGATGCGTCCGTACTTCTCGGCCAGAGCCGTGCGACCCTCGTCGGTTGCGCGGGCCTGCCACCATGCGGCCTGCGCCGCAACGGACTTGCCTGCACCGGCGAAGCCTTCGATCTCGAGGGACTCGGAGCCTGCCGCGTCGATCCACAGACGAGCCAGATCCTCACGTGCGCTGGCCCAGCGGTCGTCGAGGAGCACCGCCCGCTTGGCGTCGAACGCGGGAGCGACCAGTCGCGGCCAGTCGGAACCGAGTTCCGCCGACACGAGGTCGACGAGTTCGGTGTCGGTCTGCTGCGCTGCAGCCGCCGTGTCACCGGCGAAGCCGAGCTGCTCGAGCACGAGGCGGGCGGCCGAGGCCAGCACGCCGTCGCGACCCGTGATGTGCTCGGTGAACTCACCCAGCGCCGCTGCGTCGACGGTGCCACCGGCTCCGCCGCCCGAGGACGGGAGAGAGACGCTGATTCCGCGGCGCGAGGCGACTGCGGCCACTGCGCTGTCGATGACGGCGTCCACTGCGGCACCGTCGGCGAGACCGCCGCCGGCCAGGCCGCCGAGGTCACCACCACGGATGCTGGAACCGTCGCGGGTTCCGAGCGCCACCTCGGCGGTGACGTGGTACGCCCAGCCGTCGCCGAGTTCCCAGACCTTCTTCACACGGTCCGCGATGGCCGCGGGACGACGACCCGAGGGGCCGAAGACCTTGCGGAGGTGGTCGTTGATCGAGTCGGACAGCACCGGGCCGAACGGCTTGTACGTGCGGGCCAGGGAGTCGACCGTGCCGGCGAGCGAGCCCATGTCGGCGTCTGCGGCACCGTCGATCGCGCCGAGCGAGAGCTCGGAGCCGAGGTCGACGAGCAGCTGGTTACGCCGGGAGGACACGCCGTCGCACAGCGCCTCGATCGTGTCGACGGGGCCGACCTGGTCGGGGCGGAGCTTCGTCCACAGGCTGATCAGAACCTTGGTGGCGTCGGCGGCCTTGAACGCGATGTCGTCGGGACGCGGTCCACCGGACGGTGCTGCTGCCGGGGCCGGAGCCGCGGCGGGTGCGGCCGATGCAGCGGGAGCAGCAGCTGCGGGTGCTGCCGGCTCGTCGTCCTCGACCGGCGCCGGATCGACGTCGGTGGAGTACACGATCGCTGCTTCACGCTCGATGTTGAGGACCTCGACCGGGTAGCCGAAGCGGCCCGGCAGCTTGAGGGTCTGCGACGCGAGGTTCGCGACGGTCGGGACGGAGCCCAGACCGATCTCGACGAACCGCTCGACACCCAGTCCACCCTCGGACTCGTCGGCGAACAGCAGGTCCTGCGTCTCGATCCAGCGCACCGGGCTGGCGAACTGCCAGGCCAGGAGCTCGGTGAGGACCACGCGGGTGAGCTCAACCGGCTTCTTCGCCCAGGAGGCGAAGTCCTTCAGCACCTTGTCGAGCGGCTTCGACGGCACCAGGTCGGCGATCTCCTGCACGAACTCCTTCTCCAGGGAGAACGGCTTCGGGACCAGGTTCGGGATGTAGCGCCCGATCAGGATGGCCGGGTCGATGTCCTGCGGCAGCAGTTCCTCGAGACGTCCACGGAAGTCGTCGACGCCACCACGCAGCACCGTCGAGTGGAACGGGACGTCGATGCCCGGGACCATGATGTACGCGCGCTTGCCACCGAAGGCTTCACGGCGGATGTCGATCTGCGTCTCCAGCGCGTTGAGCCCGGCGACCGTGCCCGCGATGGCGTACTGCGAGCCACGCAGGTTCAGGTTCACGATCTGCATGAACTCACCGGTCTCCTCGGCGACACCGGCGACGAACGCCTCGACGTCGTCGTCGGCCAGACCGATCTGCGACGGGCGGATGGCGGCCATCCGGTAGTCGGAGCGGCCGGCCTCGTCGCGGGGAACGAGTGCGTGCATCGCGGATCCACGCTGGAAGACCACCTCGAGAACGGCTTCCAGAGGCAGCACACCGGCGACGGCGGCGAGAGCGTTGTACTCACCGACCGAGTGGCCTGCGAGCAGGGCACCCTCGACGAATGCGCCGGACTCACGGAGCTCGGCGACCTGAGCCACACCGAGAGTCGCCATCGCGACCTGGGTGAACTGGGTCAGGTGCAGGACACCGTCCGGGTGCTTGTGCTCGATGCCACGCGCCTTGACGACCGTCGGGTTGTCGCGGACCACGGCGAGGATCGAGAAGCCGAGGGCCTTGCGGGTGTGCTTGTCGGCGCGGTCCCAGATCTCGCGGGCGGCCTTGGAGCGGGCGCGGGCGTCGAGGCCCATGCCCGGACGCTGGATGCCCTGTCCGGGGAACGCGTAGACGGTCTTCGGGGCGGCGGTGCGACCCGTGGCGACCATCACGAGGTCACCGTCGATGCGGCAGCCGACCTCGACGATCTCGGCACCACGGTCCGTGGCGATGCGGTCGACGCGGACGTCGATCTCGGCGCCGGGGCGGACCATGCCGAGGAAGCGCGCGGTCCACGCGGTCAGGCGACGCGGCGGCGTCTTGGTCTCGGCCGGGTCCACGGCGGTGACGACCTGCTGGGCGGCGGCGGAGAGCCACATGCCGTGCACGATCGGGCTGCCGAGGCCGGCGAGCAGTGCCGCGTTGTCGGAGGTGTGGATCGGGTTGTGGTCGCCCGACACCTGGGCGAAGGAGCCCATGTTGCGGGGAGCGACGATCTTGGTGTCGCGGCGACGACGACGCGGGGTGTCGACGGCAGCGTCACTGAGCGAGCCACCGGCGCGGGCCGGGTCGGACAGTTCGCCCTTGCCGGTGCGGCCGCGGATCGCGAAGCGCTCCGACAGGGTGACGACGGCAGGCGCGTCCAGGCCCTCGCCGAGCATCGCGCCGACCTCGACCTTGACCTCGACGACGCGGCCCAGGTCGGTGTCGAGAACCGAGGCGACCTCGGCCTTGACGACGAGAATGCTGGTCTCCGACGGCAGTTCGCCGACGAAGTCGACGCCGTGGTCCAGGTGGACCAGGTCGAGCATGCCCTCGATGACGGAGAGCGAGTCTTCGGTCTTGGCGGCACCGAGGACGGCGAACACGGCCGGCCAGCAGGCGCCGACGACGACGTCCGGAACGGCCTTGCCGCTCACGCTGAGCGTCGTGGGCAGACCCGAACCGGTGACACCGGCGTGGTCCGCGATCAGGTCGGGCGTCCACGCCAGGTTGAGCCGTGCGACACCGTTCTTGACGGCGGGCAGTTCCTGGCCTGCCGCGACCGCGAGGAGAGCCGTCATGGACTTCTCGGCGTCGGCCTCGGTGACCACGGGGGCGCCACCGTCGGCGACGGACGCGGGGACGGTGATGGTGATCTCGACGGACTTGCCTGCGACCAGCGGGACGGTGAGGAGCACCTGACGGTCCTCGATCACGGACAGCTCGGCACCGGTGGTCTCGTGGACCGCGCGGGTGTCGGACTCGACCGACCACTTGTCGAGGTCACCGAGCCGGCGAACCGGGTTCAGGGTCAGGCGCGAGGCCCACTGGATGTCGGGAGCCGACAGGACGGTGTCGAGGAGGCCGCGGGCGATGTCCGCGTGACGACGAGCGAGCAGCGACTGCGGCTCGGCACCGGCGGTGACCAGCTCGTCGTAGGTGGCCTTCTCGAAGCGGTCCAGCAGTTCGCCGACCGGCTCGTCGGCACGCGTGATGCCTGCGACGGCGACGGTGCCGGGGATGACGCAGACCTGATCCGCGGTGTAGCGGGGATCGTGCGCCTGCCACAGCGAGTCGGAACGCCACCAGCGGCGGACGTCACCGTCGACGACGGGAACGAAGTTGACCGGCTTGCCGGGGGTCTTGCACAGCGAGACGAAGAACGAGACGTCCGCGGGGTGCAGAACCGTGGTCGCGTAGTCGGGGTACTGAGCCTGCAGGGCGCAGATTGCCGCCTCGGGCCGCTCGAGAATTGCCTCGTCGGCGAACAGGGTGGGGATGGGTCCGCGGTCGACCGGGTGCAGACGCGACTCGGTGCGCTGCAGCATCTCACCGAAGCGCGCACGCCAGGTGATGTCGAGCCACGGGCTCTCGGAGGCCTCGATGATGGCGTCCTGGAGGTCGGTGCCGCAGTCGAATGCCTTCGCCGCGTCGATGCCGACGGCCAGTTCGAGGTAGCGGCGCAGCCACTGCTCGTACGTCATCGTCGCGACGTCGCCGAAGAACGGCTTGGCCGTGATGTTCAGGGCCTCGATGATCTCGTCGCGACGCTCGGCGACGGCGTCGGCGTCGCCGGCGACCTCGTCGAGCAGGCGGCCGGTGCGGGACGCGGCGTTGTCGATCTCGTGGATGTCGGCGCCGAGCTGGCTACGGCCGGAGGCCATGCCGCCTTCGGCGGTGCCCGCACCGACCCAGTCCGGGGTACCGGGGGTGTCGACGAGGAGCTGCTTGACCTCGGGAGACGTGGTCGCCTCGAGGGTGGCCATGGCGGCGGTGCCGACCAGGATGCCGTCCAGCGGCATCGCCGGGAAGCCGTGCGCGACGGACCAGCGACCGGTCAGGTAGTCGGCAGCCTGTTCGGGCGTGCCGATGCCGCCACCGACGCACAGGACCAGGTTCGGCCGGGTGCGCAGCTCGGCGTAGGTGTCGAGGAGCAGGTCGTCCAGGTCTTCCCACGAGTGGTGGCCACCGGCGCGGCCGCCCTCGATGTGGGCGATGACGGGGAACGAGGGAACCTCGTTGGCGATGCGGATGACGGAGCGGATCTGCGCGACCGTGCCCGGCTTGAACGCGACGTAGCTGAATCCGCCCTCGACGAGGTCCTCGATGATCGAGACGGCGTCCTCGAGCTCGGGGATGCCTGCGGTGACGACGACACCGTCGAACGGAGCACCCGCGGCGCGGGCCTTCGGGACGAGGCGCTTGCCACCGACGTGGAGCTTCCACAGGTAGGGGTCGAGGAACATCGAGTTGAACTGCACGGCGCGGCCCGGCTCGAGCAGCCCGGTGAGCTTCTCGACGTTGTCGGCGAAGATCTGCTCGGTGACCTGGCCACCGCCGGCGAGCTCGGCCCAGTGGCCTGCGTTGGCGGCTGCGGCGACGATCTTCGGGTCGACCGTGGTCGGGGTCATGCCTGCGAGCAGGATCGGCGAGCGACCGGTCAGCTTCGTGAAGGCGGTCTCGACGCCGATGCGTCCGCCCGGCAGCGACACCGGCTTCGGGAGGAACTCGGTCCAGGCGGCGGGAACCTCGGGGGTCGCGCCCGGGGTGAGCAGGTTGCGGTGACCGCCACGGGTCGCGGCGGCGACGATGCCGACGCCCTGGCCGCGGACACTGGCCGACGTCATGCGGGTGAGGAGGTCACCGGGTCCGAGATCGAGGATCCATGCGGCACCGGCTTCGATGGTGCCGTCGACGGCCTCGACCCAGTCGACGGGGTCGACGAGGCAGGCGCTCGTGAGGGCGCGGGCCTTCTCCTCGTCGAGACCGCAGCGCACGGCCCACTGGCCGACGATGTCGATCGTCTCCGCGAGTGCGGGGTGGTGGAACCCGATCTCGACCGCGAGCGGCTCGAAGACGGGCGCGAAGATGGAGCCGCCACGCTTCTTGGCGTCGCGCTCACGGGCCTCGTCGGCCTCGATCTGCTCGCACCGCTGCTGGACGCGTGCCAGCTGGGCGGGCGGGCCGGACAGGACGACGCGGCGACGGGCGTTGCGGATGCCGAGGACGGCTGCGCGCTCGGGCTCGAGGCCTTCGGCGAGCTCCTCGACGATCTGACGGAGCCGTTCCGGATCGACGTTGGAGACAGCAAGCATCGGGGTGGAGTCGGCGGCGGAGATCACTCCGCGACGACGGCCGACCAGACCGGCGGCCGCACCGATGAGCTGAGCGAGGGCGAGGAGTTCGCCGTCCTTCTGACCGGAGGAGGCGACGGCCTCCGCGGCGAGGAGTCCCTGGGAGTGGCCGATCACCGACACGGGAGCCGTAACCGCGGGATCGAGGCCCTGAGCTGCCAGCGCACGCAGCGCCGCGATCTGGGTGAGGAAGACGCCGGGGAGGGACACCGCCGCCGAGGTGAGCGCTGCCGCGGAAGGTCCGGACGCCTGGGCGTCGTCCTCTTCGTCGGCGAGTTCCTGCTCGAGGATCCATGCGATGGGGTCGAATCCGACCGGGCGCACGACGAGCAGCTCCTGCGCCACGGGGGCGAGGTAGTCGGCCGCGTCGTTGACGAGGGTGGTGAGTGCCGGCTCGAGTCCGTTGTCGCGGCTCAGTTCCTCGAGCGAGCTCAGCCAGGGTGCGCCCTGACCACCGAAGGCGAGCGCGTACGGCTCACCTCCGAGCAGACGATCCACCAGGGTGCCCTTGCTCGACGACCGAGTGTCGTCCCGGTCTACGCCGATGCGCCGCGAACCCTTCGAGTTGCTTCCGTTTCCTGCGGGTGTCGTGTCGTCAATCGTCACGCGTATGTCCTCTCCTGTTCCCCTCTGGGGGGAGGTGGGGATTGCTGTCTGCTGCCCTCGGCATCGTGTGCCTGCTGTATCGGCTCTGATCAGCTCTTCCGGGCTGCTCAAGGTTGACACAGAATCATGAGGATTTCCTCACGTTCACGCGCCGCCGGGGTGTCACAGCCGCGCATCGGAGAAATATCGCGTGATGTCCCTCACAGACCTACCGCGAAGTGACCGACGGGTAGATCACGTCTCCGCTGCACGTAGGCGGTGCAAGGACGTCCAAGAACCTGAGGAAAGCCTCACATTAATCGTTATCAATTCGTTACCACCTTGACGAAGCCCCAGGTTCATGCAGGTATGCGCCCTCGAAACCAGCCCCGGAGCACGACAAAAGCGAACCTGTCGGACCCTCGCACTAATGTTCGATTCCAGGAACTGCCGACAGCCATTCTCCGGGGGGAAGAAATGAGCACAGCCCACGTCCGCGCCCTACTCGATCACATCGACGCCGAACTGCCGCGAGAGTCGTGGCCGCACTGGACGGAGGGCTGGCCGCAGGAGATCGAAGCCGCTCTCCTCGACGCCGCCTTCTCCGCCCGGGCGACGTACGGCACGCCCACCACCGGGGTCCGCGCCGTCATCACCCGCTGGCGCGATCACCGCGCCGCACCACTCGACGACCTCACCGCACTCGCCGCGCACGCCGACGAACCCGAAGGCCTCCTGACGGTCCTGAACAACCGGCAGCGGGTACCGGGGAACTACACCACCAAGGCAGAGGCCGTCGCCACGGCGGCACGCTCGCTCACCGAACTGGGCTGCACCACGTCCGCAGATCTCCGTGACGACGACGCGCAGCGGAGCGCCCTCGTCGCCGTGCCCGGATTCGGCGCCGCCACCTGGGAGTGCTTCGCCATGCAACTCGGCGTGCCCACAACCGCGTCCCGCGCAGTGGTGTGCGACTTCATCGCCGAGGCACTCGATCTCGAATCACCCGCAACCACAACACAGGCGGAAGACCTCGTCGCCGCCGCGGCAGCGCGCCTCGAGGTCACCGCCACGACCGTCACCCACGCCGTCTGGCGATACCAGCGCCGGCAGCAACGCGCGGCAGGTGCGAGGTGAAGTACACGCGGGAAGTCCTCGAACAGGCGGTCGCGGAGTCGACGAGCTACGCCGGCGTCATGCGCTACCTCGGACTTCGGCCTGCAGGTGGCACGCACGCGCACCTGAGTAGGCAGATCAAGAAGTTCGGGATCGATACATCTCACTTCACCGGCAGCGCTCACACAAAAGGAAAACCTGCACGTAATCGGATGACCTGGCAGGAAATTCTGATCCGCAGACCACCGGGTAGCGCGCGTGTACAACCACATCTGTTGCGCCGCGCGCTGATCGAAGCAGGTGTTGCGTACCAGTGCGCACTGTGTGGCCTGAATGCCGAATGGTGTGGGCTCCCGCTAACTCTCCACGTCGACCACATTCGCGGAGATCCCCTCGACTCACGTTTGCACGAAGTGCGCTTCCTGTGCCCCAACTGTCATACGCAGACCGCAACGTGGGCCGGGCGCAATCGCACGTATGGCACCGAGGAATCGACCGGCTGAGCACACCGGTTCAGATGGTGGCGTAGTCTGTCCTTCGCGCGCGAGTGGCGGAAGGGCAGACGCGTCAGGCTTAGAACCTGATGTCCGATGGACGTGGGGGTTCGAATCCCCCCTCGCGCACTTCTCGGCTTCGGCCGATTCGGTGGCCGTGTGCCCCGGCCAGCTCGACTTTCGCGGACGAGCCTGTGACCGCCGCCATAGCGGCAACCTCTCCTAGCAGCGCATTCGGCGATTCAGGTACCGTCGTTACGTGTCCGGTAACCGTAAGCAACGCCGCCCCGCGCTGATCCTGTTGGTGGTCGTCGGGGCTGTCGGGTGCCTCGCACTCGGCTGGTGGCAGTGGCAACGGTTCGAGGCGGTGGGCGGAACGGGCCAGAATCTCGGGTATGCGTTCCAATGGCCACTGTTCGCAGCGTTCCTGGTCTACGCCTACCGGCGATTCGTGCAGCTCGAGGACGCCGAGCCGGCAGACACGACCGATGTCCCGGACGCGCCCGCTGAACTGCGGGAAATTCCTGCGGACGTCCTGCCCCCTCGCCCCGCTGCGGCCGAGGACGACGATCCGGACGACCTCGAGAGCCTGCAGATTTCGCAGTACAACCAGTACCTCGCCGAGCTGTCCGCTCGCGAGACCGATAGGAGCACCACGTGAGCACGGGCCAAGACGAGACGACTGCCGGTTCGGTCGCAGATACCGCGAAGCAGAAGAAAGTTGCTCCCGCGCTGCTGCGCTACCGAGTTCTCGCCTACGCCACCGGTGTGTGGCTGCTGGTCCTCACCGCGGAGGTAGTGGCCAAATACATCTTCAAGGTCGACAACCTGCCCACATGGATCGCGGTGGTTCACGGCTGGGTGTACTTCGTCTACCTGCTGGTGACGCTCGACCTGGCGGTCAAGGTGCGCTGGCCCGCGGGCCGGACGGTCGGAACGCTCCTCGCGGGCACCATCCCGTTCCTGTCGTTCTACGTGGAGCATCAGCGGACCAAGCAGGTCCGCCGCGACTTCGAACTCTGATCGAACCGCTCGGCTCCGTCACATGACGACCGGCTGACCGGTGATCATCGCGATCACGTAGGTCAGCCGGCCGAGCGGTGTCTGTCGGTATCAGCGCCCGGTGAGCGCCGCCAGGGCGGGGACGAGTTGGACGAGCGCCCGCCCTCGATGCGAGGAGGCGTCCTTCTCCTCGGGTGAGAGCTGGGCGGCCGATCGGGTGTCCCCTTCGGGCACGAATACCGGGTCGTAGCCGAATCCGCCGTCGCCGACCGGCTGACCGGCGACGCTGCCCCGCCATTCGCCCCGGACCACCGTTTCCTCGCCGCCGGGTACCACGAGCGCGCACGCCGAGACGAACGCCGCTCCCCTGCGGTCTTGGGGCACGTCGGCGAGCTGAGCCAGGACCAATGCGGTGTTCGCGGGATCGTTTCCATGGGTGCCCGACCAGCGGGCGGACAGGATTCCGGGCATACCGTTCAGGGCGTCCACCTCGATTCCGGAATCGTCTGCGACGCAGGGCAATCCGGTGGCGGCGGCGCCGTCGCGTGCTTTCGCGAGAGCGTTCTCCTCGAACGTCGCACCGGTTTCGGGGGCTTCGGGGTACTCGGGCACGGCGTCGAGTCCGACCAGTTCGATCCCGTCGACACCGGCCGCCGCGAGCACGCGATGCAGTTCCCGGAGTTTCTTCGCGTTGCGGCTCGCCACCAGCACCCGTGTGGTTTCCGGCACCGGTCTAGCTCCCGAACTTCTTCTTCGACGTCTCCGGGACCTTCGGCTCGGGAAGCTCACCGGGATAGGGCAGTTCGAGTGCCGCCTTCTGGATCTCGAACAGCTGCTCGCAGCCTGCGAGTGCGGAATCCAGCAGTTTGTCGAGCGTGCTCCGCGGGAAGGTCGCGCCTTCGCCGGTGCCCTGGATCTCGACGAGGGTGCCGGTGTCGGTGGCCACCACGTTCATGTCGACCTCGGCGCGCGAGTCCTCCTCGTACGGCAGGTCGAGGCGCACACGGCCGTCGACGACGCCCACACTCACCGCGGCGATGCCGCAGGAGATGGGCTGCGGGTCGGCGAGGCGGCCCGCGGCACGGAGGTAGGTCACCGCGTCGACGAGGGCCACGTACGCGCCAGTGATGGCGGCAGTGCGGGTTCCGCCGTCGGCCTGCAGGACATCGCAGTCGAGGGCGATGGTGTTCTCACCGATGGCGGCGAGATCGATGCAGGCGCGGAGGGAGCGTCCGACGAGCCGGCTGATCTCCTGGGTGCGTCCCCCGACCTTGCCCTTGACGGACTCTCGGCCGCTGCGGGTGTGGGTGGCGGCGGGCAGCATGGCGTATTCGGCGGTCAGCCAGCCGAGCCCGGAGCCCTGACGCCAGCGGGGAACGCCGTCCTCGACGCTGGCGGTGCACATCACCCGGGTGTTTCCGAATTCCACCAGCACCGATCCCGCGGGATGAGTGGTGAAGCCTCGGGTGATCTTGACCTCGCGGAGTTCGTCGTCCGCCCTGCCGTCTTCTCGTGTGGTCACAGCGGAGAGCCTAGTCGTCCCCGGCTGGGGCGCGAACACGGCGTCAGACGGTGTAGACGCCGCCGGCGGACACTGCGTGCACGGGACCGGAGAATTCGGCCTTGGCCTCGGCGATGACGTCCTCGCGGGACGTCCACGGGGGGATGTGGGTCAGCAGCAGTTCGGCGACACCGGCGCGGTGTGCCACCTGGCCGGCCTCGGTGCCCGAGAGGTGGATTCCTTCGGGCCGGTCCGGGCTGTGTGTCCACGACGCCTCGGCGAGCAGCACGTCGGCGTCGCGGGCGAGTTCGATCACTTCCTCGCACATGCCGGTGTCGCCGGTGTAGACGAGGGTTCGTCCGGCGCCGTTGGTCAGGCGGAACCCGTAGGCCTCGGGCGGGTGGTTGACCCGCCGCGCCGTGACGGTGAGGTCGCCGATCGTGACCTGTTCACCGTCGGCCCAGTGGTGCAGATCGATCGTGTCGGAGATGTCGTCGATATCGCCGCCGCATTCCGCGGACGCGACGCCGATCCGGCGGGCGGTGTCGGACGGACCGTAGACGAGGGCGCGTCCCGTCGGCGGATTCGGATGGTAGCGACGCCAGACGAGCAGTCCGGGGAGGTCCAGGCAGTGGTCGGCGTGCAGGTGGCTGAGGAGGACGGACACCTCGCCGGGATCGGCGAACCGTTGGAGCGCACCGAGGACACCGGGCCCGAAGTCGAGGACGAGCGGCGGTGTGTCCGGCGCGGTCAACAGATAACCCGATGCAGGTGAGTCTGGTCCGGAGACGCTCCCTGAACATCCCAGGACGGTAATGCGCATACCCGCCATGCTGCCACGACGACCCGTTTCGGAAAAAGCTTCCGACGGAATTGGCGCGTCGACCTCACAACCGATGGGGAAATGTGACCTGACCATGCTGATCTACCGTGAATCCGGCCTCGTTACCGTTCCCAGGCCTCTTCGAGGACCTGGACCTGTGGGTCGTAGGTTCCGGTCGAGAGGTATTTCCATCCGCCGTCGGCGACCACGAAGGCGATGTCGGCGCGCTGCCCCGACTCGACGGCGGACCACGCCACATCGAGTGCGGCATGGAGATTGGCGCCGGTGGACGTGCCTGCGAAGATTCCCTCGACGTCGATCAACTCGCGGGTGCGCTGGATCGCCTCGGCGTGACGCACCCGGAATCGACGGGTGAGTACCGACTCGTCGTACAACTCCGGTACGAATCCTTCTTCGATGTTGCGGAGACCGCAGACCATCTCGCCGAAGCGCGGTTCCGCGGCCACGATCTCGACGCCGTCGACGTGTTCGCGGAGGAACCGACCCGTTCCCATGAGGGTTCCGGTGGTGCCGAGCCCCGCCACGAAATGGGTGATCTCGGGCAGGTCCCGCAAGATCTCCGGCCCGGTCGTCTCGTAATGCGCCATCGCGTTGGCCGGGTTGCCGTACTGGTAGAGCAGCACCCAGTCCGGATTCTCGTTCGACAGTCGCATCGCGACGGCGACGGCCTCGTTGGAACCACCGGCGGCCGGGGAGTCGATGATCCGGGCGCCGAACATCGTCAGGAGCTGGCGGCGTTCCATCGACGTGTTCTCGGGCATCACGCAGATCAGCTGATAGCCCTTCAGTTTTGCGGCCATGGCCAGGGAGATGCCGGTGTTTCCGCTGGTCGATTCGAGAATCGTCGACCCCGGGGTCAGACGGCCGTCCCGTTCGGCCTGCTCGATCATGCGCAGCGCCGGGCGATCCTTGATCGAACCGGTGGGATTGTGATCCTCGAGCTTGGCCCACAACCGCACCGAGTTGCTGCCGTTCCAGCGTGGCGACAGCCGGGGCAGACCGACGAGTGGTGTGTTCCCGAGAGTGTCGATGTACGAATCGAACCTTGCCACGTCAGCGATCGGCCTTCCGTGACTGCACATCGGACGGACACTCGCCGTCGACGTCGGGGGTCGAAACTGTGACAGCCATGATCAACTCCTGAGGGTGCGGTGGGGTACGGCGGCGGAGATCCGCCGCTGGGGACGCCCGGACGTCGGCGACCCGCCGTGTGCGCGAATCCGCGAGTTCGAACCACCTCGACCGGCCCCCGTGACGACACTGTCGATGGCCTGAATTACGCAGTTGCTGGTGTGCCCGGATCTCGCGAGGAGCCTACCAGCAGGGCATACGCTCGGCCGCCGGAAGCGGCGTACACACCGGTAGATCACCTGTTCGCCGTGGCGGGCCGCTCATCCGAACGATTGCGGCCCTACCGCTTTCCGCGCCCGCTGCTTCCTGGCGTCGGCGGAGAGCAGCCAGGCTGCGAGGACCCCGCCGACGGCGCCGAACAGATGCCCCTGCCAGGACACCCCGGGCGTGCTCGGCAGCACACCCCACAGCAGACTGCCGTACACGACGAACACCACCACGCCGACGAGGATCTGGCCGAGGTTGCGGGCGAAGACTCCTCGAACCAGCAGGTAGGCGAGCCAGCCGAAGATCAGGACGGAGGCGCCGATGTGGTTGGAATAGGATCCGCCGGTCAACCAGGTGCCCACACCGCCGACCACCCAGACGATCCCGGTGGCGGCGAGTCCGCGGGCGATGCCCGACAGCAGCACGAGGAACCCGAGGACCAGCAGTGGGACGGTGTTCGCGAACAGGTGCGCCCAGTCGTCGTGGAGGACCGGGGCGAACAGAATTCCCCACAGCCCGTCGATCGTGCGCGGCTGGACGCCGTTGTCTTCGAGTCGCTCGTCGGACGCCACGTCGGCGATCTCGATGACGTACAGCAGCATCGTGAACGTGCCGACGAGGATCGCGGACTGCAGCCACAGCGGCTTCGACTTGCGCGCGGGGGCCGGCGACGCGCCACCCCTCGGCACCGGCGCGCCGAATCGCGAGGAGTCGAACGGCGAACTCATGATCCGCACATCCTTGACATCATGCCCACAGCTGCCCTTCCAGTGCTTCTTCCGCTTCCTCGACCGTACCGCCGTAGGCGCCGGTCGACAGATATTTCCATCCGCCGTCGGCGACGATGAACGCGATGTCGGCGGCGCGTTCGGCCTTGACCGCTTTGCGCGCGACTCCCAGCGCGGCGTGGAGGATCGCGCCGGTGGAAATGCCCGCGAAGATGCCTTCGTTGTCGATGAGTTGCCGGGTGCGGCGGACCGCGGCGGCGGGGCCGACGGAGAACCGCGAGGTGAGGACGGACTCGTCGTACAGTTCGGGTACGAAGCCCTCGTCGATGTTGCGGAGGCCGTACACGAGTTCCCCGTAGCGGGGTTCCGCCGCGACGATCTCGATGCCGTCGACGTGTTCGCGGAGGTAGCGACCCACGCCCATCAGGGTTCCGGTGGTGCCGAGGCCGGCCACGAAGTGAGTGATCTCGGGCAGGTCCCGCAGGATCTCCGGCCCCGTCGTCTCGTAGTGCGCCAGCGCGTTCGCGGGATTGCCGTACTGGTACAGCATCACCCAGTCGGGGTGCTCCGCGGACAGCTCCTTGGCCAGGGCCACAGCCTGATTCGAGCCGCCGCGCGCCGGTGAGTCGATGATCTCGGCGCCGAACATCGTGAGCAGTTGCCTGCGTTCGACGGACGTGTTCTCGGGCATCACGCAGATGAGGTGGTAGCCCTTGAGTTTCGCGGCCATCGCCAGGGAGATGCCGGTGTTCCCGCTGGTCGGTTCCAGGATAGTCGCGCCGGGTGTCAGGGTGCCGTCGTTCTCGGCCTGTTCGATCATGCGGAGGGCGGGACGGTCCTTCACCGAACCGGTGGGGTTGCGGTCCTCGAGCTTCGCCCACAGGCGGACCGGCGAGGTGCCGGTCCAGCTCGGCGACAGGCGCGGCAGCCCGACCAGGGGTGTGTCGCCGAGGGTGTCGATGAGCGAATCGAACCGCGCCACGGCCGCGATCAGCCTCCGGCGACGGCGGGCAGGATGGTCACGGAATCCCCGTCGGCCACCTCGGTGTCGAGTCCGCCCGAGAATCGGACGTCCTCGTCGTTGACGTACACGTTGACGAACCGGTGCAGCCGGCCGCCGTCGATCAGGCGGTCCTTGATGCCGCCGTAGTTGCCGTCGAGGTCGTCGATGACGGCGGAAAGTGTGGGACCTGTTGCCTCCACTCGCTTCTCGCCGCCGGTGTGGGAACGCAGGATGGTGGGGATCGAAACTGTGACAGCCATGGTCGGCTCCTCGGGATGTGGGTGTCTCTCTGCCGCGGGACCGTCGCGAGGGACGGTGTCGTCACTTGTCGGGGACGTCCGCCACCGAAGTGTGGGCGAACTTGTAGCTCTGCACCACGTCGACGGGTTCCTCGGTGACGACGCCGTCGACGATGCGGTAGCTGCGAAGTTCGTGGGCGTCGGGGTCGCGGGTGGAGATGAGCACGTAGTGGGCGTCCGGTTCGGATGCGAAGGAGATGTCGGTCCGGCTGGGATACGCCTCGGTGGCGGTGTGCGAGTGGTAGATCACGACGGGCACTTCGTCGGCGTCGTCCATCGCCCGCCACACCTTCAGCTGCTCACCGGAGTCGAATCGGTAGAACGTCGGCGAACGTTCGGCGTTGATCATCGGGATGTGCCGTTCGGGGCGGTCGGAGCCCTCGGGCCCGGCGATGACCCCGCACGCTTCGTCCGGGTGGTCGGCCCGCGCGTGCGCGACCATCGCCTCGACGAAGTCCGATCGAATCACCAGCACGTCATCCACCTCCGTGAGCGCCATCCTAGGTGCGGACCGTCGACTCGGCCACCGAACAGACCGCGTCAGGAACGCAGTGCCGAGGGGAACAGTTCGCGGTACGTGGGAATTCCCGCGACCGGGGTGGCGCTGAGGACGGCGTCGACGACGGCCTTCTCCACCACTTCGGCGGCCGCCGTGCAGACGGCGTCGACGACGGGCAGTTCGGGTGGGAACGCGTCGGGCACGCCGGCCGGGTGGTGCACCGGGTGGATGCCGGTGGCGAGCGCGAAGATCGTGTCGCCGTCGAGCGGCGAATGCGCGGGCCGGATCGCGCGGGCGAGCCCGTCGTGTCCGGCCACGGCGACGCGGCGCATCGCCGCCTTGCCGAGGGCGGCGTCGGTCGCGACGACCCCGATGGTCGTGTTGAGAACGGTGCTCTTGGCCATCAGTTCGCGTGCCGCCGACACCTCGGCGGCGACCGGCGGCCGGAGCCCGAACGCGGCTGCGCCCACGGTGGCGACGCCCCACGGCAGTCCGGTCGACGGATCGAACACGGTTCCGACGGGATTGGCCACCATCAGCGCGGATACGGTGATGCCCTTCGCCGGACCGTCCGTGATGACGACGCTCGCCGTTCCGACCCCGCCCTTGATCGCCCCCGCGCGCGCCCCGACCCCGGCGCCCACCGAACCGGAGAGCACCGTGTGCGAAGCGGAATCTGCTGCCCGGTAACCGAATTCGGCGGTGGGACGAGTGCGCCAGTCGCCGACCGGCAGATCGAAGATCACGGCGGCGGGGACGATCGGGACCACCTGATCGGGCTCCCCCATACCGATTCCGTGACCGTGCTCCTCCAGCCACCGCATGACGCCGTCCGCGGCGGCGAGCCCGTATGCGCTGCCGCCGGTGAGGACGATCGCGTGCACCTTCCGGACGCTGTGACTGGGGTCGAGGAGGTCGGTTTCGCGGGTGCCCGGCCCGCCGCCTCGGACGTCGACCGCACCGGTCGCGCCGTGTGGCGCGAGGACGACGGTGCATCCGGTGGCGGCACCGCTGCCGAGTGTGGCGTCCGGATCGAGTCGGTGGTGGTGCCCGACGCTCAGGCCGACCACATCGACGAGCGAATCGGTGCGGCCCGGCGTCGTGCCCGTCACGGTGCCAGTGCCTGAACGAGCGAGTCCTGCATCCAGGTCAGCCAGTGGTAGATGTCGAGATGCGGTGCGCGGGGATCATTCGGATCGAGTTCGTCGGGCGTGTCGGCGTCGATGCCCAGATTGGTCCCCAGCGCCAGCCGGACGTCGTTGAGACCGCTGAGCCAGGCGTCGGCCTGCTCCGGCGTGAGCAGAACCTTGCCGCCGTTCTCCGGGACGGTGTGAAGGATGACCGAGCCCGCGGCCAGTTTGGCGTCGATGATCTCCGGTTCGTGGAGTCCGCGCAGCGCACCGTTGACGTCGGCCTTCGACTCGGCGCGGATCTCGTCGTCGTCCGGCGCGTCCATGTCGGGGCGGTGGAAGTCGGGCAGCAGCCGGGCGAGGACCTCCTCGTCGGGTGCCGTCGTGTTGCCCGTCCGCATCCCGGTGAGCGCGGCGAGTTCGTCAGCCGGCGCCGACGCCGCCCGCTCCTCGAGGAGGCCGAGGACGGAGGCGACCAGCGATCGCAGCACCGTTGCCTCGTGCTCGTCCATCTCCGAGCGCAGCTTCATGCCCCCGAGCGAGTTCTTCCTGCTCCACATCCGCACGTCGTGTACCGAGTTCCTTACTGTCCGAACGGAAAGTTAGCTGCTGTCCCGCTGCATCGTGGCCCACAGGCCCGCCGCGTGCAGCTTGCGTACATCGTTTTCGACCTTGTCGCGGGAGCCGCTCGACACCACGGCCTTCCCCTCGGAATGCACCTGCATCATCAATTCCGTCGCCTTCGCTTTGCTGTACCCGAAGAGCTTCTGAAAAATGTAGGTGACGTAGTGCATCAAATTCACCGGATCGTCCCACACGACGGTGACCCAGGGACGATCATTGGCTTCATCGACCTCGACGACCTCCGACTCTGCAGGGGTGACCTGCGGCGATGCCGGCATGGCATCCACGAATGGAGCTGTCGTCGAGCAATGAGCCATGACACCAGGGTACGACGCTCCACCGCCCGGCGACACCGCGGCTTACAGTGGCCGGGTGTCCAGAGACAGCACCGCCTTGTTCACCGACCAGTACGAGTTGACGATGCTGTCGGCGGCCCTCGCCGACGGTTCCGCCCACCGTCGCTGCAGCTTCGAGGTGTTCGCCCGCCGCCTTCCGGACGGTCGCCGCTACGGAGTCGTCGCCGGCACCGCCCGCCTGGTCGCGGCGCTGTCGAACTTCCGCTTCGGCGAACCGGAACTCGAGATCGTCTCCCGCTTCCTCGACGACGCCACCGTCGCCTGGCTGCGTGACTATCGGTTCAGCGGAGACATCGACGGCTACCGCGAGGGCGACTTCTACTTTCCCGGCTCCCCCATCCTGTCGGTCCGCGGAACGTTCGCCGAGTGCGTGCTGCTCGAGACGCTGATCCTGTCGATCCTCAACCACGACAGCGCGATCGCGTCCGCCGCCGCACGGATGGTCAGCGCCGCCGACGGGCGCCCGATGATCGAGATGGGGTCGCGGCGCACCCACGAGGAATCGGCGGTCGCGGCCTCGCGTGCCGCGTACCTGGCGGGTTTCACGGCCACGTCGAACCTGGAGGCGGTCCGCAGGCACGGCGTGCCCGGTGCGGGCACCAGTGCGCACGCGTTCACCCTGTTGCACACCACCCCGGACGGGCCGGACGAGGCGGCGGCGTTCCGCGCGCAGGTCGCGGCACTCGGAGTGGGAACCACACTCCTCGTCGACACGTACGACATCACCGCCGGTGTCGAGACGGCGGTCGAGGTGGCGGGCCCCGGACTCGGGGGTGTCCGGATCGACTCCGGTGATCTGGGTGTCCTCGCCCGGCAGGTGCGCGGGCAACTCGACGGCCTCGGGGCGACCGGGACGAAGATCGTGGTGTCCGGCGACCTCGACGAGTACGCCATCGCCGCGTTGCGGGCCGAACCGGTCGACGTCTACGGGGTCGGCACGTCCGTCGTCGTCGGGTCGGGTGCGCCGACGGCGGGAATGGTCTACAAACTCGTCGAGGTGGACGGTATCCCCGTCGAGAAGCGGAGCAGCAACAAGGCGTCGCGGGGCGGCGTCAAGAAGGCGGTACGGTTCGCCCGCGACACCGGAACCCTGGTGGAGGAGGTCGTGTACCCGGCCCACTCCGACGCACCCGGCGCGACCGGACTCGAGGTGACAGAACTGCTGGTCCCGCTCGTGCGGGGCGGTGAGACCGCCTGCAGGGCGACTACCCTGGAGGACAGCAGATCCCTCCTTGCAGCGGGCCTCGTCAGCCTCCCGTGGGAGGGTTTGAAGCTCTCCCACGGCGAGCCCGCGATCCCCGTGCGCTTCGCCGAACCGGAATCCAGGAGGGCACCGTGACCGAGAACACCGACGCCCGGCGGGCACTGCTCGTGGTCGACGTCCAGAACGACTTCTGCGAGGGCGGCTCCCTCGCCGTCGAGGGCGGTTCCGCCGTCGCGGCGGCGATCAGCCACTTCCTGGCCGGAGCCGAGTACGACGCGATCGCGGCTACCATCGACCACCACATCGACCCGGGCCATCACTTCTCCGAAGAACCGGACTACGTCGACACCTGGCCGGTGCACTGCAAATCGGGAACCCACGGCGCGGAGTTCCACCCGGGCCTCGACCGGAGCCGCATCGAGTCGGTGTTCTCCAAGGGCGAGTTCTCGGCGGCGTACTCGGGCTTCGAGGGCACGAACTCCGACGGCCACAGCCTGGAGAAATGGCTGCGTGCGGCCGGGGCCACCGAGGTCGACATCGTGGGGATCGCCACCGATCACTGCGTGGTCGCGACGGCACTCGACGCCGTGGCGGCCGGCTTTCCGACGCGCGTGCTCCTCCCCCTCACCGCGGGCGTGGCGCCCGCAACCGTCGAGGCCGCGATCACCGCGATGCGGGCCGCCGGGGTGCGCCTCGTGGGACGCGACGCGGACGTCCCCTCGGACCGCGTGACGATTTCTGACGTAGGTCCCGAGTAACCTGCTCGGGTGCCTGAAAACCTCCCCAACGTCCCCGAGCTGTTGCGCACGGCGGTGCGGTCGCTGGGCGGTGCCGAGCGGTCCAACCAGCTGACCATGGCTTCCGCCGTCGCGCATTCGATCGACACCGGGGAGCATCTGGCTGTCCAGGCGGGTACGGGTACCGGCAAGTCGCTCGCCTACCTCGTGCCGAGCGTCCGGCACGCGGTGCAGAGCGGCAAGACGGTCATCGTCTCGACGGCCACCATCGCGCTGCAGCGTCAGCTGATCGACCGCGACATGCCGCGGCTCGCGGACGCGCTCGCGGGTTCACTCGGCCGCAGGCCGCACTTCGCGATCCTCAAGGGCCGCAACAACTATCTGTGCATGAACAAGATCCACACCGGGACTGCGGAGGAACCGCCGGCCGACGAGCTGTTCGATCCGTTCGCGGTGTCCCGGCTCGGCCGTGAGGTCCAGCGTCTCACCGAGTGGTCCTCGGACACCGAGACCGGTGACCGCGACGACCTGGCCCCCGGCGTCAGCGACAAGGCGTGGCGCCAGGTGAGCGTCACGGCCCGCGAGTGCCTCGGCAAGTCCCGCTGCCCGGTCGGCGAGGACTGCTTCGCGGAGCGGGCCCGCGCGGAGGCGTCGCAGGTCGACGTCGTGGTCACCAACCACGCCCTGCTCGCCATCGACGCCATCACCGGAATCGCGATCCTTCCCGAACACGACGTCGTGGTCATCGACGAGGCGCACGAACTGGTCGACCGCGTCACCAACGTCGCCACCGCGGAGTTGGCGGCGTCGACGATCAGTGCCGCCGCGCGTCGTTGCGCGAAGCTCGTCGAGGAGCAGGACGCCGATCGTCTCGAGGCGGCGGGAGAGGGCTGGGCGGCGCTGCTCGAGGAGTTGCGGCCGGAGCGGTGGGAGGCGTTGCCGCCCGGCGCGGCGCCGGCGCTCGCCGCCGTCCGCGACGCCGCCTGGGCGTTGCGCACGGCCATCGGCCCGTCCCGTCCGGGCATGGCGTTGAGCGACCCGGAGGCCGCCGCCGCCCGCAACACCGCGCTCGCGTCGGTCGAGGAGGTTCACGACAGCGCCGTCCGCGTTCTCAGCGCGTTCGACGAGCCGGACCCGGCCAAGCGTCACGACGTGGTGTGGCTGGCCGCCGACGACAACCGCGGTTCGATCCGCCGGGTGGTGCGGATGGCGCCGCTGTCGGTCGGCGGGCTGCTGCGGTCCCGGCTGTTCGCGGAATCGACCGTGGTCCTCACGTCCGCGACGCTGACCGTCGGCGGGTCATTCGACGGCCTCGCCGTCAATTGGGGACTTCCCGCGGAGTCGTCCGTCGTCATCGATCCGGCGATGGCCACCGGATCCGAGGCGCCGTCCGACGCCGGCACGTTCAAATGGAACGCCCTCGACGTCGGGTCGCCGTTCGACCACGCCCGCGCCGGCATCATCTACATCGCGAAGCAACTGCCGCCGCCGGGGCGGGACGGCCTCTCCCCCGCGTATCTCGACGAGATCGCCGAACTCGTCGAGGCGGCGGGTGGGCGGACGCTGGGGTTGTTCTCGTCGATGCGGGCCGCGAAGGCCGCGTCCGAGGCCATGCGCGACCGGCTCGACACCCCGATCCTGTGCCAGGGCGACGACTCGACGGGCGCCCTCGTCCGGGCGTTCGCCGGCGACGAGCCGACGTCGCTGTTCGGCACGTTGTCGCTGTGGCAGGGCGTGGACGTGCCGGGCCCGTCCCTGAGCCTCGTGATCCTCGACCGCATCCCGTTCCCCCGCCCCGACGACCCACTGCTGGTCGCCCGGCAGAAGGCGGTCGAGTCGCGCGGGGGCAACGGGTTCCTTTCCGTCGCAGCCAATCACGCGGCGCTGCTGCTCGCGCAGGGTGTGGGACGTCTGCTGCGCAGCGTCGACGACAAGGGTGTGGTGGCGGTCCTCGATCCGCGGCTCGCCACCGCCCGCTACGCCGGGTATCTGCGGGCATCGCTGCCGCCGTTCTGGGAGACGTCGGATCCCGAAGTCGTGCGCAAGGCGCTGGGACGGATCCGCGACTCACGGCCCTGAAACGTTGTCATGCACTGAGTCGGACAGCGGATGGGCGCGCACCTATGCTCGACCGATGGACCTTGCGATCTCAGTCCGCGGACTCACCAAGAAGTTCGGTGAAGTCCTCGCCCTCGACGGCCTCGATCTGGAGGTGAAGTCGGGTGAGGTGCACGGATTCCTCGGACCCAACGGCGCGGGCAAGTCCACGACCATCCGGGTGCTTCTCGGTCTGCTGCGCGCCGACGGGGGTTCGGCGTCCGTTCTCGGTGCCGATCCGTGGCGTGATTCCGTACCCGTGCATCGACGGCTCGCCTATGTGCCAGGGGAAGTGAACTTGTGGCCCAACCTGTCCGGCGGTGAGGCGATCGACCTTCTCGGGCGACTGCGGGGCGGACTCGATCCGATCCGTCGCGCGTCGCTGATCGAGCGATTCGAACTCGACCCCACCCGGAAGGGCCGCACCTATTCGAAAGGCAACCGGCAGAAGGTCGCCCTCGTGGCTGCGCTCGCCGCCGACACCGAACTCCTCATCCTCGACGAGCCGACATCGGGCCTGGACCCGTTGATGGAGGCGGTGTTTCAGGAATGCATCACCGAATTCGCGCGCGGCGGGCGCACGGTGCTGCTGTCCAGTCACATCCTCGCCGAGGTGGATGCGCTGTGCCACGCCGTGACCATCATCCGGGCGGGCCGGACGGTGCAGGCGGGAACACTGTCCGAGCTGCGGCATCTCACCCGGACGACGGTGACGGCGACCACCCGGATCAAGCCCAGCCCCATCGGGAACGTCCCTGGTGTGCACAACCTGCAAAAGGGTGCGGACGCGAACACGGTGACGTTCGACGTCGATTCCGATCAGATCGACCCGGTCATGACCACGTTGACGGGGCTGGGCATCGTGTCGATCACCGCCAACCCGCCGACGCTGGAGGACCTGTTCCTGCGCGAGTACCGCGACGAGGTCGAGGCGCTCGGGATCGGACGGCCGCAGTGAGTCAGCTGAGCGGGACGGGTGTGCTCGCCGAACTGGCGGTGCGTACCGACCGGGTCCGGATTCCGGTGTGGACGGTCGCGGTGGCGGGTCTCACCGTCCTGATCGCGTCAAGTTACTCCACCATCTACCCGACCGCCGAATCCCGGCAGGCCCGTGCCGAACTCATCTCGTCCCCGGCCGCCACCGCCCTCGCCGGGCCGGGCTACGGCCTGGACGACTACACGCTGGGTGCGATGGTCGCCAACGAGATCGCCGGCATGACGATGGTGGCCGTGGCGATCATGTCGGTGCTGCTGGTGACGCGGCATCTGCGGACGGAGGAGGAGACCGGGCGCGCGGAGCTGGTGCGCGCCGGCGTCGTCGGGCGGTACGCGGGAATCACAGCGGGACTGATCTCGGCGGCCCTCGCCAATGTGTTCGTCGCGCTGCTGCTCGTCATCGGGTTGCTCGCCGTGGGTCTGCCTCCGGCGGGTTCGCTGAACATGTCGGCGGGTGTGCTGGTCGTGGGTCTGGTGTTCACGTCGCTGTCGGCGCTGGCGTCACAGCTCACCGAACACGCCCGCGCGGCAAGCGGTGCCGGAATCTGCGCGGTCGTCGTCGCGTACCTGCTGCGGGCAGTCGGCGATGTGCAGCAGGGACACAGCGGGAGCCTGCTCACGTGGGTGTCGCCGATCGGCTGGTCGCAGGCCACCCGCGCATACGTCGACGAACGATGGTGGCCGTTGCTGATCGGCGTCGTCGCGGCGGCGCTGACCGTCGTGTGCGCGTATGCGGCCATCGGTCGCCGGGACGTCGGGGCGGGACTCCTTCCGCCGCGGGGCGGTCGTGCCGAGGCGTCCCCCCGCCTGACCGGGGTCACCGCACTCGCGGCGCGTCAGCAGCGCGGCCAGATCCTCGCCTGGGGTGTCGGGGTGTTCGCGCTGTCGCTGCCGATCGGTTCCCTCGGCAGGCAGATCAGCGATTTCATCGAGCAGGATCCCGATCTCGCACAGCTGCTGCCGGGTGGCGCCGCGGCGGCCGCCGACGGCGCGTTCGCCCTGTATCTGGTGTTCCTGGTGGTGATGGCCGCGATGTACGCCGTCGGTGCCGTCGTGTCGATCCGCTCGGAGGAATCGTCGGGTCGCGCCGAGGAGGCCCTGGCCACCCCCGTGTCGCGGGCGCGGTGGCTCGGTGGCCAGCTGCTCGTGATCGCGGCCGCGGCCGTCGCGATCGCGGTGGCGGCCGGGGTCGGTATGGGGATCACCGCGGCGTTCACGCTGTCCGACGCGGGCGCGCTCGGGCGGCTGATCGGCGCCGCCCTGAACACGGTGCCGGCCGTGCTCGTGATCGTCGGATCGTGCGCGGCCGTCTACGGGTTGATCCCACGCGCGCTTCCCGCACTGTGGGCGTTCGTGGGCTACGTTCTCGTCGCCGGAATGTTCGGGGAGGTCCTCCCGGACTGGTTCGGGATTCTCTCCCCCTTCCACTACACACCGGCGCTGCCTGCCGAAAGCTTCTCGGCCGCTCCCCTCGTCGTTCTGCTGCTCCTCGCGGCGGCCCTGTTCCTCGCCGCGGTCGCCGGCTTCCGGCGCCGCGACGTCGGCCCGTAAACCGTGCCGGGACGAACCCTGACCGGCTCGGTGGAGCCGGTCAGGGGTTCGGCACCGTCACCAGGCCCAGCTCCGACGGATCGACGAGCAACTCGTGGTGCGGAAGCACCCGCACCGTGTACCCGACCGAGCCAGACAGCGGCAGGGCCAGATCGGCGACGAACAACTCCCCCGACTCGTCCGAGGCCGAGTGCGTCATCGGGACCGTGACGATGTCGGTGAGCTCCTCGTCCGGTCCGGCCTTGCCGATCACGGCCTGCACGGTGACGTCGTCGACGGACAGTTCACCGAGGCGGATGCGGGCGCGGAGCACCAGATTCGCTCCGATCTCGGGAGTGTCGGGCAGCCCAGCCCCATCGACCTGCAGCACCGTCACCGCAGGCCACGCCGCCTCCACGCGTCGACGGAACGCGGCGAGTTCGCGGGCGCCGGCGAAGTTCTCCGCCGCCACCGTCCGGGCCGACGCGGCGGCGGGCGCGTAGTACTGGACGGCGTAGTCCCGCACCATCCGTGACGCCAGCACCTTCGGCCCGAGGTTCTGCAGCGTGTGACGCACCATCTCCACCCAGCGCACCGGCAGTCCGTCCGCGCGGTCGTAGAACCTCGGCAGGACGGCGCGCTCGAGCAGTTCGTACAGGGCACTGGCCTCGAGGTCGTCACGCCGGGTCTCGTCGACGACGCCGTCCGCGGTCGGGATGGCCCAGCCGTTCTCGCCGTCGAACATCTCGTCCCACCAGCCGTCGCGGATCGACAGGTTCAGTCCGCCGTTGAGGGCCGACTTCATCCCCGACGTTCCGCAGGCCTCGAGCGGGCGCAGCGGGTTGTTGAGCCAGACGTCGCAACCCCAGTACAGGTACCGCGCCATCGACATGTCGTAGTCGGGGAGGAACGTGATGCGGTGCCGGACGTCGGCGGCGTCGGCGAACCGCACGACCTGCTGGATGAGTGCCTTCCCGCCGTCGTCCGCGGGGTGGCTCTTCCCGGCGACCACCAGCTGTACCGGACGCTCCTCGTCGAGCAGGAGGGCCCGGAGCCGCTCGGGGTCGCGCAGCATCAGCGTCAGACGCTTGTAGGTGGGCACCCGGCGGGCGAAGCCGACGGTGAGCACGTTCGGGTCGAACACCTCGTTCGTCCAGCCGAGCTCGGCGGACGTCGCACCGCGTTCGATCCAGGACGCCCGGACCCGTCGGCGCACCTCCTCGACGAGTTTCCCGCGCAGCGCGTTGCGGGTCGCCCACAGCTCCTCGGCGGACAGGTCCTGCAGCCGCTCCCAGCCGCGGGCCTCCTCCACCAGTTCGGGGCCGAGAATGCGGGTGGCGAGATCGATCCATTCGGGCGCGGCCCACGTGGGCGCGTGGACACCGTTGGTCACCGAGCCGATCGGCACCTCACCGGCGTCGAACCCCTGCCACAGCGGCTGGAACATCTCCCGGCTGACGATGCCGTGCAGCTTGGACACACCGTTCGCCCGCTGCCCGAGACGCAGGCCCATGTGGGCCATGTTGAACACTGACGGATCCGATTCGCGGCCGAGTCCGAGGATCCGGTCGATCGTCAGCCCCGGCAGCAGTGACGATTCGTTCGCCCCGTTGTCGCCGCCGAAGTAGTGCCGCACGAGGTCGGCGGGGAACCGGTCGATTCCCGCGGGAACCGGGGTGTGGGTCGTGAAGACGGTGCCGGCGCGGACCGTGGCCAGCGCCTCGTCGAAGTCGAGCCCGCCGGTGGTGACCAGTTCGCGGATCCGCTCGATGCCGAGGAAACCCGCATGCCCCTCGTTCATGTGGAAGACGGCGGGATCGGGCAGGCCGTAGGCGTGGGTGTAGGCGCGCACCGCGCGGACGCCGCCGATGCCGGCGAGGATCTCCTGTTTGATGCGGTGGTCCTGGTCGCCGCCGTACAGGCGGTCGGTGACGCCCCGCATCTCGGCGTCGTTCTCCGCGATGTCGGAGTCGAGCAGCAGCAGCGGGACGCGCCCCACCTGGGCGATCCACACGCGGGCGCGCAGCACCCGGCCACCGGGGACCGCGACGTGGACGAGGACCGGCGCCCCGTCGGACGACTGCGGCCCGGACTCGGTGAGCAGACGCAGCGGCAGGCCCTGCGGGTCGTGCGGCGGGTAGTGCTCGGCCTGCCAGCCGTCCGCGGTCAGCGACTGCCGGAAGTATCCCGAGCGGTACAACAGCCCGACACCGATCAGCGGCAGTCCCAGATCGGATGCCGCCTTCAGGTGGTCGCCTGCGAGAATCCCGAGGCCGCCGGAGTAGTTGGGCAGCACTTCGCTGACCCCGAACTCCATTGAGAAATATGCGATCCCGCCGTCCAGCGACACTCCCTTGGCCTGCTGGTTCTGATACCAGCGGGGCCGGGACAGGTAGTCGTCGAGGTCGGCAGCGGCGGCGTCGAGCCGGGCCAGGAATGCGACGTCCTCGGCCAGTTCGTCCAGGCGGGCGGGGTCGACCTCACCGAGCATCCGGACCGGGTCGAACTGCACCTGCCGCCACAGGTCCTCGTCCAGCAATCCGAACAGTTCCTGCGTGGCCGGATGCCACGACCAGCGAAGATTGGTGGACAGCGGACCGAGGGCAGCGAGCCGCTCCGGAAGGTGGGCTCGGACAGTGAACCGACGCAAGGCTTTCACCTCGCGAACGATAACGCACTGCGGGCGTCGTTGCGCCGTGTCGGGCCGGGTGGGCGTCAGATCTCCAATACGGACAGGAACCGGTCGACTCCATTACGGTTGAACGGGCGGCCCAGCCCACGAGCCGCCGGCAACTTCCGGCTATGGAACGGAGCCCAGTGTGACAGGTCGACTCGGAATCGACGACGTGGAACCGAACGTCGGGTGCGGCCGCTTTCCCGCCAAGGCCGTTGTGGGTGAGGTGTTTCCCGTCCGGGCAACCGTGTGGCGCGAAGGTCACGACGCCGTGGCCGCCACACTCGCGGTGCGGGGGCCGCGCACTGCTTCTTCGGGCGGCTCGGCGACGTTCCGGATTCCCATGACCAGCGGTCCGGTGCCCGACACCGTCGACGGCTCCTTCACCCCGACCGGCGAGGGTCTCTGGACCTTCCGCATCGAGGCCTGGAGCGACCCGGTCACCACGTGGAAGCACGCGGTCGAGGCGAAGCTGGCGGTGGGGCAGGGTCCGGCCGAACTGGCCAACGACCTCGAGATCGGTGCGCGGTTGTTCGAGCGTGCCGCGAAGGGCGTCCCCCGCGCGGACCGTTCACGGCTGACCGGGGTCGCGGCGTCGCTGCGTTCCGACCGTCACCTCTCCGAGCGGGTGGCTCCGGCGTTCGGATCCGACGTGACAGAACTGCTCCGCGCGCACCCGCTGCGCGAACTGGTCACGAAGAGCGAGGCGCACACCGTGCTCGTCGATCGCACGCGTGCCCTGTTCGGGTCGTGGTACGAGTTCTTTCCGCGATCCACCGGCGGCCGGGACGAGAACGGCAGGCCCCGGCACGGCACGTTCGCGACGTCCGCGGCGGCCCTTCCCCGCATCGCGTCGATGGGTTTCGACGTGGTGTACCTGCCGCCGATCCACCCGGTCGGAAAGGTCAACCGGAAGGGCCCCAACAACACGCTGACCCCGGGCCCCGAGGACGTCGGTTCGCCGTGGGCGATCGGCTCGGACGAGGGCGGCCACGACGCGATCCATCCCGAACTCGGGACGATGCGCGATTTCAAGGCGTTCGTCGCTGCCGCCCGGAAGCTGAACCTGGAGGTGGCGATCGACCTGGCCCTGCAGGCCGCACCGGACCACCCGTGGGCGAGGAAGCACCCGGAATGGTTCACCGTCCTCCCCGACGGCACCATCGCCTACGCCGAGAACCCGCCGAAGAAGTATCAGGACATCTACCCGGTCAACTTCGACGACGACCGCGACGGCATCTACGCGGAGGTCCTGCGGGTCGTGCGGCACTGGGTCGCGGCGGGCGTCAAGATCTTCCGGGTCGACAACCCGCACACCAAACCGGCGGACTTCTGGGAGTGGCTGATCGCCGAGGTGAAGAAGTCGGATCCGGACGTCCTGTTCCTGTCCGAGGCGTTCACCCGGCCGGCGCGACTGTACGGTCTGGCCCGCCGCGGGTTCACGCAGTCCTACACGTATTTCACGTGGCGGACCGCCAAGTGGGAGCTGACGGAGTTCGGCAAGGAGATCGCCGCCAAGGCCGACGAGGCGCGCCCCAACCTCTTCGTCAACACCCCGGACATCCTGCACGAAAGCCTGCAGACCGGCGGTCCGGGAATGTTCGCACTGCGTGCCGCACTGGCGGCGACCCTGTCGCCCACGTGGGGCATGTACTCGGGATACGAACTGTACGAACATGTTCCGGTGCGTCCGGGCAGTGAGGAGTACCTCGACTCGGAGAAGTACGAGTTGCGTCCCCGCGACTTCGAGGGAGCGGCCGCCCGCGGCGAGTCGCTGGAACCGTGGATCACCGCGCTCAACCGGATCCGCAGGCAGCATCCGGCGCTGCAGCAGTTGCGCAACATCCATTTCCACCACGTCGACAACGACGCCCTGATCGCATATTCCAAGTTCGACGCCACCACCGGCGATGCCGTGCTGACGGTGATCAATCTCAACCCGTACGGCGCCGAGCAGGGCAACGTGTGGCTGGACATGCCGGCGCTGGGCCGCGACTGGCACGACCACCTGACCGTGCTCGACGAGGTCACCGGGGAGCAGTATCACTGGGGGCAGACCAACTTCGTGCGCCTCGAACCGTGGCGGGCCGTGGCCCATATCCTGGCATTACCGTCGATTCCCTATCCGGCCAGAACGAAGCTGGCCTACCGCGGAGGTACATAGTGACCGTCGAACCGCCTGTCGCCATCGCACCCGACGCCGCCGACCTCGACCTGCTCGCCCGGGGTGAGCACCACAACCCGCACTCGATCCTGGGTGCGCACCCGCACCCCGAGGGGACGGTGATCCGCGCGCTGCGCCCCTACGCGGAGGCCGTCGACGCCGTCATCGGTGGGACGAGTTTCTCGCTGGAGCACCTCGCGCACGGTGTGTGGGGGGCGCTGGTGCCGTACCGGGATCTGATGGACTACCGGCTGTCCACGACGTGGCCGGGTGGTCACAACGACGTCTCCGCCGACGGCTACCGGTTCCTGCCCACGCTCGGCGAACTCGACCTGCACCTGTTCGGCGAGGGCAGGCACGAACGGCTGTGGGAGATCCTCGGCGCGCACCGCCGCCGCTACGACACCCCCGACGGCACCGTCACCGGCACCTCGTTCGCCGTGTGGGCTCCCAATGCCCGCGGGGTGAGCGTGATCGGCGATTTCGACGGGTGGAGCGGCCGGAACTTCCCGATGCGGGTGCTCGGATCCACCGGGGTGTGGGAGTTGTTCGTCCCCGGCATCGAGGTCGGCGACCTGTACAAGTTCCGGGTCCACGGCCCCGACGGCACTGTCCGCGACAAGGCCGACCCCATGGCCTTCGCGACTGAGGTCCCTCCCGCGACCGCGTCCCGGGTGTCGGTGAGCACGTACGAATGGAACGACGCCGACTGGCTGGCCCAGCGGGCGGCCACCGAACCCGCGCAGTCCCCGATGAGCGTGTACGAAGTTCATCTCGGCTCGTGGCGGCCCGGGCTGAACTACCGCGAGATGGCCGAGCAACTCGCCGCCCACATCACGGAGACGGGGTTCACGCACGTCGAACTGCTGCCGGTCGCCGAGCACCCGTTCGGCGGGTCCTGGGGATACCAGGTGACGTCGTACTATGCGCCCACGTCACGCTTCGGCTCCCCCGACGACTTCCGGTGGTTCGTCGACCACCTGCACGCCGCCGGCATCGGCGTCATCGTCGACTGGGTGCCCGCCCACTTCCCCAAGGACGAGTGGGCGCTGGCCCGGTTCGACGGCACACCGCTCTACGAACACAGCGATCCCCAGCGCGGCGAGCAACTCGACTGGGGAACGTACGTGTTCGATTTCGGGCGACGCGAGGTCCGCAACTTCCTCGTCGCCAACGCGCTGTACTGGCTCGACGAGTTCCACGTGGACGGTCTGCGTGTCGACGCGGTCGCGTCGATGCTGTACCTCGACTATTCGCGGCCGGAGGGCGGCTGGACACCGAACATCCACGGCGGCCGGGAGAACCTGGAAGCGGTCGCGTTTCTGCAGGAGACCAATGCCACGGTCCACAAGCAGCACCGCGGGGTCGTCACCATCGCCGAGGAGTCGACGGCGTGGCCGGGTGTCACCCGTGCGACCAACGTCGGCGGTCTCGGGTTCAACATGAAATGGAACATGGGGTGGATGCACGACACCCTCGGGTTCCTGGCGCACGACCCCGTCCACCGCAGCTATCACCATCACGAGATCACGTTCTCCCTGATGTACGCGTGGAGCGAGAACTATCTGCTCCCCATCAGCCACGACGAGGTGGTGCACGGCAAGGGCACGCTGTGGACGCGGATGCCCGGCGACGACTGGTCGAAGGCCGCCGGCGTGCGGGCCCTGCTGGCGTACATGTGGTCGCACCCCGGCAAGCAACTGCTGTTCATGGGTCAGGAGTTCGGGCAGACCGCGGAGTGGTCCGAGGAACGCGGACTCGACTGGTATCAGCTCGACGACCCGTACACCGGCGGCTTCCACCGCGGCCTGCTCCGCCTCGTCCACGACCTCAACGCCACGTACCGCGAGCACCCGGCCCTGTGGACGCTCGACACGTCACCGGGCGGGTTCTCCTGGATCGACGCCAACGACACCGCGAACAACGTTCTGAGCTTCCTGCGTTACGGCACCGACGGGTCGATTCTGGCGTGCCTGTTCAATTTCTCGGGTTCCGCGCACGCGAATTATCGTGTCGGCTTGCCAGAACGGGGCGAATGGCGTGAAATTCTCAACACCGACGCCGAGGTCTACGCAGGATCGGGTTGGGGAAATCTCGGTGCGGTGACGGCAACTTCGCAGCCGTGGCACGGCCGTCCCGCCTCGGCAGAGGTGGCACTGCCCGCGAACGGCGCGATCTGGATGAGTCTGGAGCGTTGATGAAGGCACGGCCTTGCTGATCCGACGTCGGCTGTGGGCTGCGAGCTTGGGCGTTCTGGCCGCGACTGCGGTCGTGCTGTCGGGGTGCGCGCGTTCGGTGGACGGCGAGGCCGCGTCCATCTACGACGATCCGTTCAAGGTGGCGGGCCTCGATGCCACATCGGGTCCGAGCGGTGCCCGCAAGAGCGCACCCGACGCCGATCTCCCCGTCACCGGCACCGACGGCGGGGAGATCGACACGATGGCCGCCAACGCGGTGAGCGACATCGAGAGTTACTGGCGCACCGAGTTCCCGGCGCTGTTCCAGCGCAAGTTCGAGCCGGTGGAGGAGCTGATCTCCTGGGATCCGCGGGATTCCGACGGCCCCCGGTTCTGCGGAGACAGCACCGAGGAACTTCTCAACGCCGGCTACTGCAGCACCGACCACACCATCGGCTGGGACCGGGCGCTGCTGCTGCCGGAGGTCGTGGAGAAGTTCGGCGTCGTCGCCGCCGTCTTCGTGCTGGCACACGAGTACGGGCACGCCGTCCAGACGAAGGCCGGAATCGCCGACGAGAACGTGGGCGGCGGGATCGTGCGGGAACAGCAGGCCGACTGTTTCGCGGGGGCGTTCATGCGGCACATCGCGGAAGACAAGGCGCCCCATTTCACGCTGAACACGTCGGACGGGCTGAACAAGGTGCTGGCGTCGGCGGTGGCGATCGGTGACACCGACCCGAACGATCCGGACAACGTGCACGGCTCGGCGTTCGAACGTGTCACCGCCACCCAGATCGGGTTCACGGACGGCCCCGCAGCGTGCACGCGCATCGACGAGAAGGAGATCGACTCACGCCGCGCGGATCTGCCGCAGCGGTTCGCCGACGACAGCGACGACGGCGAACTTCCCGTCACCGACGAGTCCGTCGAGGCGTTCTTCACGTCGTTCCAGCAGATCTTCGATCTCAGCGATCCGCCCACGCTGCAACTCGACGGCGCCGACCTCGATTGCGCGGACGCCGACGTGACGGAACCGGTGTCGTACTGCCCGGCCACCAACACGATCGGGGTCAGTGTCGACGCCCTCGCCGAACGCGGCACACCGGGACGCCCGGGACGCCGTGAGCTCTTCCAGACCAAGCTCACCGGCGACTACAACGCGTACGTCCTGCTCGCCTCGCGGTACACCCTGGCGCTGCAGCGGGACCGGGGCGACGATCTGCACTCACCACAGACCGCGCTGCGGGCCGCCTGCCTGTCCGGTGTCATCACCGGCGCGCTGAGCCCGGCCAGTCCGGCCACGCTGGCGGAAGGCAGCGTGTGGTTGTCCCCCGGCGACCTCGACGAGGCGGTCTCGGGGCTGCTCACCGACGGACTCGCCGCCAGTGACGTGAACGGGGAGACCGTGCCGAGCGGATTCTCCCGGGTCGACGCCTTCCGCACCGGCGTGCTCGGCGGCGAGCAGGCCTGCGAGGGCCGGTACCGCTGACCGGTCGCCGGCTCAGATCTCCCGGTAGCCCAGCGCTGCGGAGATCCGTCCGGCGGCCCGGCACACGACCGGCACCAGGCCGCGCATCCGCTCGTCGGGCATGTACGGGCTCGTCGCCGACACGCTGATCGCGCCGACGATCGCGCACGACGCGTCCCGCACCGGGGCCGCGACGCAGCGGATTCCGGGTTCGTTGTCCTCGAGGTCCATGGCCGCCCCGATCCGCGCGTAGTCCTCCATCCGCTTACGGAAGTCGGCGTGCGCGCCGTGTCCGCGGGCCGGGGGTCGCGGAGCCTGCGCGGCGTCGCTCTCGTACAGCGCATCCCAGCGCTCGGCCGAGTCGAGCAGCAGGGCCTTCCCGACCCCTGCGCGGGTCAGCGGCATGCGGTGACCGATGCGCGAGCGCATCTCGGCGCCGCGCGATCCGGGCAGCTTGTCCAGGTACAGCACCGAGCCGCCGTCTTCGACTGCCAGGTGCACGGTGTCGTGCACGTGCGCCGACAACTCCTCGAGGATCGGGCGCGCGACCACGGGCAGCGGGTTGCCGTGGAGTGCCTTGAAACCGAGTTCGATCAGCGTCGGGCCGAGCGTGTAGCCGCGGCTGCCGCTGCGCAGATACCCCTCGTGGACCAGCAACTGCACGAGCCGGTGTGCGGTGCTGCGCCCCAGCCCGGTGTGATCGACGACCGCGCGGAGATCCTGCGCGCCGTCGGAGACGGCACGGATGACGGCGAGCCCCCGGGCCAGGGTCTGGGTGCCGGGCGGAATGTCGTTCGTCGGTTCGGTCACACCCCCATTGTCCCACATATGGGGACCGTGTTCGTCATTATGGGATTTGCGTACGATAGTGGTTTGCGTGATCCAGAACACCCTCGACACATCACCACCGCGCCTGATCGCCCTCGACTGGGGCACGTCTTCGCAGCGCGCCTGGCTCCTCGGCGACGGCGGCCGCATTCTGGACGTTCGCAGGCCCGACTTCGGACTGCTCGGCACAACCGGAGACGACCCGGAATCGCGCACCCGCGCCTACGAGGCCGCGTTCGACGAGGCCTGCGGCGACTGGATCGCGGCCGCCCCCGATCTGCCCGCGATCGCGTGCGGCATGGTGGGCAGCGCCCAGGGCTGGCGTGAAGCCGGCTACCTGACGACCCCGACCGATCTCGCCATCGGCGCCGGCGATCTGACTGCGGTCCCCCACCCGCGCGGAGTTCTGCACCTCGTGCCCGGCATGCGCGTCGCCTCCGCCGCCGACGGTTCGGTGCCCGGCGACGTGATGCGGGGCGAGGAGACGCAGATCATCGGGGCCCTGGGCCTGCTCCCGCCGACCGACGGTCCGCTGACCATCGTGCTCCCCGGAACGCACAGCAAGTGGGCACGAGTCGAGGACCACAAGATCGTCTCGTTCGCCACGGCGATGTCCGGCGAGTTGTACGGCCTGGTGATGGCTCACGGCATCCTCGGCCGCACCGCAACCACCGGGGTGCGGGACGACGCCGCCTTCGGTCGCGGCCTCACCACGGGAACGTCGGTACCGTCACGCGGATTGCCCGCCGAGTTGTTCGGGGCGCGAGCGCTCGTGCTCGACGGACTCCTCGATCCGGCGTCGCTTCCCGACTACGTCTCCGGCGTGATCATCGCCGACGAGGTCCGGCACCTCCTGCCCCACTACGCCGCCGGACATCGAATCCTGCTGTGCGGAAACGCCGATCTCTGCCGACGCTATGCGGCGGGACTGCGCGTCCACGGCATGGCCGCCGACATCGTCGCCGAGGAGGCCGCCGCGCAGGGTTTGTGGCGCGTGGCGATCGATGCGGGACTGCTCGACCCGGATGCATCCACCATTCCCGAGAAGGAGACCCTGTGAGTACCTCTGCCACCACGACGACCACCGGATTGATCGCCATCCTGCGGGGCATCACCCCGGAGGAGGTCGTCGCCGTCGGTTCCGCCCTCGTCGACGCCGGCTTCACGACCATCGAGGTCCCCCTGAACTCCCCGCGGCCGTTCGAGTCGATCGAAAGGTTGGCGACGGCCGTCGGCGACGTCTGCGTCGTGGGCGCCGGCACCGTTCTCAGCGTCGACGACGTGGTCCGCTCCGAGGCGGCCGGGTCCCGCATCATCGTCTCCCCCAACAGCGACGTCGAGGTCATCGGCGCTGCCGTCGCCCGGAACCTGCACCCGTACCCGGGAGCGGCCACCCCCACCGAGGCGTTCAGCGCAGTGGGTGCGGGGGCGCGCAGCATCAAATTGTTCCCCGCCGACTCGGTCGGGACGGCGGGGATGCGGGCCTGGCGGGCCGTCCTGCCCGCGGAGGTCGAACTGCTCCCCGTCGGCGGCGTCGACCGGACCAACCTCGCCGAGTGGGCCGCCGCAGGCGCGGGCGGCGCGGGACTCGGCACCTGCCTCTACCGGCCCGGCGACAGCGCCGGCACCGTCCGCGACCGCGCCCTCGCCTTGATGAACATCTGGTCGGCCGACGCCGCCTGAACCGACACCGACGACGACCGGGGCCACCACCACGGCCCCGCACAGGAGGACTCCATGAAGATCAAGTCACTCACCACGTACGCCGTGCCCCCGCGGTGGCTGTTCCTGCGGATCGAGACGGACGACGGCGTGGTCGGCTGGGGCGAGCCGGTACTCGAGGGCCGGGCGGCGTCCGTCGCCGCCGCAGTCGAGGAACTGTCCGACTACCTGGTGGGGCAGGATCCGACGCAGATCGAGGATCTGTGGACGGTCATGTACCGGGCCGGTTTCTACCGCGGCGGCGGTATCCACATGAGCGCGCTCGCCGGCATCGACCAGGCCCTGTGGGACATCAAGGGCAAGGCCCTCGGCGTGCCGGCGTACGAACTTCTCGGGGGCCGTGTCCGGGACCGGATCAAGGTCTACTCCTGGATCGGCGGCGACCGTCCCGCCGACACCGCGAAGGCGGCGCGAGAGGTCGTCGACCGCGGGTTCACCGCGGTGAAGATGAACGGCACGGAGGAACTGCAATACCTGGACTCCTGGGACAAGGTGGACCGGTGTCTCGCGAACGTCGCCGCGGTGCGCGATGCCGTGGGCCCGAACATCGGCATCGGCGTCGACTTCCACGGCCGAGTGCACAAGCCTATGGCCAAGGTGCTGCTGAAGGAACTCGAACCGTTCCGGCTGATGTTCGTCGAGGAACCCGTGCTCTCCGAGCACGTCGACGGTTTCGTCGACGTGCTCCGGCAGTCACCGATCCCGATCGCACTGGGTGAGAGATTGTTCTCCCGCTGGGATTTCAAATCCGTCCTCGCTTCCGGGGCCGTCGACATCATCCAGCCCGACCCTTCGCACTGCGGCGGCATCACCGAGGCCCGCAAGATCGCGCACATGGCCGAGGCGTACGACGTGGCGCTCGCCCTGCACTGCCCGCTCGGACCGATCGCCCTGGCCACGTGCCTGCAGATCGACGCGGGCTGTTACAACGCGACCATCCAGGAACAGAGCCTCGGCATCCACTACAACACGTCGAACGATCTCCTCGACTATCTCGTCGATCCGTCCGTGTTCACGTACGCCGACGGCCAGGTCCGCATCCCGACCGGCCCCGGACTGGGCATCGAGGTGAACGAGGAGTACGTGATCGAACGGGCGGCCGAGGGCCACCGCTGGCGCAACCCGGTGTGGCGGCACAGCGACGGCTCGTTCGCGGAGTGGTGAGGGCAGGAGTGGTGAAGGACATGGTGCAGACCCAGAAGATCGGCCGCCCCTCTTCGGTCGCGGCGCAGGCATCGAAGGCGCGTGTACTCATCGCGGTCATGCTGTTCGTGACCGTCGTCATCAACTACATGGACCGGGCGAACCTGTCGATCGCGATGCCCGCGATCGCGGACGAGATGGACCTCTCCAAGGCCCAGCAGGGTCTGCTGCTGTCCGCGTTCGGCTGGACGTACGCTGCGCTGCAGATTCCCGGCGGCTGGCTCGTCGACCGGATACCCCCGAGAGTGCTCTACCCCGCGTGCCTCATCCTGTGGTCGATCGCGACCGCGTTCATGGGCGTCATCGGCGGGTTCGTGGCGCTCATCGCGTTGCGACTGCTGGTCGGCGTGTTCGAAGCGCCCGCGTATCCGATCAACAACCGCGTCGCGACGGCCTGGTACCCCGAACGTGAACGGGCGACGGTGATCGGCTTCTACACGTCCGGACAGTTCATCGGACTGGCCCTGCTCACCCCGTTCCTGTCCTGGCTGCAGTCCGTGCTGTCCTGGCACTGGGTGTTCATCGTGACCGGAACGGTCGGAGCGGTGTGGGGCGCGGTCTGGTACACGTTCTACCGCGAACCACGCGACTCCCGGGCGAACGACGCCGAGATCGACCTGATCCGCGAGGGCGGCGGACTCGTCGACCTCGTGGACGAACAGCAACCGGAACGTCCGGCCGTGACCCGCACCGACGTCGCGACCGTCCTCGGCAGGCGGAAGTTGTGGGGCATCTACCTGGGGCAGTTCTGCCTCACGTCGACGCTGTGGTTCTTCCTCACCTGGTTCCCCACCTACCTCGTCGAGTACCGGGGCATGGATTACATCAAGTCCGGATTCCTCGCGTCGCTGCCGTTCGTCGCGGCGCTCGTCGGTGTGCTGTTCTCCGGGATGTTCTCGGACTTCCTGCTGCGCAAGGGGGTCTCGCTCGGAGTCGCCCGGAAGGGTCCGATCATCGTCGGACTGCTGCTGACCGTCGCGATGATCGGCGCGAACTTCACCGACTCGACCGCGATGGTGATCGTGTTCCTGTCCATCGCGTTCTTCGGCAACGGACTCGCGTCGATCACGTGGTCGCTGGTGTCGGCGCTCGCACCGGAACGGCTGCTCGGGCTCACGGGCGGAATGTTCAATTTCATCGGCAACCTGTCGTCGATCGCCACGCCCATCGTCATCGGGTTGCTCGTCACCGACGACAGCTTCGCTCCGGGATTCGTCTACATGACCGTGGTGACCGCGGTCGGGATCGCATCCTACGTGTTCCTGGTCGGACGGGTGGAGCGCGTCCGCAGCTGATCACTGTCGACGAAACCGGGGTGAGCGCCGAACGCACTCACCCCGGTTTCTCGTCAGTCCCGGTTCTCCGTCAGTACAGCGCGGCGGCGAGTTTCCGGCGCGCGGTCATGACGACCGGTTCGGCCGGGTCGAACAGTTCGAACAACTCCAGCAGACGGGTCCGCACCCGTGTCCGGTCGTCGCCGGCGCTGCGGGCGACGACCCCGATGAGGCGGGCGAACGCCGCGTCGGGCGCCTGGGAGTAGAGCTCCACGTCCGCTGCCCTCAGCTGGGCGTCGATGTCGCCGGGGGCGGCGTCCGCCGCGGCGACGGCACCGGGATCGACGGACTGCACGCGGGCGAGGAAACGCACCTGCCGGATCGCGCCCTGCGCCTCCGCATTGTCCGGTTCCGCGTCGAGGATCTTCTGGAACTCGGCTTCGGCCGCCGCCAGGTCGCCCTCGTCGAGCGCCGCCTCGGCGGCGACGAACCGCGGGTCCTCCGGTTCGGGCTCGTCCGTGGCGCCGTCACCGGCAGGAGGTCCGGACAGTTTTCCGGCGACCGCCTGCTGGACGGCGGCGAGCCACTGGCGAAGTTGCGGTTCGGGCTGTGCGCCCTGGAAGTCGGCGAGCGGTTGACCACCAGCGATGACGACGACGGTCGGGACGGACTGGACACCGAAGGCCTGCGCGATGCGCGGGTTGGCGTCGACGTCGACCTTGGCGAGCACCCAGGTGCCGCCGGCCTCGTGCGCCAGCTTCTCGAGAAGGGGTGAGAGTTGTTTACACGGCTCGCACCAGGTGGCCCACAGGTCCACGACGACCGGGACCTGCTGGGACCGGACGAGGACCTCCGCCTCGAACGTCGCCTCGGTGACGTCGATGACGGGTGTGAGGCCGGTGCCGCCGGGGGCGGCCGGGGCGGCGCCGTCCCCGGAGGGCGCGGGCGCAGGCGGGGGCGGAGCGGTCGCACGCTCTTTGAGGGCGGAGAGATCGACTGCTCCGCTCATGGCTGCGGCCACTGCTGAGGAACGCGCTGACGGACGAGAACCTGGTCGAGTCACGTCCACCAGTTTGTCACGATTCGAGCGGACGCCGGAATGCGGGCCGTGCCTACCGGGAACTCGGTCAGACGAGCGACGGTTCGCTCTTCACCGTGCTGGTCCGGGACAGCTCGGCCATGCGGCCGGTGCGGGCCGCCCAGACCTCGAACACGACGGTCCCGAACGGCGGGACGCTGGCGACGAGCGCCCAGAACGTGGTGACCAGGTTCCAGCTCAGCTTGCGCGCGGTCCACAGCGAGACGAGCAGGTACAGAACGAAGACGCCGCCGTGGATGGGGCCGAAGATCTTCACGCCGATCTCGTTGCCGTCGGCGGGCAGGTACTTGAAGGCCATGCCGATGAGGAGGCCGAGCCAGGTGAATGCCTCCAGAATTGCGACAAATCGGAAGCGCTTGGCCGTGGTGCTGAGATCGAAGACGTTCGCCATGCCGACCATTGTGCCCGACCATCTACGACAGTCCGTAGTGGTGTGAGGCACACCACCACGGACCGTCGCCTGTCACGCCTTGGGGACGCGGACGATCAGGGCGTCACCCTGACCGCCTCCACCGCACAGTGCCGCCGCGCCCACGCCGCCGCCGCGACGGCGCAACTCGAGTGCCAGATGCAGTGCGATCCGCGCACCCGACATCCCCAGCGGGTGCCCCATCGCGATCGCGCCGCCGTTGACGTTCACGATCTCCGGATCCAGGCCCAGCTCCCGCGTCGACGCGATCCCGACCGCCGCGAAGGCCTCGTTGATCTCCACCAGGTCCAGGTCCTTCGGGTCGATCCCCTCCTTGGCGCACGCCTTCACGATGGCCCGCGCCGGCTGGGACTGCAGCGTCGAATCCGGGCCCGCCACCACGCCGTGCGCGCCGATCTCCGCAATCCAGGAGAGCCCCAGTTCCTGAGCCTTCGCCTTGCTCATCACGACGACGGCGGCCGCGCCGTCCGAGATCTGCGACGCCGACCCGGCGGTGACGGTGCCGTCCTTGCTGAACGCCGGCCGCAACCGGGCGAGCGACTCGGCGGTCGTATCGCCCCGCACGCCCTCGTCGGACCCGACGAGCACGGGATCGCCCTTGCGCTGCGGCACCGGAACCGGCACGACCTCGTCGTCGAAGACCCCGTCCTTCCAGGCGCGCGCCGCCTTCTGGTGCGACGCCGCCGCGAACGCGTCCTGCTCCTCCCGGCTGATCCGCTGCCCGTCCTCCGCGTTCTTCGACTCCGTCAGACTGCCCATCGCCTGATCGGTGAAAATGTCGTACAACCCGTCGAAGGCCATGTGGTCGCGCATCGTGACGTCGCCGTACTTGAACCCTTCCCGCGACTTCTCCAGCAGGTGCGGGGCCCGCGACATCGACTCCTGGCCGCCTGCGACGACGACGTCGAACTCGCCGGCCCGGATCAGCTGATCCGCCAGCGCGATCGCGTCGATCCCCGACAGACACACCTTGTTGATCGTCAGCGCAGGCACGTCCATCCCGATGCCGGCGGCCACTGCGGCCTGCCGCGCCGGGATCTGACCGGCCCCCGCCGTGAGCACCTGGCCCATGATCACGTACTCGACCTGCTCGGGGGCGACGCCCGCCTTCTCCAGCGCACCGCGAATCGCCACGCCACCCAGGTCGGAACCCGACACATCCTTCAACGAACCCAGCAACCGGCCCATCGGGGTCCGGGCTCCGGCGACGATCACAGAACTGGTCACGATTTCCTCCGCGTGAGACGAATGGGCGGGTGCCGGGCGACGGAAGTCACATCCCGACGAGAACTACCGAAACGGTAGCGCTAACGTCGGGACCATGACACAGTCCTCCCCCACCCAGTCCACGTCGCCGCTGTCCTCGGATCTGGTGACCGCCATCGACCACGTCGGCATCGCCGTTCCCGACCTCGACGCTGCCATCGCGTGGTACTCCGAGCACCTCGGCATGGTGTCGACACACGAAGAGGTGAACGAGGAGCAGGGCGTGCGCGAAGCGATGCTGAGCGTCGTCGGCGCTCCCGCGGGCAGCACCGCACTGCAGCTCCTCGCGCCGTTGAACGAGAACTCGACCATCGCCAAGTTCATCGATCGCAGCGGTCCCGGTCTCCAGCAGCTGGCGTACCGCGTCACCGACATCGACGCCATCTCCGCCCAGTTGCGCGAGCGCGGCGTCCGGCTGCTGTACGACGCACCCCGCCGCGGAACCGCCGATTCGCGCATCAACTTCGTCCACCCGAAGGACGCGGGCGGAGTTCTCGTCGAGCTGGTCGAGCCGTCGGCGACCCACTAGAGCTGTGACCGGCCGCCGGGTACCAGGCGCAGAGACAAGTTCTACTTTGCCCAGGTAGATTGGCGGCCATGGTAAACGAGCAGGACCGTGGTTCGATCCCCCTTCCCTTCTCCACCGTGCGTAAGGGATTCGACCGGGACGAGGTACGCAACTACTTCGAGCGATTCGACGCCGAGCTCCGCGTCACTGCCGCCGACCGCGACGCCGCGGCGGCGCAGGCGCGGGACCTCGCCAAGCAACTCGACGACGCGCGGGACGAGATCGACGATCTCCGCAAGGACGTCGACCGCCTGTCGGTTCCGCCGACCACCGCGGAGGGAATGAGCGACCGCATCTCGCGCATGCTCCGGCTCGCGTCGGACGAGGCGTCCGAGGTGCGCGCGAAGGCCGAGGCCGACGCCGCCGAGACGATCTCCGTCGCCGAGCAGGAAGGCGCGCAGCTCCGCGGCCAGTACGAGTCGCTGGTCGCGGAACTCGAAGACCGCCGCAGCGCGCTCGAGATTCAGCACGAGCAGACCATGGCGAAGGCCCGCACGGAGGCGGCGAAGATCGTCGAGGCCGCGCAGTCCGAGCGCGACCGCCTCGCCGCCGAGGCCGAACTGCGTCGCTCGCAGGTGCAGGAAGACTTCGACCTCTCGATGTCCGAGCGCCGCCAGAAGACGATCACGGCGGTGAACGAGCTCGAGGCCACCAGCAAGGCCGAGGCGCATCGTCGACTCGCGGATGCCACGCACGAGGCGGAGCGCAGGCTGCAGGCGGCCACCGACCAGTCGGAGCGCAAGATCGCCCACGCCAAGGAACTCGCGGAGGAGCTTCGCGTGCTCCGCGGCCGGATCCTGGCGCAGCTCTTGGGCATTCGGGGGCAGCTCGACTCGGTTCCCGCCATGTTGGCGTCGGTCAACCGGGAGAGCGAACTCCTGGACGCGCAGCCCGACAGCGCGGCGTCGAAGTCCGAGACGCACCCGGACGAGAACCCGAGCAGCAAGTCGGCACCGAACGGCGCAGCGGACCGCAAGACCGAGTCAGGGTCGAACCAGTCGGTGAAGAAGTCCGCGGACGAGACGGACAACTCGGACGAGGACACCGCGGTGCTGTCCACCGTCGAGAAGAACCAGGCGAACCGGCCTGCGGGTCAGCGGACCGTGAAGGCCGGAAGCTAGGACCACCTGCGGGTGAGGCCCCGGGTGCTGCGTCCCGACCAGCACCCGGTGTGCCAGTGCCGCCGGTCCTCGGCTCCGCCGTATCCGGCGGGCCAGGTGACGAGGTGGGCGACACCGGGCCGGATGTCGTGATCGCAGCCCGGGCACCGGTACGACTTGGTCGCCCGGGCCCCGGGGATGGTGCGGACGATGTAGCTCTCGTCCGCGTCGCCGGCGGGACCGGATTCCTGACGCATCAGCGCACTACCGAACAGCGAGCCCTCGGAGTTGTCCGGGGGCGCGCTGCGGCGTGTGTTCTTCCGCTGCGGTTTACGACGGGGCACGGGTTCAGCCTAGGCCTCAGAAGAGCCGGAACTCGGTGCTCTCGGTGCCGCGCAGCGCTTCGTAGTCGAGCACCAGACACCGGATTCCGCGGTCGGTGGCAAGGGTTTTGGCCTGCGGCTTGATCTGCTGGGCGGCGAAGACGCCACTCACCGGCGCGAGCAGCGGATCGCGGTTGAGCAGTTCGAGGTACCGCGTGAGTTGCTCGACACCGTCGATGTCGCCCCGGCGCTTGATCTCCACGGCGACGGACGCTCCGTCGGCGTTCCGGCACAGCAGGTCGACGGGACCGATTGCGGTCATGTACTCACGCCGGACCAATGTGTAGCCGTTGCCGAGCGTTTCCACGTGTTCGGCGAGCAACTCCTGCAGGTGAGCTTCGACACCGTCCTTCACGAGCCCGGGGTCGACCCCGAGTTCGTGACGGGAGTCGTGCTCGATCTCCTCGATGGTGATCCGCAGTTCCTCACCGGCCTTGTTGGTCACCACCCACAGGGCTTCGGCGTCCTCGACGGAGTCTTCGACGAGCCAGCAGGGCGGGCTCATCCAGTTCAGGGGCTTATAGGCGCGGTCGTCGGCATGGATGCTCACGGAACCGTCGGCCTTGATCAACAACAGGCGACGAGCGGTGGGCAGATGTGCCGTCAAACGGCCTACGTAGTCGACTCGGCATCTGGCAATCACTAGGCGCACCCGCCCACCCTAAGGGATCGTGCCGACTAGTCTCGAATGACTATGCGCAGCCCTCGCCGATCCGTCGCCCCACTGGGGTCGTGGTTGCTGGGATCGCCGGACGAGAGTCCCCGCAGGCGCCGCATCCGTGTCCAGTTGCTGCTGACTGCGCCACTGGTGTTCACCAATCTCGTCGGTGCGGTGATCACCTGCCTGCTCATCAGCGTCGTCGTGCCCGGGCCGAGTGTGTGGGCGAGCGAGTTCGCGATCGCCAACTTCATCGCGGTGCCGGTGTTCGTGCTGTGCGCCGTGCTGATCGGCGTGACGTGGGGCACCAAGCGACTGGTGTCGGATCTGCGATGGGCGACGGAGGACGACGTGCCCACCGACCACGACCGGTCGGCGGCGTTCCGCGCCCCGTGGCGCCTGACCCGGGTCCAGGCGGCGCTGTGGGGCATCGGGTTGGTCTTCTTCACGACGCTGTACGGCCTCATCGATCCCCAGACCATCCCGAAGGTCGCGTTCACGATCGCGATGGCCGGCATCACCGTCTGCGCGTTCTGCTACCTGCTGACGGAGTTCGCGCTCCGGCCCATCGCCGCCCGCGCACTCGGATCCGGCGGACCGCAACCCCGCCGCACGCTCGGCATCACCGGCAGGACGGCGCTGGCGTGGATCCTCGGGACGGGCGTTCCCGTGCTGGGCCTGATGCTCATCGCCATCTTCAGTTTCATCCGCCCGGCGAGCCCGACCAGCCTCGCGGTGTCGATACTCGCGCTCGGCGGTGTGATCCTGCTGTTCGGTCTACTGCTGGTGGTGATCAGTGTGCGCGCCACCGAGGCGCCCATCCGCTCGGTGGCGCAGGGCATGGCGAAGGTGGCAGACGGCGATCTCGATGCCGAGGTCGTCGTGTACGACGGCACCGAACTCGGCGCGCTGCAGACCGGCTTCAACCGGATGGTCGAGGGACTGCGCGAACGGGAGCGGATCCGCGACCTCTTCGGGCGTCACGTCGGGCAGGACGTGGCGTCGCAGGCGCTTCGGCACAACCCCGAACTCGGCGGGGAGGAACGCGACGTGGCGGTGCTGTTCGTCGACATCATCGGGTCCACCACGATCGCGGCCACCCGGTCTCCGGCCGAGGTCGTGGATCTGCTCAACCGGTTCTTCAACGTGGTCGTCGACGAAGTCGACCGGCGGGGCGGGTTCGTCAACAAGTTCGAGGGCGACGCCGCACTGGCCATCTTCGGGGCACCGGTGGCGCTCGACGACCACACCGGTGCGGCTCTGTCCGCCGCTCGGGTCCTGCGCGAACGGCTCACCGCCGAGGTACCGGAATGCGATGCGGGAATCGGGGTGGCGGCCGGTCGCGCCGTGGCCGGAAACATCGGCGCCCACGAACGTTTCGAGTACACGGTGATCGGCGATCCGGTCAACGAGGCCGCGCGGTTGTCCGAACTCGCCAAGAATGTTCCCGGGCACGTCGTCGCGTCCGAGCGGGCGATCGACGCGGCGTCCGAGGACGAAGGCGCGCGGTGGCAATGCACCGACACCGTCACCCTGCGCGGACGTCTGGAGCCGACCACGCTGGCCGTTCCCGCCGAACTAATCCCCGCCGGTTCCGCCGCCGACGATGAGGGCGCCGACTCCGTCGAGTAGCCGGGCGAGCCCGAATTCGAAGGCGTGGGCGGACGAGAACGCGGCGTTGTGGTGTTCCCCCGCGGTGGCCCCGACACGGGCGGCGAGCGGAAACCGCTCGCGGTCGAAGACTTTCTCGAAGTGCGGCGCGACGCTCTGCCACCACTCGCTGTCCGCCTCACCCCGGGCGGCGAGCGCGGCCGCGTCCACCGCCGCCCGCGCCGCGCCCGCGACGAAACTGTCGAGGAGTGTGGCGACGGAGTCCATGTCGAGGTCCGGCAGTCCCAGCCCCTCGACCGCGCGCAGTTCCCGCTCGTACTTGGCCATCCCGCCGGGCCCGAGGACCGGCCTGCTCAGCGCGACGACTCCGAGCATCCACGGGTGCGCGCACAGCAGTTGGAAGTAGTCGTGCGCGGCGGCGGTGAGTCGCTCCCGCCACCCCGCGTCGGTGTCGTCACCCGGTTCGAGTGTGGACAGCACGCGATCGAGCATCACCTCCACCAGTTCCGCCTTCCCGGGAACGTGCGTGTACAGCGACATCGCGCCGACGCCGAGTTCGGCTGCGAGCCGGCGCATCGAGACGGCGTCCAGCCCTTCCGCATCCGCGACGGAGACGGCAGCATCGACGATCCGGTCGAGCGTCAGGCCGGGTTTGCCGTTGCGGGGACGCGAGATCGGCACGCTGCCGCCACCCCACAGCAACTCCATGGTGCGGGCGGGGTCGCCCTCCGGTGTCGCGCTTCTACCCATGCCGAGATCTTCCCACGGCGCCCGGGAACAATTCCGCGCGCCGCCTCGTTGACGTACGGCGTACCATAAACCCGGCGAAAGGCGCAGTAGTGACAGCAGAGCCCACCCTCGCCGGCTGCGCGGCCACATTCGTCTCCGCCGACCCTCCCCGCGACTCCCGCCTGGTGTTCTGGAGCGATTCACCGGACGGACCGCAGCCACCGAATACCGATTCCCGCACCGGGATCTTCACCGGGGAAGCTGTGAACAGCGTTCCGACGCAGAATGTTTCCCTCGCCGACGCCTTGCCGATGCTGCTCTCGCTGGCACCCGGCGACACAACGCATCGATCGGTCACGTTCTGGGCCGCCTCCGCCCGCACCGCCCTCGGCTACCTCGGGGCGGGCAAGGTTCTTCCCTCGGTCACACCGCACGGCCGCGACGTCTGGCGACTCGGCACCCTCGACGACGAGGACGCATCACACCTGCGTCTGCTGGCCGCCGCCCTCCCGCCGGAGGCCCGCGCCATCCCGCTCGGGGATCCGCCCGCCGAGGGAGTCCGCCTCCCCGCCGCCGTGGACGTCCTGCGCGACTTCCTCACCGCGGTCGTCGACACCCTCCCGCGACTCGGTTCGCCCGCCCACGCGGGCCCCTACCTGACCTGGGATGCCGAACCCTCCCCGGGACTGCACGCGTGGGCGGACGCCCAGGCGCCCGAGGCGATCGCGCTGTCGTTGCGGATCGACCCCGTCGATCCCGGCGCGGTCGATCTCTCGGACAGCGAGTTCGACGCCACGGTCCAGGTGCACGGTGTCGCGCGGCCCGGAGTGGTGTGCGACGCCGTCGACCTGTGGCGGCATCCGACGCTCGCCGAGTCCGCGTTTGCCGCCGACCCGCGGATCGAGGTTCTCGGCGCCCTCCGCCGCGCGGCCGAGGACTGGGCGCCCCTCGAAGATCTGCTGCGGGCGGAAGCGCCGCACCGCATCCGTCTCGAGGACGACGACCTGGCCTCCCTCGCCGGGGACGCCGGCCGTCGGTTGCGCGAGCGGGGCGTCCAGATCCATTGGCCGCGCGAACTCGTCGCCCAGACCTCGACCCGCATCATCCTCGGCGACCCCGGATCCCGCGAGGGCGCAGCCGCTTTCGGCGGCGACCGTGCCTTCGACTTCGCCTGGCGCGTCGCGGTGGGCGAAGACGTACTCACGCGGGAAGAGATGGAAGCGCTCGTGTCGGCGAAGCGGCCAGTCGTGAAACTCCGCAACCGGTACGTCGTCGCGGACTCCGACACAATACGAAAGACACTTCAGAGGCGGACCGGAACGATGACGGCCGTCGAGGCGCTGCGGGCCTCGCTGACCGGCCGGGCCAGGCGCGGCGACGACGACGTCCGCGTCGATTCCTACGGGGCGGCCGCGGCCGTGGCGCGGGAGTTGTCCGCCGGGGATCCGGAGGCCGTGCCGGCGCCGACAGCCCTGCGCGCGCAGTTGCGGGACTACCAGCTGACCGGCTTCCGCTGGCTCGCCGGGCTCACGTCGCGGGGCCTGGGCGCCTGCCTCGCCGACGACATGGGCCTGGGAAAGACGTTGACCCTCATCGCGCTTCACCTGCACCGGCAGCAGAACCCGGACACGGCAGGACCCACGCTGGTGGTCTGTCCCGCGTCCCTGCTGGGGAACTGGCGGCGGGAGATCGAACGTTTCGCACCGGGCACCGGTGTCCTCGTCCACCACGGCCCGAAGCGCCGGCCTCCCGGTGAAACGGTCGCGGACGCCAGCGACACCGTCGTCCTCACCACGTACGCGACGATGCGGCTCGACGGCGAAGTTCTCGCCGGCACCGCGTGGGGTCTGGTCGTCGCGGACGAGGCGCAGCATCTGAAGAACCGGGCCGCTGCCGTGACGCGGGCGCTGCGGACCATTCCGGGACAGGCGCGCGTCGCCCTCACCGGCACACCGGTGGAGAACCGGCTGAGCGACCTCTGGTCGATCCTCGACGGCGTCACCCCGGGTCTCCTCGGCCCGTACGCGCAGTTCCGCCGCCGCTACGACGGCTCGGCCGACGAGGACGGGCCCGACCGCGCGGCGGAGTTGGCGGCATTGATCTCGCCGTTCGTCCTCCGGCGCAGGAAGTCCGATCCGGGGATCGCCCCCGAACTTCCACCGAAGACCGAGATCGACCTCGACGTCACTCTCACCCCCGAGCAGGCCGGCATGTACGAGGCGCTCGTCCGCGAAGCCATGGAACGGATCGAGACGAGCGAGGGCATCGGGCGGCGCGGCAGCATCGTGTCGCTGCTGACCGGTCTGAAGCAGATCTGTAATCACCCCGCCCAGTACCTCGGCCAGGAACATGCCGCGCTCACCGGCCGTTCCCACAAGATCGGTCTGCTCGACGAGCTGATCGACACCAATCTGTCGGAGGGCGGGCGTTCCCTCGTGTTCACCCACTTCACCACGATGGGACGACTGCTGCGACGGCACCTGACGACGCGCGGAGTGACGTGCGAGTTCCTGCACGGAGGCACGTCCGTCGCGGCCCGGGAGGACCTGGTCGAACGCTTCCAGGACGGCGACATCCCCGTCCTGATCCTGTCCCTCAAGGCCGCAGGCACCGGGTTGAACCTCACCCGGGCCGATCACGTCGTCCACTTCGACCGCTGGTGGAACCCGGCGGTCGAAGATCAGGCCACCGATCGTGCGTACCGCATCGGTCAGACGCACCCGGTTGTCGTGCACCGCCTCGTCACCGCGGGAACCATCGAGGAACGCATCGCCGCCATGCTCGGGTCCAAGCGGCAACTCGCCGACTCGGTCCTGGCGCACGGCGCCGACGCCTTCACCGAGCTGACCGACGGCGAACTCGCCCGGCTGGTGGCCCTGAGCCCCGACTACGACTTCGGAGGTGACCTGTGACCGACGCCGTCACGCATCCCCCCTTCCCCGTGCAGAAGGGCCGCCGCACACGCGGCAGGACCTGGTGGGCGCAACGCTGGGTCGACGACGTCGAGCAGGCCGCGCTCGACTCGGACACGCTGAAACGCGGACGCGCCTATGCCCGTGGCGGACTGGTCGGTCCGCTCACGTTCGCGCCCGGGCTCGTCTCCGCGGACGTGCACACCGACGACGAGAGCCTGCACGTGCGGATCCGGGTGGACCGGCTGGACGAGCGCCAGTGGGGCGAGGTGCTCGCGACCCTCGCGTCGCGGAGCGGTCACGTCGCCCAGTTGTCGAGCGGGACGCTCCCCCGCGAACTCGACGAGGATCTCGCGGCCGTCGACGTGTCGCTGATTCCGTCGATGTTCGACGCCGACGCAACCTGCACCTGCGAGGAGTGGGACGTGCCGTGTCGCCACGCCGCCGCGGTGCTGTATCAGGCCGCGTGGGTCCTCGACGACGACCCGCTGCTGTTCTTCCTGCTGCGCGGACGCGAGGGACAGGAGATTCTGCAACGCAGGCACGGCGCGCACGCGGAGACGTCCCGGTCGTCCTTCGACTATGCGTGCGTCCCGGTGCCCGCCGCGGATGCCTACGCCGCAGTGTCCGGACCGCTTCCGACACCGCCGCGCCCCGGCGGAAGCCCGGTGCGGCCACGCTGGCTCGACGACGCTCCCCCGGAAGTTCGGGCCGACGCCGTGTGGTCTGCGATCGTCACTGCGATTTCGCGATACGGAGACCGTGTCTGAGGTCGTCCGCCGGCCCCGGCACCAGGCTGGGTGCGACCACCCGGGCCCCGGTCGCCGGATACGGCGTGCAGATCTGGACGTCGTGCACGAAGCACCAGCGCCAGTTGTCCCCCGCATGGAGCGACTGGACGATCGGATGACCGCTGCGTTCCGCATGGTGTCGTGCGTGCCGCATCGGTGATCCGTCGCTGCATCCGACATAGCCGCACGTCAGGCACAACATCAGGTGCTCCCAGCGGGTACCGAGTGCGAGACAGCCCTCGCACCCGTCCGACGTGTGCGCGACGACATCGCGAATCATGTTCAGATCGGGATCGTGCCAATTACTGGATTGGGTCATAAGTGCCACCCCTCAGTTACCTAGATTGGCGGCTGATCCGTCTCGCCACATGGTCACGGCGGAACGAAAGAATCCCCCGAAATCCGGCCTCACCGGACAGCGTCCCGGTTTCGACGGCGCAAAACGGGGTAGTTCCATGCCATGGATCTGGATGCAGCCCCAGACCCGAGGGTGGATCACACCCCGCGGGCCACGAACCTGTCGGCGGTGCTGGCCGTGACCGCACACATGCACGACTGCGGGAATCGGGACGAGATCCTGACCCTGCTCGCCGAAGCCCTCCCCGAACTCGGTCCCTTCTCGATCGAACCCGTGACCGTGCTGACGGGCGAAGTCCCCGACGACGACGTCTGGCGGCACCGCGTGTTGCTCGACGATTCGTGGTCCAGGCCGGTGTCGCTGACACTGCGGGCCGACTACCCGCCGACGCCGGTGCAGGCGACGCTCCTCGAGTTGTTGATTCAGCACACGGGGTCGGCCCTGCGCGCCGCGTCGCTCCGCTCCCGGGCCGCCACCCAGGAACGCCAACTGCGCGAGGCCACGGGCGAGATCACCGCGATCGGCACGAGGGCCGCACAACTCGAGGAGGAAGCGAAGATCCACCGCACGTTCGGGCGCCTCGCCGCGACCGGCGCCGATGAGACCGCCATCGCCGAGACCCTCCACCAGGTGACCGGACTCGCTGTCGGCATCGAGGACGCGTTCGGCAATCTTCGTGTCCGGTCCGGCCCGGACCCGTCCGGGCCGGCGCTCCGGTACCGCAAAGTCGGCGGCGGGAACCGGGTCGACGTCCTGCGCCGCGCCGCGATGGAGGGGCGCCCGCTGCGGGACGACAACCGGATCGTGCAGTTGGTCCGGCCCGGACAGACACTTCTCGGTGTCCTGTATCTGTCGGACCCGGACCACAAGGCCACCGACCTCGACACCTTCGCCCTCGAGCACGCCGCGACGATGCTCGCGGTCGACATGGCGCACCGTAGAGCGCTCGCCGAGACGGAGGCGCGGCTGAGCCGCGACCTGGGTGCCGACCTACTGGCCGGCACCGACGACGACAGCGCCTACTCGCGGGCCGACGCCCTCGGCTACGACCTGCACACACCGCAACGCGTGCTGGTCGTCCACTGGGGTCCGGACACATCCGTCGAGACCGTCACGGAAGCGTTCCGCCGTCACCTGACGGCCACCGACTCGTCGGCCCTCCTCGTTCACGGCAACGAGCACCGAACCGGTGTCCTCGCCGCCGTCATGGACGCGAAGACGGACGTGAACACCGTATTCGCAGCGTTGGAGAAATCGCTCGGCCCCGCCGTCGGTGTGGTCGGGGTCGGATCCGAATGCACCTCTCCCAGCACACTCCCGGAGTCGTACACGCACGCGATGCGGGCCCTCGAAATCCGGAAGCAGTCGCTCTCTCCTCGCGGTGTGGCGTTGTTCGACGAACTCGGCGTCTACCGCATTCTCGACTCGCACAGCAGTACCGGAGATGTCGAGGCATTCGTGCAGGAATGGCTGGGCCCCCTGCTCGACTACGACCGAGAGCACCGCAGCACGATGACGGCCACCCTCGCCCAATACCTCGAATGCGGCGGCAAATACGACGAGACCGCGCAGGCCCTCAGGATCCACCGCAGCACCCTCCGGTACCGGATGTCCCGCATCCACGAATTGACCGGCCGTGATCTCCGCAGTGTCGACACCCGCCTGAATCTTCATCTGGCATCACGGGCGCTGCAGGTCCTGGCCGGCGGTGCGCCGGGGTGAAAGGGTGTGTGCGGCAACGCTTGCCATCAGGAACGTTGCCCGGAAATGCCGAAAGCCCCCCAACACGGTTGGGGGGCTTTCGGTAACGGATGTTCGGCGGTGTCCTACTCTCCCACACCCTGTCGGGTGCAGTACCATCGGCGCTGGAGGGCTTAGCTTCCGGGTTCGGAATGGGACCGGGCGTTTCCCCTCCGCTATGGCCGCCGTAACTCTATGAAACTGTCACACGGAACATCAGCGAAGACACAACCCACACATCGTTTTGATCGATGATGGGTGTGGTTCTTCATTCTTCAGTTCTGAAACGTGTGTGTTGTTTCAGATACTGCACAGTGGACGCGTAGCTTCTTTGTGGTAAGTCCTCGGCCTATTAGTACCAGTCACCTGCATGCATTACTGCACTTCCAGTTCTGGCCTATCAACCCGGTGGTCTGCCGGGGGCCTTACCCCCTCGAGGGGGTGAGAAACCTCATCTTGGAACAGGCTTCCCGCTTAGATGCTTTCAGCGGTTATCCCTTCCGAACGTAGCTAACCAGCGGTGCTCCTGGTGGAACAACTGGCACACCAGAGGTTCGTCCGTCCCGGTCCTCTCGTACTAGGGACAGCCTTCCTCAAGTTTCTAACGCGCGCGGCGGATAGAGACCGAACTGTCTCACGACGTTCTAAACCCAGCTCGCGTGCCGCTTTAATGGGCGAACAGCCCAACCCTTGGGACCTACTCCAGCCCCAGGATGCGACGAGCCGACATCGAGGTGCCAAACCATCCCGTCGATATGGACTCTTGGGGAAGATCAGCCTGTTATCCCCGGGGTACCTTTTATCCGTTGAGCGACACCGCTTCCACTTGCCGGTGCCGGATCACTAGTCCCGACTTTCGTCCCTGCTCGACCTGTCAGTCTCACAGTCAAGCTCCCTTGTGCACTTGCACTCGACACCTGATTGCCAACCAGGCTGAGGGAACCTTTGGGCGCCTCCGTTACATTTTGGGAGGCAACCGCCCCAGTTAAACTACCCACCAGGCACTGTCCCTGAACCAGATCATGGTCCGAGGTTAGAGGTCCAATACGATCAGAGTGGTATTTCAACAACGACTCCACACTCACTGGCGTGAGCGCTTCACAGTCTCCCACCTATCCTACACAAACCGAACCGAACACCAATACCAAGCTGTAGTGAAGGTCCCGGGGTCTTTTCGTCCTGCCGCGCGTAACGAGCATCTTTACTCGTAATGCAATTTCGCCGAGTCTATGGTTGAGACAGCTGAGAAGTCGTTACGCCATTCGTGCAGGTCGGAACTTACCCGACAAGGAATTTCGCTACCTTAGGATGGTTATAGTTACCACCGCCGTTTACTGGGGCTTAAATTCTCAGCTTCGCCACAAGTGGCTAACCGGTCCTCTTAACCTTCCAGCACCGGGCAGGCGTCAGTCCGTATACATCGTCTTACGACTTCGCACGGACCTGTGTTTTTAGTAAACAGTCGCTTCTCACTGGTCTCTGCGGCCCCACCCAGCTCACACTGCAAGAGTGATCACCGGACGAGGCCCCCCTTCTCCCGAAGTTACGGGGGCATTTTGCCGAGTTCCTTAACCATAGTTATCTCGATCGCCTTAGTATTCTCTACCTGACCACCTGTGTCGGTTTGGGGTACGGGCCGTGTGAAAGCTCGCTAGAGGCTTTTCTCGGCAGCATAGGATCACTGAATTCGCCTCATTCGGCTATGCGTCACCTCTCAGGCTTCATGAACGGCGGATTTGCCTACCGTTCGCCCTACAGGCTTACACCAGTATTACCACTGACTGGCTCAGCTACCTTCCTGCGTCACCCCATCGCTTGGCTACTACCAGATCAGGTCCCATGCATCCACATCCAGGGCCCCCGAAGGGACGTAAGGACGCTTCAGGATGGTTAGTATCACTGATTCACCAGGGGCGCGTTCACACGGGTACGGGAATATCAACCCGTTGTCCATCGGCTACGCCTGTCGGCCTCGTCTTAGGTCCCGACTCACCCTGGGCGGATTAACCTGGCCCAGGAACCCTTGGTCATTCGGCGGACGAGTTTCTCACTCGTCTTTCGCTACTCATGCCTGCATTCTCACTCGTGTGGCCTCCACGGCTGGGTCACCCCGCCGCTTCCATGGCCACACGACGCTCCCCTACCCACCCACACACCTGCCGGCCCTCCCGCAGGAGAACCGGAGACTATTGTGTGAGTGCCGCAGCTTCGGTGGTGTACTTGAGCCCCGCTACATTGTCGGCGCAGGATCACTTGACCAGTGAGCTATTACGCACTCTTTCAAGGGTGGCTGCTTCTAAGCCAACCTCCTGGTTGTCTTCGCGACCCCACATCCTTTTCCACTTAGTACACGCTTAGGGACCTTAGCTGGCGATCTGGGCTGTTTCCCTCTCGACTACGAACCTTATCGCCCGCAGTCTCACTGCCGCGCTCTCACTCACCGGCATTCGGAGTTTGGCTGATTTCGGTAAGCTTGTGGGCCCCCTAGACCATCCAGTAGCTCTACCTCCGGTGAGAAACACGCGACGCTGCACCTAAATGCATTTCGGGGAGAACCAGCTATCACGGAGTTTGATTGGCCTTTCACCCCTACCCACAGCTCATCCCCTCAGTTTTCAACCTAAGTGGGTTCGGTCCTCCACGACGTCTTACCGTCGCTTCAACCTGGCCATGGGTAGATCACTCCGCTTCGGGTCTAGAACATGCCACTAAAGATCGCCCTATTCGGACTCGCTTTCGCTACGGCTACCCCACACGGGTTAACCTCGCGACATGCCACTAACTCGCAGGCTCATTCTTCAAAAGGCACGCCATCACCCCCAGTGACAAGTCACTCGAAGGCTTTGACGGATTGTAAGCGCACGGTTTCAGGTACTATTTCACTCCCCTCCCGGGGTACTTTTCACCTTTCCCTCACGGTACTAGTCCGCTATCGGTCACCAGGGAGTATTCAGGCTTATCGGGTGGTCCCGACAGATTCACACCAGATTTCACGGGCCCGGTGCTACTTGGGTTTCCATCACGACAGTCATCATGTTTTCGTGTACGGGATTCTCACCCTCTACGACAGGCCGTTCCAGACCACTTCCACTAACACAATGATTTCTTACTGTCGGCCAACACGGCAGCATTGACAAGATGAACCCCACAACCCCACGAATGCAACACCTGCCGGCTATCACACATCCATGGTTTAGCCTCTTCCGCTTTCGCTCGCCACTACTCACGGAATCACTATTGTTTTCTCTTCCTGTGGGTACTGAGATGTTTCACTTCCCCACGTTCCCTCCACACACCCTATATATTCAGGTGCGGGTAACACGACATCACTCGTGCTGGGTTTCCCCATTCGGACATCCTCGGATCTCAGCTCGGTTGACAGCTCCCCGAGGCTTATCGCAGCCTCCTACGTCCTTCATCGGCTCCTGGTGCCAAGGCATCCACCGTACGCTCTTCATTACTTACAACAAAGATGCTCGCGTCCACTGTGCAGTTCTCAAACAACACACAACCAACCACCCACACAGACACCAGACCAGACACCAAGAAGAGCCGAAACCCTCCACAGCGCCCGCGGTTTGACCTGCAGTGCTTGCTTGTCGTCACTTTCCTGTAGAGGAAACACATTGCGTGTTCTCTCAGGACCCAACAGTGCATCGATATATCACCCGCCGGCCGACCATCCGGTCGACCGCAGCGCGGGAAAAGTTGTCAGTGTTCCACCCATGAGCGTCTGCCGTTCCACATGCGGGAACGAAACAGTCTCTGCCAGAGGAGAATCAACCTGTGTTGATCGCCTGCTGGAGATGTGCTCCTTAGAAAGGAGGTGATCCAGCCGCACCTTCCGGTACGGCTACCTTGTTACGACTTCGTCCCAATCGCCGATCCCACCTTCGACGGCTCCCTCCCACAAGGGGTTAGGCCACCGGCTTCGGGTGTTACCGACTTTCATGACGTGACGGGCGGTGTGTACAAGGCCCGGGAACGTATTCACCGCAGCGTTGCTGATCTGCGATTACTAGCGACTCCGACTTCACGGGGTCGAGTTGCAGACCCCGATCCGAACTGAGACCGGCTTTAAGGGATTCGCTCCACCTCACGGTATCGCAGCCCTCTGTACCGGCCATTGTAGCATGTGTGAAGCCCTGGACATAAGGGGCATGATGACTTGACGTCGTCCCCACCTTCCTCCGAGTTGACCCCGGCAGTCTCTTACGAGTCCCCACCATTACGTGCTGGCAACATAAGACAAGGGTTGCGCTCGTTGCGGGACTTAACCCAACATCTCACGACACGAGCTGACGACAGCCATGCACCACCTGTATACCGACCACAAGGGGGGCCGTATCTCTACGGCTTTCCGGTATATGTCAAACCCAGGTAAGGTTCTTCGCGTTGCATCGAATTAATCCACATGCTCCGCCGCTTGTGCGGGCCCCCGTCAATTCCTTTGAGTTTTAGCCTTGCGGCCGTACTCCCCAGGCGGGGCGCTTAATGCGTTAGCTACGGCACGGATCCCGTGGAAGGAAACCCACACCTAGCGCCCACCGTTTACGGCGTGGACTACCAGGGTATCTAATCCTGTTCGCTACCCACGCTTTCGCTCCTCAGCGTCAGTTACTGCCCAGAGACCCGCCTTCGCCACCGGTGTTCCTCCTGATATCTGCGCATTTCACCGCTACACCAGGAATTCCAGTCTCCCCTGCAGTACTCAAGTCTGCCCGTATCGCCTGCAAGCTCGAGGTTGAGCCTCGAGTTTTCACAGACGACGCGACAAACCGCCTACGAGCTCTTTACGCCCAGTAATTCCGGACAACGCTTGCACCCTACGTATTACCGCGGCTGCTGGCACGTAGTTGGCCGGTGCTTCTTCTGCAGGTACCGTCACTCTCGCTTCGTCCCTGCTGAAAGAGGTTTACAACCCGAAGGCCGTCATCCCTCACGCGGCGTCGCTGCATCAGGCTTTCGCCCATTGTGCAATATTCCCCACTGCTGCCTCCCGTAGGAGTCTGGGCCGTGTCTCAGTCCCAGTGTGGCCGGTCACCCTCTCAGGTCGGCTACCCGTCGTCGCCTTGGTAGGCCATTACCCCACCAACAAGCTGATAGGCCGCGGGCCCATCCTGCACCAGTAAACCTTTCCACCAACAGCCATGCAGCCATCGGTCATATCCGGTATTAGACCCAGTTTCCCAGGCTTATCCCGAAGTGCAGGGCAGATCACCCACGTGTTACTCACCCGTTCGCCGCTCGTGTACCCCGAAGGGCCTTACCGCTCGACTTGCATGTGTTAAGCACGCCGCCAGCGTTCGTCCTGAGCCAGGATCAAACTCTCCGTTGAAGACTCAAGATGACCGGCAGAACCGGCAATCAGTCATAGACATCGAGTCAAATCACTAGCAAAAAAACTCAAACTAGCTTCAATCAAACACTGACCCCCCATCCGACGGAAGAAGGAGGAAGGGCCAGCAAATACCCACACCACACACGCCCCGAAACCCGAAGGCCCCGAAAGCAATTCGTGATGCGGAGTACCAAAAACATTTGGCACTGACATTCATCGACACACTGTTGAGTTCTCAAAGAACACGCGCACACCATCACCACCGAAGTATCAACTTCGGCCGCTCCGGGGCAACCGTTCTATCTTATCCTACCAGCTTCACCGGCGCAAGCCGTGACGCTGATCAAGATCAAACCGGGATTGAAGCACCACCATACACGGCAGTGAACTTCCGATTTACCAGGCGCCTTCGTCCAACCTCGTGTCCCCCGCCTTCCGGCCGGGGTCGGTGTCCGTGTCGCTCTGACCTGGAATAAGTTACGCGAAGGGAAACTGCTTGCCAAATCGCCAGGTCACGGTGTTTACATTTGGGGATTCCGCTGGTCAGAGCTGGTGTGCCCCTACGGATCCGGGGCTTTGCCGCTCATACCGGCCGCTGTGACGCCGGACTCACCGTGCAGAACCGGGTTCCGCGTCGACTCGTTCGATGAGGCCACCGAGTTCCTGGAGGATCTCGACGAAGCGGGGATAGCCGCGGTCGATGTGAAAGACGTCGTGCACTTCGGTCACCCCGTCGGCGACGAGACCCGCAAGCACGAGGCCGGCGCCTGCCCGGATGTCCGAGGACCACACCGGCGCACTCGACAGCTGGGCGATTCCCCGGATCACGGCGTGATGACCGTCGGTCCGGGCATCGGCGCCCAACCGGATCATCTCTTCGACGAAGCGGAACCGCGCCTCGAAGACGTTCTCCGTGATCATCGACGTTCCCTCCGCGACCGCCGCGAGCCCGATGGCCATCGGCTGCAGGTCGGTGGGGAAACCCGGATACGGCAGGGTCGCGAAGTTGACGGCCGTCGGCCGCGCTTCCTGGACCACCCGGAATCCGTCGGCCTCGGCCGTGACCTCGGCGCCGGCCACCCGCAGTTTGTCGAGCACCAGGCCGAGGTGCTTCGGGTTGACCCCGCGCACGCGCACATCGCCGCGGGTCATCGACGCGGCGATCCCCCACGTCGCCGCAACGATCCGGTCACCGATGACGCGGTGCGTGGTCGGCTCGAGCTTGGGGACGCCCTGGATGGTCAGTGTGGACGTGCCGGCACCGAGGATCTTCGCGCCCATCTGGATCAGCATGTTGCACAGGTCGACGATCTCGGGTTCGCGGGCCGCGTTGTCGATCACCGTCTCGCCCTTGGCGAGGACGGCGGCCATCAGGATGTTCTCGGTCGCCCCGACCGAGGGGAAGGCGAGCCGGATGTTCGCACCGTGCAGGTCCTCGGCCTGTGCGACCACGCAGCCGTGCTCGATCGTGCTGTGCGCACCCAGCAACCGCAGCCCCGACTGATGCATGTCGAGGGGCCGCGAACCGATGGCGTCGCCACCGGGCAGCGCGACCACGGCGCGACGGCAGCGCGCGACGAGCGGTCCGAGAACACACACGGACGCGCGGAACTGACGTACGGCCGCGAAATCGGCGTGATGTTTAGGTTCGGCGGGTGTCGTGATCCGGACGACGGAATCGTCGAGGTCCACCTCGCAGCCGAGGCCGCGCAGGACGTCGGCCATCAAGGGAACATCCAGGATGTCCGGACAATTGGTGACAGTTGTGGTGCCCTCAGCCAACAGCGCTGCCGCCATCAGCTTGAGAACGCTGTTCTTCGCGCCCCCGACAGACACTTCACCTACGAGGCGGTTACCGCCGGTGACAAGGAAGCGTTCGCTCACAGAACACAGCCTAGAGCCAGGGATGCCGACACCGGAGGCCGGTACCGTAACGCTATGGCCGTACACCTCACCAAGATCTATACCCGGACCGGCGACGACGGGACCACCGGACTCAGCGATTTCTCCCGTGTGTCGAAGAACGATCCGCGGCTGATCGCGTACGCGGACTGCGACGAGGCGAACGCCTCGATCGGGGTTGCGGTGGCGCTGGGCGACCCGCCGGAGGAGATCCGGTCGATACTGCGGCAGATCCAGAACGACCTGTTCGATGCCGGCGCCGACCTCTCCACCCCGGTGGAGGCCGAACCGAAATACCCGCCGCTGCGCATCACCGGCGAGTACGTCGATCGCCTCGAAGGCTGGTGCGACGAATTGAACGAACGCCTGGAGCCGCTGAACTCCTTCATTCTCCCGGGCGGAACGGCGCTGGGAGCGCTGCTGCACGTAGCTCGGACGGTGACTCGTCGCGCCGAACGGTCCGCGTGGGCCGCCGTCGACGCGAACCCGGAGACCACCAACGCTCTTCCGGCGAAGTACCTCAACCGGCTGTCGGATCTGCTGTTCATCGTCAGCAGGCTCGCGAACCCCGAAGGCGACGTGCTCTGGAAGCCGGGAGCCGGGAAGTCCTGATCAGAGTCGGCGACCGCGAACCGATCGGCCGGACGGTCGCGATTCGACCCAGGACAGGAACGCGGTCAACGCTCCCCCGTCCAAGGCGATCTCGTACGAGCTCCCGCGGTCCTTGACCGACAGGATGATGATCTCCTCGGACATGATGTCGAATTCGGAGCCCTCGGGGCTGCGACGACCTGCGACCTCGATGCCCTGGCGCTCGATGCGCGAATCGGGGCCGGGTCGCAGACTCGACAGTTTGAAGAAGACGAGGGAACCCTCGCCGTAGCGGATGACGCCGTGACGCCACCCGGTGTCTCCCGGGGCAGGCGTCACCCGGAGGATCGCCGCGGTGCCCCCGCGGCGCAGAACTGCAAGCCGATACAAAAAGACCGCGACGAAGGCCGCGAGCAGCACAACCAGAATGATCAACACAGTCATTCCGATTGTCACTGTTCGTCGGCTCCGTCGCGGTCTTTCTCGTGCAGCCTAAGCGCGCTCTACAGCGCGGACCCGACCCTTGGCGACAGCAATCGCCTCGAGGTCGTCTCCACTCTCTGCGAGCACGGCCTTGGCCGCTTCCACATCGATGTCCTCGGCCAAGTCGGCTGACTCGGCGAGGATCGTGACTGTCTTCGCGGTCACGGACAGGAATCCGCCGTGCACAGCAGCGACGATACGCTCACCGTCGGCCGTCGTGATCGCAACCACTCCGCCCTCGACCAGCTGTCCGAGAACCGGCTCATGCCCAGGCATGACACCGATCTCGCCCTCGGTCGTCTGTGCGCTGACGAGAGTCGCCGAACCAGACCACAACCGTCGCTCCACGGCGACGAGTTCCACGGTCATCTCAGCCATCGTCGACTACTTCCCGGCGATCTTCTTGGCTGCAGCCTCGACGTCGTCGAGTCCACCACAGCTGTTGAACGCCTGCTCGGGCAGGTGATCGAACTCGCCCTTGCAGATGCGGTCGAACGCCTCGATGGTGTCGCGGAGCGGCACCACGGAGCCGGGCTCACCGGTGAACTTCTCGGCGACGATGAAGTTCTGGCCGAGGAACTTCTGCAGGCGACGGGCACGGCCGACGAGCACCTTGTCCTCTTCCTGCAGCTCGTCCATACCGAGGATGGCGATGATGTCCTGCAGTTCCTTGTACTTCTGCAGGATGCGCTTGACCTCGTTGGCGACCCGGAAGTGCTCGGCACCGACGATGCCGGGCTCCAGGATGCGGGAGGTGGAGGTCAGCGGGTCCACAGCGGGGTAGATACCCATCTGCGAGATCGGACGCGACAGCTCGGTGGTGGCATCGAGGTGCGCGAACGTCGTGGCCGGCGCCGGGTCGGTGTAGTCGTCGGCGGGCACGTAGATCGCCTGCAGCGAGGTGATGGAGCGGCCTCGCGTCGAGGTGATGCGCTCCTGCAGCTCACCCATCTCGTCAGCCAGGGTCGGCTGGTAACCCACGGCCGAAGGCATACGACCGAGCAGGGTCGACACCTCGGAACCGGCCTGGGTGAAACGGAAGATGTTGTCGATGAACAGCAGCACGTCCTGGCCCTGGACATCGCGGAAGTACTCCGCCATGGTCAGAGCGGACAGGGCGACGCGCATACGCGTTCCCGGCGGCTCATCCATCTGGCCGAAGACAAGGGCGGTGTCCTGGAGGACGCCCATCTCTTCCATCTCGAGGTGAAGGTCGGTGCCCTCACGGGTGCGCTCACCGACGCCTGCGAACACCGAGGTTCCGGAGAACTCGCGGGCGATACGGGTGATCATTTCCTGGATCAGAACGGTCTTGCCGACACCGGCACCACCGAACAGACCGATCTTTCCACCCTTGACGTACGGGGTGAGGAGGTCGATGACCTTGATACCGGTCTCGAGGATCTCGGTCTTGCCCTCGAGCTGGTCGAAGGCCGGTGGCTTGCGGTGGATGCCCCACTGCTCGCCGTCGCGACCCGTACCGGGAGCGTCGAGGCAGTCGCCCAGCGCGTTGAAGACGTGGCCCTTGACGACGTCACCGACGGGAACCGAGATCGGCTTGCCCGTGTCGGACACCGAGGTGCCGCGGATCAGACCGTCGGTGGGCTGCATCGAGACGGTGCGCACCAGGTTGTCGCCGAGGTGCTGTGCGACCTCGAGGGTCAGCGTCTTGGCGACCGAGGGGAGCGTGATCTCGGCGTGCAGGGCGTTGAACAGTTCAGGAATGGCGCCACGCGGGAATTCAACGTCCACGACGGGACCGATGACCCGCACGACGCGGCCGGCGACGGACGAACCCGAGCCTGCCCCGTTGTTTTCGGTTACTGCTGCGGTCATTGCTTAGTCACTTCCTGCGCTCGAGGCGAGCGCATTCGCGCCGCCGACGATCTCGCTGATTTCCTGGGTGATCTGGGCCTGGCGAGCCTGGTTTGCCTGACGGCTCAACGTGTTCACCAGTTCGTTTGCGTTGTCCGTCGCGGCCTTCATGGCGGTACGACGGGCAGCCGACTCCGACGCCGCAGCATCCAGCAGCGAGGAGTAGATGCGGGTGCTGATGTACTTCGGCAGCAGGGCACCGAGCAGCTTGTCGGGTTCCGGCTCGAAGTTGTATCCGGCGACCGGTTCCGAGTTGCTGGACCCGTGACCGTTCGTCAGCATGTCTTCGCCGAGTTCGACGTGCTCCTCGGAGACCATCACCTCGAGGGGAGCCATCCGGCGAACCTCGGGAGACTGGGTCAGCATCGACACGAAACGGGTGTAGACGATGTGCAGCTCGTCGACGCCTTCGATGGTGCCCTCGCCGTTGGGCGCGGGAACCTCGGAGCCGGATCCGGCCATGAACAGGTCGACCAGGTGCCGGCTCGCCTTGGCAGCGTCGGAGTAGCCCGGATCCTGGGAGAATCCGGTCCACGCACCCCCCAGATCGCGGTCACGGAACGTGTAGTAGCCCAGACCCTTGGATCCGAGCACGTAGATGACCGGATCCTTGCCCTCGCTCCGCAGCAGCTGGAACAGCTCCTCGGCCTCCTTGAGGACGTTGGAGTTGTATCCGCCGCACATACCGCGGTCGCTGGTGACGACCAGGACCGCGGCACGCTTGGGATCGGTGCGCTCGTTGAGCAGCGGGTGGTCCAGCGAAGCGGACGCGCTCGCCAGCTCCGAGAGAACCTTCGTGATCTCCTCGGCGTACGGCTTGGCCGCGGCGACGCGCGACTGTGCCTTCGTGATCCGCGAGGTCGCGATCAGTTCCTGGGCCTTGGTGATCTTCTTGGTCGAGTTGACCGACTTGATGCGAGACCTCAGTTCGAGAATGCTTGCCATCGATCGATCACTCTCCCTTCATGTTTCGCAGCATCATGGGCAGGCCGCTCACTTGCTGACGGTGGTGCGCTTGACGTTGATCTGCTCGTGGCCGACCTCGCCGGCGTCCAGAGCTTCAGCCTCGGCCTCGTTCACGACCCGGCTTCCGTCGGACGCGAGGAAGGTTTCCTTGAACTTGTCGGTCGCCTCGACCAGCGCCTTGGCGTTGTCGGCGTCGAGGGCCTTGCCGCCCTTGATGCTCTCGTACACGCCGGAGGCGGTGCGGTGCAGCTCGTCGAGCAGTTCGGCCTCGAAGCGACGGACGTCGCCGACGGGCACGCTGTCGAAGACACCCTCACCGGCGAGGTAGATCGACACGATCTGGTCCTCGACGGGGATCGGGCTGTACTGATCCTGCTTGAGCAGCTCCACCAGGCGGGCACCACGCTCGAGCTGTGCCTTCGAGGCGGCGTCCAGGTCGGAGGCGAAGGCGGAGAACGCCTCGAGCTCACGGAACTGGGCCAGCTCCAGACGCAGCGAGCCGGAAACCTTCTTCATGCCCTTGGTCTGCGCGGCGCCACCGACACGGGACACCGAGATGCCGACGTTGATGGCGGGACGGACACCCTTGTTGAACAGGTCCGACTCGAGGAACACCTGACCGTCGGTGATGGAGATGACGTTGGTCGGGATGTAGGCCGAGACGTCGTTGGCCTTGGTCTCGATGATCGGCAGCGCGGTCAGCGAACCGCCACCCAGGGCGTCGGACAGCTTGGCCGAACGCTCCAGCAGGCGGGAGTGCAGGTAGAAGACGTCACCGGGGTATGCCTCACGTCCCGGCGGGCGACGCAGCAGCAGCGAGATGGCGCGGTACGCCTCGGCCTGCTTGGTCAGGTCGTCGAACACGACCAGGACGTGCTTGCCCTGGTACATCCAGTGCTGACCGATGGCGGAGCCGGTGTAGGGCGCGAGCCACTTGAAACCGGCGGAGTCGGAGGCCGGGGCCGCGACGATGGTGGTGTACTCCATCGCGCCCTGCTCCTCGAGGGCAGCCTTGACGCCCGCGATGGTGGAGCCCTTCTGGCCGATCGCGACGTAGATGCAGCGAACCTGCTGCTTCTCGTCGCCGGTCTCCCAGTTGGCCTTCTGGTTCAGGATCGCGTCGATGCAGACGGCGGTCTTGCCCGTCTTGCGGTCGCCGATGACGAGCTGACGCTGTCCGCGACCGATCGGGGTCATCGCGTCGATGGCCTTGATGCCGGTCTGCAGCGGCTCCTCGACGGGCTGACGCTCGAGCACCGAGGCAGCCTGCAGCTCGAGGGCGCGGGTCTCGTCGCTCGCGATCTCGCCCAGGCCGTCGATCGGCTGGCCGAGCGGGTTGATGACGCGGCCGAGGAAGGCGTCGCCGACGGGTACCGACAGCACGTCGCCGGTCCGCTTGACTTCCTGGCCTTCCTGGATGTTCTCGTAATCGCCCAGGATGACGGCACCGATCTCGGTGGCATCCAGGTTGAGCGCGACGCCCAGAATTCCGCCGGGGAACTCCAGCAGTTCGTTGGCCATCGCCGAAGGCAGGCCACTGACGTGCGCGATGCCGTCGCTGGTGTCGGTCACGACGCCGACCTCTTCGCGGGAGGCCTCCGGGGAGTAGCTCGCGGTGTAGTTCTCGATCGCGCTACGGATCTCGTCGGAGGAGATCGTCAGCTCCGCCATGTTTTTCCTGCTCTCGGTGTCTGGTCTTCGAAAAGATCTGGGGTATGGGGTTCGGTTGCGGACTACTTGAGGGACTTCCGCAACGCTGCGAGACGTCCCGCTCCGCTGCCGTCGATCACCTCGTCGCCCACCCGGACGACCAAGCCGCTGAGGAGTTCAGGATCGACCTCCACGTGAACCGTCACCGGCTTCCCGTAGGTACGGGTGAGGGTGGCGGTCAGCCGATCCGACTGCTCACTGGACAGCGGAGCAGCGCTGCGCACCTTGGCGACAACGGCCTTCCGCTGTGCTGCTGCCAGATTCGACAGTGTGTCGAAGGCGTCCGCGGGTGCGGAGTTCTTCAACCGGCCCACTGCCTGGGTCGCCAATGCCTCGGAGACCGCGGTGACCTTGCCGTACAGCAGCTTGGAGAGCAGGTCACGCTTGCCCTTCGCCGGTACGGAACGGTCGGACAGTGACTGCTCGAGCTTCGGGTCACCGGCAACGATGCGGCCGAGACGGAAGAGCTCGTCCTCGACGGCGTCGAGCTGTCCCTGATCGGCCGCTGCCTTCAGCAGCGATTCCCGACCGAGGAGCACCAGCGAGTTGAGCAGGTCGGAGGTGGCGGACCAGTCCTGGCCCACCGCCGCCTTCAGGACGGCGAGGGTCTCGGCCGAGACCTTGCCGCCGAACACCCGCTCGGCCAGACCTTCGCGAACGCTCCCGGTCGTCGAGGTGTCCGACAGCGCGCTCCGGAGAGTGCGCTGCTCGTCCAGGATCTCGACGACCGAGAACAGCTCGGCCCCGATCTGGGCCGCGGCCGCTGTGGCTGCTCCGGCAGAGACGGATCCCAAGGCCGAAGACAACGCAGCACGGGTCTGCGTCAAGGCCTCACGGCTCGCTGCGTACATGGTGCTCACTTCCCTGCTGCGGAATTTGCGCCGATGGAGTCGAGCTCGTTCAGGAATCGATCGACCGTGCCTGCCCGCTTCACGTCGTCGGCGAGGGACTCACCGATGAGCTTCTCAGCGAGGTCGACGGCGGTGCGGCCGAGATCGCCGCGCAGTTCGGCAACGATCTGCTGACGCTGGGCAACCAACTGGTTGTTGCCGGCGGCCACGATGCGGTCGCTTTCTTCCTGAGCCTGTGCCTTCATTTCGGCGATGATCTGCTGCCCCTGGGTGCGCGCGTCCTCACGGATCTGCGCAGCCTCGGTGCGAGCTTCGGCCAGCTGGGCGCGGTACTGCTCGAGCGCCGCCTTCGCTTCGGCCTGGGCCTCTTCGGCCCGCTTGATGCCGCCGTCGATCTGCTCGGTTCGCTCGGCAAGGACCTTCTGGAACATCGGAAGGACGTACTTCCAGAAGACGAAACCAACGATGACCAGGCAGACGATCGACCAAACGATGTCATACGTCGCGGGGAGGAGAGGGTTGTGGCTCTCTTCCTCTGCCGCGAGCAATGCGATGTTGGCTGCCATGACGGTCTTAGAAAATGAAGCCGGCGACGAGGCCGATCAGCGCGAGGGCTTCGGTGAAGGCGATACCGAGGAACATCGTGGTACGAACCTGTCCGGCCATCTCGGGCTGGCGAACCATGCCCTCGATTGCCTTACCGACGACGATACCCACGCCGATGCCGGGGCCGATCGCGGCGAGGCCGTAGCCGATGGCTCCGAAGCCCTTCGCCGTGGTGGTGGTCTCGACCGCTTCCTGTGCCAGGTACGCGAGGCTCATGGTGTTTCGTTCCCTTTCTGTTGACCTCCACCGTGTTCGGCGAGGCTCAGTTCTTGGTGTAGCTGGTCGTGAAGCTTGGTGGTGCTCAGTGCGAATCCGCGTGCAGTGCCAGGTCGATGTACACCGACGTGAGCAGCGCGAAGACGTAGGCCTGCAGGAAGATCACCAGCAGTTCGAAGAAGGTGAATGCAATGCCGGCGGCAAGCGAGGCCACACCGAACACGGCCTGGAACCCACCGGAGACGAAGAAGAAGTACTGAGTGGCGCTGAAGAACAGCACCAACAGGATGTGGCCGGCCAGCATGTTGGCCATGAGACGAACCATGAGCGTGAACGGCCGGAGGACGAACGTCGAGATGAACTCGATCGGCACGAGCAGGAAGTGCAGCGGAAGCGGCACACCCGGAACCACGATGCTGCTCTTCACGTACTTGAAGAAGCCGTACTTCTTGATGCCGACGTAGTTGAACACGATGTACGCCAGGGCAGCGAGCACGAGCGGCATGCCGATTCGCGCGTTCGGCGAGATGTTGATGAAGGGGATGATGCTGCCGAGGTTGCTGGCGAGCACCAGGAAGAAGATGGTCGTGATGACCGGCAGGAAGCGCTTGCCCTGCTCCTTGCCGAGAATCTCTTCCGCGATGTTGATCCGGACGAAGTCGAGCGCGATCTCACCGATGTTCTGGACACCGCGAGGAATGATCTTCGGGCTGCGCATCGCGATGACGAAGAAGAGCATCATCAGCGCGGACAGCAGGATGCGAACCAGCATCAGGCGGTCGAGTTCGAACGGAGTCCCTTCGAACAGGACCGCGGGCGGGAAGAAGTCGTTCAGGGAAGGCGCGTGGAATTCTTCCGCGGCCACGTTGATGACGCTCAGCGTTCTCTCCCGTAGTCGGTCCGCAGCCTTCGTTGACTGCGGTTCGATCGGACATTGACGATCAAACAAGTCGACAAGCTCGACTCGCGTATTCGTCAGCTGCTGAGGACTGTTCGAGTCCAGCGTCTGTCGGTGTCGGCGACTCTCGTCGACTCGGCGGCCCTGGATGTGCGGCCACCTACAAGCATGCAATACCGGCGAGTAACTGACTCGCACTCTCATTGCTCTCGCTTGACCCAGACCTTAGCAAGTCATCTACGACGTTGTGTAGACGGGGTCGGGGTCGATTCAATTTTACTACATCTCGTAGTACTACTTATCGTCCGAATCGGACGATCCTGCGTCGTCCGACGGCGTGGGTTCGACGTACGGCGCCTTGGTCCCGAGCACTCCGAACGTTTCCGCCCCCAGCACGATGACCAGCGAAAGCACCATGACCAGCACCAATGCCGTTTTGTCGTAGAAGTCGAGCGGTTTGAGGATCGCGAGGACCGTGATCGCGAGGATCATCTTCAGCAACCACGTACCGAGCAGTACCGCTCCCGCCGTCAGGGCCGGAAGCTTCGCGGTGAACAGCACACCGAGTGCGGTGCACAGGATGAACCCTCCCCCGACGGCCGCACCGAGAAGTGCCCCGTACAGGCCGGGCTTGCCCGCGACGAGAAAAGCGATGATCGAACCGACCACTGCCAGCACGATCAGACCGAGAACTCCGTAGCGGACGGCAGCCCGCAACGACGCGGTGTGATCAGGGGCAGAGGCAGGGGTGAACGTCACGGTCGCCAAGGGTAGTGGATCCTCACCGGTCCGCGGCAACCCTCCCGTCAGCCCCGACGGTCGTGCTGCTGTCCCCGAATCGACGGGACAGCGGTGACGACCAGCGCAAAGACGAGGCCGCCCGCCACCAGGAGCACGACGACGCGACGGTCGAACAGGGCCGAACCGACCGCGCCGAACGCCAGCACACCGACCCACAAGTAGATGAGCAGCACGACGCGGCGGTGCGAGTGCCCGATCTGCAGGAGCCGGTGGTGGAGGTGCATCTTGTCGGGGCTGAACGGGCTGACTCCGGCGCGGGTGCGCCGGACGATGGCCAGCAACAGGTCGAGGATCGGAATGAACATGACCGCGCCGACCAGCAGCAGCGGCGAGAGCAGACCGAGCAGGTCACGGGTGCCGTACGCGGTCAACGGGATGCGACCGGACGCGCTGGTGGAGATGGCCGCGAGCATCAGCCCGATCAGCATGGAACCGGAGTCGCCCATGAAGATCTTGGCGGGCTGGAAGTTGTGCGGAAGGAAACCGAGACACGCACCTGCCAGCGCGGCGGCGATCAGTGCGGGTGGATAAGCGCTGACGTCGCCGCCCTGATCGTGCAGAAGTCCCACCGAGAACACGCAGATCGCGAGCGAGGAGATCAGGCCGAGGCCCGCTGCGAGTCCGTCGAGTCCGTCGACGAAGTTCATGGCGTTCACCATCACCACCGCGACGCCCACGGTGACGAGACCGGCCTGCAACTGGTCGAGGATGACCGTGCTGCCGTCCCCGAACGGCATGTAGACGATGAACCAGCTCACGCCCATCACGACGAGGATCCCGGCCGCGGTGACCTGGCCGACGAACTTGGTGAGCGCGTCCAGGCCCCAGCGGTCGTCGACCACCCCGACCAGCACGATCACGAACCCCGACACCACGGCCGCGGGAATGTCGGAAGTGAACTCGAATCCCCTGGTGAGCGCGGGTAGCTGTTGCGCGAACAACAACGCGACGAGCATGCCGAGATACATCCCGACCCCGCCGAGGCGGGGCGTCGGCGTGACGTGGACGTCCCGGTCCCGCGGCACCGCCACTGCGCCGAACCGCAGTGCGAACAGCCGCACGGCCCCGGTCGCGAGGTAGGTCACCACCGCGGCCGTGAAGAGGACGAGCAGGAGTTCACGCAGCGGGACACCCGCGCCGCCACCTGCTTGGGCCAGCACCGTGCCGGCCGATTCGGCAGCACTCACTGGGCGGACAGACTCTCCGCCGTCACTCCGAGCACGTCGGCGACATCGCCGGTGGGCACCGCGCCTTCACGCAGGATCCGCGGGGTGGCGCCGGTGAGGTCGACGATGGTCGATGCCTGCCCCTGTTCCGCCCGGCCGCCGTCGAGGTACACGCTCGCCGATCCGCCGAGTTGCTCGCGGGCTTCCTCGACGGTCGTGGCGGGCGGGCGCCCGGAGACGTTGGCACTCGACACCGCGAGCGGTCCGACCTCACGCAGCAACTCGAGTGCGACCGGGTGCAGCGGCATGCGCAGCATGACCGTGCCCCGGGTGTCGCCGAGATCCCACGCCAGCGAAGGTGCTTGTTCCACAACCAGACTCAGCCCGCCGGGCCAGAACGCCCGGATGAGGTCGCGCGCCTGCGGGCGCACGCTGTACACCAGGCCGTCGATCGTGTTCCACGAGCCGACGAGCACGGGCACCGGCATGTCGCGACCGCGACCCTTGGCCTGCAGGAGGGCTGCGACGGCCTCGCCGTCGAAGGCGTCCGCGCCGATTCCGTACAGCGTGTCCGTGGGGAGCACGACGAGACGCCCGGCCTTCAGCGCATTCTTGGCCGCACTCAGTCCGGCGGAGCGTGAATCGGGAAGGCCACAGTCGTAAACAGTACTCACCGGTTCATTCTTTCACCCTCGGCGTCGGCCCCTGCACGCTGCGCCTCGATATCCGTTGCGACGCGCCGGGCCACGACGAAGCGCGGCTTCCCCGCCAGGTCCGGGTGCTCCGCGACCTCGCCGAACACCCGGCGGGACGCGAACAGTGCCGCCACGTCGGAGCCGTTCGAGTCGTCGTGCTCGATGCCGACCGCTCCCCCGATCCGCAGCCAGCGCGCGACGTTCGAGATCATCGGCTTGATGACGGACAGACCGTCCGGTCCGGCGAACAGCGCGCTGTGCGGATCGTGATCGGCCACCTCGGGTTCGAGTTCGACACCCTCCGGGATGTACGGCGGATTCGCGACGATCAGGTCGACCCCGCCCTCGAGCCCGGCAAGCAACGTCCGGTCGGTCACGTCGCCCTGATACAGACGAATCGGCGCGTCACCTGCCTGTTCGCGGGCGTCGGCGTTGCGCCGGGCCCACGCAAGAGCATGCGGTTCCAATTCGACGGCGTGCACCACGGCGTCGGGCCGGGCGTTGGCGATCGCCAGCGCGAGCGCGCCCGACCCGGTGCACAGGTCGAGGACCACCGGCGGATGCTGATCGCAGCTCCCGAGGAACGCGAGCGCCCACCCGAGCAGCAGTTCCGTCTCCGGGCGAGGCACGAAAACGCCGGGGCCGACCTCGATGTCGATGTCTCCCATGGCGGCCGTACCGAGGATGTACTGCAACGGAATCCGCTTGGCCCTCTGGTCGACCATCTTCTTGTAGGCGTCGATCACCGACTCGTCGACGAGCGGGACGAGCCCGAGCCGGGTCCGCTCCACCCCCAGCAGGTGTGCGGCGAGCAGTTCGGCGTCCGCACGGGAGCTACGCACCCCGGCCTCGTCGAGTTGCGCGGTTGCGTCGATCAGGGCCAGGCGAAGAGGAAGGCGACTCACAGGTACAGACTGCCACGCGGCCCACCGTCCGGTGGCGCGGTCCCGGCTTCGCGGTTACTCCGCGGCGAGCCTCGCCTCCCGGTCCGACTTGCCGAGCGCGTCGAGCAGGGCGTCGAGTTCGCCGTCCAGGACCGCATCCAGGTTGTGGGACTTGAACCCGATCCGGTGATCGGTGATGCGGTTCTCCGGGAAGTTGTACGTGCGGATCCGCTCCGAACGGTCGACGGTGCGCACCTGGCTCTGCCTGCCCGCCGACGCCTCCGCGTCCGCGGCCTCCTCCGCCGCGGCCTGCAGCCGGGCGGCGAGCACCTGCATGGCGCGGGCCTTGTTCTGCAACTGCGAGCGTTCGTTCTGACAGGTCACGACGATGCCCGTAGGCAGGTGCGTGATCCGGACCGCGGAGTCGGTGGTGTTGACACCCTGACCGCCCTTGCCCGAGGAGCGGTAGACGTCGATGCGCAGATCGGTTTCGTCGATCTGCACCTCCTCCACCTCTTCCGGTTCCGGGTAGATGAGGACACCGGCGGCGGACGTGTGGACGCGGCCCTGCGATTCCGTCACCGGCACGCGCTGCACGCGGTGGACGCCGCCCTCGAACTTCAGCCGCGCCCAGACCCCGTCACGCACATCGCCCTTCGACTTGATCGACAGCGTCGCGTCCTTGTATCCACCGAGGTCGGAGACGGTCGCGTCGAGGATCTCGACGCGCCAACCGTGACGCTCGGCGTACCGGACGTACATGCGGGCCAGGTCGGAGGCGAACAGCGCGGATTCCTCGCCGCCCTCCCCCGACTTCACCTCGAGCACCACGTCGTCACCGTCGTGCGGGTCGCGGGGGGCCAGCAGATCGGTGAGGGCCTTGTCCAGTTCGAGGACCTGCTCCTCGAGTGCGGGCACCTCGGCCGCGAAGCTGGAGTCGTCGGCGGCGAGTTCGCGCGCCGCGTCCAGATCGTCCTGCGCCGACTTGAGCCTGCCGTACGTCGCCATGATCGGCGCGAGCTCGGCGAATCGCTTGCCCGCCTTGCGGGCGGCGGAAGCGTCGTTGTGCAGGGCCGGGTCCGCCAACTGCTGCTCCAGGCCGGCATGTTCGGCCAGGATGTCGTCGATGGCCGAAGGCTGGGTGGTCCCTGCCATGATTCGCTCCGCTCTGCGTTCGTTCGGGAAGTAGGCACAAAAAAGCCGACGCCCGGCCTGCAATTATCGCAGGACGGGCGTCGGCGGAACAGCTAGGACTCTGCAGATTCCTTGGCTGCGCCCTTGCCGGCACGCTTGCCGTAGCGAGCCTCGAAGCGCGCGACACGTCCACCGGTGTCGAGGATCTTCTGCTTGCCGGTGTAGAACGGGTGGCACTGCGAGCAGACCTCGACGTTGATACGCCCGGTCTCCTTGGTGCTGTGGGTCTCGAAGGTGTTGCCGCAACCACAGACCACGGTGGTGGCCACGTAATTGGGGTGAATGCCTGACTTCATGGTGTCCCTTTCAATGGTCGCCGGGTCGCCTTCGCCGTTCGAAGACGTGAACCGGAACCGGACTCAGCCGCTCAGTATGCCAGATCGCAGGTTCGCGATCCCAATCGGCAATTTCTGCTTGCGGTGTGGTCAACGCGGGTGGTCCGCGTTTTGTTCCACGGTGATTCCGGAGGGGAAAACAGCGGGACCCGGCGACCGAAAGTCGCCGGGTCCCGCGTCGGGTCGATGATCAGTCGTCGATCGCGCCCGGAGCAGTCTTCGACACCTGCATGAGGAATTCGAGGTTGCTCTTGCTCTTCTTGAGCCGGTCGATCAGCAGATCGATGGCCTGGTGCGAATCGAGTCCGGACAGCACGCGCCGGAGCTTGTGCAGCACCGCCGCCTCGTCCGGGCTGAGCAGCAGCTCGTCCTTACGTGTGCCCGAGGGGTTCACGTCCACGGCCGGGAACACGCGACGTTCCGCGATCTTGCGGTCGAGCTTCAGCTCGGCGTTACCGGTGCCCTTGAACTCCTCGAAGATCACGGTGTCGCCGGTGGAACCGGTCTCGACCATGGCCGTCGCGATGATCGTGAGCGAACCGCCGTTCTCGATGTTGCGCGCAGCACCGAGGAAACGCTTCGGCGGGTACAGCGCGGTCGAGTCGACACCACCGGAGAGGATGCGTCCCGACGCCGGCGACGAGTTGTTGTACGCACGGCCGAGACGGGTGATCGAGTCGAGGAGGACGACGACGTCCTTACCCGCCTCCACCAGGCGCTTCGCACGCTCGATGGCGAGCTCGGCGACCGAGGTGTGGTCTCCCGGCGGGCGGTCGAAGGTCGAGGAGATGACCTCGCCCTTCACCGAACGCTGCATGTCGGTGACCTCTTCGGGACGCTCGTCGACCAGCACCACCATGAGGTAGCACTCGGGGTTGTTGGTCGCGATGGCGTTCGCGATGGCCTGCAGAACGCTGGTCTTACCGGCCTTCGGCGGGCTCACGATCAGCGCACGCTGTCCCTTGCCGATCGGCATCACCAGGTCGATGACACGCGTCGTCAGGATGTTCGGCGTGGTCTCCAGCCGCAGCCGCTGATTCGGGTACAGCGGCGTGAGCTTGCCGAACTCGGGGCGCTTCTTGGCCGCCTCGATGTCGCCGCCGTTGACGGTGTCGATGCGAACCAGCGGGTTGAACTTCTGCCGCTGGTTGGCCTGATCGCCCTCGCGTCCCACCCGGACGGCGCCGGTGATGGCGTCACCACGACGGAGACCGTTCTTGCGGATCAGGTTCATCGACACGTAGACGTCGTTCGGACCGGCCAGGTAGCCGGAGGTCCGCACGAACGCGTAGTTGTCGAGGACGTCCAGGATGCCCGCGACCGGCTGCAGGACGTCGTCCTCGCGGATCTCGGTCTCGCGGACGTCGCCGCCGCCGCCTTCGCCGCGGTCGCGTCCACGACGACGTTCGCGGAATCGACGTCCGCGGCGTCCGCGACCGCCTTCCTCGTCGTCGCCGGGGCGGTTGTCGTTGGTGCGCGGGCCGTTGCCGCCCTGGCTGCGGTCGCCGCGGTTGTCGCGATCGCCACGGTCGCCGCGTTCGCCCCGGTCACCGCGGGTCTCGCCGCGATCACCACGGGTGTCGCCGCGGTCGCCGCCGCGCTCACGCCGGTTGCGGTCGCCGCCCTGCTCGCCGGAGCCGTCCTGCTTGGCGGGCTTCTCGGCGGTATCCTGCCGGTCTTCGGCCTGCTTGCGCTCGGCCTGCTGCGTGTCGGTGGCAGTCGCCGAGGCGGTGTCCTGAGCGTTGCCGCCCTGGTCACCCTGCTCGGGAGCGCCTGCCCGACGCGCGGATCCGCGGCGCTGGCGGCCACGACGTCCGCCTTCGGCGGTGTCGGTGTCGCCGGCTGCGCCGTCGGCCGTCGCAGGTTCGGCCGTCTTGGGCTCGGCGGCCTTCTCGACGGGCTCCGCCTGCGGAATCACTTCGAGTTCGGTCTGAGCGGACTGTTCGCGCTTTGCGCGCGTCGCCCGGGTCCGGGGAGCGGTTTCGGTCGCGGCAGCGGCCGGGGCTGCAGAGCCGCCCTGACGCTCCTTGATCGCGGCGATCAGGTCGCCCTTGCGCATCCCCGAAATGCCCTTGATGCCCAGCTCACCTGCGAGAGAGCGGAGCTCGGTGAGCACCATTCCGGACAGCCCGGCACCTCGGCGCGCGTCGGCGCGCTTTGTGGAGGCCGTCACTGATGACGCCTGTGAAGAGTCGCCTGCCTGCGCGCCAACGGTATCCACCGAGGAGGCGCGCACAGGAGCGGCGATGAGGTCCGTATCGGTCACGGAGGTCCTTTCCTTCCCTCACTCGCGCTGCGCAGAGTCGAGGGTTCGTCCCGTAATTCGGTTTCGAATACCGAATTCGGATGTGCCGTACGTAGTTGCATGTGAAGAACTGCCGGCTTGCCCGCCATCACATCACCCTTGAAACAGGCGCGTACTCGCAATCCCTACACGACAGATAGTGCGGAGGATCGTGCCAGGAGCCGTCAACCCCGATTGACCTGGAGTAATTGCCCTGGTGAAGCACCGGCGTCTGATGCGCACGATGTACGGACATTGCCCAGGATAGCTGTGAACGCCCGTAGGGGCAAGGAGACGCCCCTACGGCGTGTCAGCTGGTCCGGACGCCGTCGGCTACGTCCAGTTCGAGAACCTGCAACCCCTCGGCCTCGGCCTGTGCTCGAAGTTCCACGGGGAAAGGGTCCGTGGTCAATGCGAGGACGGTCGGTCCGGCTCCCGAGACGGTGGCGGCGATACCCGCCTTGCGGAGGACGGCGATCCAGCGCGTCGTCAGCGGAAGGGCCGGAGCGCGCTGCGTCTGATGCAGCCGGTCCTCGGTGGCCGCCATGAGAAGGTCGGGACGCTCTGTGAGCGCCACCACAGCGAGGGCCCCACGACTGACATTGAACGCGGCGTCCCGGTGGGGAACCGTCTCCGGCAACAGACCCCGCGTGTGGGCCGTCGACGAACGCTCCCCCGGAACCAGTGCGACGACCCGGATCGCGGGGTGCACCTTCAGCGCGACGGCCGAGTAGATGTCGGTGGCCGCGGGGGCTCCGTCGGCCTGCTCACCCGCGCAGCTCCACGACACGACGGCGCCGCCGAGCACGCTCGCCGACGCGTTGTCGGGGTGCCCTTCGAATTCGGACGACAGCTGGACGAGCTGATCGGGCGACAGCCCGAGTTCGGGGTCGAGCTTGATCGCCAGGCCGTTGGCGGCCGCCAGTCCCCCGACGACGGCGGAGGCGGAGGATCCCAGACCCCGCGAATGGGGTATCACGTTGCGGCACACCACATCCAGGCCGTCGGCCCATACACCCGCCGATTCCAGGCCGCGTTCGATCGCCCGGACCACCAGATGGGACGGACCCCACGGCACGTCGTCGGCACCCTCACCCTCGACCCGGATGTTCAGCCCCGAAGCCGTGGTCGTCACGGTGATCTCGTCGTACAGTCCGAGCGCGATGCCCAGCGTGTCGAAACCCGGGCCGAGGTTGGCGCTCGACGCAGGAACGCGGGCGGTCACGGTGAGGCCCGCGGGAAGGGTCTGTGTCATGGCGGCGGTCTGGTCCTGCGGCGTGGTGGGCGTGGGCGCCCCCACTACGCCAGCTCGAGGGCCGAGGCGACAGCGACAGGGTCGACCGGGATCGGTTGGACCTCAGGCATACCCGCCAGCGCCGTGTCGGGGTCCTTGAGGCCGTTGCCGGTGACCGTGCAGACGACGGTCAGCCCGGAGTCCAGCCAGCCCTCCTTGCGGGCGGCGAGCAGGCCCGCGACGCTCGCGGCGGAGGCCGGTTCGACGAAGACCCCTTCGGTCCGGGCGATCAGCCGGTACGCCTCGAGGATCTCGTCGTCGGTGGCGGCCCGGAAGGCGCCGTGCGACTCTTCCTTGGCGGTGACCGCGCCGTTCCAGGAGGCCGGGGAGCCGATGCGGATCGCGGTCGCGATGGTCTCCGGGTCCTTCACCGGCGCACCGTGGACGAGCGGCGCCGCGCCCGCGGCCTGCACGCCGAGCATGCGGGGCTTCACACTGGTGAGCCCGTCCGCGTAGTACTCGGAGTACCCGCGCCAGTAGGCGGTGATGTTGCCGGCGTTGCCGACCGGGAGGGCGTGCACGTCGGGGGCCTTGCCGAGGGCGTCGCAGATCTCGAACGCCGCGGTCTTCTGACCCTCGATGCGGACCGGGTTGACCGAGTTCACGAGCCCGATCGTGGGGAATTCCGCGGTGGTCTTGCGGGCCAGTTCGAGGCAGTCGTCGAAATTGCCCTGCACCTGGATGATCCGCGCACCGTGCATGACGGCCTGCGCGAGCTTGCCCATCGCGATCTTGCCCTGCGGCACCAGCACGGCGCAGGTCATCTTCGCCTTGGCGGCGTACGCGGCGGCGGAGGCGGACGTGTTACCCGTGGACGCGCACAGGACGGCCTGCTGACCCCGGGCCAGCGCATCGGTGACGGCCATCGTCATGCCGCGGTCCTTGAACGAACCGGTGGGGTTGAGCCCCTCGACCTTCAGGTAGACGTCGCAACCGGTGATCTCCGAGAGGTGCCCGGCGGGCAGCAGCGGGGTGCCGCCCTCGCGCAGGGTGACCGTCTTCCAGTTCGGTCCGATGGCGAGGCGGTCGCGGTAAGCCTCGATCAGCCCCGGCCAGGGGGTGTGAACGGGGTTACGGGTGCCGGTCATTGTTCGGTGCCTTCCAGTCGCAGCACGCTGGTCACAGCGGTGACGAATTCGAGTTTGCTCAGGGCCTCAACGGTTTCCGACAGGGCAGAATCCGTCGCGACGTGGGTCACGACGACGAGGCGGGCGCCGTCGCCGGCACCTTCCTGCCGCACGGTGGAGATGCTGACGCCGTGCTGCGAGAATTCGGCAGCCACCGCCGACAGGACCCCGGCCTTGTCCGCTACCTGCATGTTGACGTAGTAGCGGGTGGGGATGTCGCCGATCGGCGCGATCTTCAGCTTGGCGTACTTGGACTCGCGGGGTCCGCGGCCACCGTTCACCTTGTTGCGCGCGGCCATCACCAGGTCGCCCATCACGGCTGACGCGGTGGGGGCGCCGCCGGCGCCCTGACCGTAGAACATCAGGCGCCCGGCGTTCTCCGCCTCGACGACGACCGCGTTGAACGCACCGTTGACCGAAGCCAGCGGGTGCTCCAGCGGCACGAGAGCCGGGTAGACCCGAGCGGAGATCCGTTCCTTGCCCTCGGGGGTGGTGATCCGCTCGCAGATGGACAGCAGCTTGATCGTGCAGTCGAGGGCGCGGGCCGACGTCAGGTCGGCCGCGGTGATCTTGGAGATCCCCTCGCGGTACACGTCGGCGGCGGTGACCCGGGTGTGAAACGCGATCGACGCGAGGATGGCGGCCTTGGCCGCGGCGTCGTAGCCTTCCACGTCGGCGGTCGGATCGGCCTCGGCATATCCCAGGCGTCCGGCCTCGGCGAGGGTCGCGGCGTAGTCCGCGCCGGTCTCGTCCATCGCCGACAGGATGAAGTTGGTGGTCCCGTTCACGATTCCGGCGACCTTGTTCACCCGGTCGCCGGCGAGCGACTGGATGAGCGGGCGGATCACGGGGATCGCGCCGGCCACGGCGGCCTCGAAGTAGAGGTCGACGTTGTGCAGTTCCGCGGCCTCGGCCAGTTCACCGGTGTGATCGGCGAGGAGCGCCTTGTTGGCGGTGACGACGGACTTGCCGGAGTTCAGCGCCGAGAGAATCAGCTTGCGGGGCAGATCCATGCCGCCGATCACCTCGACGACCAGGTCGACGTCGTCGCGGGCCACGAGGGCCTCCGCGTCGGTGGTCTGCAACTCCTCGGGAATTCCGCGGTCCTTGCCGGGGCGGCGGACGGCCACTCCACGCAGTTCCAGCGGGGCGCCGACGCGAGCCTCGAGGTCTTCGCTGTGCTCCCGCAGGATGCGCACGACCTCGCTCCCGACGTTTCCGAGACCGAGGACGGCCACACCGATAGCGCGATGCGCCGATTCGCTCGTCACTCTTGTACCTCCAAGCTCAACAGGTCTTCCACGGTTTCCCTCCGGAGGATCACGCGCGACTGTCCGTCGCGCACCGCCACCACGGCAGGGCGGGCGAGCAGGTTGTACCTGCTCGACATCGAATAGCAGTATGCACCGGTGGCCGCGACGGCGAGCAAGTCGCCGGCGTCGATGTCCTCGGGCATCCAGGTGTCGCGGATCACGATGTCACCGGATTCGCAGTGTTTGCCGACGACGCGGGACACCACCGGCGCGGCGTCGCTGACCCGCGAGACCAGTTTGGCCTCGTACTCCGCCTGGTACAGCGCGGTGCGGATGTTGTCGCTCATTCCGCCGTCGACGCTGACGTACCGGCGGGTGAGGTTGCTGCCGACGGTGACGTCCTTGATGGTGCCGACCTCGTACAGCGTGACCGTGCCGGGTCCGGCGATCGCGCGGCCGGGTTCGACGGCCAGCGTCGGCTCGGGCAGACCGGCGAGCGCCGACTCGTGGCGCACGATGTCGCCGAGTTTTGCGGCGAGCTGGTCGACCGGCGGCGGGTCGTCGGTGGGAACGTAGGAGATGCCCATGCCGCCGCCGAGGTCGATGATCGAGATCTGAGCGGTCTTCTCGACGCCGAACTCCGCGACGACGTCCCGCAGGAGGCCGATCACGCGGTGCGCGGCCAACTCGAAGCCGTCGACGTCGAAGATCTGCGAACCGATGTGGCTGTGGAGGCCCACCAGTCGCAGGTTGTCGGCGGCGAAGACCCGCCGGACCGCGTCGATCGCCTTTCCGCCCGCGAGCGAGAACCCGAACTTCTGGTCCTCGTGGGCGGTGGAGATGAACTCGTGGGTGTGCGCCTCGACTCCGACGGTCACGCGGATCAGAACGTCCTGCACCACACCGGCTTCGGCGGCCACCTTGTCGAGGCGGTCGATCTCCGTGGCGGAGTCGAGCACGATGTGCCCGACCCGGGCCGTCACCGCGGCGGTCAGCTCGGTGACCGATTTGTTGTTGCCGTGCATGGCAATTCGCTCCGCCGGGAATCCGGCGTGCAGTGCGACCGCGAGTTCGCCGCCCGAAGCGACGTCCAGGGACAGTCCCTCGTCGGCGACCCAGCGGGCGATCTCGCCGCACAGGAACGCCTTCGACGCGTAGTGCACCTTGGCCGTCGGCCCGAAGGCGCGGGCCATGTCGCGGCAGCGGGACCGGAAGTCGTCCTCGTCGACGACGAACAGTGGGGTGCCGTACTTCTCGGCCAGTTCGGTGACCGGGATGCCCGCGATGCTGACCACCCCGTCCGCGGCGCGGCGGGCGTTGCGGGGCCACACCTCGGGCGAGAGTGCGGCGAATGCGGCGGCGTCGGCGGGACGTTCGGGCAGACCGGGCGCGTGCACTTGCTCCGCGTGCTTGGGACCGGCGGGGTGCGCGCTCACATCTGCTCCGGTGCGCTGACGCCGAGCAGGGCGAGTCCGTTCGCCAGGACCTGGCGGGACGCGTCGCACAGCGCCAGTCGCGCGATGTGCAGCGGGCCGACCTCTTCGTCGCCCTGGGGCAGGATGCGGCAGGCACCGTAGAACCGGTGGTAGGCGCCGGCCAGTTCCTCGAGATACCGCGCGATACGGTGCGGCTCACGCAGATTCGCGGCGCTGGTCACGACCCGCGGGTACTCGCCGAGGGTGCGGATCAGATCGCCCTCCTGCTCCGAGACCAGCAGTGAGAAGTCGGGATCCGTGACGGCGATGCCGAGGTCGGCGGCGTTGCGGGCGATCGCCGACAGCCGGGCGTGCGCGTACTGCACGTAGTACACCGGGTTCTCGTTGCCGGTGCTCGTCCACAGTTCGAGGTCGATGTCGATGCTCGAATCCACCGACGACCGGATCATCGCGTACCGCGACGCGTCGACGCCGATCGCCTCGACCAGATCGTCCAGGGTGATGACGGTGCCGGCGCGCTTGCTCATCTTCACGGCCACGCCTTCTCGGACCAGGTTCACCATCTGGCCGATGAGCACCTCGACGGTGTCGGGGTCGTCACCGAAGGCGGCCGCGGCCGCCTTCAGCCGGCCGATGTACCCGTGGTGGTCCGCACCGAGCATGTAGATGCACAGGTCGAAGCCGCGGGAGCGCTTGTCCTGGAAGTAGGCGATGTCGCCGGCGATGTACGCCGCGTTGCCGTCGCTCTTGATGACCACCCGGTCCTTGTCGTCGCCGAAGTCGGTGCTCTTGAGCCACCAGGCGCCGTCCTCCGGGAAGAGGTTGCCGGAGTCCTTCAGCGTCTGGACGGCCTTCTCCACCGCGCCGGACTCGAACAGCGAGTTCTCGTGGAAGTAGACGTCGAAGTCGACGCCGAACTCGTGCAGCGTGCGCTTGATGTGCGCGAACATCAGGTCGACGCCGATGGCGCGGAAGACCTCCTGCTGCTCCCCCGCGGGCAGGTCCAGCACGTCGGGGCGCTGTTGCTGCACGTCGGCGGCGATATCGGCGATGTAGGCGCCCGCGTATCCGTCCTCGGGGGCGGGTTCGCCCTTGGCGGCCGCGATCAGCGAACGGGAGAACCGGTCGATCTGGGCGCCGTGGTCGTTGAAGTAGTACTCACGCGTGACCGCCGCGCCCTGGGTGGACAGGATCCGCCCGAGCGCGTCGCCCACGGCGGCCCAGCGGGTTCCGCCGAGGTGGATGGGGCCGGTGGGGTTCGCGGAGACGAACTCGAGGTTGATCTTCTTGCCGTCCAGCGTGTGGCCGGACCCGAACGCGGTACCCGCCTCGAGGATCTTCGCGACGATCGCACCCTGCGCGTCGGCGGCCAGGCGGATGTTGAGGAAGCCCGGGCCCGCGATGTCGGCGCTGTCGATGCCCTCGGCCGCGGTCAGCGCGTCGGCGAGCCAGCCGGCCAGCTCACGCGGGTTGGTACCGACCTTCTTGGCCACCTGCATCGCGACGTTGGTGGCGTAATCGCCGTGCTCGGGATTGCGCGGACGCTCGACCGTGAGAGTTTCGGGAAGCACGGACACGTCGAGTCCGCGTTCGGCGAGCACTTTCGCGGCGGTTCCGCGGAGCAGTTCGGCAAGGTCAGCTGGAGTCACAGGTATCTATCCTATGGCCAACGCGTCCCGAGCGGTGATCCGGCTTCCCGCGAGTCCCGGCGACCGCCGGCGAGCGTGGGCCCGGCCACTCTCCCAGGTTGCGCTCAGGGTGGGTAAGTAGAGTGGGATCGCCCTGAGTCCCGGCTCTCAGCTCCCGGTCACCGGGGGTCGAGCGCCCGTAACCCACACACCGAAAGATCACAATCGATGCCAAGCGGTTCGGAAAGTCGCGGTCCCGATAAGAACTCGGGCGCGAAGTCGGCGAAGGCCATCAAGGCCGCCAAGAAGAAGAGCGGCGGCACGAAAATCAAGGGCGGCGCGTCCGCTCCCCGGAACATCCCCTGGCTGACGATCGGCGCCGGAGCGGCCGTTCTCGCGCTCGTGGCGGTCCTCGCGATCAACCTGATTCCCAAGTATCAGGCCAAGGAAGAGGCCGCGAAGTACGCGCCGAGCGCCGAGAACCCCGACCCGTCGGTCAACATCGACGGCGTCCTGAAGGTCGACTACCCGGCAGGCATCCACATCCAGCCGACGCAGCGCGTCGCGTACGACCAGTCGCCGCCGTTCGGCGGCCCGCACGACGCCATCTGGGCGACGTGCACCGGTACGGTCTACCCGAACGCGATCCGCACCGAGAACGCGGTGCACTCGCTCGAGCACGGCGCCGTGTGGATCGCCTACAACCCGGACGAGCTGTCCGCCGACCAGGTCGAGACGCTGAAGGACAAGGTGGACGGCGAGACGTACACGCTGATGTCGCCGTACCCGGGCCTCGACAGCCCCGTCTCCCTGCAGTCGTGGGGCCACCAGTTGAAGGTGGACAGCGTCGACGACGAGCGCATCGACCAGTTCATCACCGCGCTGCGGATCAACAAGAACACCTACCCGGAGGTCGGCGCGAGCTGCTCGTCCATCCCGGGCTCCGGTTTCGACCCGGACAACCCGCCGCCGTTCGACCCGTCCACGCCGGGCGCGGACGCGGTGCCGATGGACGGTGGCGGAATCAGTCCCGACCAGTCGGAGTCCGGCGGCGCGGGGGCGCAGCTGCCGAGCGGCATGCAGCTCCCGAGTGACCTGCAGCTGCCCTCCGATCTGCAGCAGGCGCCTGCCGAGGGCGGCAATGGATAGTTCGGCCGAACTCGGACACGAATCCGACATCGACTCCGCGGGCGAGACAGCAACCCCGTCCCGGCCCAGCCAGCGCACAGCGCTCCTGGTCATCGGACTGATCGGCGCCATCGCCCTCGGATTCGCGCTCGGCTTCCTCGCCCGGCTTCCGCTCGCGGACTCCGGTACCCCGGTTCCCGAGGCCGGTTCCGTCGATGTCGGATTCGCGCAGGACATGAGCGTGCATCACAGCCAGGCGGTGGAGATGTCGGCGATCGCGCTGGCCAATGCCACCGACCCGGCGGTCCGCAGCCTCGCGTACGACATCCTCACCACGCAGCAGAACCAGCTCGGACAGATGCAGGGCTGGCTCGCACTGTGGGACCAGCCGGGTCTGCCGTCCGGCGGGTACATGGGCTGGATGGAATCGGAACACTCGGACGGTCACAGCCACGGGACCGCCGACAGCACGCACATGGAGTCCATGTCGAAGATGCCCGGCATGGCGTCGTCGGAGGACATGGCCGCGTTGCGTCAGGCCACCGGCCCGGCCGTCGACGTCCTGTACCTCCAGCTGATGCTGCGGCACCACCAGGGCGGGCTCCCGATGATGGAATACGCGGCCCAGCACGCGTCGGAAGACGCGGTCCGCAGCCTCGCGCAGACGATGGTGGACACCCAGCAGAGCGAAGCGACGGTGATGACGAACATGCTCACCGCGAAGGGCGCCGCTCCCCTGCCGATGAACTGACGTCCGGCGTCACGACCACGTCCAGTCGCGCACCTCGGGCATGTCCTCGAGGTGCGCGACGACGTATTCGCCGTGCCGTTCGAGTTGCCGCAGGCAGAAGTCGGCCAACTCCGTGGCACCGGCCGGTTCCCGCCTGGTGCGGCGTAGCGCGGCGAGCGCGAGGTGGTAGCGGCTCATCCGGTTGAGCACGACCATGTCGAACGGTGTGGTCGTGGTGCCCTGTTCGCTGAAACCGCGGACGTGGAAGCGGTCCGGCGCGGGACGTCCGTGCAGCAACTCGTGGACGGCGCGCGAGTACCCGTGGAACGCGAACACCACGTGCGTGTCCGCGGTGAAGAGGTCGAGGAACGTGCGCGCGTCGAATCCGTGCGGGTGCTCGGTGGGTGTGAGCAGCCCCATCAGGTCGACGACGTTGACCACCCGGGTGACCAGTTCCGGGGTGTGTTCGCGCAGCAACTGCGCGGCGGCGAGAATTTCCTGGGTCGGGACGTCCCCGGCGGCGGCGAGCACGACGTCCGGTTCGGTGCCCGCAGAAGACTCCGTTCCCGCCCACTCCCACACCGACGCCCCGGCCGCGCAGTGTGCGTGCGCCTCCGCGAGGGTCAGGTACTGCAGGTGCGGCTGCTTGTCGACCACGATGAGGTTGACGTGATCGGTGCTGCGGAGGCAGTGGTCGGCGATCGAGAGCAGGGTGTTCGAGTCCGGTGGAAGCCACACCCGGACCACGTCCGGTGCGAGCGGGACGACGGCGTCGATCATGCCCGGCCCCTGGTGGCTGAACCCGTTGTGGTCGTTGCGCCAGCAGGTGCTGGTGAGCAGGACGTTCAGCGAGGCCACCGGCGCCCGCCACGGCAGATCCACCGCATGCTGCAGCCACTTGGTGTGCTGGATCAGCATCGACACGCTCACCATCGCGAAAGCCTCGTAGCTGGCGAACAGCCCGTGCCGCCCGGACAGCAGGTACCCCTCCAGCCAGCCCTCGCAGAGGTGCTCGCTGAGCACCTCCATCACCCTGCCACGGGCCGACAGTCCGTCGTCGTAGTCGGTGACCGGCAGCTGCCAGCACCGGTCGGTCACCTCGAAGACGGCGCCCAACCGGTTGCTGGAAGTTTCGTCCGGGCAGAACAGCCGGAAGTATCCACCGCCGTCGGGCGTGGTGGTGGCCGTGTACAGGTCGCGGAGCAATTCCCCGAGCACCCGGGTGGTCTCGTGGTGGGTGGTGCCGGGTTTCTCGATCGGGAGCGCGTACTCCTCCAGGGGCGGCACCGGAAGATCCGCGCGCAGGCGGCCGCCGTTCGCGTACGGCGACGAACCCATCCGCTTGTCGCCCTGCGGCGCCAGCCGCACGAGGTTCGGCACGAGTGCGCCGGACGAGTCGAACAGTTCGTCCGGGCCGTACGACCGCATCCACTCCTCGAGTTGACGCAGATGCGCCTCGTCGGTCCGGACCCCCGACAGCGGAACCTGGTGCGCCCGGTGGGTGCCCTCGACGAGCACGCCGTCGACGGTGTGCGGGCCGGTCCAGCCCTTGGGGGTCCGCAGCACGATCGCCGGCCACTTGGCGGTGCTGCGACGGCCCGCCCGCGCCTCCCGCCGGAGGTCGGCGATCGTGGTGTGCGCGTCGGTCAGTGCGCGATGCAGCGCGGGGAAGACCTGCCGCGGGTCGTCGCCGGAGACGACGACCGGCGCCCAGCCCTGACCGCCGAGAAACGCCTCGACGTCGGCGTCGCTGCTACGGCCGTACACGGTGGGCCCGGCGATCTTCGCACCGTTGACGTGCAGGATCGGCAACACCGCCCCGTCGCGTTCCGGGCTGAGGAATGCGGGCAGTTTCCACGACGCGGACAGCGGTCCCGTCTCCGCCTCTCCGTCTCCGATCACGCACGCCACCAACAGATTCGGGTGGTCGAACGCCGCCCCGGCGGCGTGCGCGAGCGCGTAGCCGAGTTCGCCGCCCTCGTGGATGCTGCCCGGAGTCTGCACACTGACGTGACTCGGGATGCCGCCCGGCGTCGAGAACTGCCTGCAGAGCCGGTGGATACCGGCGGCGTCGAGGGACACGCCCGGATACACCTCCGAGTACGTCCCCTCCAGGTACGTGGCGGCGACGAGCGCCGGACCACCGTGACCGGGACCGGTCACGTAGAGGCAGTCGGTGTCGGTGCGGCGGATGAGACGGTTCAGCAGGGCGTAGATCATCGACAGCCCCGGACTCGTTCCCCAATGCCCGAGCAGCCGGGGTTTGATGTGTTCCGGGCGCAGCGGCTCCCGCAGAAGCGTGTTGTCCTGCAGGTAGATCTGCGCGACCGTCAGGTAGTTGGCCGCCGCCCACCACCGCAGGTCCGACTCGAGGTCGGCATCGGAATAGTGCCCGTCGGAATCCTGCGATCCCGGCTGCCGTACATCGGCCATTCTCGACCCCTCCCCGAGAGTTCGCGAGCGTCCACGTCCTCCCGACACTAGGCGTGTTCGGGCCTCTACCGGGGCGAGTCCAGGAAGTAGGGGGACCGATTTGGTCGATCCCCCTACCTATGCGCTACCATTGGCCAGCCCAATCGGCACACCGGTTTTCCGGTGCGCCCCCGTAGCTCAGGGGATAGAGCGTTCGCCTCCGGAGCGAAAGGTCGCAGGTTCGAATCCTGCCGGGGGCACCACGTTGATGCAGGTCAGGACATTTTCCTGACCTGCATTTTACGTTCCGTGCGATTCTCGCGCTATTCGATTCCGAAACTCGACGGCAGCCGTTGCCACATTGCGCTGGGCTGGTACCCGTCATGAGCGGCCTCATGAGCGTCAACGAAGCATCGGACCTACTTGGCGTGACCGGCTGATGCCGTCATCGACGGAGCCGGTCTGACGTGTGGTTACCAGTCCCCGGAATTGGGCTGGGGGTTGCGTCTCTGGAGGTTGCGGATGCCGTCGCCGCGGGAGGAATTGCAGCTGCGGCGCGCTGGGCGACGTGGCCCGTGTACGTCTCCGCCTGCGTTGATGGGGTGGACGTGGTCTGCTGTCCGCGCTTGGGGGTGTAGGGAGGGTGGTGTCGATGTGGTTACCGCACAGCCAGCAGATGTGTACGGTGCGTTTGAGTCGGGTTGCTTGGTTGCGGTAGCGCCGGCTGTCGCGGGGGTTCTTCATCGCGTGCCTTGTTTATGGGGATAAGCAGGTAACGGGCGTCGCGTGGTCAGCGATACGCGGGGCATGGTCGGGGAGGACCAGGAGTGGCGTATGGGCAAGAACGGTGACATGTATCCGCCCCAGTTGGACTGGCTACCACCGTGGGCACACCCGCTGCATGCCGCCGGTTACGGCTTCTTCTGGCCAGCGCGGAACGGCTATAACCCTTTCACTGGCTATCCCTGGTAGGAGTCGTAATGGGAACAACGCCGTGGGGTCCGTTGTGGGACTTCTTCAGCACGATCGGTTTGCTGATCGCACCCCTGTTCAGTGGCGGTGGATCGTAGTGTTTCCCTGGACACCAGCATTGGATTGGTTTCTGTGGAACGTTGCGGATCCGTTTTTCGCCATGATCCGTCCCTTTTGGAATGAGTGGTTCCTGTGATCGGCAACTTGCCTGACCTCCACTACGGAATTGACGTGACCTGGACCAGCGTCCAACTGTGGAACCTGTTCGTTGATTGGTGGAATCAGTTCTAGGAGAAAATCGTGATTGGCATCGTGTTCGATCTTCCAGGGTTCTTTGACGTCGGTGACTATTGGCCAGGCACGGTTCAATGGAACATGTTCGCCCAGTGGTGGAATCAGTTCTAACCCGTCGAGCGGGCGCCACCTCAGCATGAGAGATGATGCCCGCCCGTAGTGGCGCTGCTGCTGACACGCCGGAAAGGTGGGTCGTGGTCAGTGCATGGTTCCGTCCGGTCCGTCCGGTATCGGTGACTTTGACGCCAAGCCAGTTGGTCAGGGTGGTCAGCCCTCGTCGACCTTTGCCCACGGGTTGACGTACACGTCAGGGATGAACCCCTCCGTCTCGCTGATTCGCCCCGAGAGACCCGGTGTAATCGCAGCGTCCCACGCCGATTCGAGGTAGACGCGCTGCCGTTCCCGTGCGTGTGCGATGGTAATCAGCACGATCGGCGCATTGACCCGGAACCAACGAGTTCCCCGCGCACCGAGCGAGAGATCATTGCGGAAGAGGCTGGCAGTTCTGTGTCTTCTTGCCGGACGAACGGGACGCTCGTTCGATCTGACTTGGGCGAGCGTCCCGTTCGTGCGAGACGGTGACGGGCTCAGGCCGGGGCGCTGCGACGCATCTCGCGTCGGAGGATCTTCCCGCTGGCCGTCTTGGGCAGTTCGTCGACGATCTCGACGCGCCGCGGTGCCTTGTAGCTCGCGAGCCGCTCCCGGCAGTACTCGACGAGGTTGTCCGTCTCCACCGTCTGCCCGGGGCGGAGGCTGACGAACGCGGCGACGGTCTCGCCGCGGTAGTTGTCCGGCTCGCCGACGACGGCCGCCTCCCGAACTGCGGGATGCCGGTAGAGGACGTCCTCGACTTCGCGCGGCCAGACCTTGAAACCGGACGCGTTGATCATGTCCTTCTTGCGGTCGACGACGTACACCCAGCCCTGGGCGTCCATGAATCCCACGTCGCCGGTGAGCAACCGGCCGCCAGGCAGCGACTGCGCCGTGGCGTCCGGCTTGTTCCAGTACGCGGGCACGACCATCGGTCCGTCGACGGCGATCTCCCCGACGTCGAGGGGGTCGAGGTCGGCGCCGTCCTCCCCGACGATCCGGATCACGGCGGACGGCAGCGGCAGGCCGATCGCCAGCGTGCCCGACGACGGATCGACGGGCGCCTCCAGATTCGGCGGGACGACGACGCACGGCGCGCTGGTCTCGGTGAGCCCGTACCCGTTGCGGATGTACTTACCGGTCAGCTCCCGGAACCGTTCGACGATGGCGGGTGGCAGCGGGGCGCCACCGGACATCACGGCCTCCAGCGAGGCGAAGCGCTCACCGGAGAAATCCGGGTGCGCCATCAGCGCCATGTAGGCGGTGGACGGGCCGACCATGAACACCGGCCGTTCCCGCTCGAGGGCGTCGAGCACCACTCCGGCGTCGAACCGGTACGCGAGGATCAACGGCGACGCCAGGTCGATCGCCGTGAGCAACTGGCACACCATGCCGGTGATGTGGAACAGCGGGGCGAGCGCGAAGATCGGCGACCCGGCGGGCTTGCTCTCGTACAGGCGCAGGATGGAACTGTTGACGGTGAGATTCCGGTGCGTGTTGGTGGCGCCCTTGGGGACTCCACTGGTTCCGGATGTGTAGGACACCAGCGCGATGTCGTCCGGAATCAGTCCGGGGTCCGGCAGGCCGGCGCACGCGCGTGCCCCGGCAACCTCGAGCAGGTCGGGCACACCGTCGGCGCGCACCCGGGTCACTCCCCCGAACACCCGTGCGTCGTCCGACGTCTGGATGTCGAGTTCGCTGGCGGTCAGCGCGATCCGCACACCGGCGGCGGACGCGCGCTCCCCCACCCGATCGGCCCACGCGTTCTCGCTGCACACGATCGCGGTGACTCCGGCGTCGGTGAGGATGTGGGCGAGCTCGTCCCGGTACATCGGGTTCAGCGGGACGACGACCCCGCCGGCCTTCCACGTGCCGATCAACGCCAGCACGAACTGCGGGACGTTCTGCAGATAGATCGCGAGCCGGTCACCCTTCCCGAACCCGTTCTCCGCGAGGTACGCGGCCACGCCGTCGCTGAGTTCGTCGACCTCGCGGTAGCTCAGGGTGCCGCCGAGGTACCGGACGGCGGGCCCGTCCGGGGCGGACGCGACCGCGGCCGAGAACATGTCGAGCGCTGTCCGGGCGGGGATCTCCCCCACGGAACGCGTGTTCTCGTCGTACCGGTCCATCCAGGGCCTGTCGTCGTACCAGCTCATCGTCGCCGTTCCGCCTCTCGCTCGTTCCATGTTTCCGACTGTGTGACCTGCTGTTCAGCGTGTGCCCGACATCCCGCCGTCCACGGGGACGACGGTGCCGGTGACGTACGCCCCGGCGCGTGAGGAGAGGAAGATCGCGGTGCCCGCGACGTCTTCCGGTGTGCCGACCCGGCCGAGTGGCACCGACCCCTCGACCGCCGTCTTCTGCTCGGGATCGTCCAGGATGAATGCCATCATCTTGCTCGGAAACGGTCCGGGCGCAATGGCATTGACGGTGATCCGTTCGGCGGCCAGCGTCGCTGCGAGCTTGCGGGTGAGCATGTGGACCGCGGCTTTGCTGGCTCCGTACGAGAAGTTGTCGGTGCCCGACACGACGAGCCCGTCGATCGAGCCGACGTTGATCACCCGGGCGGGGTCGGTGTCCGTCGCCGCGGCCCGCAGGCTCGGCAGCAGCGCCTGGGTGAGCATGAACACGCCCTTGACGTTGATGTCGAAGACCTTGTCGAATCCGGCGGCGGGGAACTCGTCGATCGGTGCACCCCACGTCGCGCCGGCGTTGTTCACGAGCACGTCGAGCCGGGGTGAGAGGTCGGCGACCCGTGCGACCAGGCCCGCGATCCCCTCTTCGGTGGACAGGTCGGCGGGGTGTGCGTGACACGTGCCCGGGCCGAGGGCGGACAGTTCGGCCGCGGCCTTCTCGCACGCCTCCGCTTTGCGGGCGGAAATCACGACGGTCGCCCCGGCCTGGACGAATCCCTGCGCGATCATCCGGCCGATACCCCGCGAACCTCCGGTGACCACCACGGTCTTGCCTGCGACGTCGAACAGCGAACCTGCATCCATGTGCGTTCCCTTCAGGGTTGGAAGACTCAGGGTTGGAAGACGAGGCGGCCGACGGTGCTGCCGTCCCCGAGCCGGCCGATACCGTCGGCGACGTCCGCGAGCGAGAGCCGCTCGCTGATGAGCGGCTTGATCGCCCCGGACTCCGCGAGGCGGGTCAACTCCTCGTGGCAGTCGGCGATCGCCTGCTGGTTGTACTGCTTGTACAGGCCCCAGTGCAGCCCGATGATGGAGTAGTTCTTGATCAGGCCGTGATTGAGGCCGGGCGTCGGGATGGTGCCGCCCGCGAACCCGATGATCAGGATCCGGCCCTCGAACGCGATGCACTTGGTGGACTTCGCGTAGGCGTCGCCGCCGACCGGGTCGTAGACGACGTCCGCTCCGCGTCCGCCGGTGAATTCCTTGACCAGCGGGACGAAGTCTTCGGTGTGCCGGTCGATCACCAGATCCGCGCCCAGCCGCCTGCAGTAGTCGGCCTTGTCGGCGCCACCGACGACGCCGATGACCTTCGCTCCCGCGGCCTTGCCCAGTTGCACCGCGGCGCTGCCCACTCCGCCCGCGGCAGCATGGACGAGCAGCGTCTCCCCCGGCTTCAGTTGCGTGCGCCGGTGCAGCGCGAACCAACTCGTCTGGTAGCCGATGCTCAGCGCCGACGCCTCGGCGTCGTCGAGCCCGGGCGGGGCCGCGAACGTATTGACCTCGTCCATCACGGCCATCTCCGCGAATCCGCCGCCGGGCAGGTTCGGGTTGCCGATCACCCGGTCGCCCACGGCGAACCGGGTGACGCCGTCCCCGACCGCAACCACCTCGCCGCACAACTCGACTCCGGGTGTGAACGGCAGCGGCGGCTTGATCTGGTATTGGCCGCGACACAGCAACACGTCGGGGAAGTTCGCCGGTGCGGCGAGAACCCGGACCAGCACCTGCCCGGGGCCCGCCGTGGGGTCCGGGACCTCCTCGAGGTGCAGCGCGGTGCGCGGCTCGCCGAGTTCGTGGACACGCCATGCCTTCATGGATTTGCTTCCTGACTGTCGGTGGTGGGGCCGGGTTACGCGGGCAGGTCGATCAGGCCGGCAAGGTGCGCGCGGTGCCGGTAGGCGGTGCCGAACGCCAACTGGTCGCTCTTCGCCCTCTTCAGGTACAGGTGGGCGGGGTATTCCCAGGTCATGCCGATCCCGCCGTGCAGCTGGACGCACTCCTCCGCGGCGTGGACGGCGACCCCGCTGCAGTACGCCTGCGCGATGGTTGCCGCGACCTCGGCGTCGGCGTCGCCCCGGGCGGCGGTGTCGGCGGCGTAGCGGGCGGCGGCGGCCGCGGACGTCACTTCGAGCCACAGGTCGGCGAGGCGGTGCTTGATCGCCTGGAAAGACCCGACGGCCCGGCCGAACTGGGTTCGCTCCTTGACGTACGCCAGCGTCGTCTGGAAGCACCACTGCGCGAGCCCGAGTTGCTCGGAGGCGAGCAGTGCGGCGCCGAGAACGAGCGCCTCCCGGACCGCGTCCGCGGCGCTGCCGTCGTCGATGCGGGTGGACACCGCGGCGTCGAACGCGACGTCGGACAACGGCCGGGTCATGTCGAGCGCGAGCACGGGGGCGACGGTGACCCCGGCGGCGCCCGCGGGCACGGTGTGCAGTTCGAGCCCGTCCGGACCCAGGGCGGGCACGACCAGGATGTCGGCCTCCGCGGCGCCCGCGACACCGGTCACGGTCCCGGTGAGGGCGTTGCCGTCCCGGCGCACGGCCGGGGTGAACCGGCCGGGTGCGGTCGCGAGCCCGACCGCGAGCGCACCGGTGGTGGTGCCGTCGGCCAGTGCGCCGACCGTCTCGGTATCGCCCGCCTTCAGCAACGCGACCGTCGCGAGTACGGCGCTGGACAGGTATGGGACGGGTGCGACGGCGCGCCCGATCTCCTCCATGACCACCGCGGCCTCCCGTGCGCTCGCCCCGGCGCCGCCCAGTTCCTCGGGGACGAGCAGGCCGGCAAGGCCGAGGTCGACGGCGAGGGGTTTCCACACGCCGGAGAAGTCGGCGGGCGTCCCGTCGTACGCCCCGACGACCAGTTCGGGCGGGCAGCGGTCGGCGAGCAGCCGGCGGACGCTGTCGCGCAGGGCGTCTTCCGTGTCGGAGTACAGCAGATCTGCGGTGTTCATCGGGGCAGGTCCTTCCAGGCGATGTCCTTGTCGACGCGGTGCTCCGGCGGGAGGCCGAGGACGCGTTCCGCGATGACGTTGCGGAGGATCTCGGACGTGCCGCCCTCGATCGAGTTGCCTTTCGCGCGCAGGTACCGGTATCCGGGTTCGCGGCCGATGAAGTCGACCTTGTCCGGGCGGCGCATGGTCCAGTCGTCGTAACGCAGCCCGGCTTCGCCGTGGAGTTCGATGTCGAAACCCGAGATGGTTTGCGCGAGCCGGGCGAAGGCCAGCTTCAGGCCGGATCCCTCGGGGCCGGGCTGCCCAGCCTCGAGTTGCTGCCGCAGCCGTTCGCCGGTCAGCCGGGCGACTTCCGCTTCGACCCACAGCCGGAGCAGTTCGTCGTGCATCGCGGGGTCGCGGAGTCCCGGTTGTTCGCGCCAGGCGCGGGCGACCGGTCCGATCATGCCGCTCTCGCGGGCGGCCGCGGAACCGCCGATCGCGACCCGCTCGTTGTTGAGGGTCGCGGTGGCCACCTTCCAGCCCTGTCCCTCGGCGCCGAGCCGATCGGAATCGGGAATGTGGACGTCGGTGAGGAACACTTCGTTGAATTCGGCCTCGCCGGTGATCTGCCGCAGCGGCCGGACGTCGATTCCGGGATCGCTCATGTCGCACAGGAAATAGGTGAGGCCGGCGTGCTTGGGCACCGACGGATCCGTGCGGGCCACGAGGATGGCCCTCTGCGCGTTCTGCGCGCCCGACGTCCACACCTTCTGCCCGTTGACAGTCCAGCCGTCACCTCCACGGACGGCTCGCGTCGCGACGGCGGCGAGGTCGGACCCCGCCCCCGGTTCGCTGAACAACTGGCAGTAGATGTGCTCGCTGGTGAAGATCGGCCGAAGGTACTTCTGCTTCTGTTCGTCGGTGCCGAACGCGGCGATGGTCGGCGCGGCCATGCCCAGCCCGATCCCGTTGCGGCTCTTCGCCGGACCGGGCGCCCCTGCGGCCTCGAGTTCGGCGTCGACCTGCGCCTGGAAGCTCTGCGGCAAACCCAGACCGCCGCGCCCGGGCGGGAAGTGGACCCACGCGAGGCCTGCGTCGAATCGGGCCCCGAGGAACCGGGCCGGATCCGACAGGTCGTTCTGTTCCAGGAGGGTCGCGATGCGGCCGCTCAGGTCGCGTGCGATCGCCTGTTCGTCAGTGGTCATCGTCCTCAGTCCTTCGGTCAGATTCCGGCCCGGGCGGCGATGTCGCACGCCTTGGCCACGAGGTCGTCGATGCGCTCGACGGTCGGGGTGCCCGCGGCCGCCTTGTTCTGCGGTTCGTCCCGGGCGCGGCGCATGACGCCCTCCGCGATGACCGCCACCTTCCACAGGCCGAGGACGTGCCAGAACGCCAGGGCCTTCGGGTCGCGTCCGGTCTCGTCGAGGTACACCCCGGCGATCTCCACCCGGTCCGGGAAACCGTCGAGGGTGGACGCCGGGAAGTCGCCGCCGGTGGTCTCGCCCGGCTCCGGCCAGTACGCGAGCAGGCTGCCGACGTCGGCGAGCGGGTCGCCGAGCGTGCACAACTCCCAGTCCAGGGCGGCGGTCACCGCACCGGTCTCGTGGGAGGTGATGACGTTGCGCAGGTGGAAGTCGCCGTGCACGAGGGTCAGTTCCCGCTGTTCCGGCACCGAGGCGGTGAGCCGCCCGGTCAGGTCGTCGAGGGCGGGCAGCTCGCGGGTCTTCGACTTCTCCCACTGACCCGACCACCGCTTGAGCTGACGCTGCGCGTACGGCTTGTGGCTGGCCAGGTCGGTCAGCCCGGTGCTCTCGAGGTCCACCGCATGGATCTTCGCCAGCGTCCGCGGCAGCGACAGGCCGATCGCCCGGCGACGTTCCGGGGTCAGGGATTCCGCGATCGACATGCGGTCGACGACCTGCCCGTCGACGAACTCCATCAGCAGCAGCGGTACCTCGGTCACCTCCGGGTCGTCGGTGAGCCCGAACACCCGCGGGGTGGGTACCGCGGTGTCCTCGAGGGCGGAGAGGATCCGCGCCTCGCGGGCGACGTCGTGGGCCGACGCGAGCAGGTGCCCGAGGGGTGGGCGCCGAAGCACCCATCTGCCACCCGCCCGATCCTGGACCAGGTAGGTGAGGTTCGACTGGCCGAGGCCGATCCGGTCGAAGGTCAGCGGTCCGGCAGTGTCGATGCCGAGTGTGCCGATCCAGCGGCTCACGGCCTCGGGGTCGATGCCGACGACGTCCACGCTAGACACCGAGCTGGGCCCCCTGCCGGAACGGGATCGCGTCGCCGAGCAGTTGCCCGCCGTCGATCGCCATCGTTTCGCCGGTGATCCAGCTCGCGGCATCGGAGACGAGGAACGCGACCGCGGACGCGATGTCCTCGGGTTCGCCGATCCGCCCCAGCGCCGTGGACGCCGACACGGCCTGCTCGTGGTCCTTCCACAGCGCCTCGGCCAACTTGGTCCGCACCACACCGGGAGCGACGGCGTTGACCCGCACCTTCGGTGAGAGTTCCAGTGCCAGTTGCTTGGTGAGGTGGATCAGCGCGGCCTTCGACGCGTTGTACAGGCCGATGTTCGCCTCGAACGCCATGCCGCCGATGGACGCGGTGTTCACCACGGCGCCGCCGTGCTCGCCCATCCACGCCTTGGTGGCGAGCCCGGTCCACAGCACCGGCGCCCACAGGTTCACGTCGAAGGTCTTGGCGAATCGTGCGTGGTCCTGGTCGATGACCGGTCCGAAGGCGGGGTTGGTGCCCGCGTTGTTGACCAGGATGTCCAGGCTGCCGAAGCGTTCGACGGTGGTGTCGACGCAGCGCCGGGCGGCCTCCTCGTCGACGGCGTGCGCGGCGACGCCGATCGCGGTGCCCCCGACCTGCGCCGCGGCGGCGTCGGCCGATTCCTGGGACCGTGAGGTGAGCACCACGTTCGCACCGGCCGCCGCGAGGGCCCGCGCGACGGCCAGGCCGATGCCCCGCGAGGCGCCGGTGACGATCGCCGTGCGTCCGGTCAGGTCGAGTCCGGCCATGTCAGCTCACCGCAACCTTGTGACCGTTGGTGGAAGCGGGGGCGGCGTCGCGGTACTGCCGCAGTTCCTGCCGCGCGATGGCGCGCTTGTGGACCTCGTCGGGACCGTCGGCCAGGCGCAGGGTGCGCAGATGCGCCCAGGCCATGGCGAGGGGGAAGTCGTCGGTGACGCCCGCGCCGCCGTGCACCTGAATGGCCCGGTCCACGATCTTCAGCGCAATGTTCGGGGCCGCCACCTTGATCGCCGCGATCTCCGTCCGCGCCTCCTTGTTCCCCACCGTGTCCATCAGATACGCCGCCTTCAGCGTCAGCAGGCGGATCATCTCGATGTCGATGCGCGCCTCCGCGATCCAATCCTGGATGTTCGCGTTCTCACTGACCGGTTTCCCGAACGTCACCCGCGACGACGCCCGGCGGCACATCAATTCGAGTGCCCGCTCCGCCATCCCGATCGCCCGCATGCAGTGGTGGATCCGGCCCGGGCCCAGCCGGGCCTGGGAAATCGCGAAGCCCTCGCCCTCACCCTTCAGCACGTCCGTCACCGGCACCCGCACATCGGCGAAATCGATCTCCGCGTGCCCCTCACGGTCCTGGTAGCCGAACACCGGCAGCCCCCGCATCACCGTCACCCCGGGCGCATCGATCGGCACCACCATCATCGACTGCTGCCGGTGCGGCGCCGCCGACGGATCCGTCTTGCCCATCACGATCAGCACCTTGCAGTTGCGGTGCAACGCGTTCGACGCGAACCACTTGCGGCCGTTCAGCACGTACTCGTCGCCGTCACGCACCATCGACAACTCCACGTTCGTGGCGTCCGAACTCGCCACCGCGGGCTCGGTCATCGCGAACGCCGACGCCATCGTCCCGTCGAGAAGCGGCTTCAGGTACTTCTCCTTGTGCTCGGCCGTGCCGAACAGTTCCAGTACCTCCATGTTGCCGGTGTCCGGCGCATTGCAGTTGCACGCCTCCGACGCAATGTGGCTGCGCCCCATGATCTCCGCCAACGGCGCGTACTCGAGGTTGGTCAACCCGGCACCCGTGCCCGGGTGCGGATGGAACAGATTCCACAACCCCAGGCGCCGCGCCTCCGCCTTCAGCTCCTCCAGAACCGGCGGCTGGAAATGCGGATCCCCCGACTCGCGCATCTGCTCCTCGTACACCGCCTCCGCCGGATACACGTGCGAATCCATGAACTCGAGCAGATCGACCTGCAACTGCTGGGCGCGTTCGGAAATGTCAAACAGGGACATGAGAACTCCTGACGGGTAGTGAGGGAAACACGGGTGTGCGCTTGTCGAGGTGACTCTGGACGCCCTCGACGAGATCGGCCCCGCGGAACGCCTGCAACATCAGGCCTTCCGCTCGGGCCACGGAGTCGGCGTAGGTGCCGTCCGCGTCGTTCTGCAATTGGGTCTTGATGACGGCCATCGACGTCGGCGAGCAGTGCGCCGCCAGGTCCGCGGCATAGGCGACCGCGGCGTCGACGACCGCACCGTCCGGGACGAGGTGGTCGACGAGTCCGATGCGCAGCGCCTCCTCGGCGTCCACCATGCGGCTCGACAGCAGCAGGTCGGTGGCCCGGCTGCGTCCGACGAGCCGGGGCAGCAGCCAGGAGATGCCGTATTCGGCGATCAGCCCGCGCTTGGCGAACGCAGTCGTGAACCGAGCCGATGCCGACGCGAACCGGACGTCGCAGTAGAGGGCCTCCACCATGCCGAGACCGGCCGCGACCCCGTTGATCGCCCCGACGAGCGGTTTCCTCAGCGTCGCGGGAAGGTCGCGGGGGCGTGGGCGGAGGAGGTCCGCGTCGGACACGTCACCGACGGTCTGCAGGCGACCGAGGTCGGCGCCGGCGCAGAACCCGCGCCCGGCGCCGGTCACGACGATCGCGCGCACGTCCGGGTCGTCCTCGGCGTCGACGAGCAGCGTGAAGTAGCGGTCCTCGAGGTCGTCGGTCCAGGCGTTCAGCTTGCCGGGCCGGTTGAACGTCAGCACCAGGACCGGCCCGCGCCGCTCGGCGAGGACCAGGTCTGCGGGCTCGCCGGTCACGCGTGCTCCAGCAGCGCACTCTGGTAGCGGCGCATCCCGCGCAGCCAGCGGTCGTAGTCGGACCCCTTCTGCCGGTACATGGTGAGGACGCTCTCGTGGGGCAGGATCAGGAACGTCTCCCGGTCCACGGCGTCGAGGACGATGTCGGCGACCTGCCCGGGCTGCAGCACCTCCCCCGCCGAGACGACGGCCTTCGTGGCGGCGACGCCGAGGGGATCACCCGAGTTCTCGCCGGAGCGCATCAGCTTCGTCTCGACTCCCATCGGGCAGAGGCAGCTGACGCGGACCCCGTCGTCCCCGTAGGTGACCGACAGCCATTCGGCGAACGAGACGGCCGCATGCTTGGTGACCGCGTAGGTGGCCGAGCCGATCTGGGTGAGGAGCCCGGCCGCGGAGGCCGTCGACACGAAGTAGCCCTCGCCGCGCTCGATCCATTTCGGCACGAGTTGCTGGGCCGCGCGGATGTGGGCGCGGACGTTGACGTCGAACGCGAGGTCCCAGTCGGCGTCGCCGGCGTCGAGGCCGGTCGCTCCCGCGATGCCTGCGTTGGCGAAGTAGAGATCGACCGGCCCGAACTCGGCCTCCGCGCGGTCGATGATGCGCCGGATCTGATCGGCGTCCGCGACGTCGCCACCTTCGGCGACGGCGGATCCCGGGTGGCGGGCGTTGATGCCGTCCGCGACCGCGGCGGCTGCGTCCGGGTCGAGATCGGCAACCAGCACCTTGGCGCCCAATTCGGCGAGACGGTCCGCGATCGCCCCGCCGATTCCGCCTCCACCGCCGGTCACGATGGCGACTTTGTGTGCAACCTTCACGAGGTGTCCTCTCCTTCGCAGTGCGTTGTGACTCGCGTCTCTCTTTTGTATAGTTGAATCCGTCGTCAAGTTCAAGTGTCTGGGGTCGGCAACACACGACTTCCGATACAGCCAACGTGACACATCCAGGCCCTGCACCACCCGGAATCGAGGGAGACAGATGACCGACACCACCGCACTGCCCGTTCGCCCCGCGAGCTTCGACGAGCTCACGGCGCTGATCGGCAAGGAGCTGGGGCCCACCGACTGGCACGACGTCACCCAGGAACGCGTCAACGCCTTCGCGGACGCCACCGGCGACCACCAGTGGATCCACATCGATACCGAGCGCGCCGCCGCCAGCCCGCTCGGCGGCACCATCGCGCACGGCCTCTACAGCCTGTCCCTCGGACCGGCCCTGTCGGCGACCCTGCTGCGCTTCGACGGCTTCGCGCACAGCCTGAACTACGGCTACAACAAGGTCCGTTTTCCCGCGCCGGTGCCGGTTGGTTCGCGCATCCGGATGCGCGCCACCATCCAATCCGCGGAACAGGTCGGGGGCGGCATCCAGGTGACCATGTCCCAGGTCGTCGAGCGCGAGGGCTCCGACAAACCGGTGGTCGTGTCCGAGTCCGTCGCCCGCGTCGTCGAGGCCGGCTAGCAGCCGTGAGCACTTGTGAACCGCCCGCGGTTAATAAGTACTCACGGGCGAATGTGCTCGACCCGGTGTCCCGCCACGCCGACGCCACTCCCGGCAACATCGCGCTGCGAGGTGCGGACAGCACCCTGACCTACGGACAATTGCGGGCCGCGAGCACCCGATACGCCGGAGGTATCGTGGAAGCGGGCCTGTCCCCCGGCGACCGAATCCTGCTGGCCGCACCCTCGGTGCCCGAGTTCGTGGTCGCGTACCTCGGCATTCAGGCGGCGGGGTGTGTCGTGGTGCCGGTGAACACGATGTCGACCCGGCCCGAGAGCGAGTACGTCCTCGCCGATGCCGGCGCCGCACTCGCCATCGTGTCGCACGAACTCGGGCCGGCGATCGCCGACGCGGCCGCCGCACTGGACATCCCGGTCTGGACGCTCACCCCCGACAGCGCGTCACCGGACACCGAGCCGGTTCCCGTCGCCGAGCGGGACCGCGATGACACCGCCGCCATCCTCTACACGTCCGGCACCACCGGGCGGCCGAAGGGCGCGGAGTTGACGGTGGGGAACCTGCTGTCCGGCGGCGAGATCGGCGCCGAATGCAGTCGCGGTTCGAGCGACGATCGGACGGGCACCGGACTTCCGCTGTTCCACGTATTCGGCCAGGCGTCGGTCATGATGGCGACGTTCACGGGTGGTGGGTCACTGACACTGCTGGCCCGCTTCGATCCGGCCGCGATGCTCGCCCTGCTCCGCCGCGACCGTCTCACGATCATGGCCGGCGTTCCGACGATGTGGAACGCGATGCTGCACGCCGCGGACGGCGCCGACCCGCAGGACTTCGCGCAACTCCGCATCGCCATCTCCGGGGGCGCGTCGTTACCCGGTGAGGTGGCCCGCGAATTCGAGTCCCGCTTCGGGTGCACCATCCTCGAGGGCTACGGGCTCACCGAGACCACCGCGTTCGGCACGTTCAACGACATCGACCGCGGCGGGAAGATCGGCTACACGGGTCGCGCGGTGCCCCGGCTGGCGGTCGAGGTGCGGGATCACGACGGACTCGTCTGCCCTCCCGGGACCGTCGGCGAGGTGTTCGTGAAGGGGGCGACGGTGATGAAGGGCTACTGGAACCGGCCGTCCGACACCGCCGCAGTCCTGGACACGGACGGCTGGCTGCGCACCGGGGACCTGGGTGAGATCGACGCGGACGGGGATCTGCGCATCGTCGACCGGGTGAAGGATCTCATCATCCGGGGCGGCTACAACGTGTACCCGAGCGAGGTCGAGGAGGTCCTGTACACGCACCCCGACATCCTCGAGGCCGCCGTCGTGGGCGTCCCCGACGATCACTACGGCGAGGAGGTGGCTGCGGTCGTGGCCACCGTCCCCGGTTCCGGGCTGGACGGCGACCAGCTGACCGGCTGGGCCCGGGAACGACTGTCCGCATACAAGATTCCCCGGATCGTCGCGATCGTCGACTCCCTCCCGAAGGGGTCGACCGGCAAGATCCTCAAACGGTCGATCGACAGAACCGCACTGAGAAAAGACGCACTGACCGCAGAAGTACCCGAAAGGTGAACACCGTGACAACCGTGAACAGGCAGGTCCGACTGGCGAAGCGTCCGGTCGGCCGTCCCGACGACTCCACGTGGGAGATCACGTCGGAACCGATACCCGAACCCTCGGACGGCGAATTCACCGTCAAGGTGGACTACGTGTCTCTCGACCCGGCGATGCGCGGGTGGCTCGACGACGTGAAGTCGTACGTGCCGCCGGTCGCGATCGGCGAGGTGATGCGCACCCACGCCGTCGGCCGGGTGGTGGCGTCGAAGAACGCGAAGTTCCCCGAGGGGCAACTCGTGTCCGGACAGTTCGGCGTGCAGGAGTTCGCGCTCTCCGACGGCCGCGGCGCGCTCGCCGTCGACGAGTCGCTTGCCCCGGCGCCGACGTGGCTGGGCGCACTCGGATTCCCCGGCATGACCGCCTATTTCGGTCTCACCGACGTCGGCAGGCTGGAGAAGGGCGACACCGTGCTCATCTCGGGCGCGGCGGGAGCGGTCGGGAGCATCGCCGGGCAGATCGCCAAGCTGAAGGGCGCCACGGTGATCGGCGTCGCCGGCGGCCCCGAGAAGTGCGCGTGGCTGACCGAGGAACTGGGCTTCGACGCGGCGATCGACTACAAGTCCGAATCGGTCGGCAAGGCGTTGCGCGCCGCCGCACCGGACGGGATCGACATCTACTTCGACAACGTCGGCGGCGAGATCCTCGACGCCGCACTGGCCCGGCTCCGCAAGAACGCCCGGGTCGCGTTGTGCGGGGCGATCTCCGGATACAACGCCACCGACCCGCAGCCCGGTCCGTCGAGGTACCTGTCGCTGCTGGTCAACCGTGCGTCGATGACGGGGTTCATCGTGTTCGACTACCTCGACCGGTTCCCCGAGGGCATGGAGGCGATGTCGGAGTGGATCCGCGCCGGGGAGATCGTGACCCGCGAGCAGGTCGAGACCGGGGGCGTCGAGGCGTTCGGCCGCACCCTCAACCTCCTGTTCGACGGCGCCAACACCGGCAAGCTGGTGCTGAAGATCAGCTGAGCACGAGGTGACGACGATGCCCACCGCCGAGTTCCGGCGGTGGGCATCGTCCACGCCCCCTGCTACCGACGGCCGTCAGACGCGGTCCGGGATGCGCAGCCCGTTCGTCCACATCCGCGCGAGCCCGGCGGTCAGTTCGTCGAACGTGAGCGATCGCCGCTCGCTGGGAGGTCCGACGAAGTAGCCGTACGCCATCCTCCCGACCATGGCGGACAACGCCTTCGACGTCAGCATCGGGTCGAGCGACGCGTCGGCGAGACCGCGGTCCTGCAGATCGGCGATCGCCCGCGCGTTGCGCAGGTAGAACGTCTCGTCCCGCGAGCGCTCCAGTTCACGGAATGCAGGGTCGACGTGCGCGACCTGCTCCAGCAGGGCCAGCAGACGCGCATTCCGGCGGCACGCATGCAGGTACGCCCGGATGCTCGCCTCCACGACCGCGTGCACGTCGTCCTCGTCCTCGACCCGCCCCATCCCGGGATGCAGGAGGTCGTTCTGCGTCACCTCCACGACCGCCGCGAACACTTCCTCCTTGCCGGTGAAGTAGGTGTAGAAGGAGCCGGTCGAGAGTCCGGCCTCCTTGCTGATGTCGACGAGGCGGGCGTCGAGGTATCCCTCGCGCTCGAACACCACCCGGGCCGCGGCGACGAGCCGATCGCGGGTGCGGACACCTCGGGCCGTGACCGGTGGTGTGGGTGCGGTTCGCGGGCGCGACATGTCAGTACGGGTCCACGTTCTCGAAGTACCGCCGGGGCACGTCGACCAGCATCTCGGTGATCATCTTCTCGGTGACGCCTCGCTCACGGACGTAGGGCAGCACGTCGTTCTCGATGTGCAGGTAGTGCCACTGCGGCAGCGCCGCCATCAGGTTCGGGTCGATCCAGTCGATGTAGCAGGACGCGTCCTGCGACAGGACCATCTGCCCCGCGAAGCCGCGGCGGCACATCTCGACGAGCGTGTCGGCCCGCGCTTCGAACGTGGTCTCGAGGTTGATCCCGAACCGGTCCATGCCGAGGACGAAACCGGCCTCGGCGAGGCTGGTCAGGTGGTCGACGTCGGTGCTGTCTCCGCTGTGCCCGAGCACGATCCGGTCGGGCCGCACGCCTTCCTCGTCGCACATCACACGTTGGACGTGCAGTCCGGCCTCGCTGCCGGGGTGGGTGTGCACGGTGATCGGCACTCCGGTGCGCCGGTGCGCCTTCGCGACGGCCCGCATCACCCGCTCGACACCCGGTGTCGGCCCCTGGTGGTCGATCGCGCACTTGAGCAGGCCGGCGCGCACCCCGGTGTCGGCGATCCCCTCTTCGATGTCCTTGACGAACATGTCCACCATCGGGTCGGGCACCTCGGCGCCGACCATCGCGTCCAGCGCGGGACCGCGGTAGTGGAAGAAGAACGGCACGTCGTCGTAGGTGTACAGCCCGGTGGCCGCAACGATGTTCAGCTCCGGAAGCTGTTCCGCCACCCGCTGGATGCGCGGAATGTACCGGCCGAGGCCGACGACGGTGGGGTCGACGATGGTCCGGACCCCCTGCTCCGCCAGCGCGCGCAGTTTGGTGACGGCGTCGGCGACCCGCTCGTCCTCGCTCCCCCACTCGTCCGGGTAGTTCTGCTGCACGTCGGGCGTCAGCACGAACACGTGCTCGTGCATGTACGTGCGTCCGAGTTCGGCGCTGTCGATCGGTCCGCGGACCGTGTTGACCTGACTCATGCAGATTCGCCTCTCCGCGTGTGACCGTCGTCATACCCCCGGGCTCAGCGTAGAACTAACTTGAACCTGACGTCAACATTTACTGTAGCGAGTCACCCACCGCCGGCCGCCGCCTGGATCGGCGCCATGTCGAAGTAGTCGCGCCACGTGGTGATCTTGCCGTCGGTGATCTCGAAGACGCCGACGACGGGCAGTTCGACGACGATGCCGTTCAGCGTGAACACGTCGATCCGCTCGTTCATCACCACCCCGCTCGACTCCTCGGCGTTGGGGCTCTGACCGCCGTCGGTGACCTGCCGGTGCACCCGGAAGTCGATGCCGCCGAAGGCCACGATGAAGCCGGCGATGAACTCGCGGATCGCGTCACGCCCGATGACGGGTTCCATCGGAATGTTGTGGTAAACGGCGTCGTCCGCGAAGTATTCGGCGATCTTCGCCGGATCGGGCTCGATCCACTCGGCACAGAATTGGGTGACCAGCTGGTCCGGGGTCATCGGTTCTCCCTCTCGATCGCGAACGGTTCGATGATGGCCATGACGGACTGGATCGCCCCGGCCGGGATGTCGAAGTGTTCCGTGATCCGGACCGACGTCACCTCGGTGGGTGTGGCCCCGAGGTCGAGCACGAAGCGGGCCACCACGTTGTCGCCCCATTCGTGGAAGGAGAGGTCGCGCACGGCCTGGATGGCCTGGTACTGCAGTCCGTTCTCGAGTTCGTCCCGGATGAACGCCCCCGATTCGCCCGTGTGCTGCCCGTTCTCCACCCGCCACGCGTTGTCCGCGAGACGCACCTTGGTGGCGTCGTGACTGACCAGTGCGTCGATGTAGGCCCTGGCCATCGCGACGCGTCCGCTGTCGGCCGTGTCGGTGGCGTGTTTCGCGATCGCCGCGAGCAGGGGCGCGGCCAGTTCCGGCCGGCAGATCAGCAGGTCGGGGAGGTAGGGGTGGGATTCGTTGTAGTCCAACGGGGTTCCGTCGATCCGCGAACAGTGCAGGCCCGCGGCCACGGCGACGCCGACGGGGGCCGCGGAGTCCCATTCCCACTGCCCGCCCGCGTGGATGTAGGCGTCGACGTCTCCGCGGAGCACTGCCATCGCCTTCGCGCCCGCCGAGCCCATGGTGGTGACCTCGGCACCGATGTCCGTCGCGACGGCGTCGACGAACGCAGGCGGTCTGCTGGCCGACACCACGATCCGCGGGCGGGCGGGCAGCTGTTCGGCATGGACCGCGTGGCTGTCGTCGTCGCTGGCGTACACGGCGCCCAGTGCCGGTTGCGCGACCGCGGCCGCCGTGATGCCGCGACCGCGTTCCCACAGCGCGACGTGCACCGCCCAGTCCGAGTGCCCGGGCAGTCCGTACTCCTTGGAACCGTCGAGCGGGTCGATGATCCACACCCGTGACCGCTCCAGCCGGGACCGGTCATCGGCCGACTCCTCGGAGAGGATCGCGTCTTCGGGTCGCTCCGCCGCGAGTTTGCCGAGGATGAACGCATCGGCGGCGATGTCGCCGCGCCTGCCGAGTTCACGACCGTCGGCCGATCCCAGTCCCGCGGTGCGGATGTCCAGCAGCAGGGCGCCGGCACCGGAGGCGATGTCGGCCGCGAGTCGTGCGTCAGTGATCACGTGTCAACAATTCCATAATTCTCGCGGCTTGTTCGGTCGGCGTGCCGTCCTCGGGCCGCAGCACGAGTTCGGCGTTCTCCGGGGCCTCGTACGGGTCGTCGACCCCGGTGAATCCCGTGATCTCCCCGGCGCGGGCCTTCGCATACATGCCCTTGGGATCACGTGCCTCGCACTGGTCCACCGGCGTGTCGACGAACACCTCGACGAAGTCGAGCCCGGCAGCGAGGTGCTGCTCCCGGACCCGGTCCCGGTCCTCGCGGTACGGGCTGATCAGCGACGCGATCGCGACCACCCCGGAGTCGGCGAGCAGTTGCGCGACGGCGCCGACGCGGCGCACGTTCTCGGCGCGGTCCTGCGCGCTGAACCCGAGGTCGGCGTTGAGACCGTGCCGCAGGTTGTCGCCGTCGAGTCGGTAGGCGGGCACCCCGGACGCGACCAGGCGGCGCTCGAGTTCCACCGCGACCGTCGACTTTCCCGACGCCGACAGTCCGGTCAGCCACACGGTGCGACCGCGCGTCGCCCGCTCCTCCCGTGACACGGCCGCGGCGTGCCACACCACCTTCGACCGCGACAGCGTCGGCCCGGTGATCATGCCTGCGGCGACCGTGTTGTGGGTCGACTCGTCGACGAGGATGAAACTGCCCGTCACGTGGTTGCGGCGGTACGGGTCGAACATCAGCGGCTGCGACGTTCTCAGCTGGACGCGGCCGATCTCGTTGAGCGACAGCGACTGTGCGGACTCGTCGCGGTGCAGGGTGTTCACGTCCAGCCGGTAGTCGAGCCGCGCGATCGACGCCCTGGTGGCGCGGGTGGTGTGCAGCAGCGTGTACCGGGCATCCGGTGTCAGCGCGGACTGTTCGCTGAACCAGCAGACCATCGCGTCGAGTTCCTGCCCGACGAGCGGACGGTTGTTGGGACGGCACAGCACGTCCCCGCGGCTCACGTCCAACTGGTCGGCGAGTTGCACGCACACCGCCGACGGTGCGAACGCCTCGTCGAGGCGGGTTCCGCCGGGACCCCAGATGGCGGCGACAGTGGAGGTGAATCCCGACGGCAGTGCCACCACCTCGTCGCCCGGCTTGAACACCCCACTGGCGACCGTCCCCGCGTAGCCGCGGAAATCGTGCAACGCCGAATCGGTCTGGCGCTGCGGCCGGACCACGTACTGCACCGGGAACCGTGCGTCGATCAGGTTGCGGTCGGACGCCACGTGCACCTGCTCGAGGTAGTGCAGCAGCGACGCCCCCTCGTACCAGGGCATGTTGGCGGTGCGTTGCGCGATGTTGTCGCCGCGCAGCGCCGACACCGGGATGAACGTGAGGTCGTGGACCTCGAGTTTGATCGCGAACTGCCGGAATTCCTCCTTGATCTCCTCGAACCGTTCCTCGGACCACCCGACGAGATCCATCTTGTTGACGCACAGCACGAGGTGCGGAATTCCGAGGAGGCTGGCGATGAACGCGTGCCGACGCGTCTGCTCCAGGATCCCCTTGCGGGCGTCGACGAGGATCAGGGCCAGGTCGGCCGTCGACGCGCCGGTCACCATGTTCCGCGTGTACTGCTCGTGCCCCGGCGTGTCCGCGATGATGAACTTGCGGTGCGGTGTGGCGAAATAGCGGTGCGCGACGTCGATGGTGATGCCCTGCTCGCGTTCGGCGCGCAGGCCGTCGGTGAGCAGTGCCAGGTTGGCGTGGTCGTCGCCCCGTTCGCGGCTGGTGCGTTCGACCGCCTCGAGTTGGTCCTCGAAGATCGCCTTGGAGTCGTACAGCAGCCTGCCGATGAGGGTGGACTTGCCGTCGTCGACGCTGCCCGCGGTCGCGACCCGGAGTAACTGCGGCATCAGAAGTACCCTTCCTTCTTGCGATCTTCCATGCCTGCCTCGGAGATCCGGTCGTCCGCCCTGGTGGCCCCGCGCTCGGTCACCCTGCTCGCGGCGACCTCGGTGACGACGGCCTCGGGGCTGGTCGCCGACGATTCGACGCAGCCCGTGCACGTGGCGTCGCCGACGGTCCGGAATCGGACGAGGGCCTCGTACGGCTCGTCACCGGGAAGAAGGGTCAGGAACCGGGTGTGCGCCAACAGCATTCCGTCGCGGGGCACGACCTCCCTGCGGTGCGCGTAGTACAGCGGCGGCAGTGCGATCTTCTCCTCGCTGATGTACTGCCAGATGTCGAGTTCGGTCCAGTTGGACAGCGGGAACACCCGGATGTGCTCCCCTTTGCGGTGCCTGCCGTTGTACAGGCTCCACAGTTCCGGACGCTGCGCGCGCGGATCCCACTGCCCGAACTCGTCCCGGAAGCTGAAGACCCGCTCCTTCGCGCGGGCCTTCTCCTCGTCGCGGCGGGCGCCGCCGAAGATGGCGTCGAACCCGTGGTCGCGGATGCCGCGCAGCAGGGCCGTGGTCTGGAGCCGGTTGCGACTGGCCCGCGGCCCCGACTCCTCGCTGACCCGGCCCGCGTCGATGTCGTCCTGCACGCTCGACACCACCATCCGCAGGCCGAGGCGTTCGACGGTCCGGTCCCGGAACTCGATGACCTCGTCGAAGTTGTGGCCGGTGTCGACGTGCATGACGGCGAACGGGAGGGGCGCCGGCCAGAACGCCTTGGCGGCCACGTGGAGCATCACCACCGAGTCCTTGCCGCCGGAAAACAGCAGCACCGGACGCTCGAACGTCGCGGCCACTTCTCGGAAGATGTGCACGGCTTCGGCTTCGAGCGCGCCGAGGTGGGACAACTCGTACACGGGCGGTGCGGTCATGGGCGACTCCTCGTCGCGAGTGCCTTACCGGTCGCTGGTTCATATTTGGACTAGCCCGGTCGAAAGAGAATGCACCTCCGAGAATAGAACGTGTTTCAGATTTCGGTCAATGCCCCGGCCGGCGGTCATCCGGGCCGGCGGCCGCCCACCTCCGTCGTGATCGCGTCCGCCGCCGCCGCGAGGGCCTTGCCCCGTAACGCGATGTCGGACGGCGCGAGTTCGGCCCCCACATAGAGGGTGAGGACCATGGCCTGGTGCCCCTCTGCGTCGTACGTCGGCGCCGCGATGAGGCTGACGGGGTGGGGCGACGCAGGGTCCGCGTGCTCGGCGTCCAGATACACCCGCTCCCCCAGACTGGACACCATCTCGCCGAGCACGTCGCGCAACTCCGGTGGCAGATCGTGCGCAGCGACGCCCGCCATGAGCGTGTGCAGGCGCTGCCCGACCGGAGTGAGCGTCTCGACGAGGTATCCGGTGCGGGAGCACTCCTCGACCACCGTGCGCAACCGGTCCCGGTCGAGGCGCACCGGCAGCGTCGGCTCCCGCCGCAGCCATGACTGCAGCGCGTCGTCGCCGTCCCACAGCACGTACATCAACCCGACGGGCGGCGCGAACGGGTACATCTCCCCCACCTTGGCGGCGGCCCTCACCCCCGGTGGACTGGTCAGTTCGAGGACGGCGATGCGGTCGCCGACCACCGCCGACGCCGTGCACGTGGTCCGGAACTCGTCACTGAGCACGGCGAGATGCCTGCGCGCCACGGGCCCGGCCGCGAACCCCTGCTGGGCCGCGCGGCCCGCCGCGATGAGCGCGGGTCCGAGGCCGTACGTCTTCGTCGCCGGGTCCCGGACGAGGTAGCCGCCGCGGGCCAGTTCGGTGAGGATCCCCAGGCACGTGGGCTTGCTGATGTCGAGTTGCCGGGCCAACTCCGACAGCCCGAACCGGTGCTCCTTGCGGGCCACCAGGAAGTCGAGCACCTGCACCACCCGTTCGGTCGGCGGCGACCGCCGGCCCTGCGCCCGGTCGGGCATCTCGTCCTCGTGCCCCATTGACCACTCCTTAGAACACGTTCTATTGTCGGTTCATCAATGTTCTACCACGCAGGTACATATTTGTACCACCCCCTCGTGAGGAGCACGGTGTGCTGACCGACCCATTCGCCGACGCCATGGCCGAGGCCGAGAAACTGATCGAGAGCGCCCCCCACATCCGCACCGAACAGGATCTGCTGGAGGGCTACCAGTACCTCGCAGGCGGCATCCTCGCCACGACACACGCGGCCTGGGCCACCGAGCGGTCGCACCCGACGTTCATCTCGGGCACCGGCCCGTACATGAAGATGGGCCTCGACAACCCGGACACCCTCTACTTCGGCGCGCGGATCGACGACGACGTCGAATACGTGGTCACCGGGCGACGCGGCACCACCGCAGACCTGAGTTTCCAGGTGCTGAGCGGAAACTACACGGCCGCACACGTTCCCGGCAGCGTCACCGCATTCGACGACCGCGAGATCGACATCGCGCCCGACGGCTCCTTCGAGGTCCGGTTCGGCCCCGCCGACAGCGCGGGCAGGCGCAACTACTTCACCCTCGCGCCGGGTTCGTCGCAGCTGGTGGTCCGGGAGGTGTACAGCGACTGGAGTCAGCGGCGCGGCACCATTCGCATCGCCAGGGCGGATACGGTCGGTACCGCCCCGGGCCCGCTCACCCGCGAAACCGTGGAGAAGCGGTACGCGCGTGCGGGCAAGGCCCTCGTCGCGCGGGTGAAGACGTGGCTGCAGTTCCCGGAGTGGTTCTACCTGAACCTGCCGGTGAACACGATGACCGAACCGCGGCTCACCCCGGGCGGCCTCGCCACCCAGTACTCGTCCGTCGGGCACTACGAACTCGCCGAGGACGAGGCCGTCGTCATCACCGTCCCGAAGGCCGACGTGCCCTACCAGGGTTTTCAGCTCGGCAGCATGTGGTACATCTCCCTCGACTACGTCAACCACCAGACGTCGCTGAACGTCGCGCAGTCGCAGGTGGATCCCGACGACCACATCCGGCTCGTCGTGTGCGAACGCAATCCCGGCGTCGCCAACTGGATCGCCACCGTCGGGCACCTCCGCGGCTACCTGCAATTCCGCTGGCAGCGCGTCTCCCGCGAACTCACCCCGGACGACGGTCCCCGGATCGACGTCGTGAAGTTCGACGAGATCCATCGAACACTGCCCTACTACGACTCCAACAAGATCTCGCCCGAGGACTTCGCCGCACGCATCGCCGCACGCCAGGCCGCGGTGGCCGACCGGATGCTGGGATGACCGCCATGACCACTCCGCAACTCTTGCAGGACAAGGTCGTCGTCATCTCCGGCGTCGGACCGGCCCTGGGCCGCACCCTCGCCGTCCGCTGCGCAACCGCCGGCGCCGACGTGGTGCTGGCCGCCCGGACCGCGTCGCGCCTCGACGAAGTCGCCAAGGAGATCGTCGCGGTCGGCCGGCGCGCGGTGACCGTCCCGACCGACATCACCGACCAGGCCTCGGCCGAGAACCTGGTGTCCGCGGCCGTCGACGCGTACGGCAAGGTCGACGTGCTGATCAACAACGCGTTCTCGGTTCCGTCGATGAAACCGCTGGCCCGCACCGAGTTCGACCACATCCGCAGCAGTTTCGAGCTGACCGTGCTCGGGGCGTTGCGGCTGACCCAGCTGTTCACTCCGGCACTCGCCGAGGCGAACGGCGCGGTGGTGAACATCAATTCGATGGTGCTGCGGCACTCCCAGGAACGGTACGGCAGCTACAAGATGGCCAAATCCGCCCTGCTCGCGACGTCGCAGTCGCTCGCCACGGAACTGGGACCGCAGGGTATCCGCGTCAATTCCGTTGCGCCCGGCTATATCTGGGGAGACACGTTGAAACAGTATTTCACGCACCAGGCCGAGAAGTACGGGACCACCGTCGAGCAGATCTACGAGCACACCGCCGCGAACACCGATCTGAAGCGGCTCCCCACGACCGACGAAGTCGCCGACGCCGTAATCTTCCTGGCCTCCCCGTTGGCGAGCGCCGTGACCGGGCAGTGCCTCGACGTCAATTGCGGCGAATTCCACCACTAGCGAACAGAACCGGAGCATCATGAGCGAGCGCACCACGGTCGGCACCGTCGAGGACCTGCACGCCTCGGCCACCCGGCTGACCGGTCTCACCGACTTCGGCGTCGACGACTACACCGAAGCCCTCGGCGTCCTGCTGGATTCGTATCACACCGACGAGCAGCTGACACCGCTCGGCAGCAAGGTGTCCCGGGTGTTCCTCCGCGGCGCCCTGGTGGCCCGGCTGCTGAGCGAGGCGGCGTGGAAACAGAACCCCGAGCACGCGGACGTGCGGATCGAGCGGCCCATCTTCGTGACCGGTCTTCCCCGCACGGGGACGACCGCGCTGCACCGGCTGCTCACCGCGGACCCGTCGCATCAGGGCCTGGAGATGTGGCTGACCGAGATGCCGCAACCCCGGCCGCCGCGCGAGACCTGGGAATCGAATCCGGTGTTCCAGAAGATCGAGGAGGGCTTCAGCCGCCACCACATCGAACGCCCCGAATTCATGGGCGTGCACTACATGTCCGCGAGCGAGGTCGAGGAGTGCTGGCAACTGCTGCGGCAGACGTTCAAGTCGATCTCCTACGAGTGCCTGGCGTCTCTGCCGACGTACTCCCGCTGGCTCGAGGGCCAGGACTGGACGAACGCGTATCAGCGGCACAAGAAGAACCTGCAGCTGATCGGGCTTCCCGACCGGGATCGCCGCTGGGTGCTCAAGAACCCCAGCCACCTGTTCGCGCTCGACGAACTGCTCGCGGTCTACCCGGACGCGCTGATCGTCCAGACCCACCGGCCGCCACGCACGATCGTCCCGTCGGTGTGCAGCCTGGCGGAACAGGCGACGGACGGGTGGTCCGAGAAGTTCCGGGGCAGCGTCATCGGGGAGAGCCAACTCGAGCTGTGGGCCCGGGGACTCGAACAGTTCACCGCAGCCCGCGCGCGGCACGACCCCGCCCAGTTCATCGACGTCGACTACCGGGATTTCGTGGCCGATCCGCTCGGCACCGTCGACGGGGTCTACACGCACTTCGGGCTCGACCTGAACGGCCCCGCCCGGGCGGCGATGGAGGCGATGCACGCCGAGAGCCGCAGCGGCGACCGCCGCCCCTCGCACAAGTACACGCTCGAGGAGTTCGGGCTGACGGCCGAGCAGGTGGACGAGCGATTCGCCAATTACCAGTTCAGCGTTACCAGCTGACCGGATAGTCGAGGATCGACGACGCCGCCCGCGCCGCGATCAGCGGCCTGGGCGACAGCGGCAGGTGGACGACCGGGGGCGGCGGCGGTTCGTATTCGGGCTCGGGTCGGGGATCCGATTCGGGTTCCGGTTCGGGATCCGGCGACCACGTCGTGCCGCTGTCGAGGTCGAGGGCGTCGAGCAGCGGTATCAATTCGGCGGCGATCCGGTCGCCCACCTCGGTGAATGCCGACTCTGCCAGGCCCACCGGGTCGCTGATGTTCGGCTCGTCGACCGTCCCGTAATCGCGGCGGGCGACGGCGAGTTCGGCGACGGTGCGGGCCCCGGTTGCGGCGGCGATCCTGCGTGCTTCCCGCAGGGTGAACGTGCAGTGGCTCGTCCCGAGGAGCAGTTCCATCGAGCGGTCCCGGATCTGCTCGGTCATCGCGAGGACGAGGTCGGCGCGTTTGATCATCTCGGGCCGCAGGCGGCGCGCCCGGAAGCCGTCGGCGCTGGCGCCGAGGCCCTCGACGACGCGGGCGGCGACGGGTTCGATCGGAAAGCCCACGAGGGCGCGGACGCCGGCGCTCTCCGCGGTCAGGTGCGGCAGATCGCGGGCCAGTGCGTACGCGTGTGTCAGCCGCTCTGCGATCGGCGAGCGGCAGACGTTCCCGCTACAGACGAACAGAACGTGCATGAGGGAACCCTAACCAGCGACTTCGCCTACAAGCGACTCCGATTCCACTGTCCGAGCGGTCTGTTCTTACAGTTCACCCGCACGTGGTGGGTCGTTCATCTGCCCGACTCCTCACGGTCACCTCGATTCACGAACACCCTGTGCACCGTCGTCTGCCCACAGCAGACAATTGCCGGTCCGGCGCCGGCGCGGCGGTAGTAATGAAGACATGACCACAGCCGCACTACCCGACCTGAACTACCGCGACCTGTTGGCGGACAGATTGTTTCGCCAGCGCACGATCCTCCTCACCGGCGAGGTGGACGACGCCATGGCCGAGCGGGCCTGCTCCGAACTGGTGCTGCTCGCGGCCGCCGATCCCAAACGCGACATCGTGCTCTACATCAATTCGCCGGGTGGTTCCGTCTTCGCAGGCCTGGCCATCTACGACACGATGAAACTCGTCCCCAACGACGTGGTGACCGTGGCCATGGGTTTCGCCGCCAGCATGGGGCAGGTGCTGCTGTGTTCGGGAACCCACGGCAAGCGGATCAGCCTGGCGCACAGCCGCATCATGATGCACCAGCCCTCGGCGGGCATCGGCGGCACGGCCGTCGACATCGCCATCCAGGCGGAGAGCCTCGAGCGGATGAAACGACAGTCGCAGGAGATCCTCGCCGCGGAGACGGGGCATCCGGTCGAGCAGATCGCCGAGGACAGCGACCGGGATCGGTGGTTCACCGCGGACGAGGCCCGCGACTACGGGATCGTCGACCGCGTCGTGTCCTCGTTCGCGGAGATCGCCCCGCACACCACCGCCCCGAGAATCGGATTGTGAAGCCATGTCCCAATACACCATTCCCCACGTCATCGAACGCACCCCGGCAGGCGAGCGGTCGTTCGACATCTTCAGCCGGCTGCTGAACGAGCGGATCGTCTTCCTGGGCACGGAGATCGACGACGGCGTCGCCAATGTCGTGATGGCACAGCTGCTCCACCTCCAGGCGGACAGTTCCGATCAGGAGATCGGGCTGTACATCAATTCGCCCGGCGGTTCCACGACCGCGATGCTCGCCATCTACGACACGATGCAGTTCCTGCGCCCGACCATCGCCACCTACTGCATGGGGCAGGCCGCCTCGGCCGCGGCAGTGCTCCTGGCGGCGGGAACCAAGGGACACCGGCACGTCCTGGCGCATTCCCGGGTGCTGCTGCACCAGCCGTCCACGCAGGGCAACGGCACGATCTCCGACCTGGCGCTGCAGGCCGCGGAGATCATGCGGGTCCGTTCGCAGACCGAGGCGATTCTGAGTAAACACACCGGGCAGACCGTCGAACGCCTACGCCGGGACACCGACCGGGACCGCATCTTCACAGCTCAGGACGCCATCGACTACGGGCTGGCCGACACACTCGTCGCGGAGTGACGGCTAGGCCGCGAGCAGAGTGGGCACCTGCCGGTTCGGGAACGCGGTCGCCGAGTTCCGGTTCGCCGCGCCGAGCCGGCGCCCGGACCGGAACAGCAGGTGCTCGACCGGGAGACCGAGGGCTCCGCATACGGCACGCAGCATTTCGGAGGACGGCTCCTTCTTCCCGCGCTCGATCTCGGAGAGGTACTGCTTGGACATCCCGACGGCGGCGGCGACGTCCTCGAGACTCCGGTCCTGGTCCCGGCGCGCCTCGCGGAGCACCCGCCCGTAGAGCTCGCGCACCAGCGGCTCCTCCCGCGAACGCTCGGGGGCGGCCGTGACCAGCGTCAGTCTGCGCTGAGCTTCCATACCTCCGGAGTCTTCCAGACGACGCGCCCGGACGCCGCGGCGTTCACCGACAGCGGACAGCCGATCAGTACCGCCCGACGGCGAGCGCGACGTTGTGCCCGCCGAAACCGATCGAATTACTCAGCGCGTAGTCGATGCGCTGACGGCGCGGCGATCCGGCGACGACGTCCAGGTCGACGGCGGGGTCCTGGTTGTCGAGGTTGAGGGTCGGTGGAACGATCTGTTCGCGCACCGTCAGGACGGTGAGGATCGCCTCGAGGGCCCCGACCGCTCCGATGGAGTGCCCGAGCGCCGATTTCGGGGCGTATACCGACGCCTGTCCGGCGACGGCGGCGATCGCGGCGGCCTCGGACGCGTCGCCGACGGACGTCGAGGTGGCGTGGGCGTTGACGTGATCGACGTCCGCACCGCTCAGTCCGGCGGTGTCGAGCGCCTTCCGCATGGCGCGCGCAATTCCGGCGCCCTGCGGGTCGGGGGCGACGATATGGTAAGCGTCCGAGGTGATTCCGGCGCCCAGGATTCTGCCGTGGATGTCCGCGCCGCGACACCGGGCGTGCTCCTCGGATTCGAGCACGAGCACCGCGCCGGCCTCACCGAACACGAAGCCGTCCCGATCGCGGTCGAACGGCCGCGACGCCCGCTCGGGCTCGTCGTTGCGGGTACTCATCGCACGCATCATCGCGAAGCTCGCGATGGGCACCGCATCGATCTGCCCCTCGACCCCGCCGGCCACCACCACGTCGGCCTCGCCGGTGGCGATCAGCCGCCAGGCGTGCGCGATGGCCTCGGAACCGGACGAACACGCGGACACGGGCGCGAACACACCCGCCCTCGCCCCGATCTCCAGACCAACGGTGGCGGCGGGACCGTTCGGCATGACCATGGGCACGCACATCGGCGACACCTTGCGGTACCCGTTCGCGCGCATCGCGTCGACGGCCCCGACGAGTGCGTCCCCGCCGCCGAGTCCGGTGCCGATCGCAACGGCGAGCCGCTCGCCGTCGACCGACGGTGAGCCCGCGTTCGCCCAGGCCCGCCGACCGAGGACCAGCGCGCTCTGCTCGACGAAGGACAGCCGGCGCTGCTCTACCCGCGTCAGGTGCTCGGCCGGGTGCGCCGTGAGCTTTCCGCCGATCCGGACGGGGAGGTCGTACTCGTCGACGAACGACGCCTCGAGCACACCGATGCCGGTCCGGTTGCGCAACAGCCCCTCCCAGGTGCCGTCGATGTCGTCGGCTATCGAGGTGGCGACGGCGAACGCCGTGACCACCACCGGACGTGCGGCGCTCCGAATTCCTGAAGCGATCGTTACAGTCATGTTTCCATGAATACCTGTAGCGTCCGTTACAGTCAAACGCATGGCCCGCCCCCTCGACCATGCCAAGCGCGCACAGCTTCTCGCCGACGTCGTCGGCTACATCGCCGAACACGGACTCGCGGACCTGTCGCTCCGGCCACTCGCCGCGGAGCTGGGCACGAGTTCACGCATGCTCATCTACTACTTCGGCACCAAGGAGGAACTGCTGGTCCAGGCGCTGGCGACGCAGCATCCCGGCTTCTCGTCGCTGTTCTCCGGAATCTCGGACCGGGACGGGCTGCGTGCCGGCCTCGAGGAGCTGTGGACATCGACCACGCGAGGCGAGTCCTCGGTCAGCACGAAGATCCTGTTGCAGGTGATGGGGGTGGCGAGCGTGCAGCGCGGCCCGTTTGCTGATTTCGCCACCTCGGCCATTCACACGCTGATCGACGCCGTCGCCGACGCGATGGTCCGATGCGGGATCTCCACTCGCCATTCTCGCGACAGTGCGACGGTCGCGGTGTCCGGGCTACGGGGAATCCTCCTCGACCGCTTGGTCACCGGCGACGCGGCGCGGACGGATCGATCGGCGTCACGACTGATCGAGCACGTGGTTGCCGAGTAATTCGTCGACGCGTTCGGGTGCCTCGTCCGGGATCCAGTGGCTCACGCCGCGGAGCACTTCGTACGTGTACGGGGCATCGACGAATCGAGCGGTCAACCCCGGACCGACCGGGCCGATCGCGGTGTCGCCGTCGCTCCAGACGAAGAGCGTGGGCACCCGGACCTTCCGGGAGGCCGATCGGGGCGAGATGAACGGCATCGCGCGATACCAGTTCAGGGCGCCCCGGGCCCGCGTCCGGTCGCGCATGGGCCCGAGGTCGCGCTTCGCGTGATCCGGCGACTGGCCGCTGGCGACCAGGGCCCGGTAGCCGAAGCCGTCCGGGGTGAGCACCCGCTCCGGGATCCAGGGAAACTGGAACGCGAACATGTACCAGGACTTCAGGATCTGACGGCTGGTGAGCATCGCCCGCACGAACGCCGCGGGGTGCGGCACCGACAGCGCCGTGAGCGTGCGGACCCGGTCCGGGCGTTCGGCGGCGACACCCCAGGCCACCGCCGCGCCCCAATCGTGCCCGACGACGTGCGCCGGGCCGAGGCCAGCCTGGTCGATGAGCGCGACGACGTCCGCGATCAGTTCCGTGCTGCGGTACGCCCGGCGGCCGCGAGGCCTGGCACCGGGCGAATAGCCGCGCTGGTCCGGGGCGAGGGTGCGGAAACCGCGCCGGTGCAGCAACGGCGCCAGCGCGTCCCACGACCGCGAGTCCTGCGGAAACCCGTGCAAGAGCACCACCGGTGTGCCGTCGATCGGGCCCTCGTCGCGGACGTCGAACACCAGTCCGTCGCGGGTGAACGTGCCGATCCGCTCCGTGCGACTCATCCGACGATCGTCTCACGCCCGCTGCGGTCTGCGGCCGACTCTCCGGCTCGGAGGAAGCGTCCCGTCCTGGTCACCCCGAATCCGCCGGTGAATTCGCCGTCGCGGTAGACGAGCCTGCCGTCGATCACCGTCGCGACCGCGGCGCCGTCGCTGCGGTTCACCATCCGCCGCAACCCGCCATATTCGGGGACCTCGGCCTCGAACAAGCCGTCCACCGTGGCGTCGAGACCCGCCGGGTCGACGACGACCAGATCGGCGCGGTCACCTTCGCGGAGGTGGCCGGCGTCGATGCCGTACCAGTCGGCCAGCTCGCCCGTCAGCCGGTGAACGGCCCTCTCGACGGTCAGGAACGGCTTGCGGTCGGACTGCGCGTCCTTGACTTTCTTCAGCAACCGGATCGGGTAGTTGTAGAACGCCATGTTGCGCAGGTGGGCGCCGGCGTCGCCGAATCCCATCTGCACCCCGGAACTGGCCGCGAGCCGCTTCGCGAACTTGGGGCGATGGTTGGCGATGGTGGTCCGCCACCGCAGATCGGCGCCGTACTTCACGACGAGATCGAGGTACGCGTCGACCGGGTGCACACCGCGGAGGTCGCCCACGGCGCCGAACGTCTTGCCGATCAGCGTCTCGTCGGGGCACCCGACGATTTCCGCGTCGTAGAAGTTGCGGTGCCAGATGCGGGGGCTGAACTTGTTGTCGTAGTCCTTACGGAACCGGCGCCGGTAGGACTCGTCCTGCAGCAGGGCGTTTCGCTCCACCTGGTCCTTGAGGTGCAGCGCCGCCGCGCCGGCGCCGAACTCCTCGAACACCACAAGGTCGATCCCGTCCGCGTAGACGGTGAACGGCACCGGCAGGTGCTGCCACTTGAAATCGGTCTTGGCGAAGCGGTTCAGCAGCGGCGCCGCGGCGAGCATGAAGTAGACGATCGGCGGATACGCCTTCGAGTCCGCGGCCGACAGCAGCGACGTCTTGAGCGGCTTGCGCCGCCCGAAGCCCGAACTCTCCGCGAAGAATCCGGCGATGTTCGGGTGCAGGTTGATCGTAGGCGCGCTCTGCAGGATCTTGCCGCGCTCGCGCAGAATGCGGTTGAGGAAGCGGAACTCCTTCCACCGCGCGTACGTGGACGGCAGTGAGCGGGAACGGTATTCGTCGCCGTCGATCTTGTCGAGCGCGTTCGTCATCGAGGAGAGTCCGAGGAAGCCGGCGTCGACGGCATCGGTGAGCATCGCACCCATCTTCTCGAGTTCGCGAACAGTCGGCTCGATCCGCTTGTCCGTGCCCCGGCCGAGGCCGAGGACGTGGGTGCGGATGTCGGAGTGCCCGATGAACCCGGCGACGTTGGGGCCGAGCGGCAACGACTCGAGCGCCTCGACGTACTCCGCCGGGCTCTGCCAGATCTTGTTCTCCTCCAGGATCCCGAGCACGGAGTCGTGCGGCACGGCCTCGACCCTGCTGAACAGGTCGGCGCACTCGCGCGGCGTCGAATACACGGTGGAGAGGGAGCAGTTTCCGAGAACGACGGTGGTCACGCCGTGTCGTACCGACTCCGGCAGTCCGGGGCTGACGAGCACTTCCGCGTCGTAGTGGGTGTGCACGTCGACGAACCCGGGAAGCACCCACTTGCCTGCGGCGTCAATGACCTCGGTGTCCGGTCCGATGGACAGCGGACGAGTCGATGCCCGGACCACGACGCCGTCGCGGATGCCGAGATTACGGCGCAGCGGCGCGGATCCTGTTCCGTCGAACCACAGCCCACCGTTGACGACCACATCGAAATCCGACATTGTTGCGCTCCTCACACTCGGTATGTGTTACCCGAGGTTACGTATGCGGTTGAGTAAAAGTCAATGGACGGCTCGAGCGATCCTCAATAGAGTGCAGGGGTGGCCGCCGCACCCCGCTCTCCCGAAGATCGGCGCGCGCAGATCCTCGACGTGGCCGTCGGGCTCCTCGAGACGGTGCCGTTCGACGACCTCTCGATGGACCAGGTGGCGGCCGAGGCAGGCGTTTCCGCGCCACTGCTGTTCCACTACTTCAAGAACAAGCAGGGCTTTCGCAACGCCGTCCTCGAAGCCTCGGCGTCCGAACTGCAGCGGCGGATGACACCCGACGCGACGCTCCCGGTGTACGGGCAACTCCGGACGGGCGTCGAAACGTTCGCGGACGCGGTGATCGAGCACCCCACCATCTACCTCGCGGTCATGCGGATGGCCGGTAGCGGCGACGAGAGGATGCGGCAGATCTACCGCGGCATGCGGCGAACGTTCACCCGGTGGATCGGTGTGTCGCTGGCCGAGTTCGGCGTGCCGACGACGCCCGCGCTCGAGGCCGCGATCTCGGGCTGGCAGGCGTTCATGGAGGAGATCGTGCTGTCCTGGCTCGACGAGCCGACCATGGAACGCAGCGAGATGATCGACCTGTGCGAACGCGCCTTCTATCACCTGCTTCCCGCAGCAGGTGTCGACGTCGACGCACTCGACTCGACACGCTGAACCGGAGGGGCCGGGTTCACAGGAACCTTCCAGCCGCCTCCCAGCCGGGTGACGCCCCCGCGCGAGAACGTTGTCGGGACAGCAACTCGCGAAGGGACCACCTGATGACTGCCGTTCTCACTCCGGCTCCGCCACGGAGAACAGGACCGCCCGGCCACCGCGCCGAGTCGGACTCGTGGATCCGCCGACGCGGTTCCGCACTCGCCCTCACCGCACTACTCGCCGCCACCGCGACGCTGTACCTGTGGGATCTCACCTCCAGCGGCTACGCCAACAGTTTCTACGCCGCGGCAGCGCAGGCCGGTTCGCAGAGCTGGAAGGCGTGGTTCTTCGGCTCGATCGACACCTCGAATTTCATCACGGTCGACAAACCGCCCGCGTCGCTGTGGGTGATGGGACTGTCCGGGCGGATCTTCGGATTCTCCAGCGCCAGCCTCCTCGTCCCCCAGGCCCTGATGGGGGTCGGTTCGGTCGCCCTCGTCTACGCGGCCGTCACTCGCGTCACGAACAGGGGCGCCGGGCTGATCGCCGGCGCCGTCCTGGCCGCAACTCCCGCGGCCGCCTTGATGTTTCGCTTCGACAACCCCGACGCGCTGCTCGTGCTCCTGATGACCGCGGCAGGATACTTCGTGGTCCGCGCGATCGAGACGGAGACCGGCCGGCGCGCCGCGATGTGGATCGCGCTCACCGGGGTCGCACTCGGCTTCGCGTTCCTCACCAAGATGCTGCAGGGCCTGATGGTGCTGCCCGCGTTCGGTCTGGCGTATCTGGTGGCCGGGCACGCCCGGTTGCGGGTTCGGCTGCTGCACCTGGCCGGGGGTGTCGCCGCCGTCGTCGCCGCGGCCGGATGGTGGGTTCTCGCCGTGTGGCTGTGGCCTGCGGACTCGCGCCCGTACATCGGTGGTTCCACCGACAACAGCGTCATGGATCTGGTGCTCGGCTACAACGGACTCGGCCGGATCTTCGGAAATACCGGCGGTGGCGGCGGAGGAATGTCCGGCGGCAGTGCGGGATCGAGCTTCGGTGGGAGCACCGGGCTGGATCGCCTGTTCGGCAGCGAGATGGGCATCGAGATATCGTGGCTGATCCCGGCGGCACTGGTCGCCCTGGTCTTCGGGTTGCTCGCCCGCGGACGCGCTCCGCGGACGGACCGCGTGCGGGCCTCGCTGATCGTGTGGGGCGGATGGTTCCTCGTCACGGGACTGATCTTCAGCTACATGTCCGGCACCATCCACCCCTACTACACGGTGGCGCTCGCCCCCGCGATCGCCGGGATGATCGGCACCGGCGGGTACGCCCTGTGGCAGAAGCGCGACAGCATTCTCGGACGCTCCGGCCTCGCCTTCATGATGGTGGCCGCAGGTGCGTGGAGCTGGGTCCTGTTGCACCGCAACACCGAGTGGATGCCCGCCCTGAAGTGGGTCCTGCTCGCCGGCACCGTTCTCGGCGCCGCCCTGATCGCGCTCGGCGACGGGAACCGCGTCCGGAAACTCGCCGTCACCGGCCTGCTGCTGGGCTCGCTCGCCGGAATCGGAGGCTCCGCGTCCTACGCGATCGCCACCGCGGCCACCGCACACAACGGATCGATCCCCACGGCCGGCCCGTCCGGGGCTGTCACCGATACCGGAATGGGAGGCGGCGGCGGCCGGGCACCCGGCGGTGACATGGCCGGCGGCCAGGCACCCGGCGGTGGGATGGCCGGCGGCCAGACGCCCGGCGGTGGCATGGGCGGCGGCGGCATGGGTGGCGGCGGCGTGGGCGGCAGCGAGGGTGGGACGAGTTCCGAGCTCACGACGTTGCTCGCCGAGGCAGGCACCACGTGGTCTGCCGCGACCAACGGTTCTCAGAGCGCGGCCACGTACGAACTGGCCGCCGACACCGCGGTGATGGCGATCGGCGGATGGAGTTCCGACCCCACGCCGACGCTCGACCAGTTCATCTCCTACGTCGAGAACGGCCAGGTGCACTACTACATCTCAGGTGGTGGCGGCGGTGGTCGCGGCGGCGACAGCACGTCCGGCGCGATCCAGGAGTGGGTGGCCGCGAACTTCACCGCCGTCACGGTGGGCGGCACGACCGTGTACGACCTCTCCGGCTACACCGGATAGGTCACCGGTAGGCACGCAGAGAACCGGCAGGTGCATCACCTGCCGGTTCTCGTCGAGCGAGTGACGGGATTCGAACCCGTGTGAACGGCTTTGCAGGCCGGTACCTCAACCACTCAGTCACACCCGCATCGATGACCACTGTGCCCGGCCGACGCCCCCGGCGCGAGAGTTGTGCTCACGGTGATTCTGAACCGACACGCCGGGGCGGGAACAAACCGTGTGCCCTCGTTGCTGTGTTGCTTCATGACCGACACCGAAGAACGCGCCGCCCCGATCGGCGAGCGGACAACCACCCAGCCCAGCCTTCGGGTGATCCTCGTACTCGGCGCGATGGTGGCCCTCGGCCCCTTCACCATCGACATGTATCTGCCGGCGCTACCGGACATCGGAACGGACCTCGGCGCGTCCTCGTCCGCGGTCCAGCTGACCATCACCGGAACCCTGCTCGGCCTCGCGCTGGGGCAGTTGATCGTCGGACCGCTGGCGGACAGCCTGGGGCGCAGGCGCCCCCTCATCGCCGGTATCGGTGTGCACGTCGTAGCGTCCGTGCTCGCGGTGTTCGCGCCGACCGTGGCAGTGCTGGGGGCGCTCCGCGTCTTCCAGGGCATCGGCGCCGCCGCCGCAGCGGTGGTCGCGCTCGCCGTGGTCCGCGACCTGTTCTCGGGGAACACCGTCGCCGTCGTGATGTCGCGGCTGATGCTCGTCCTCGGCGTCGCACCCGTGCTCGCCCCGAGTATCGGCGGGGCGCTCCTCATCGCCCTCGACTGGCGCGGGATCTTCGTCGTCCTCGCCGTGATCGGCACGCTGACGGCGTTGATCGGCGCGTTTGGTCTGACGGAGACGCTGCCGCCCGAGCGCCGCCGCAAGAGCAATCTCCTCGCCGTACTGGGCACCTACAAGGGACTGCTCGGGGACCGCGCGTTCATGGTGCTCGCCCTCGTGTCGAGCGTGGCGATGGGATCGCTGTTCTCGTACGTCTCCGGTGCGTCGTTCGTGTTCCAGGACCAGTACGGCCTGGACGAGCAGCAGTTCGCGCTGCTGTTCAGCTCCGGCGCGATCGCTCTGATCGGCGCCTCGCAACTCAACGTCCGCGCCCTCGCGCGCTGGTCACCGCTGCAGATCACGGTGTCTGCCCTCGGCTTCGCGACGGTGGCCGGGCTGGCGCTGATCATTACCGCGCATTTCGAGTTCGGCGGGCTCGTCGGGTTCGTCGTCCCCCTGTGGTTCCTCCTCGGCGGTGTCGGATTCGTCCTGCCCAATGCCCCGGCGCTGGCCCTCGGCAGGCACGGGGAGGCCGCGGGCACGGCCGCTGCGCTGCTCGGCGCCCTGCAATTCGGTGTCGGCGCCCTGATCGCTCCCCTGGTCGGCGTACTCGGCAACACCGGCGTCGCACTCGCAGTCACGATGACCGCGTGCACGGGACTCGGGTTGGTGGCGCTGGCCGCCGCAGCGAAGGCGGAAGCCCGCTGACGACACGCTCGGCAGACTTTCACGGCCTATCACCCGACATGGGATGATCGACGCATGCCACCACCGTCACCACTTCATCTCGACCCCATCGAAGAGGCCCACCGGCAGTGGACCAAGCACGGCTGGGGTGACGTCGCCGACGGCATGGCCGCGGTGACCTCGGTGATGCGCGCCCATCAGATCATGATCGCGCGGGTGGAAGAGGTGCTCAAACCGTCGGGGCTCACGTTCGCCCGGTACGAATTGCTGACCTTGCTGACGTTCACGCGCACCGGTGCGCTGCCGATGGCGAAGGCCAGCGCGCGCCTTCAGGTTCACCCGACGAGCGTCACGAACGCCGTAGACCGGCTCGAGACGGCGAATCTCGTGCGGCGTGTTCCGCATCCGAGCGACCGACGCGCAACGCTGATCGAAATCACCGACGCGGGAAGGAAACTGGCGGTCGAGTCCACCGAGCGGCTCAACGCCCAGGTGTTCTCGAGCCCCGGCGTGTCCGGCGACAAGCTGGAACAGCTGGTCGCCATCCTCGCCGAACTGCGCCGCGAGGCAGGCGATTTCGACACCGGAGACGCGCCCACCAAGTGGTGACACACGATTGTCGCCCCGCACCGGATCCGGTGCGGGGCGACAGTCGTGTCAGGGCGTCTAGCGGTGCTTGAAGACGGGCGGACGCTTCTCGACGAACGCCGCCATCCCTTCCTTCTGATCCTCGGTGGCGAACGTCGAGTGGAACACCCGGCGCTCGAACCGCACACCCTCGGTGAGCGTGGTCTCGAAGGAGCGGTTCACCGCCTCCTTCGCCATCATCGCGACCGGAAGCGACATCTCGGCGATGGTGGTCGCCGTCTGCAGTGCCTCGTCCAGGAGGTCGGCGGCGGGCACGATCCGCGACACCAGCCCGGCGCGTTCGGCCTCCTCTGCGTCCATGTTCCGGCCGGTCAGGCACAGTTCCATGGCCTTGGCCTTGCCCACCGCGCGCGTCAGCCGCTGCGAGCCACCGATGCCGGGGATGACACCGAGCTTGATCTCCGGCTGACCGAACTTCGCGGTGTCGGCGGCGATCAGGATGTCGCAGAGCATCGCCAGTTCGCATCCGCCGCCGAGGGCGTAGCCCGCTACAGCGGCGATGGTGGGCTTGCGGGCCGCGGCGAGGCGATCCCACGCAGCGAAGAAGTCGTCCAGGTAGACGTCCATGTACGACTTGGGCTGCATCTCCTTGATGTCGGCGCCCGCCGCGAAGGCCCGGTCGGAACCGGTGATCAGGATGGCACCGATCTCCGAATCCTTCTCCAACTCCTCCACCGCCGACACGACCTCGCGCATCAGCTCGGAATTCAGTGCGTTGAGCGCTTTCGGACGGTTGAGGGTGATGATCCCTACCCGGCCCTTGCGCTCGAGGAGGATGGTCTCGAAGTCGGTCACTGCTCTCCCTCGGTGGAACGTTCGCGGATGTCGTTGATGATGGCCGAGAAGTCCTGGCCACCACCGCCGGCGGCGTGGAACCGGCTGTACAGCTCGGCGGCGCGGAGCCCGAGTTCGGCCTCGACGCCGTTGGTCTTCAGCGCGTTCGCGGCGAGACCGAGATCCTTGTCCATCAGTGCGGCGGCGAAGCCCGGCTGGTAGTCGTTGTTGGCCGGGCTCGTCGGAACCGGTCCGGGCACAGGACAGTTGGTGGTGAGCGCCCAGCACTGACCCGACGCGTTGGATGCGACGTCGAACAGCGCCTGGTTGCTCAGCCCCAGCTTCTCGCCGAGGACGAACGCCTCGCTGACGGCGATCATCGACACACCGAGGATCATGTTGTTGCAGATCTTCGCGGCCTGACCGTTACCCGGGTCGCCGCAGTGGACGACCTTCTTGCCCATCACGTCGAGCAGCGGCTTCGCGGATTCGAAGTCGTCCGCCGTGCCGCCGACCATGAACGCGAGAGTTCCCGCGGTCGCGCCGACGACGCCACCGGAGACGGGTGCGTCCACCGAACGGTGTCCGGCCGCGGCGGCCTCGTCGTGCGCCGCGCGGGCGTCCGCCACGTCGATGGTGGACGAGTCGATGAACAGGGTGCCCGGTTTCGCGGCGGGCAGGATCTCCGCATAGAGCCCGAGAACGTGCTTGCCGCTCGGCAGCATCGTGATCACGACGTCCACCTCACGTACGGCCTCGACGGCCGAATCGGCGACGGTGACACCGTCTTTCACCGCCTGCTCGAGTGCGGCGGGCGCGAGGTCGAATCCGACCACCGTGTGTCCCGCCTTGACGAGGTTGGCCGCCATGGGGCCACCCATGTGGCCGAGTCCCAGAAATCCGACGGTAGTGCTCATAGCAGTCCCTCCTGGACGCTTGTGGCTGGTGGTCAGCGTTGCGATTGCGGGGCTGTGAGGCCGAGTTCGAGGTCGCCGAGGGGTGCGAAGAACGTGGCGACGTCGGCGTCGGTCACCTCGTCGATCGTCGCGGGTGACCAGTGCGGGTTGCGGTCCTTGTCGACGACCTGCGCCCGGATCCCCTCGACCAGATCGGCCGAACCCAAACAGGCGACGGACACCCGGAACTCCTCGTTCAGCACCTCCTCGAGGCTGCCCGCGACCCGGGCCCGGCGCAGCGACGCCAACGTGACCGCGCACGCGGTCGGCGACTTCGCCAGCACCTGCTCGGCCGCCTTCGCCGCTTCCGGCACCCCGCTGGCCTGCAGCCGGGCCACGATCTCGGCAACCGAATCCGCGGAATACGCGGCATCGATCCAGCCCTGCTGCGCCAGCAGATCCGACTCGGGGGCCGGTTCGGTGAACTCCGCCAACGCCTCCTCCACCGACGAAGTCTCCAGAGCGTCGACGAACGCGTCGATTTTCCCGGACGGAATGAAGTGGTCGGCGAACCCGCACGCGATCGCATCCCCCGCACTGAGCCGTGCCGTGGTCAACGCGATGTGGGTGCCCAACTCCCCCGGGGTACGGGCCAGCAGGTAGGTGCCACCGACGTCGGGGACGAACCCGATCCCGGTCTCGGGCATCCCGATCATCGACCGCTCGGTCACGACCCGCACACTGCCGTGCGCCGACACCCCGACCCCACCGCCCATCACGATGCCGTCCATGATCGCCACATACGGCTTCGGGTAGTTCGCGATCGCCGCGTTGAGGAGGTACTCGTCGCGCCAGAACTCCCGCGACCCGGTGCCCCCCTCCTTCGCGTCGTGGTAGATCGAGACGATGTCCCCGCCCGCGCACAGGCCGCGTTCCCCGGCGCCGGTGATCAGCACCGCCCGCACCTCGTCGTCCCCCGCCCACTCCGCCAGCGCCGGGGCGATCCGCGCCACCATGGTGTGGTTGAGGGCGTTGATCGCCTTCGGCCGGTTCAACACGATCCGGCCCACCCCACCGTGCTTGCCGATCAGAACCTCGTCCACCGCTGCTACCGCGTCTGTCATGCCGCTCCCTGCTTCCCGTGTCCCGCGCCCGCGATGACGCTGCGGGCGATGACCACCCGCATGATCTCGTTGCTGCCCTCGAGGATCTGATGCACCCGCAGGTCGCGGACGATCTTCTCGATCCCGTACTCGGCAAGATAGCCGTACCCGCCGTGCAACTGCAGCGCCCGGTTCGCGACCTCGAACCCGGTGTCGGTGGCGAACCGCTTCGCCATCGCACACAACTCCACCACGTCCGGGGCGCCCTCCTCCAGCGCGGCCGCCGCCCGCCACAACAGGGTCCGGGCGGCCTCGAGTTCGGTGCGCATGTCCGCGAGCTGGAACTGCAACGCCTGCGACTCGAGCAACGAGGACCCGAACGCCTTGCGGTCCGCCAGATAGGAGACGGCCTTGTCCAGCGCGGTCTGCGCGCCGCCGACCGAGCAGGCGGCGATGTTCAACCGGCCCCCGTTCAGGCCGGCCATCGCGATCCGGAACCCGCCGCCCTCGGTGCCGAGGAGGTTGCCCGCCGGCACCCGTACGTCCTCGAAGATCACCTGCCGGGTCGGTTGGGCGTTCCAGCCCATCTTCACCTCGTTCGGCCCGAACGACAGCCCCGCCGAATCCTTCGGGACGATGAACGCCGAAATGCCGCGCGGCCCGCTCTCGCCGGTGCGGGCCATCACCACATACACCTCCGACGTGCCGGCCCCGGAGATGAACTGCTTGACCCCGCCCAGCACGTAGTCGTCGCCGTCGCGGACCGCCCTGGTGCTCAACGCCGCCGCATCCGAGCCGGCGCCGGGTTCGGTGAGGCAGTAGCTGCCCAGCTGATCCATCGCACACAGTCCCGGCACCCAGGTGTGCCGCTGCTCCTCGGTGCCGAACTTGTCGATCATCCAGGTCACCATGTTGTGGATGGAAATGTAGGCGGCGATCGACGGGCAGCCCTTCGCGAGCTGCTCGAAGATCCGGGCCGCATCCACCCGGGTCAGCTCGGAGCCGCCCACGTCCTCGCGGATGTAGATCCCGCCCATCCCGAGCGAGGCCGCCTTCCGCAGCACATCGACCGGGAAATGCTTGGTCTGATCCCACTCCACAGCATGCGGCGCCAGATGCTCGGCCGCGAAATCACGGGCCGTGTCACTGATCGCCCGCTCGTCATCGGTCAAGGTGAACATGGAGATCCGTTCAGTTCATCGTGGGAATGACGAAGTGATTGGTCTCTTCCTTCTTGCCGGAGGGCCAACGCTGCGTCACGGTCTTGGTCTTGGTGTAGAAGCGGAAGGAGTCGGGACCGTGCTGGTTCAGGTCGCCGAAGCCGGAACGCTTCCAGCCGCCGAACGTGTGGTACGCAATCGGCACCGGGATCGGCACGTTGACGCCGACCATGCCGACGTTCACGCGGTTCGTGAAGTCGCGGGCCGTGTCGCCGTCGCGGGTGAAGATGGCGACGCCGTTGCCGTACTCGTGCTCGGTGGGCAGGCGGAGCGCCTCTTCGTAGTCCGCCGCGCGGGCGACCAGCAGGACGGGTCCGAAGATCTCTTCCTTGTAGACGCGCATGTCGGTGGTGACCTTGTCGAACAGGGTCGCGCCTGCGAAGAAGCCGTTCTCGTGGCCTTCGAGGGTGAAGCCGCGGCCGTCGATCACGGCCTCCGCGCCCTCGTCGATGCCGATCTGGATGTAGTTGTTCACCCGTTCGAGGGCGTCCTTGCTGACCAGCGGTCCGAAGTCGGCGGACTCGTCGTCGCTGCGGCCGATCGTGAGCTTGCCGACGCGTTCGGTCAGCTTGGCGACGAGCGCATCCGCCGTCTCCTCGCCCACCGGCACGGCGACGGAAATGGCCATGCACCGCTCACCCGCGGAGCCGTAACCTGCGCCGATGAGGGCGTCGGCAACCTCGTCGAGGTCGGCGTCGGGCATGATGATCGCGTGGTTCTTCGCGCCACCGAAGCACTGCGCGCGCTTGCCGTGGGCCGCGGCGGTCTCGTAGATGTACTGCGCGATCGGGGTGGACCCGACGAACCCGACAGCCTTGACGCGGTCGTCGGTGAGCAGGACGTCCACCACTTCCTTGTCACCGTTGACCACGTTGAACACACCCGCGGGCAGACCGGCCTCGAGGAACAGTTCGGCCAGGCGCAGCGGCACCGAGGGGTCGCGCTCGGACGGCTTGAGGATGAAGGCGTTGCCTGCGGCCAGCGCGGGACCGGCCTTCCACAGCGGGATCATGGCCGGGAAGTTGAAGGGCGTGATGCCGGCGACAACGCCGAGCGGCTGACGCATGGAGTACACGTCGATCCCGGTTCCGGCGGATTCCGTGTACTCACCCTTGAGCAGGTGCGGAGCGCCGAGTGCGAACTCGATGACCTCGAGGCCGCGCTGGATGTCGCCCTTCGCGTCGGGGATCGTCTTGCCGTGCTCGGACGACAGGAGGCGCGCCAGCGAATCCATCTCCTCCTGCACGAGCTGGAGGAACTTCATCAGGACGCGTGCCCGCTTCTGCGGGTTGAACAGCGCCCATTCGCGCTGAGCTTCCACCGCGTTCGCGATGATCGCCTCCGTCTCGGCCTTGTCGGCGAGAGGCACACGCGACTGCACCTCACCGGTGTTGGGGTCGTAGACGTCGCCGAACTTGTTGGAGGCACCGGGGACGCGCTTGCCGCCGACGAAGTGGGATAGCTCTTGAACCATTGTGAGAACCCGTTCCTTGCTCGATGATGAGGGAGTTCCGAATATGTGCTCATCCTATAGTTGGATGTCCATGTATGTCCAGACTCGTGCAGCCCGGTGCCGTTCGAGCCAAGTCCGGCGCGGACAGTTCGGTCGTACCCCGACCCTACGATCGGATCATGCAGATTCACTCTCCCGAGGAGACGGACTTCCTTCGCATCCTCGGGACCAACCCGTGCATCATCACGATCCTGGACCGTGCACCCCGACTCGGCCTCGCCGAGTGGTACCTCACCGCGGGCGCCGTGTTCCAGACCGTGTGGAACCACATCGACGGCCGCGACCCGCAGTCGGGGATCGACGACTACGACCTCTTCTACTTCGACGACACCGACCTCAGCTACGAGGCCGAGGACGACGTCATCCGCAGAGCCGCCGCACTGTTCGACGACCTCGACGTGCGCGTCGAGGTCAGAAACGAGGCACGGGTGCATCTTTGGTACGAAGACCACTTCGGCGTGCCCGCAACCCCCTTCACCGACTGCAAGGACGCCATCGACCACTTCGCCTCCACCACCTGCTGCTACGGCATCCGCCGAACGCACACCGGCGACGACGAGATCTACGCACCCCACGGATTCACCGACCTCTTCGACATGGTCCTGCGCCCGAATCCCGTACTCGCCCCGAGGAAGGTGTACGAGACCAAAGCGGCACGGTGGCAGAAGGAATGGCCCCACCTGACGGTGCTGCCGTGGCCGGAGGAATGAGCGGTCAGTGTTTTCGCACGACGTGCTCGGGCTCTCCCGGCTTCCAGATGGTGATGTCCATATGGCCGTCGCCGACCTCCACCGCCGAGCCGCCGGTCAGGTCCGCTCGGTAGCAGTGGTCGAACTCCTGCCCGCGGATGTCGAAACCCGTCTCGTCGAACAGCGCCTGCGCGAAACGCTGATGCAGCGCCTTGTCCTGGACGTCGTCGACGACACCCCACAGTTTTGCGTCACCTTCCTTCACCTCGCTGTCGACGGTCGCCGTGTGCAGGCAGAAACGCGGATCGCGAGCGAGATCCTGGAACTTCGTCGTGTTCGGCATACCGGCGATCCACAACTGGTTCTCGAAGAATCTCGGCTCAACCGGGCTGATCCGCGGAAATCCGTCGGAGCGCAGCGTGCCGAGCATGCACAGGTTCTTGGTCGCCGCGTGCCTGCGGGAGAAGATGGCGGCAATCCGCGGAGCAGCTTCGGCGAACTCGTTCCAGCTGGCCATGCACACGACCCTACGACGATTCCCGTGATCGCACGGTCAAGACGCTCGCAAATGCGCGATCAGAATCGCTTCGATTTCCGACCGTCGCGCCGCGGACGGCAGCCGCGGGGCCGCGGACCGGTAGTGATGTCCGGTCGGGGTGCCGAGGTCGAAGAGATGCGTGCGGCCGTGCCGCCTGACGGGGCGGGCGGTCCAGCCGTCGCCTTCCTTCGCGTAATTGCAGGCCGCGCACAAACCGGCCCCGTTGTGTGCGGTGGTGGCACCCTTGTTGCGGCGGGACAGGATGTGGTCGTGATGGCGGATCGGCGCATCACACCACGGGGTGCGGCACGTGCGGTCCCGCAGGTCGATCAACTTCCGCAAGCCTTTCGGGAACATCCGCGCCTGCGACTCCATCGCCGTCAACGCCCCCGACAGCGGACACGAGTACACGTTTCGCAAGGTCACCGCGGTATCACCATCGAGGGCAGCCGCGACCAGTTGCCGGGCGATCCCCGCCGGCACCGGACCGAACCCCGCCACATCCGCGGCCTCGTTCTCGCCCGCCAACAACGCCTCGTCGGAGATCACCAGATTCACCGCCACCGGAACCCCCGAGGTCACCGAGGCCCCGGTGCCGCGGTCGAACAACAAATCCGCCATCAACTGATTCCGGGTCCGGCCGCCACTGTCCCCGGTCGCGATGAGACTGTCCGCATCACGACCCAACGTCGCCTGCAAACACACCGCCTGCTCCATCGGCAGCAGCACACTCAGATACGCCATCGAATCCGGCGCCGGCCGCGTCGTGACCCGCCGCTCGGACACCGCCTTGCGGTACCGGGCCACCACCGCGGCGGCGTCGAGTTCCACCGCGAGGCCCTTCGCCTTCGCCACGAGGCCGCGGTCGCCGACGCCGTCGAGAACGTCCGGGTCCGAACACAACCGCCGATCCGCCACCGCGCGATCCGCCGCCGACAGACACGCCGTCTCCCGCACCAACAGGGTGGCACGCCATTCGTTCAACCGGCCCGACCGCAGCAACGCCAACGTGTGCGGCATCTCGTGCACCACCGACCGGGCGAACCCCAGATGCCGGCCACCACGGTTCGGGGACTCCCTGCGCGCCAACGCGATCTGCGAGGCGATGCCGCGGTCCCACTCCACCCGCGGCAACCCACGGGCCTTCCGATCCTCCCGCATACAGGTGGCGACATCATCGGTGACCACCGCCTGCACCGCGCACCCCACCGACTTCAACGACTCGACCGCGTCGATCCACTCGATCCCCAACCCGGCATCACCACACGCCTCGACGCACCGCAACCGCGTCGTGAACGCCCGCAACTCCTCCAGATCCGGTGCCACTATTTCCCCCACGACCAGCCCTCCCCCGAGGTTGTTCGAAACTTTGTTCGACTCTAGAAGTCCGACCGGACCACAGGCAATGGCCGAAAGTTCAGATCCCCAGTGCCGCAGCGGCTGCGAGGGCGAGGGATTCGTCGACCGCGTCGTAGCCGCCGGACCCACCGCCGGGGCCGCCGCTGTCGGCGACGGTGCGGCGGGCGGAGAGGTGTATGGCGTCGACACCGGTGCCTGCGACCGCGGCGATGTCGTCGACGCGGATCCCGCCGCCTGCCATTACCTGGATCCGCCCGTGTGCGTGGGCGACCATGGCCGACAAGGCGCCGAGGCCGTCGATGCAGCGGGGCGTTCCGCCGGAAGTGAGGACCCGGATGATGCCCGACCGTGCGAGCGCATCGAGGGCCGTCGCCCTGTCGTCGACGACGTCCATCGCGCGATGGAACGTCACCTCCACCGCGTACGGGTCGATGCCGTCGAGCAGGCGGGCCAGAGCGTCGCCGTCGACGGCCATGCCGGGCGTGACCGCACCGACGACGACTCCGGAGGCGCCCGCGCCCACCGCAGCCCGGATGTCGCGGGCCATGACTTCGATCTCGTCGGCGTCGTAGACGAATCCGCCGGGCCGGCACCGGATCAGCGGATGCACCGCGATCCCCTGGGCCACCACGGCTTCGATCATGCCGATGCTCGGCGTCAGCCCGCCGGTCGCGCCGAGTGCGGTGCACAACTCGACACGCGATGCTCCGGCGCGCCGTGCGATCCGGGCGCCCGCGACGTCCTGGACCGCCAATTCGAGTACGGGCGCCATCTAGAACGACTGCCAGGACGGCTTGTGTTCCAGTGCGTACCGGTAGTAGTCGGCGAGTTGCAGCTTGCTCGCCGCGGCTTCGTCGATCACGACGGTGACGTGCCGGTGCAGTTGCATCACCGAGGCCGGGCAGAACGCGGAGAGCGGTCCCTCCGCGGCGGCGGCGATCGCCTCTGCCTTGCCCTTCCCGAACGCGATCATCACCAGGTGCCGGGCTTCGCTGATGGTGCCCAGCCCCTGGGTGAGGACGTGGTGCGGGACGTCGTCCACGCTGTCGAAGAACCGCGCATTGTCGAGTCGGGTCTGCTCGGTGAGAGTTTTGACGCGGGTGCGTGATGTCAGCGCGGAACCCGGCTCGTTGAACCCGATGTGGCCGTCGGTTCCGATGCCGAGCAGTTGCACGTCGACGCCACCCGCCTCGGCGATGGCCGCGTCGTACCGTGCGCCCTCCTCGGCGATGTCGGGCGATTCGCCGTTCGGGCTGAGTACCCGGTCGGGGTCGAGGTTGACGTGGTCGACGAACTCCGAGCGGATCACCGAGAAGTACGACTGGTCGTGACTTTTCGGCAGGCCGACGTACTCGTCGAGGAGGAAGGCCCGCGCGTCCGTGAAGTCCAGTCCGGACTCGCGGTGCCGTCGCGCGAGTTCGCGGTAGCTCCCGAGCGGGGACGACCCGGTGGCGAGGCCCAGGGTCGTCGGACCGCGCCGGACGTACCTCTCGACGATGTCCGCGACGGTCGTGCTGACCTCCGACGGCGTCTGCCGGATTACGATTTCCATGCGAGTCCTTCCGTTCCGGCGGGCATTCCGCCGGAATACACGCCACGCGGGCGCAGTTGGTGATCGGTCACGACGACGTCGGCGCGGAGGCCCGGGGCCAGGGTGCCGCGTTCGGTTTCCAGGCCGAGCAGCCGGGCCGGGGTCCTGGTGGCGGACGCGACGGCGTCGACGAGTCCGACGCCGCTGTCGACAACGGTGCTGCGCACGACGTCCAGCAGTCGTGCGGTGCCGCCCGCGATGGCCCCCTCGGATCCGTCGGCGGTCGCGAGCCGGGCCACACCGCGGGAGACGCGCACGTCCAGCGGCCCGAGTTGGTAGTCGCCGTCCGAGACGCCGGCGGCGGCCATGGCGTCGCTGACGAGGACGATCTGCTCGGGTCCGACGGTGTCGAACACCATCGACACGGTGTCGGGCGCGAGATGCACTCCGTCCGCGATCAATTCGACGACGATGTCGCCGCGACCGGCTGCGGCGAGGAACGCGGCCACCGGGCCCGGCGCGCGGTGGTGCAGCGGCGGCATCGCGTTGAACAGGTGTGTGGCGGTCAGCGGCCCGCCGGCGGCGTCGGCGATCCGCGCGGACGTCGTCGCCGCGTCGGTGTCGGTGTGGCCGAGGCTCGGTAACACGCCCCGCCGGCGCATCGCGGCGAGAAGTTCGCCGAAGTGCGCGGTCTCCGGTGCGAGCGTCATCGACCGGACGGTGCCGCGCGCGGCGTCGCAGATCCGCTCGAACAGGCCGGGGTCGCCGGGCACCACGGACGCGGGATCCTGCGCACCGCAGCGGGCACCGGAGATGAACGGGCCCTCCAGGTGGATCCCGAGGAGGTCACCGCGTTCCACCAGGTCGGCGAGGATTCCGGCCTGCCGGAGCAGGTCCTGCTCCCCCGCCGAGACCAGGCTTCCGAGCAGTCCGGTGGTGCCGTGCCCGCGGTGGTGGTCCGCGGCCAGCCTCGCCCCGTCGGCGTCGGCGTTGGGAAAGCCCGCGCCTGCGCCGCCGTGGCAGTGCAGGTCGATCAGGCCCGGCAGCAGTATCGACGAACTCGCGTCCGGCAGCGGCACCTGCCCGCGGTACTGCGACGCCGCACCGACCCAGGAGATTCGGTCGCCGTCGGTGACGACCACGCCGTCGGCGAGGACGCCGTCCTCCACGACGGCCCTGCCGCGCAGGATCATCGGGGCACCCCGGACTCGAGAGCCGCGACTGCCGATCGTGCGGCCTGCGGGGATGTGGCACTGCGCGCGGCGACGGCCATCTCCCGGCACCGGTCGAGGTCGGTGGCGGCCAGGCGGGCCCGGACGCCGCCCAGCGACGGCGCCACCATGGACAGGCTCGTGACACCCAGCCCGACGAGCACCGGCGCCAGCGCGGGATCGGACGCGGCCTCACCGCAGACCCCGACGGGTGTGCCCGCCTCGGCTCCTGCCGTGCCGACCAGGCCGATGAGGTCCAGGACCGCGGGCTGCCACGGGTCGAGCAATGTGGCGAGACCGCCTGCCATCCGGTCTGCGGCGCACGCGTACTGGCTCAGGTCGTTGGTTCCGATGCTGACGAAATCGAGGTGTTGGAGCAGGTCGCGGGCGCGCAGTGCCGCCGAGGGGATCTCGATCATCGCCCCGACCTTCGCGATGCCGCGGGACCGGGCGAGCGCGGCGAAGCCCTCCGCCTCGTCCGCCGTGGCGACCATCGGGGCCATCACCCACAGGTCCGCGCCGGTGGCGGACGCTGCGGCGCCGAGGGCTTCCAGCTGGGTGGCCAGGACGTCCGGGTAGACGGAGCCGACCCGCAACCCGCGCACGCCGAGGGCCGGGTTCTCCTCGGCGCCCAGGTCGAGGAACGGCAGTGGTTTGTCGGATCCGGAATCGAGTGTCCGGACCACCACCTTCCGTCCGGCGAACTTCTCCAGCACGGCGGTGTACGTGGTGATCTGCTCGTCGAGGGTGGGCGCGGTCTGCCTGCCGAGGTAGAGGAACTCGGTGCGGAACAGTCCGACGCCCTCCGAATCCGCGGCGGCGGCGCGCACGGCGTCGTCGACGGTGCCGATGTTGACGAGCAGCCCGACGGGTGCGCCGTCCCGGGTGCGACCCGGCCCACTGGTAGCCGCGACCCGCGCCCGGGCCTCGGCGATCCGCGCCGACACCTCCGACCGTCGGTGTTCGCCGGGGTCGACGACGACCTCGCCCGTGGCGCCGTCGAGCACCACCGGTCGCCCCTCGACCAATCGGTCGAGGTCGGCGCAGTTCACGATCGCGGGCAGGCCGAGCGATTTCGCCAGTATCGCAGTGTGACTCGTCGGCCCGCCCTCCGCAGTGAGCAGGCCCACCACGTCGCTGCCGCCGAGCATCGCGGTGTCCGCGGGCGACAGGTCACGGGCAACGAGCACGAACGGGTGCCCCGGGTCGGGGATTCCGGGCATCGGCACTCCCAGCAGCACCGCGACCGCGCGATGTCCGAGGTCACGCAGGTCCGCGACGCGCTCGGCGAGATACCCTCCGAGGGCCTCGAGTTTGGTGCAGAAGCCGTCGAACGCGACGCGCACGGCGTGTGCCGTCGGCATGCCGCCGCGAACGTTCTCCTCGGCGGCGGACACGATTCCCGGGTCGCGAGCCATCGCCGCCGACACGAGCAGGATCTCGGACGCGACGCCGTCCACCTGCGCGGCGCGGGCCTCGAGGTCACCGGACACCGTCGCGAGGGCGGCCTGCACCCGGGCGATCTCCGCCGGGACCGATTCCCCGACAGGGTCTTCGAGCGACGTCTCGACCGGTGTTCCGAACGCGAGCCAGGGCGCGCAGACCAGCCCCGGACTCACCCCGAGTCCGTGCACTACCTGTTCCGTGGTCGTCGGCATCAGGCGGCGTCGAGGTCGGAGGCGAGCAGGGCAGCGAGGCGGTCGAGGGCCTCCTCGCTGCCCTCCCCGTCCGCGCTGATCGTCACCTCGGTACCGAATGCGGCGCCGAGGGTCATGACCGCGAGCATGCTGCCCGCGTCCACCGGCGCCGACTCGCCGACCGCGATCTGCACCGGGACGGGCACGGACGCGGCGGCCTGGGTGAACTTCGCGGCGGGGCGGGCGTGCAGGCCCACCTTCGAACCGATGAGGACCGTTCGTGAAGCCATGATCACTGACCTGCCTTTTCCGTGTCGGTGTCGGTGCTGGTGTCCGCGTCGTCCTCCCGGCCGGGAGTGCGCAGGTTCCATTTCTTGATGACGAAGCTGAACAGGACGTAATAGATCACCGCGTACCCGAGCCCGATGGGGATCAGCATCCACGCGTTGGTGGCCTTGCCGAAGTTGAGGACGTAGTCGAAGAAGCCTGCGGAGAACGTGAATCCGTCATGGATGCCGAGCGCGTTGACCAGGGCCATCGAGGTGCCGGTGAGGAACGCGTGGATCAGGTACAGCGGCCAGGCGACGAACATGAACGCGAATTCGAGGGGCTCGGTGATTCCGGTGAGGAACGCCGTCAGCGCGGTGGAGAGCATGATGCCGCCCACGACCTTCTTCTGCGACGGCCGGGCATTCCGCCAGATCGCCAGTGCGGCAGCGGGAAGCGCGAACATCATGATCGGGAAGAAGCCGGTCATGAAGATGCCGGCGCTCGGGTCGCCGGCGAAGAACCGGTTGAGGTCGCCGCGGACGAGTTCTCCGCTCGCGTTCTGGTAGTCGCCGACGAGGAACCACACGGTGGAGTTCAGGATGTGGTGCAGTCCGGTCGGGATGAGCAGGCGGTTGGCCATGCCGTAGACGCCGCCACCGATCACCGAGTTCTCCGCGACGGTCTCGCCCACCCACGTCAGGGCGGAGTTGAACGCCGGGTACAGGAACGCCATGAGGACGCCGACGACGAGACCGGTGACGGCGGTGAGGATGGGAACGAGCCTGCGCCCGTTGAAGAATCCGAGGTAGTCGGGCAGTTTGGTGCGGTAGAACCGCTGCCACAGGATGGCGGACAGCAGACCCATCACAATGCCTGCGAGGACACCGTAGTTGATCAGCGCCTGGTCGCCGTTCGGATCGGTCTTGCCTTCCAGGACGACCGGGGACATGGCCTCGAACACGCCGTTGATGACCATGTATCCGACCACGGCGGCCAGGGCGGTGGACCCGTCCGCCTTCTTGGCCCAGCCGATGGCGATGCCCACCGCGAAGATGAGGGGAAGCCAGGTGAACACGGCCTGGCCCGCCGCGGAGATGACGGACGCCGCGGTGTGCATCGAGTCGAATCGCCCCAGGAGGTCGTCCTGGCCGAGCCGGAGCAAGATGCCGGCCGCGGGAAGTACCGCGATCGGCAGCATCAGGCTGCGCCCGAGGCGCTGTAACCCGGCAAACACCGCTGATTCCTTTTTCGGGCTGTCTACGACAGTCATATCGGCCTTCTCTGTGCGCTTCGGTCGCCGAATCGGCGTCTGGTGTGTCCCGAAACCGGTGGCGGCGAGCGCGTCGTACGGCTTCGGGAAAACTATTGTGGACCAGCACCCCCAACGGGTACTGTCCGGTCATAACCAGTTGCTAGTTTGACCAGGTGAGCACAGGATGTCAACAGGCAAATGTGATCCAGCTAACTCATTTCGCACCTTCACCTGCAGCGCAAACACGAACTACGAGGGAGAACCGATGTCCAAAGCGGACGCAATCATCAGCGGCCTCGGCGGTGCCGACAACATCGTCGAGATCGAGGCCTGCATCACCCGGCTGCGCACCGAGGTCAAGGACGGTGCCAAGGTCGACGAGGCCGCGCTCAAGGCCGCAGGCGCCCACGGGGTGTTGAAGGCGGGCAGCGTCGTCCAGGTCATCGTCGGCCCCGAGGCGGACACCCTGGCCGAGGACATCGAGGACATCCTGTGAGCCTGTCCGTGCAGGCACCACTGCCCGGCCGGGTACTCGCCCTCACCGACGTGCCCGACCCCGTGTTCGCCGGACAGATGGTGGGTTCCGGGGTCGCGATCGAACCCGCGCGCGACCGCGGCGCCCTCGACGTGCTCGCGCCCATCTCCGGCAAGATCCTCAAACTCCACCCGCACGCGTTCGTCATCCTGGGCTCGGCAGGCGGCGGCGTGCTGGTTCACCTGGGGATCGACACGGTGAAGCTGCAGGGTGAGGGGTTCACCCTGCTGGCCGCGGAGGGCGACGAGGTCGACGCCGGCGACCCCGTGGTGCGATTCGATCCGACCGAGATCGACGGCACCGGGTACTCCGCCGTCTGCCCGATCGTGGTGATGGATTCCAAGCCGGATTCGGTGTCCACCGGCAGCATCGGGTCCGACGTGACGACCGGCGAAGTCCTGTTCGACTGGACGGCGTAATAAAAGCCAGGGCGGCCGGGCTCAGACGCTGCGCTGAGTCCGCTCCCCCTGTACTTCCATCTGCAGTTGGTAGCGGTCGGACCGGTACCAACTGCGGGTGTGCTCGACCGGCGTGGGGCCGCTGAAGGACACCCGGTCGAAGTACATCACCGGGGCGCCCTTCTTGATGCCGAGCAGGGTCGCGATCTCCTGGCTCGCCCCGTCGGCGCTGACGGTCTGCTCCGCCCGGTCGATCGGCATGTCGTACCGGTCGGCGGTGGCCCGGTAGATCGACCCGGTGAGGTCGAGGTCCAGCAGGCCGGGAAGCAGCGCGGCGTTGAACCAGCCGTCGTCGACGCTGACCGGTTCGCCGTCGGCCAGCCGCAGCCGTTTGACGTGATAGGCGCTGGTGTCCGGTGCGATCCGCAGCGCCTTCGCGGTAGCCTCGGGCGCCGCGTCCTCCTCGCTCTGGAGCACCACCGTCGTCGGCTTGTGCCCCTGCGCCCGCATTTCCTCCGTGAACGAGGCCAGGTGCAGTTTCGACTGCACCGGACGATGCGCCACGAACGTGCCCTTGCCGCGCACCCGCACCAGGTGACCCTCGTTGACGAGCTGCCCGATCGCCTCGCGAACGGTGATGCGACTGACGCCGTAGTCCTGCATCAGTTTTCGTTCGCTGGTCATCAGGTCGCCGGGCTGAAGTTCCTTGGTGCACTTGTGCAGCAGGATGGCACGGAGTTGCTCGTGCTTCGGAATCACGCTGTCGCGTAGATGTACGGGCATCATGCCGGCGGCTCCAGCTCTGTTCAGGGGTCGGACACATCGGATCAGCAGTCGGACTGCAAAGGTCCCGTCCGGTCCGGTCCAACACCGAGAATACGTGATCCGGGCGCCCGGGCCTACCGTGCCGCGGCGGCCAGCGCCGCGAGGTACCTGCGCGTCATCACCTTCTGCACGACCCGGCCCGCGGGCCCGCCGATCCGGGTGAACCACCGCCCCGGTTTCGAGAACGCCGACACGATCGCGACGACGGCGCCGTCCGGCCGCTGTTCGACGACGAAGCTCTCCTCGCCGCTCTCGGGGTGACCCGGGAGCGTGCCGTACGCGAATCCCCTGCGATGCGGGTCGTCGAGCACGTAGACGACCCGGCAGGAGAACGCCAGCCGAAGTGGACCGATGCCCCAGCGCAGTTCGACCGACGAGCCGGGCACGGCGGTCGGAGTCTCGGCCCGCACGTCGAGCCCGGCGCCGCGGTGCATTCCCCAGGAACCCAGGTGGGTGGCGGCCGCCTCGAATGCGTCAGCCCCGTAACCGATCACCTTCTGCTCACGCAGATGGTGGTATCCCGCCGGGAACGGAACGTCGCGGCTCGCACCCACCTCCGGGTACGTGAATGCGGGCAGGTCGTCTCCGGAGGTACTGATGACGGTCGATCCTCTCGGTCGGGAAGTCGGCCCAGCCTACTGCTCCGACCGGGCCGCGGGACGGATGTTCTGGTTCACATGGAAGAGGTTGTCCGGATCGTACTTCGCCTTCACCTGCGCCAGCCGGTCGTAGTTGCCGAGGTAGGAGGCACGCACCCGGTCCTCGCCCTCGGACATCATGAAGTTGACGTACGCCCCGCCCGCGGTCGTCGGGTGGAGGGCCTCCCAGTACTGCTTGGCCCAGTCCGTGATGACCTCGGCGTTCGCCGGGTCCGGGTCGACACCGACGATCACGCCCGCCCAGCCGCCGTCCCGATACGCGAACGCCGTGCCATCCTCCGCCACCCGCGTCGCCGCGCCGTCGATCGGATACATGTGCATCGTCGAATGGCCGGTGGGCAGCCGGCGGCCGAACTCCAGGTGGATGTCGACGGCCTCGTCGGAGATCTCCCGGACGAAGTCTGCGCGCCAGTACCACTGCAATCCCGCCGGGTACAGTGCGTCGAAGGCCGATTGCAATGCCGTGAAGGGCATTTCGCCGACCCCCACCAGAAGTGGGTTACCGAATGCGCGGATCGGTTCGAGCACCGCGTCGGCCTTGCCCGGATCACCGGTGTAGCACCAGATGATGCCGCACGCCTTGCGTCCCCACAGTTCCTCGGGGAACGGCGGCGCCGGCGGAATGGTCAGCAGGCCGATCCAGCCGTTGAGTTCCTCGGGCAGCGACGGCAGGAGTTCGCGGTACCACCGCATCACGTCGGGGGTGTCCTCCAGGTCGTACAGCACCGGCCCGCCGACGACGGTGCCGTGGTCGCCGATCTCGTGACACGCGAATTGGAACGACGTGACCACACCGAAGTTTCCGCCGCCGCCCCGCAGCGCCCAGAACAGGTCCGGATGCGAGCGTTCGCTCGCCGTCACCAGTGTGCCGTCGGCGAGGACGACGTCAGCGGAGAGCAGATTGTCCACCGTGAGACCGAAACGGCGCGTCAGGTAGCCGATCCCGCCGCCCAATGTCAGCCCGCCGACACCGGTGGAGGCGATGAACCCGGACGGGGTGGCCACGCCGAACGGCACGGTGGCATGGTCGACGTCGCTCCACGTGCATCCACCGTCGACCCGGACGGTCCGGTCGGCCGGCGAGACCGTGGTCCCGCGCATCCCCGACAGATCGATCACGAGGGCGTCGTCCCACACGCCGAGGCCGCCCGCGTTGTGTCCCCCGCCGCGGATCGCGAGTTCGACGTGCTGTTCCCGCGCGAACCGCACGCACGCGACGACGTCCGCGGCGTTGGCGCACCGCGCGATGGCCGCGGGCCGGCGGTCGATCATGGCGTTGTACACCGCGCGCGCGTCGTCGTAGCCGGCGTCGCCGGGCGTGATCAACTCTCCGCGCAGAGATGCGGCCAGTTCCGTGAAGGGCGGTGTCGTCGTCGGTGTCGAACTGGTGGTGGTGCTCATGACTTTCTCCTCGGATCGGCGGCCCCGGAACGGGTAGTTCCTGGTACTTCACACCGTAGGAATCGGGCGTTCGCGCACCGTTCGCGCCGACACCCCGCCCGCGAACGGCCCGGCTTCCGCGCGAAGTTTCAGGACCTGCGGCAACCACCAGCGGTCGTCGTGTTGCTCGGCGGCAATCAAGGCGGCATCGAGGGTGGCGCGGGCGGCGGCCGTCGACCCGATGTCGATCTGGACTTCCGCCAGCAGCGAGAGCCAGTACGGCATCCGCGCGAAGGCCCGCTGCCGTCGCAACGCGGCGAGCCCGTCGCGGATCTTCGCGATCCCCGGCTCGCCGCCGACAAGCCGGCCTTCGAGGATCTGCGACCACTGGCTGTAGTAGGCGAAGTGGTAACGCTCGCACAGCTGCCGCAACTCCGTCAGCGAGGCGAGCAGCGCGGCGTCGTCGCCCCGCACCTGGTGCAGCACCGACGCGTATCCCAGCGCCACCGCGAGACTGTACGGATGACCGCAGGTCCTGCCCAGCGCGAGGGCATCCGCGCACGCCTGCTCGGCCGCCTGCGCGTCGCCGATCATCCAGTACGCGTGCGACTCCCACGCGTGGCAATGCACCTCCAGCCGCGTTCCGAGGATGAACGAATAGTCGTCCGCGAACGATCGCTGCGCGATGTCGAAATGCTCGATCGCCTCCCTCGGCCTGCCGAGACCGAGGGCGCCACCCGCCACCGCGAAGTGCGCCTGGCCCTCGAATTCCGGATCCGCCGCGGACAGTTCGAGGGCACGCAATCCGAGTCCGTGGGCCTGCGCGGTGTGCCCCTGCACGAAGTGGACCGCGAACAATCCGATCAGCGCACCGAGCACCACCTTCGGCCTGCGGAGTCGTTGCCCCAACTCCATGGTGCGGTCCAGCGTCCGCTCGAGCGGCGGGGCGGAGTATCCGTACAGGGTGGTCAGCGGCGCCGACATGCCCAGGCGCACGTCCACCTCGTGAGCGTCCCGGTTGCGGCCCACCGGCATCGCCTCGAGAAGGTCGAGGCAGTCCCGGAAGAGCCGTAGGGCGTCGGCGTTCGCGAACACGCCTGCCGCCACCTCGGCGGCGCGCTGCAGATAGTGGAGCGCGCGGTCGGGGCGGCCGCCGCGCCGGTACTGCTCGGCGAGTTGCGCGGCCACGTCGTCGGTGCGGCCGGTGTGCAGAAGTTCGAGTCCCTGCGCCAGACGCCGATGCAGGAGCCAGCGTCGCGGCGGACCGACCGAGCGGTACGCGGCCTCCCGGACCAGATCGTGCACGAAGTCGTACCCGGTGCCCGCAGGCCGGACGATCCTGCGCCGCCACAGTTCGTCCACCGCCTGCACGAGGGAATCTGTGTCCAGATCGCTCGCCTCGCTGAGCAGGTCCAGATCGAAATCCGTGCCGAGGGCCGCGGCGAGGCCTGCGACGTCCCGGGCCGGTTCCGAGCACTGTTCGAGTCGCCGGGCCAGCACCTCGCCGAGGTCGCCGCCGCCCCCGGTCGCATCCGCGCCCGGCACCATCCTGGCGGCCTCCACGACGTACAGCGGGTAACCCGCGGTCGCGGCGTACAGAACCGCTTCCTCCGCAGGATCCAGCACCGGGCCACCGAGGGACCTCGCCAGTTCGGCGGTCCCGTCCGCGGTCAACGGGTCGACCTCGACGTCGGTGACCAGTCGCGCCGACCGGAGGGCCCGCAGCGCGTCCGTCACGTCGCGGCGGGACTGCGCCTCGTCCGTGCGGGCGGTCGCCGCGACCAGTACCCGCTGGTGGGCGTCGAGGGACAGCAGGAACGCCAGCCACGCCGTCGTCTCCGCGTCGCACCACTGCAGGTCGTCGAGGACGAGCAGGACCGGCCGGCCGGGCGACAGCACTGCGCGCGCCGTCCCCTCGAAGAAGCGGTGCCTCTGCCACGCGTCGACCATCGCCCGGGACGTCGCCGGCCGCGGCGCGGACTCGGCGCTCGGGACCAGGCGTTCGACCTCGGCCCTCCACAACGGGTCCAGCGACCCGACCGCCGATCGAAACTCCGGGCTGCGCAGCCACTCGGCGACGGGGGCGAGCGCGACGCGGCCCGGCAGTCCGAAACACCGCGCGGTCGCCACCACTGCCCCGTCGGCGCGAGCGATCTCCGCGAGTTCGGTGGTCAACCGGGTCTTGCCGACCCCCGCATCACCCGAGACGAGCACCAGGCCCTGGCTGCCGTCGAGGGTCTGCCGCCACCGCCGCTGCAATTCCCCGCACTCGCGTTCCCGCCCAATCAGGACGGGCACCGCCGTCCGAACGTGGTCGGGCCGGGGAGCCGGGGCGGGTTGCTCCCCCAGCAGGTTGTCGAACAGCCGGGTGGTCGCGGCGCCCGGCGCGACCCCGAGTTCGGTCTCGAGCACCGCCGCGCACCGGTGATACGTGGTCATCGCGGCCGCCCGGTCGCCCGATGCGGCCTGCAATTCCATCAGTGCCCGGTACCCGACCTCCGCCAGTGGGTCGAGTTGGATGCGACGGCGAGCGCACGCCGTCGCCGTTTCCACCTCACCCGACTCCCGCAGCACCCGCACCGTCGCCTCGCAGAGTTCGACGCACTCGCGGCGCAGCACGTCCCGGTGGTCGAGGACCCAGTCCTCGTACGCCCCGGGCATGAGATCACCGCGATAGGTGTCGATCGCGCGGTCCGCGTGTTCGAGAAATGCCTGGGTGTCGGAATCGGCGAGGGCGGCGAGGGCTGCCGCCCGCTCGTTGCGGAAGGTGTCGACGTCCACCCGGCACGACGGCGAGTCGGTCCACGTCAGCGTCGGCCCGTCTGCGGTCGGCGCACCGTCCGATCCCAGAAGGCCGCGGAGGTTGTGCAGCTCCCGCCGCAGATTGGTGCGGGCCTGCTGCTCGCTCGATTCGGGCCAGAACAGCCCGGCGAGACGGGTCCGGGACTGGGCGAGACCGGCGTGCAGCACGAGATAGGCCAGCAGCGCGATCGCCCGTGACGAGACGGTGCCTGCCTCGACGTCCTCCGGGTCCGACACGCGCTGCTCGCCGAGCAGGTAGACCGTCACCATGACTGACCAGCTCCCGGTCGCGAAACGAGGCGAACTTCCGCGTCCTCATCATCCCATGGTCAGCGGAAGTGCTGGTACAGCGCTTTCAGCTCCCGGATCGCGGCGTCCACCGCGCGCTCGTCCTCACTGACCGAGCGGATCGCCTTCCGCAGCAGGAGGGGGTCGAGGTCGTCGATCGCCGCCCGGAAGTCGGCGTCGGGCAGTCCGGGCAAGGAGGACTCGTCACCGAACCAGTCGTCGACATCGGCTTCGGAGGAGTCGCCCCCGACACCCTCGATCAGCATGTCCAGATCGACGCCGCGCAGCGTCAGGATCTCGAGGGGGTTCTCGTCGATGCGTTCGGTGGTGAGGTACGCGACCGCCGCCGCATGCTTGCACGGCCACCCGTCGTCCGGGCAGGTGCAGTCGTAGTTCAGCGCGGACGCCCCGGCGGGCAGCAACAGGGGGCCGAGCGCCTCCGGAACCCCGCCACCCGCCAGCATCGCCAGACTGCCCGGTTGCCTGCGCACCAGCGCGACCAGTTCGGCGACCTCCGACTCGTCGAGGCGATCGATCGACACGGTCGCGACGAACGGCTGGAGCTGACTGCCCTGGACCTCCCCCGTCACCGTCCCGCCCGCGATCTCGAGCGAGATCACCTGACCGCTGCGCGCGTAACTCCGCCCGCGGCTCATCCGGCCCTTGTCGGCGACGAACTCGATGATGTCGACGAAATTGCGGCCCCACCAGGTACGCCCGAACGATCCCCGCTGCGACCGCGCCTCCAGCCCGCCCGTCACCGGTCGTCGCCGGCCGTACTGACCGAAGTACGGTCCGGGGCGCCGATTCGTCATTCGCCCACCGCCTCGTCGCCGAGCCGCAGCAGTTCGCCCAGCTGTTCGGTGCTCATCTCCGTCACCCAGTTCTCGCCCGTCCCGACAGCGAGATCCGCCAACTCCTGTTTGGTGGCGATCATCGCGTCGATCCGCTCCTCCAGCGTGCCGACGCACACGAGCTTGCGCACCTGCACGTCCCGACGCTGGCCGATCCGGAACGCCCGGTCCGTGGCCTGGTTCTCGACGGCCGGGTTCCACCACCGGTCGAGGTGCACGACGTGATTGGCCGCGGTGAGGTTCAGCCCGGTTCCGCCGGCCTTCAGCGACAGCATCATGATCGGCGGTCCGTCGTCGCCCTGGAACGAGGCCACCATGTCGTCGCGTTTCTGCTTCGGAACACCCCCGTGCAGGAACGGTACGGGGGTACCGAAACGTTCGGCGAGGTACGGGGTGACGAGATCACCGAATTCACGGAACTGGGTGAACAGCAACGCCTTCTCGCCGTCCGCGACGACGGAATCGAGGATGTCCTCGACGAGCCCCAGCTTGCCGGACCGGTGCTGTCCGCGCCGCATCACCGCCGACCCGTCGCGCAGGAAATGCGCGGGATGGTTGCATACCTGCTTGAGTTTGGTCAGGGCGGCGAGGACGGCGCCCTTGCGCTTCATCCCTTTCTTGTCCTTGATCTGCGCCATCATGTCGTCGACCACCGCCCGGTACAGCGCGGCCTGCTCGGCGGTGAGGTTGGCGCGGACCGTCATCTCGAACTTGTCCGGAAGATCGGCGATGACGGCGGGATCGGTCTTGACGCGGCGCAGCACGAACGGGGACGTGACGGCGCGGAGCCGGGCGACGGCCGTCTCGTCCTGCTCCCGCTCGATCGGCACCACGAAACGCTTGCGGAACATCGCCTCCGAGCCCAGGATGCCCGAGTTCGCGAAATCGAGGATGGAGCGCAGCTCGTCCAGCCGGTTCTCGACCGGGGTGCCCGTCAGCGCGACGCGATGCGCCGCCGGGATGCTGCGGGCCGCGCGCGCCTGCCCGGTCTTCGCGTTCTTGATGTGCTGCGCCTCGTCGAGCACCACCCGCCGCCAGTCCTGCTCCTTCAGCTGCGCGACGTCGCGGGCGAGCAGCGCGTACGTGGTGATCACCAGGTCGCTCTGTGTCACGGCGGTGGTGAGGTCGTCACCGCTCAGCCGCTGCGGACCGTGGTGCACCAGCACCCGCAACGAGGGAACGAAGCGGGCCGCCTCCCGCTGCCAGTTGCCGACCACCGACATCGGGCACACCAGCAGCGTGGGCGTGGCGGCGTTCTCATGTGCCAGCAGGGCGAGCAACTGCAGTGTCTTGCCGAGACCCATGTCGTCGGCCAGGACGGCCCCGAGTCCGAGGCGGCTCATGAACACCAGCCAGTCGAGCCCCCGCTTCTGGTACGGCCGCAGCGTGGCGTCCAATCCGTCCGGGGTCGGCACGTCCTGCGGCTTCGTGTCGCCGTCGAGCAGCGCGGCCGCCCAGCCGGTGGCGGTGACCTCCTCGACGGGGAGGTCGGACAGATCGTCCGCGATCAGGTCTTTCAGCAGGTCCACGATGGCGCGGTCGCCGCTGCCGTGCCGCTCGGCCACGTACCGCGCGGCGCGGGAGAGCACCTCCTGATCGGCCCGGACCCACTCACCGCGCAGCCGCACGAGATCGCTCTTTGCATTGACCAGCCGGTTCATCTCCGCGGCGGTGAGCACCGTGTCGCCGAGTGCCAGTTCCCAGTTGTACTGCACCAATTGGTCTTTGCCGACGGACCGGTTCTCCGCGCTGGCCGGGGTGCTCGGCGAGCTCACCCGCAGTCGCATCGACGGCGACGCCACACTCCACGCCCGCGGCAGCAGCAGGCTGATGCCCTTCTCCTTCAACGCCACCGCGCCGTGCCCGACGAGGTCGATGACCACCGCGGTGGGCAGCATCAGGTCGAGACTGTCGGGGTCGCTCGGGACGTCCTGCAGTCGCGGGTAGGCGGCGACAGCCTCGGTCAGTTTGCGAACCCCGGTCTGCAGGCGGCTCACCTCCGTACGGTGCAGCGGAATCGGCACCGGCGCTTCACCTTCCGGCCGCAGGCACACCTGCAGCCGCCACAGCACCGTGTCCGGGTCCCAATCGCCCTCCACGTCCACGTCTTCCGGCTCGAGCAGTCGCAGCACCAGTTCGGGCTCGTCCACCTTCAGGCTGTCGCGCCACCCGTCGAGCGAACCCGCCAGCTGGGCGGTGCCGTCGGCGAAGTCCTCACCCCGAACCAGCGCGTCGATCAGCGGGTGCTCCGGTGCCGTGCCGGAATCGTCGGGGTGCCCGCCGCCCAGGACCCGCCGGGCGACGGGGTCGGTCAACTCGGTCACCAAGTCGTCGAGCACCGCCCGCGGGGTGGTTCCGTGGCGCTGCACCGGGGGCATCGCCACCGACAATTCCGTGAGCCACGCACGCTGCCGTTCGCCGCCGAGGAGCCGCCAGCGCGGCCACCATCCACCCTCCGCCCGGTGCACCTCCGGCACCACGCGTCCCGCACGCACCCAGCGCTCGACGCCGCGCGCCACGTGGGCGAGGTAACGCAGATCCCCGGCGATCCGGGGGTCTCGGGCCGACACCGACAGCAGGAAATCGGTCGCGTCCGGCGGCGCGAGCGCGACCGCGGCCCACTCGAGCATCTCCGGCCCCGACGGGGTCGGCATCGGCACCTTCACGTGATGGCGGAACTTCCGGGCGAGCACCCGCCCGACCGCGTCGGTCGGCTCCTCGGTGGCCGGATTGCGGTCCTCGACCCACAGCATGAGACCCGAACCGGGTGTCCAGAGGCCGTGCAGCATGCACCCATCCAATCAGGCCCGACCGACAGCGGGAGAAGTCCCTGCTCGGGGACTGTAACCCTCGACGACATTCCACCGATGAAGGAGGTGGCGGCTGTCCACGCCGGAATCGACCGGGATCGCTGCCGTTCGTAGATCGCAGTGATCGGAGGAAGACAAATGGACCCTACACAGATGTTGCAAGTTCTCGTTCAGCTCGTTCAGCTCCTCGGACCGTTGATGGGTGGCGGCGGAGGCGGTGGAGGCACAGGCTCCCTAGGTAGCCTGTTCGGCTCCTGAGTTCTCACGAAGAAGGCCCGCCGGCTCCGGTTCGGCGGGCCTTCATCGTGCCCGGATCCGGCCCCCGGTTCGTGATAGGACTGTGGGCGTGAGCATGGCATACGGCTTCAGTGAATACGGCGGCCCCGAGACGCAGCAGTTCTTCGACGTCCCCGTTCCCTCCCCCGGCCCCGGACAGTTGCTGGTCGCCGTCCACGCGGCGGGCGTGAATCCCGCCGATTGGAAGGTGCGTGCGGGAACGCGCAAGGACACTGTCCCGGTCACCCTTCCCGCGGTTCTCGGCCGGGAGGTCGCCGGTGTGGTCGCCGACGTCGGACCCCGGGTGACCGAGTTCGCGGTCGGCGACGCCGTGTTCGGCGCGACCGCCACCGGATTCGGTGGATACACCGAGTACACCCTGGTCAACACGGTCGCTGCGGCACACAAGCCGGACGCGGTCTCGTTCGCCGACGCGGCCACCCTCCCCGTCGCGGCGGGGACCGCGTACGACGCGCTGACCACCCTGGACCTGACGCCCGGCAGCAGACTGCTCGTCGTCGGCGCGGGCGGTGGCGTGGGGGTGGCGGCACTGCAGTTGGCCGCGGCCCGGGACGTCACCGTGATCGGGGTCGCGAGCGAGGGCAAGCGGGAGGTCGTCGAATCGCTCGGCGCCACGTGGGTGGAATCCGGGGACGGACTCGCCGAACGCGTGCCGGGCCCGGTCGACGCCGTCTTCGACCTGGTCGGCGGTGCCGCGCTGGCCGAGGCGGCGCGGGTGGTGACGGATCCGGCGGCGATCATCAGTGTCGGCGACCCCCTCGCGGCACGGGACCTCGGCGGCTCGGGAGTGGAACGGCGCCGCACGTCCGCGGTGTTCGCGGAGGTGGCCGCGCTGGTGGCCGACGGAACCCTCGACCCCTGGGTCGCCCACCGGTTCCCGTTCGCGCACGCCGGTGACGCTCTCGCGACGGTCGAGTCCGGTCACACGAGCGGCAAGGTCGTGATCGAGTTCGGTTAGCGGGTCTGGCTTTCACCCGGTCCGAGGTAGATGCTGGAGAGACGTAGCTGCCGGAAAATCTCGGGAGTCGGTCATGAGCATCCTGATCCAGGTTCTCGAACAGGGGTACGCGCTCACCACCCCGTGGGAGCAACGGAAGTACGCCTTCGTCGATGCCACGCACATCGTCACCATTCGCCTGGACGGGCAGTCGGGCGTGTGGCTCGACGGCATGAAACATGGTGAGGCACACCGGCTTGCGGTCACCCCCGTCGCCAGCGAGGCGATTTTCTTCCTCCTGCGCACGCTGGACCTGCTCGCCGAATGCCGGCAGAGCGGCGGTTCCTGGGTCATCGGTCACGACGGCATGCACGTGTCGTCGATCGCCGCGGTGCGCCTGCCCTTCAGCTGACCTGTCGGGGGCCCGGTGCATACTCCTGGACGGTAGGGGGAGATTTTTCGAGCGCCGGGGGACGCATGAGACTTCTGTACGTGACGGCGTGGCTGGCCGTGATCATGTCGGCCGGCGGCTGCGGGGTGTCGCTGCTCGACCTGGGCGACAGCCCCGCACCGGGCAGCCCGCCCCGCGCGCACATCGAGGAACTGCTCGGGCGGGTCGCCACGGTCGAATCCCGCCCGCACCCCGGCGGATACCAGCGCGGGTGTTCGGGCCGGGAACTGTGTGTCTTCGGACCGGCCTGGACCGACGACCAGGACGCCGTGGGCGGCCACGACGGGTGCGACACCCGCAACAACGTTCTGGCGATCGATCTCCGGTCGGTGGTGTTCCGCGACGGCACCCGCGACTGCGTGGTGCTGAGCGGCGTCCTCGCCGATCCGTACTCCGGTGAGGAGCTTCCGTTCGACAGGGCGGACGCGAAAGCCGTCCAGATCGACCACGTCTACCCGCTGGCGGCGGCGTGGGACATGGGCGCGTCGACGTGGCCGCCCGAGCGCCGGCTCCGGTTCGCCAACGACGTCACGTTCAACCTGCTGGCCGTCAACGGTGCGGACAATCAGGACAAGGGCGACCAGACCCCGCAGGACTGGCTGCCGCCGAATCCGGCGTACCGCTGCTTCTACGCGGGCAAGTACCTCTCGGTGGCGGTGGAATACGGACTTCCGGTGACGCTGGCGGACCGCGACGCGCTCGCCGAGGTGGCGGAGCGGTGCCCGTGATCCTCGGCGCCTCAGGCCACGGTGAACGACCGGGTGTGCCAGCCGGTGGCGCCGCTCGGAACCGGCGGCGTCCGCTCCTCCACCTGCACGTTGCCGTCCAGATCGGTGGCGCGCACCTGGAGGGTGTGCAGGCCGGCCGCGGCCTCCCACTCCCACGTCCACTGCCGCCAGGTGTCGATGCTGTATTGCGGGGCGAGGGTCGCGGTCTGCCATGCGCCGTTGTCGACCCGTACCTCCACCTTCTCGATGCCGCGGTGCTGCGCCCAGGCGGTTCCCGCGACGAGTACCGGTCCGGGCGCGGTGGGTGCGAACGGGGCGGGCACGTCGATCCGGGACGCGGTCTTGATCGGGCCTTCCGCGGACCATCCGCGCTTCGTCCAGTAGGCCTCGGCCTTGTCGAATCGTGTGAGTTCCCAATCCACCACCCATTTGGTGGCCGACACGTAGCCGTAGAGACCGGGGACGACCTGCCGCACGGGGTAACCGTGTTCGAACGGCAGCGGCTGACCGTTCATCGCCACCGCGAGGATCGCGTCGCGGCCGTCCCGCAGTGCCGCGACGGGGGTTCCGGCCGTGAAGTGGTCGCTGCTCGTGGACAGCAGCATGTCGGCGTCGGGGTGTACGCCTGCCTCGTCGAGGATGTCCTTGATGGGGTAGCCGATCCACGTGGCGTTGCCTGCGAGGTTTCCGCCGACCTCGTTGGACACGCACGTCAACGTGATCAGCCGTTCCACGGGCGTCCGCGCGATCAGGTCGTCCCACGAGAGAGTGAGTTCGCGGTCCACCATGCCGTGGATGCGCAGTTGCCAGTCGTCCGTCGTCAGTCGCGGCACCCGCAGGGCGGTGTCGATCCGGTAGAAGTCCTCGTTCGACGTGACGAACGGGGTGCCGCCCGGCACGCCGATGTCGGTGCCCGGGGCGATCGCGGCCGCCCGGTCCGTGACCCCGGGAATCGCGAAGGCGCGGCGGTTGTCCACGGCGCCCGCGACCTGCTGCCCGAGGTAGCGGCCCGCGGCTCCTGCGGCCGCGGCCGTCGCGGCGGCTGCCGCCGCCAGCAGGAGAAAAGTGCGGCGCGGCAACCACGAATCCTCGGAATCCGAATTCTCGGGTGCCCGCGCGGTGGCCGTCAGCACCCGCAGGACCGCGATACCGGCGACGACCCCCACCACGGTCGGCAGCGCATACATCCAGGTGGCGCCGGGACGCTGGGTGGCGGCCACGATTCCCACCAGCCCGAGCACCGCGAGGATCGCGCTGCCGAACGGGGCGCGGGGGCGCTCGACGATTCCCGCGATCGCGGCGAGGAGCACGATGAGGATCGTCATGCCCACGAACAACGCGGGTTTGTCGTTGGTGCCGAACGTGTGTATCGCGAACTCACGGGCCCAGGCGGGGCTGCGGTCCACCGTCGTCGATCCGACCGCGTAGAACGGCGACGAGTTCGGGTCGATCAGCGCCGCCAGCAGTTCACCCACTCCGAGTACCATGCCCGCGGCGATCACTCCGGCGAGCGCGCGCGAGAACAGGTGCCGCCGTCTCCGTGGCGTCCGCGCCGCCTCGTGCCGGTCACCGATCGTGGTAGTCATCGCAGCCTTGCTCCTTTGCCGTCGTCACCGTGTATTCGGAGCTGAGAACGCGCACGGATGGGAGCCCACCACTAGTATTTACCGGATGAACCAGCTCGACAAAGACACTCTTCTCTGCATCTCACTCTCCGGTCGTCCGAGCAACATCGGCACCCGGTTTCACAATTATCTGTACGGCGAGCTGGGCCTCAATTTCGTGTACAAAGCCTTCACCACCAACGACCTCCAGGCCGCGGTCGGCGGCATCCGGGCGCTGGGGATCCGCGGCGCCGGCGTCTCCATGCCGTTCAAGGAGCAGATCATCGACTACGTCGACGTGATGCACGAGTCGGCATCGGTCATCGAGTCCGTCAACACGGTCGTCAACGAGGACGGGGTGTTGCACGCCTACAATACCGACTACCAGGCCATCGCGAACCTGTTGCGCGACAACGCGTTGCCCCACTCGCTGTCGGTGGCGGTGGCCGGGAGCGGTGGCATGGCCAAGGCCGTCGTGGCCGCCGTGCGCGACTACGGGTTCACCGACGTCACCGTGATCGCCCGCAACGAGAAGACGGGCGGCGCCGTCGCGAAGCAGTACGGATTCGCTTGGCAGCCCGAACTGGGCGCGGCGCGGCCGGGGCTGCTGATCAATGCCACCCCGATCGGAATGGCGGGCGGCCCCGAGGCCGAGGATCTGGCATTCGAGCTCGACGCGATCGACGCGGCGGACGCCGTGTTCGACGTGGTCGCGATGCCCGCCGCGACGCCGCTGATCCGGGCGGCGGCCGAACGTCACAAGACCGTCATCACGGGCGCCGAGGTGATCGCGCTGCAGGCCGCGGAACAGTTCGTCCTCTACACGGGTGTGCGCCCGTCCCCCGAAGAGATCCGCAGGGCCTCCGAGTATTCACGGTCGTGAGGTGAGCACCGCCGAGACACCCGCCCAGCGGCTCGCACGCAATTTCAGCGAGCTACTGCAGGAACTCCGCGTCGCGCAGGCCGGTGTGCAGATCCTGTTCGCCTTCCTCCTCGCGGTCGCCTTCACCGAGGCGTACGAGGAGCAGCCGTTCGGCCTCCGCATGCTGCATCTCGTCACGGTGCTCCTCGCGACGGTGTCCTCGGCGCTCCTCATCGCCCCGGCGGTCTGGCATCGCGTGCTGTTCCGTCAGGGCCGCCGGGCCGACATCCTGCGCAAGGCCAACCTGTTCGCGCTGTGGGGTGTCGGATTTCTGGCCGCCGCCATGACCGGCACCGTGATCCTGATTGCCGAAGTGGCAGTGGGCGGTCCGGTCGCGATCGTCATCGGCGTGGCGGCCGCGCTGATGTTCGCGACGCTGTGGTTCGCGCTGCCCCGGCTTTTCAATCACCACGCCGACGGCGAGGACTAGGTCCCGCCGTTCCGCTGTCCGTGAGCTGTTGCCCGACAACATCCTTCCCACCGGCCGCTCCCCCGCTCCCACCCCCGGGACCCGTCGCGCCCCTGTCCGGCCGTGAACCCCTCATGTCCGAATCTGGATTAATTCAATTTTGGGTCTTGACACGAATTGTGACCCCTGTCACGCTTCTCTATACGGAATCATTATTTCGCATTGTGGAAGAAGGGTCGCATGGTTTTCGATGCAGGACTCCGACGATTCAACGAGGCTTCACAGTCCGAGGCGAGGGAATGGGCACGAATCTGCCTGGACATCCCCCGGTGGGCAGACGAACTCGTCTCTGCCCGGCCGTACCCCGACCGCTCCTCGTTGCTCACCGCGGCCAGGACGGGGGCCGGCCCGCTGTCCGCGGAGGAGATAGAACTCGCCCTCGCCCGCCATCCCCGGATCGGTGAACCCCCGGGTGGCGACGACGCCGAGGCGCACCTGGCCCGCTCGGAACAGTCCAACGTGGATTCGTCCGACGCGGCGGCGAAGAAGCGGCTCACCGACGGCAACCGTGCCTACGAGGACAAGTTCGGGCGGGTCTTCCTGATCCGCGCCGCCGGGCGCAGCACGTCCGACGTCCTCACCGCGCTCGACAGCAGGCTGGCCAACGACGAGGCCAGCGAATTGACCATTGTCGCAGAGGAACTGCGCGACATCGCCGCCCTCCGGCTCGCCGGGATGCTGGACGCATGAGCGGCGTCAGCCAGGTCACGACCCACGTGCTGGACGCAGCCGAAGGCGTGCCCGCGCGGGAAGTGCCGGTCACGCTGGCGGTCCGGCGAGAGTCCGAATGGATCACCGTCGCGGACGCCGTCACCGACGACGACGGGCGCGTCACCACCATGGGACCCGCCCGACTCGAGCCGGGCACCTACCGGATCGTGTTCGACACCGGACGCTACTTCGCCGCAAAGGGACGTCCGACGTTCTACCCCGACATCACCATCACGTTCGCCCTCACCGACAGCGAACAGCACTACCACGTACCTGTCCTTCTCAGCCCATTCGCATACTCGACCTACCGAGGGAGCTAATCATGAGCAAGATCGTGCTCGGCCAGAACCAGTACGGCAAGGCGGAAGTCCGGTTGGTCAAGATCACCCGGGACACCAAGCGACACGAGATCGAAGACGTCAGCGTGACTTCGCAACTGCGCGGAGACCTCGACGCGGTACACACCGAAGGCGACAACGCGCACGTCGTGGCCACGGACACTCAGAAGAACACGGTGTACGCGTTCGCTCGCGCCGGCGTCGGCGCGATCGAGACGTTCGCGATGCGTCTCGGAAAGCACTTCACCGGCGAGTTCGAATGGATCACGGGCGGCCGCTGGGAGATCGAGCAGTACTCGTGGGCGCGGATCCCGGTCGACGGCGAGGGCCACGACCATTCCTTCGTCCGATCCAGTGACGAACGGCGGAACACCGTGGTCACCATCGACGGCGATCGGACGTGGATCGTGTCCGGTCTCAGCAACATGGTCGTGTTGAAGTCGACGGGTTCGGAGTTCCGCGGATACCCGAAAGACAAGTACACCACCCTGCAGGAGACGTCCGACCGGATCCTCGCGACGTCGGTGAGCGCCCGATGGCGGTACCTCACCACCGACGTCGACTTCGACAAGACGTTCGAGAACGTGCGCGCAATCATGCTGGAGACCTTTGCCACCACCCATTCGCTCGCGCTGCAGCAGTCGCTGTTCCAGATGGGTTCGGCGGTACTCGAGGCACACCCGGAGATCGCCGAGGTGAAGTTCTCGATGCCGAACAAACACCACTTCCTGGTCGACCTGGAACCGTTCGGACTCGACAACCCCGGCGAGGTGTTCTTCGCAGCCGACCGCCCCTACGGGTTGATCGAGGCGACGGTCGAGCGTGAGGACGCGCCCGACGCCGGCCGCGCCTGGGATTCCGTTCCCGGATTCTGCTAGGAGCGCGGCGATGAAGCGGATCGGACATCGGGTTGCCGGAACGACCGGACCCGAAGACGAGCGTTTGCCGCTCGGAAAGTCGTACATCTACGGGTTGCAGCACATCCTGACCATGTACGGCGGCGTGATCGCGCCTCCCCTGATCGTCGGCGGCGCCGCCGGACTGACCGGCGTCGAGATCGGACTGCTCGTGTCGGCGGCCTTGTTCGTCAGCGGCGCCGCCACCCTGCTGCAGACCCTCGGCGTTCCCTTCTTCGGTGCCAAACTCCCCCTGGTGCAGGGCATTTCCTTCGCCTCGGTGTCGACGATGGTGGCAGTGGCCGCCGGTCCGGGCGGGCTGCGCTCCGTGTTCGGGGCCATCATGGTCGCCGGCGTGATCGGGTTGCTGATCAGCCCCTTCTTCTGCAAGATCGTGCGCTACTTCCCGCCCGTCGTCACCGGGTCGATCATCACGGTCATCGGCATCTCCCTCCTGCCCGTCGCGGTGCGGTGGGCGATGGGCGGCAACGCCAAGGCCCCGGACTGGGGGTCGATGTCCAACATCGGACTCGCCGGGTTCAGCCTGTTCGTCGTGTTGCTGGTGAGCCGACTGGTCCAGGGCACCCTGTCGCGGTTGTCCATCCTGATCGGCATCGTGGTGGGCACGCTGTTCGCCGCCCTGATCGGCAAGGCCGACTTCAGTGCCGTCGGGAAGGGTGCGATCTTCGAACTGCCGCGGGTGTTCGCGTTCGGCAGCCCGCTGTTCCAGATCGGCGCGATCATCTCGATGACGGTGGTGATCCTGGTGATCATGACCGAGACGACGGCGGACATCCTCGCGGTCGGCGAGATCGTGGAGACGAAGGTGGATGCTCGCCGGGTCGGCGACGGACTCCGCGCCGACATGCTCGCCACCACCGTGGCGCCGGTGTTCGGGACGTTCCCGGCCAGCGCGTTCGCCCAGAACGTCGGGCTCGTCGCGATCACCGGGATCAAGAGCCGGTACGTCGTCGCGGCAGGCGGTTCGGTCCTGTTCGCGCTCGGACTGTTCCCCATCCTGGGTCGGCTGGTGGCCTCCGTGCCGCTGCCCGTCCTCGGCGGCGCCGGTATCGTGCTCTTCGGTTCGGTGGCCGCGAGCGGAATCCGCACCCTGTCCAAGGTGTCGTACGACGGCAACCTGAACCTGGTGATCGTCGCGGTGGCCCTCGGATTCGGCGTCATCCCAATCGCGGTGCCGGAGTTCTACTCGGCCTTCCCGGAGTGGGTGCACATCGTCTTCGACTCGGGAATCAGCGCGGCGAGCATCGTCGCGGTGCTGCTGAACATCCTGTTCAACGAGATCAAGGCAGGCAACCGGCCCACGCCGTCGGTGGTGTCGGCGGCGCCTCCCGTCGCCGTCCACCGCGCCGAGGACCCGGAGCACCCGGCCGACACCGAGCAACGGGCGGACACGGCGCACACCTCCGTCGTACGCAATGAGTGAGCCGTATCAGCCGACGCTGACGCAACTCCGCGCGTTCGCCGCCGTCGCCACCCACCTGCATTTCGGCACGGCGGCATCGGATCTCGGGATCAGCCAGCCCACCCTCTCGCGGGCGCTGGCTGCTCTCGAGACCGGGCTCGGGGTCACCCTGATCGAGCGGAGCAGTCGCCGGACGATCCTGACTTCGGTCGGCCGGCGACTGCTTCCGTACGCCCAGCGCACCCTGGACGCCACCGAGGAGTTCGTGGCCTCGGCCACCGCGATGGCGACGCGCCGGATCCGGACCCGGTGAGGGTGGGGGGCGCGGGGCAGCGTCCTCATCCCACCTCGGCCCGCAGCAGCGACGCCATCCGCGCGTCGAACGCGACGAACAGCACCCGCGGAATCCCGGAGTCGGAATCGCGGACGGCGCCGACCGCCTGCCGGACGGCGTCGTCCGCGGGCCAGCCGTACACCCCGGACGAGATCAGCGGGAACGCGACGGACTGCGCGCCGAGGTCGGCGGCCACCGCCAAACTGGTGGTGTAGGCGCTGCGCAGGGTGGCCGACCGATCGTCCGAAGAGGAGTAGACGGGGCCGACCGTGTGGATCACCCATCGGGCGGGCAACCGGCCCGCCGTCGTCGCGACCGCCTGTCCCGCAGGCAGTCCGTCCTGCAGTGTGGTGGCCCGCAGTTGCCGGCATTCGGCGAGAATGTCGGGGCCGCCGGCCCGGTGGATGGCGCCGTCCACGCCACCGCCGCCGAGCAGTCCGGAGTTGGCGGCGTTGACGATCGCGTCGACCTCGACCGTCGTGATGTCACCCTGCACTACCTCGATGGTGGTCATGTGCCCATTATCGTCGCGAGCCCACCGCGACCCGCACGATCAGTCCGGCGACCAGCGCCCAGAATGCGGACCCGATGCCGAGGATGCTCACCCCCGACGCGGCGATCAGGAACGTGACGACGGCACCCTCCCGTTCGCGGACGTCGTCGAGGGCCGAGGCCAGCGCCCCGCCGAGCGTACCGAGGAGGGCCAGTCCGGCGACGGCCTCCACGACGCCCTCCGGCGCCGCGGCGATGAGGGTGGCGACCGCGGCCGAACACGCCGCGAGCACCAGGTACGCCCAGCCCGCCGTGAACGCCGCGACCCAGCGCTTCCGGGGGTCGGGATGCGCTGACGGCGCGGCGGCGAGGGCGGCACTGATGGCGGCGAGATTGATGGCGTGCCCACCCGCGGGGGCGCCGACGAGGGTCCCGACACCGGTCACCAGCATGGCCGGCCGCCACGGCACCCGGTAACCGAAGGAATTCATGACGGCGGTGCCGGGAATGTTCTGGGACGCCATCGTCACGATGTACAGCGGGATCGCGATCCCGATCATCGCCTGCCACGTCCATGCCGGTGCGGTGACGTCGAGCCTCGGCAGGAGGGCGCTCGTGTCGAGGGTGTCGCTGCCGGAGACGAGACCGACGGCGATCACCACCGCGGCGGCCGCGAACGCCGCCGGGACCGCCCACCGCGGCGAATACCGCTGCAGGACCAGCCACACGAGGACGACGGGCGCGACGGCGAGCGGTGCATCACGCAGCGCCAGCACCGGTGCCAGGCACAGCGGCAGCAGCACCCCCGCGAGCATCGCCTGCGCCAGCGCCGGGGGGATGGCGGCGATGAGCCGTCCCAGCCGCGGCCACAGCCCGGTGAGGATGACCGCCGCCCCCACGACGGCGAACGCGCCGACCGCGGCCGGCCACCCGCCGCTCACCGTTCCCGCCCCGGCGAGCAGAGCCGCTCCCGGCGTCGACCACGCGAGGGTGATCGGCATGCGGTAGTGCCGCGACATCCACAGCATCCCCAGCGCCTGCGTCACACACAGCGCCAGCAGTCCCGACGCGGCCTGGGCGGAGTTCGCGCCCACCGCCGTCAACCCGGTGAGTACGACGGCGAACGAACTGGTGAAGCCCACCAGGGCGGTGACGATTCCGGCGCTGATCGGCTGGGCGGCGGAATCCGGTGAACGCACATCACTGTCGGGCACAGACATAGGACGCGATTCTGCCCGACGCGTGGTGCAGACGATCCGTGGCATTAGGGTCGGGACGGTGAAACACGACGACGCCCCCGCGATGCCGACCGCCGCCGACTTCCCCGCGCTGTGGCCGGTGCCGACCCGCTGGGCGGACAACGACCACTACGGGCACGTCAACAACGTCACGTACTACTCGTATTTCGACACGGCCGTCAACGGCTGGCTGATCGCGACGACGGGCACCGACATCCGGGATCTGCCCGCGATCGGCGTGGTCGCCGAGACGTCCTGCAGGTACGTCAGCGAGCTGACGTTCCCGGACCGCCTGCAGGTGGGGCTGTCCGTCGAGAAGCTGGGCACCCGGAGCATCGTGTACGCGCTCGCGATCTTCCGCGAGAACGGCGACGCACTCGACCTCGCCGCTCTCGGCCGCTTCGTCCACGTGTACGTGGACGCGAAGACCCGCAAGCCCGTTCCGATTCCCGACGAAATCCGCAGCGCCGTAAACCTTCTGGTGGCACCGGACACGCCCTGAGGGTCCGGTGCCACCGGGTGGTTCAGTGCAGGCCCTCGGCCTCGGCCGTGGCCACCGCCCGGGCGATGATCCCGTCGATCAGCGCGACCGTCGGCGCGCCGGTCTCGGCCTTGTTCCGGGGGTCGTCGATCACGCGGCGCAGCACGCCTTCGGCGATGATCGCCAGCTTCCACAACGCCAGCACGTGCCAGTACCCGACGTGCGTCACGTCGCGTTTGGTGTGGTGGACATACGCCTCCACGAGTTCGGCCCGGGTGGGGAATCCCTCGAGGGTGGAGGCGGGGAACGGTCCGGCGTCCTCGTCGCCCGCCTCGGGCCAGTAGGCCAGCAACGCGCCCACATCGGCGAGGGGGTCGCCCAGCGTGCACAGTTCCCAGTCGACCACCGCGACCACCTCGCCCGCGTCCGGCGAAGTGATGACGTTGCTCAGGTGAAAATCACCGTGCACCAACGACAGTTCGGCCTGCTCCGGCATGTTGCGCTCGAGGATCCCGGCCAGATCCTCGATCGCCGGGACCTCCCGAGTGTGGGACTTCTCCCACTGATCCGTCCAGCGCTTCAACTGCCTTGCCGCGTAAGGCTTGTGGCTGGCAAGGTCCTCCAGCCCGGCGTCCCGGAGATCGACCGCATGGATCTTCGCGAGCGCCTTCGGCATCGCCAGCCCGACGGCGTTCCGCTGCTCGGGCGTCAGTTCCTTCGCCACACCGATACTGTCGATCACCACCCCCGCGACGTAACTCATCAGCACGAGCGGCGCGTCCGTGACCTCCGGATCTTCGGTGAGCCCGAGGATCTTCGGCACCGGAACGTCGGATCCCTGCAGAGAGGACAGAATCCGGTGTTCGCGGACCACGTCGTGCGCCGACGCGAGCAGATGTCCGAGCGGTGGCCGCCGCAGCACCCACCGTCCGCCACCCGCGTCGCCGACCGCGTACGTGAGATTCGACTGACCGTTCCCGATCCTCTCGAAGCTCAGCGGCGCGATCGCTCCCACACCGAGTCCGGCAATCCACGCGGAAACGGCATCTTCGTTCAGCCCCACAGCATTCACGCGCTCGATGCTAACCGCTCGGAAGCCCGATGCGGAGGGAACCGGTCCGCACCGCAGGTCGCGGCCCTAGGGTGGCAACAGTGAGGCCGATTCGGCCGGAACTGGAGGGACGGACGTGGAAGTTTTCCTCATCGTGTGTGGCGTGCTCCTCGCCGTGAGCGCCGTCGCCGTGAGCATTCCCAAGCTGAGACTGAAGGGAACCGCGTGGACGGGGTTGCAGGCCCGGGGCCTGAGCGGGCAGCAGGTGCGGCTGATCGGCGTGGCGGAACTCGCCGGCGGAGTCGGCGTTCTCGTCGGCCTCTACTGGACTCCGCTGGGTGTGGTCGCGACGGTGGCGCTGCTGATTCTCCTCCTGTGCGCTGTCGCGTTTCACGTCAGACACGGCGATTACGGCAATCCCGACACCCGGGCCGTCGCAATGCCCGCGGTCTACCTCGCGGTGCTCGCGGTCCTCGCCTCGATCGGGTTCGTGTTCGCAGGCTGATCCGGACGTTTCGGGCAATTGCAGCGACAACCATGCGTCGGTGGCGTCCGCATTGGTCATTAGACGCAGCATGACACCGGTCGCACCCCCGAAACTGGGCATTCTGCTCGACGTCGGTGGTGCCACTTGCGCACTTCGCGTTCCCGTGGATGCTGTGAAGTAGGACACACCCGTCCTGCCGCAGTACCCGTCTCCGACGAACCCACAAGGTTCACGGACTCGACAACACGAGGTGACCCCGATGGTCGACAAGATTGCCTATCCGGTCCAGCTCATCCAGCCGGACGGCCGACGGGTCTTCAGACCCGACTACACGAGCCTCGTCCGCGACATCGGACCCGACCAACTGCGAGACCTGTACGAGGACCTCGTCGCCGCGCGTCGGATGGATGTCGAGGCGGTCGCTCTGCAACGCCAGGGTGAACTGGGGCTCTGGGCCCCGCTGCTCGGTCAGGAAGCCGCCCAGGTCGGCTCCGCCCGCGCTCTCCGTCCCGACGACTACGCGTTCATCAGTTACCGCGAACACGCCGTCGCCTACTGCCGAGGCGTGGACCCGGGTGTGATGACCCGCATGTGGCGGGGATGCGCCCATTCCGCCTGGGATCCGAGTTCCGTGAACGTGACGAATCCGGCGATCGTGGTCGGCTCCCAGGGGCTGCACGCCACCGGTTACGCCATGGGTGCCCACCTCGACGGCGCGGAGATCGCGACGATCGCCTACTTCGGCGACGGCGCCACCAGTCAGGGCGACCTCGCCGAGGCCCTCGGCTTCTCGATGAGTTTCAACGCGCCGGTCGTATTCTTCTGCCAGAACAACCAGTTCGCGATCAGCGAACCGGTTCACCTGCAGAGTCCCGTCCCCATCGCGCAGCGCGCCGCCGGTTACGGCATGCCCGCCCTCCGGGTGGACGGCAACGACGTTCTCGCGGTCCTCGCGGTCACCCGCCAGGCCACCCAGCGGGCCCGCGAAGGCAGCGGACCGACGTTCATCGAGGCCGTCACATATCGCATGGGCCCCCACACCACATCGGACGATCCCACCCGGTACCGGGCGGCGGCCGAGACCGAGATCTGGAAGGCCCGCGACCCCATCGACCGGATGCGACGACTCCTCGAGAGGGAGGGACTGCTGAGCGACGAATTCCTCGCCCGGGTGCAGGCCACCGCCGACGCCGTCGCCGCGCGACTGCGCTCGGGAACCGTCGAGGCGCCCGACCCCGCCCCGCTCGACCTGTTCGACCACGTCTATTCCACCGACCACCCGCTCATCGACGAGGAACGCGAGCAGTACGCCGCGTACCTCGCAGGCTTCGCCGGCATCGAGGAGGCACTGTCATGACCACCACCACGCTGTCGCTCGGCGGCGCACTCAACGCAGGTCTGCGGCGCGCTCTCGAACACGACCGGAAGGTCGTGATCATGGGCGAGGACGTCGGACGCCTCGGCGGGGTCTTCCGCGTCACCGACACCCTGCAGAAGGACTTCGGCGACAACCGGGTCATCGACACCCCGCTCGCCGAATCGGGGATCGTCGGCGCCGCGTTCGGGATGGCGCTGCGCGGCTACCGGCCGGTCTGCGAGATCCAGTTCGACGGATTCGTGTACCCCGCGTTCGACCAGATCGTGTCGCAGGTGGCCAAGATTCACTACCGCACGCAGGGCCGGGTCACCGCGCCCCTCACGATCCGGATCCCGTTCGGCGGCGGCATCGGCGCGGTCGAACACCATTCGGAGTCGCCGGAGGCGTATTTCGTCCACACCGCCGGACTCCGCGTCGTCACCCCCAGCAACCCGGCGGACGCGTTCCACATGATCCAGCAAGCCGTCGCGGCGGACGACCCGGTGGTGTTCTTCGAACCGAAGCGGCGGTACTGGGACAAGGCCGAGTTCGACGTGGACGCCGAACCGGACCTGCCGCTGCATCGGGCGCGAGTGGCCAGGGAGGGCACGGACGCCACCATCGTCGCGTACGGCTCGGTCGTGCCGACGGCTCTGTCGGCCGCGTCGATCGCCGCCGACGAGGGGCACTCCCTCGAGGTGATCGACCTGCGCTCCCTCTCCCCGATCGACTTCGACACCGTCGAGGCATCGGTTCGTAAGACCGGCAGACTCGTCGTCGCGCACGAGGCGTCGACGTTCCTCGGGCTGGGTGCGGAGATCGCGGCCCGCATCTCCGAGCGGTGCTTCTACCAACTGGACGCGCCGGTCCTGCGGGTCGGCGGATTCGACGTCCCGTATCCGCCGTCGAAGCTGGAACGGCATCATCTGCCGGACGCCGACCGCCTGCTCGACGCCGTCGATCGCAGTCTCGCGGCCTGATCGCACTCATCGGAGGAGAGGAGCCGTCCGTTGGCGCAGGAATTTCGCCTACCCGATCTCGGTGAGGGACTGACGGAGGCCGAACTGGTCTCCTGGGCCGTGGAGGTGGGCCAGACGATCGAACTCAATCAGGTGATCGGCGAAGTCGAGACGGCGAAGGCGCTCGTCGAGTTGCCCTCGCCGTATCCGGGTGTCGTGGAGGAACTGCTGGTCGCCCCGGGTGCGACGGTGCCGGTGGGGACGCCGATCATCCGGATCGCGACGGACGCGGCCACCCCGGAGGCTCCCGCGCGCACACCGGTTCTTGTGGGGTACGGGCCCGAAGCCGCCGCCGAGAGCAAGCGCGCCCGGCGGCGATCCGTCGGCCCGGAGACTGGCCGCCCGGAGGCTGCCCGCACGGACGGTCGGCGCCCTGACGCGTCGCCGGCCGCCCGGCTCGCGGCCCGTGAACGCGGGATCGACCTCGCGGTCGTCGCGGGAACGGGACCGTCCGGTGCCGTCACCAGGAACGACGTGGAATCCCACGCCGGGCAGTCGGTGCCGCCGGAACCTTCGGGGACTGCGGAGACGGTGCAGCGCGAGACCCGCACCCCGATTCGCGGCGTCCGCAAGCAGACGGCGGCGGCGATGGTCCGCAGCGCGTTCACGGCCCCGCACGTCACCGAATTCGTGACCATCGACGTGACGCGCTCGGTGGAACTGCTCGACCGTCTGCGGGACCTCCCCGAATTCGAGGGACTGTCGGTGACCCCGCTGAGCCTGGTCGCGAAGGCGATGATCGTCGCGTTGCGGGCGAACCCGAGCCTCAACGCGTCCTGGGACGAGGAGAATCAGGAGATCGTCACCAAGCACTACGTCAATCTCGGTATCGCCGCGGCCACACCCCGCGGCCTGATGGTCCCCAACATCAAGGAGGCGCAGTCGCTGAGCCTGGTCGAATTGTGCCGCGCGATCACCGAACTGACCGCGACCGCACGCAGCGGCAAGGCCGAACCCGCACAGCTGACCGGCGGCACGGTGTCGATCACCAACGTCGGGGTGTTCGGCGTCGACACGGGCACGCCCATCCTCAACCCCGGCGAGGCAGCCATCCTGTGCCTCGGCAGCGTCGGCAAGAGACCGTGGGTGCACGAGGGCGAACTCGCGGTGCGATGGGTCACCACGTTGAGCGTGTCGTTCGACCACCGGGTGGTCGACGGCGAGCAGGGGTCGAGGTTCCTGTCGTCCGTCGCGGCCATGCTGCACGATCCCGCCTCACTGCTCGCGCACCTCTGATCCTCGGTACGTTTGGTCGGTGAGCACTTCCCGAGCGTCCCCGGTCGACAAGCGTGTGCCGGTGGCCGAGCCGCTGCGCCGGGCCAGGGCGGGAACGTTCGGGATCTTCGGGATCAACGGGTTCCTGCTGGGCATGTGGGTCGTGCACATCCCGGCGATCGAGCACCGGACCGGCATCAGCCACTCCACGCTGGGTTCACTGCTGCTCCTGATGGCGGTCGGTGCGATCGGCGGCATGCAGGTCAGCGGCCCCCTGGCCGACCGGTTCGGCAGCAGGCGGATGGTTATCGTCGCCGGACTCGCCCTATCGGTCGCCACCCTGGGTCCAGGGCTGGCGTCCACTGCCTGGCAACTCGGTCTCGCCCTGCTCGTGTTCGGATTCGCCAACGGCGCACTGGACGTGTCGATGAACTCCCAGGCCGTCGAAGTCGAGCAGCGATATCGACGGCCGATCATGTCGGCATTCCACGCCCTGTTCTCCGTAGGCGGGGTGGCGGGGTCACTGCTCGGGGCGGCGACACTCGCCGCCGGATGGGCACCACTGACGGCGCTGCTGGTCGCCGGCTGCATCGGGGTCGTCACCGTCGCCGCGTGCTCCCGCCGGCTGATGGCGGACCGTCCCCGCTCGCGGCACGACCCCGCGCACGCCGAGACGGCTCACGGACGACTGTCCGCGCGGGTGCTCGCGCTCGGCGGCATCGCCTTCGTCCTCATGCTGTCGGAGGGTGTCGCGAACGACTGGAGCACCCTGCAGGTCAAGGAACACCTCGGAACATCGGATTCCGTCGCCGCCCTCGCGTTCGGCGCCTTCTCGGTGATGATGACGGTGGGCCGGTTCACGGCGGACCGCGTGAGCGCCGCGCTCGGCCCCGTCGCCGTCGTCCGCTACGGCACCCTGATCGCGGCGCTCGGCATGCTGCTCGTCCTCGTCTCGGGGCTGCTCCCGCTCACGATCCTCGGCTGGGCGCTGTTCGGCCTGGGACTGTCGGGCTGCGTCCCCCAGATCTTCACCGCCGCGGGCAACCTCGGCGCGGGTTCCGCCGGCACCAACATGTCCCGCGTCGTCGGGCTGGGGTACGTCGGATTCCTCGCCGGACCGGCCACCATCGGCTGGATCACCCAGGTGGTTCCGCTCACCGTCGCGATGGTGGTGCCACTGGTCTGTGTGCTGGTGGCCGCCACGTGCGCGGGGGTGGTCCGGCGCACCTGAACCTCACGCGACGGTGCGGTACCTCAGCATCATGTCGTGATCCTCGTGGTCGAGGATGTGACAGTGCCACACGTAACCCTGCAGTGATCGCGGACCACCGCCGGCACCGTGACCGTGGGCGTCGTGTGATCCGTGCCCGAACACCGCGTCGGGATCGAAGCCCAGCGACTCCGCGGTCGGGAACCGGACGATGATCCTGGTGATGGAGTTCGCGTTCGCCAGGACCGTGTCCTTGAACCCCCGCTCCCACGGTTCCGCGGGCGCGAGCGGCGAGATGGTGAACGCGTCGGCCGACGGCGTCCAGCGGATTCCGAGCGGCGGCTGCGGGGTGGCGAGCGCGAACCGAAGCGTCTCGATGACCTGACGCCCCAGCACCCGGAAGTTCGCGAGATGAAGATGCACCGGATGCGGATCATTGGTCGCGTTGATGATGTTCCACTGCTCCACCGTCCCCTGGCGCGGCAACTCGATGTCCTCGGTCGAATAGCGGAGATTGTTCAGGGACATGATCGACGGCGGCAGGCGCACGTCGCTCGGCTGGCTGAGGGTGACGTCCCGGAAGACCTGGGGTCGCGGAATCGGCGGCAGCAACTCCGGCTGCCCGGGACCCCCGCGCAACGTCGAAGGCGGCACACCGGTGAAGCCGCGGGCGGTGCCCACCCGGAACCGGCAGAACCGCGGCATCGTGCGCTCGCCGATCAGCGCGGCCTGGAACGGCGGTGGCTCGTCGTTGCAGAGTTCCACCGTCGACCCCGGTTCCAGCGCGCCGAAGTCGACGAGCAGGTCGACCCGCTCGGCCGGGCTCAACCGCACCCGCGTCACCGCGACGGGGGCGTCGAGCAACCCACTGTCGCCGCCGATGACCCAGAACCGCATGCGGTTGCCGAAATACAGATTCCACACGCTCAGCGAACCCGCGTTGACGAGCCGCAACCGGTACAGGCCACGGGCAACGTCGAGTTCCGGCCACACCTTTCCGTTCACGACCCCGACATCGCCGACTGCGCCCCCTTCCCAGCTCCCCTGCGGCACGGTGGGCGTCGAGCGGACCCGCTGCCTGCCACCGGCGGTGAACATCTTCTCCTGCAGCACGAGCGGCACCTCGAACTCCCCTGCCGGCAGACCCAGCGGGTTGTCGGCGCGCCCGGTGTCGAAGTCGTCCCGCAGCAGGTACAGCCCGACCAGGCCCGCGTAGATGTTGAGCCTCGTCACCCCCATGGCGTGGTCGTGATACCAGAGTCCGGCCGCGTCCTGACGGTTCGGAAGTTGGTGGAGGTACTCCTCGCCCGGCCGGAACACCAGCTCCGGGTGCCCGTCGAACTGGGGCGGGTTCACCCCGCCGTGCAGATGCGTCGCCGTGGGCACCTCGGTGCGGTCCCGTTCGCTCAGCCCGTGCAGCGACGGGTCGAAATCGACGGCGAACGGGTGGACGGTGATGTCGTTCCGGAACGCGATCGTCGTCGGCTGATCGACGTGTGCCTCGATCGTCGCGCCGAGATAGTCCGCGCCGCTGTACGCCAGCGCCGGCGAGGGCGCCAGGTCGGCGTGGAACGAATGCATCGTGCTGCTCGCCCGCACGTCGATGCGTGTCCCGGACATCGTCGGCAGGATCGGCAGCCGATCACGATACGGCTCGATCGGCGGCGACGAGAACATCAACGGTCGCAGCGGATCGATGTCGAAAGGGAACGCGCTCGCCGAACCGGCCGACACCGCACCCAGCCCACCGCCGAGCGCTGCCGCCCGCAGGAACGATCGGCGCGAGATCCGTCCACTCATATCGGTCACTTCGTGTGTATTCACGCGGAAAGACGATTCGAGATCGGTCCACGACGACGTTACTCCGATGGGTGCGGCGCCCGCGCGAGATCGGGACGCACGCTCGTCGCACGACGACGACCGTTCACCGACCTCACAGCGGCCGCTCATGGATCACTCAGCGTCGGTTGGCACACTGTGTGTCGTGACCGAATCGACTAGCAGGCTTCGTCACAGTGTTCGTCGCCTCGCCTTCGCCGCGGCGGGTGTGGTGGCACTGTGCGCGCTGTACCTCATCCGCCCCGAATCGTCGGGTCTCGTCCTCCCGGAGGCACTCCGACCCGTCGCCGAACCCGTGATCCAGGCGATCGACGTCACGACGGTCCTCGCAGCGGCCGTCGTTCTCGCCATCGTCGCGGCGATGCGAAAACTCTCGTACGGCATGGCTGCGGTACTGCTGCTGTGTATCGGCGCGAATCTCACCAGCGCGGCCGTGCGGGCCTGGGAATCGGATGCGCCGTCCGTGCTGCTGCCGAGCGGGCACGTCGTCGCCGTCACTGCTCTGTACGGTTCCGCGCTGCTGGTGTCGGCGCCCCGGTTCCGGCCCGTCATCGCGGGTCTCGGTTTCGCCGTCGTCCTCGGCGTCTCGGGCGCCGCTGCGCTCGTCGAGTCCACCGGTATCTTCGGCCTCGCGGCCAGTCTGATCATCTTCGCGATCTGGTGGGCGCTCGCGTCCACCCTGATGCTGTACTCCCCCGTCGCGGCCGAGCGCGAAGAGCGCAGGCCCGACACCGCGGCCATCGCCTTCTCCCGGCACCTGTAGGCGGCTCCGCCGCCCGTGCGTGGTTAACGAGTCTCTGCACTCGCCGACCACGCACGGGCCCGGAGGGCCTACAGGGCCTTGAGTTCCTCGGTGACCTCGGAAACCGACTTCTTCGCGTCCCCGAACAGCATCGAGGTGGTGTCCGCGAAGAACAGCGGGTTGTCGATGCCCGCGAACCCGGAATTCATCGACCGCTTCAGCACGATCACCGACTTCGACTGATCCACATTCAGGATCGGCATCCCGTGGATCGGCGACGACGGATCATTCCGGGCGGCCGGGTTGGTGACATCGTTCGCGCCGATCACCAGGGTGACATCGGTCCGCGAGAACTCGTCGTTGATGTCGTCCATTTCCTTCATCGCGTCGTACTCGACGTCCGCCTCCGCCAGCAGCACATTCATGTGCCCGGGCATCCGGCCCGCGACCGGGTGGATCGCGTACTTGACCTCCACACCCTTCGCCTCGAGCAGCTTGGCCATGTCCTTGACCGCGTGCTGGGCCTGCGCCACCGCCAACCCGTAGCCGGGGACGACGATGACCTGGTTGGCGTACGCCATCTGGATCGCCGCGTCCGCCGCCGAGGTGGCCTTCGCCGTCTTCGCGGTGCCGTCCCCGACCGCCGCCGCCGCGCCGCCGCCACCGAACCCGCCGGCCACGATCGCCGGGATGGACCGGTTCATCGCCTTCGCCATCAGGTTCGTCAGGATCGAACCCGACGCGCCGACGATCATGCCGGCCACGATCATCGCCTGATTATTGAGGGCCAGACCCGCCGCGGCCGCGGACAGACCGGTCAGCGCGTTCAGCAGCGAAATGACGACGGGCATGTCGGCGCCGCCGATCGGCAGCACCACCATCAACCCGAGCACCGCCGCCAGCACCAGCACCCCGACGATCCACCACTGGGAGGTGGGTCCGGTCGGGTCGATCGCCTTGATCCCGATCGCCACCGCCAACGCGACCGCCCCGACAAGTAGCACCGCATTGAGGGGTTGCTGCAGTTTGCCGATGCCGATCGGCCGGCCCGGCAGCGTCTCCTGCAGCTTCAGGAACGCGATCACGCTGCCCCAGAACGAGATCGACCCGATGACCGCCGCGAACAACGAGGCGATCACGATGTGCACCGTCGGCGACTCCCCGTGCGAGAACGCGGTGAACCCGTCCGAATCCAGGAACTCCGCATACGCGATCAGCGCGACGGTGCCGCCACCGACACCGTTGAACAACGCCACCAACTGCGGCATCGCGGTCATCTTCGTCCGCAACGCCGGCGGCACACCGAGGACCACACCGATCACCAGACCGGCGACGATCAGCACCCAGTTCGAGGTGTCGCGGATCGAGATCAGGGTCGCGACCACCGCCACCCCCATACCGACCGCGGCGATCTGGTTACCGCGGACCGCGGTCTTCGGGCCGGTCAGGCCCATCAGACCGTAGATGAACATCGAGAACGCCACGATGTAGAGCACGTTGACGAGGTACTCCATTACCGGTCCCCACCCTTCTCAGACACAGCGGCGGCGGGGGCGGCGGGCTTGGACTTGAACATGCCCAGCATCCGGTCGGTCACCACGAAACCACCGACCACGTTGATCGTTCCGAACACCAACGCCACGAACAGGATCACCTGCAGGCCCCACGGCGGGTTCTCGACCTTGCCGAGCACCACCAGGGCGCCGAGCACCACGATGCCGTGGATCGCGTTCGTCCCCGACATCAGCGGGGTATGCAACGTGTTCGGGACCTTCGAGATCACCGCGAACCCCACGAACCCGGACAACACCAGGATCGCGATGTTCGCCAACAATTCGGTATACATCTAGGACACACCCTCCTCACGGGTGACGCAGGACGCGGCGAGGACCTCGTCCGAGAAATCGGGCGCCAGCGCGCCGTCGACGAGCATCAACTCCAGCAGCGCGGAGATGTTCTTCGAGTACAGCTCGGAGGCGTGCTCGGGCATGGACGCGGGCAGGTTCAGCGGCGAGCAGATCGTCACCCCGTGCTTGACGACGGTCTGACCGGGTTCGGTGAGCTCGCAGTTGCCGCCGGTCTCGCCGGCCAGGTCGACCACCACCGATCCCGGTTTCATGCCCTCCACCGCGGCGGCGGTCACCAACCGGGGTGCCGGGCGGCCCGGGACCAGGGCGGTGGTGATGACCACGTCGAACCCCTTGATCGCGTTTTCCAGGGCCTGCTGCTGCTGCGCCCGCTCGTCCTCGGTGAGTTCGCGGGCGTAGCCGCCCTCACCGGCGGCGTCGATCCCCAGATCGAGCCACTGCGCACCGACCGAGCGGACCTGGTCGGCGACCTCGGGGCGCACGTCGTAGCCGGTGGCCCTCCCGCCGAGCCGCTTCGCCGTGGCCAGGGCCTGCAGGCCGGCGACACCGACCCCGAGGACCAGCACCGTCGCCGGCTTCACGGTGCCCGCGGCGGTGGTCAGCATCGGGAAGAACCGGGTCGACTCCGACGCCGCCAACAGCACCGACTTGTAGCCGGACACGTTCGCCTGCGACGACAACGCGTCCATCACCTGGGCGCGGGAGATGCGCGGGATCGCCTCGACCGCGAAGGCCTGCACCCCGGCCGCCTTCAGCGCGGCCACCTGATTGTCCTGATTACGCGGGGCGAGGAACCCGATCAACGTCTGCCCGGCGCGCAACCGGCCGACTTCCTCGTCCGACGGCGGCGCGACCTTCACGATCACCTCCGCCGACCACGGGTCGGCGATCTTCGCGCCCACCCCGGTGTACAACTCGTCCGGAATCAACGCGCCCAACCCGGCACCCGACTCGACCACCACGTCGACGCCCTTGGCGATCAACGACGCCACGATCTTCGGCACCAACGCCACCCGACGCTCACCGTCGTTCGACTCCCGAACGACACCGATCGTCGGGCGCGCGGTGGACGCGCTCTGCGATGTATCCATGTATCGACTTCCTGCGGTAGATGGTGTGTGTGCCGCGACGAGCGGCGATCAACCGATGATGAGCGGAAAAAAATTCCCCCGATTCGACTGAGTTAGCTGATAGTAGCCAGAGAACGCGTGACGTAGGGAACAGAGAACGCCGTGCGTACGCGTCTGAATCGAGTCCGAACAGTCGTTCTCACAGATCTTTCTGCTCGTTTGTGAACCCGATCACAGGGCGATTCGTCGTAGTCTGACGGTAGACAGCCGCAAGGAAGCGGAGGTTCGGCCATGAGCAAACCGAAGGAACGGAGCGCGGAGGACGTCACCGCGGATCCGCCGGTGATCGTCGAGCGGGTCTACGACCATCCGACCGAGGGCGACGGACTGCGACTGTTCGTGGACCGGCTGTGGCCGCGGGGGCTGCGCAAGGACGCGTTCCATTTCGACGACTGGGCCAAGGACCTGGCGCCGTCGACGGAGTTGCGTCATTGGTACTCGCACGACGTCGCCGCGTTCAGCGAGTTCCGCGAGCGGTACGTCCACGAGCTCGATTCGCCGACCGGCCGGAAGGCGGTCGCACGGGTGCAGGAACTGGCGCAGGGGCGGCCGATCGTTCTGCTCACCGCGACGAAGGACGTCAGTCACAGCCATGCCGAGGTCCTCGCCGAATACATGCTGGATCGGTTGTGACGTCTCCCGGCGACGAGGCCCTGCCCCTCGCCGAGCCGGACGACGACCTCGGCGGCGATCCGGTGTGCTGGCTCGACCGTGTGTGCCCCGACTGCGGCTTGTTCCTCACCGACCGCACCGCGAGCACCTGCCCGCGCTGTGGTGCGGCGCGGGACAGGTGACGGTCGGGGGTTCAGCCGGCGTTCAGGTACCGCGCGCGGAGTTTGTGCTTGACGAGTTTGCCGGTGGGGGTGCGCGGCAGGTCGTCGGAGAAGTCGATGCTGCGCGGCGCCTTGTAGTGACTGACCCGCTCCCGCACGTAGTCGAGTAGCTCGCGGGCGACGGCGTCCGACGGCTCCACCCCGTCGACGAGTTGCACGACGGCTTTGACCTGTTCGCCCATCTCCTCGTCGGGGACGCCGATCACGGCGACGTCGAACACCTTGGGATGCATGGTGAGAACGTTCTCCGACTCCTGCGGGTAGATGTTCACTCCGCCCGAGATGATCATGAACGCGGCACGGTCCGTGAGGTAGAGAAAGCGGCCGGAGTCGATGTACCCGATGTCGCCGCTCGTGGTCCACGTCGGGTGGTCGGGGTGCGTCGCGGAGTCGGTCTTCGCGGGGTCGTTGTGGTATTCGAACGGTCGTTCCTCCCGTTCCCAGTAGACGGTTCCGACATCGCCGACGGGGACGTCGGCGCCGGTGTCGTCGCAGATGTGGACGATGCCCATGACCCCGTCGTGGCCCACCGACCCGGGCTTGGCGAGCGCCTGGGCGCTGTCGATGAACGTGGCGCCGGCGCCCTCGGTGGAGGCGTAGTACTCGTGAACGACCGGACCCCACCAGTCGATCATCGACCGCTTCACGTCGGGCGGGCACGGCGCCGCCGCGTGGATCGCCGCCTTCAGGCTCGACACGTCGAATTTGTCGCGAACGTCCTTCGGCAGCTTGAGCATCCGGACGAACATCGTCGGAACCCACTGACTGTGGGTCACCCGGTATTCCTCGATGAGCCGCAGCGATTCCTCGGCGTCGAAACGGTCCATCAGCACGATCGTGCCGCCGACGGAGGTGATGGTGCCGCAGAAGCGCAGCGGCGCGGCGTGATACAGAGGTGCCGGGCACAGATAGACGGTGTCGGAATCGAATCCGTACATCGGGGCGAACACCGCCGTGTACGGGTCCGTCGTCGTGTTCACTTCCCCTTCGGGGAGTGCGGGTTTGATCCCCTTGGGCCTGCCGGTGGTGCCCGACGAGTACAGCATGTCCTGTCCGCGGGGCTGCGAATCGAGCGGTGCGGCCGACTGCGCCGTCACGGCGTCCTCATAGCTGTCGAATCCGTCCAGCGCACCGCCGTAGACGAGCCGGTGACGGACGCGGGGCAGCTGATGCGGGTCGCGGGGCACGGCGCCGCCCGCGTCGGCGGACACGATGAGCACCTCGGCTCCGCAGTCGTCGACGACGTAACCGGCTTCCTCCGGGGTGAGGTGCCAGTTCACCACGGTGATGTACAGCCCGGATCGCAGCGCAGCCCAGTACACCTCGAGGACCCGGAGGTCGTTGCTCGACACGAGCGCCAGGTGGTCGCCGACCTTCAGGCCGAGCGAGCGCAGGTGCCGCGCGAGGCGGGTGGACCTCTCGTCCAGCTCCCGGTAGGTCAGCCGCTCCCCCGTCGAAGGACGTATGACGGCGGGCTTGTCCGGGGTGGTCGCCACGAAGTTTCCAGGGAACATCCGCACTCCTTTTGTTAATGGAGATTCTCACCATCGGTCTACCACACCGAACCCCGGACGGGGAGGCCTTCGACGCTCTCACCGGCGCATTCGCCCGCCCGCGGCGAAAATGCTCGGACTGTCCGGCGGAAGGTCCTAGAGTTGAGGCAAAAGGAGGCGTACGACCCGTGAATGCCCTGCAGAAGGAACCGATCCTCGACGCGTTGTTCGAGGAGTGGGACGTACTCGACGACGTGCTGTCCTCGTTGTCCGGCGACGCGTGGTTCACGCCCACCGCGCTGCCGGGGTGGACGGTACACGACGTGACCGCGCATCTGATCGGCACAGAGTCTCTGCTCGCCGGAATCTCCGCGCCGCACACCACCATCGACGTCCGCGGCCTCGCCCACGTGCGCAACGAGATCGGTGCGTTCAACGAAGAGTGGGTGGAGGGACTGCGGGGGTGCTCGGGCCCCGAAATGCTCGAGCGTTTCCGGATGATCGTTGCCCGCAGGCGGTCGGAGCTGGGCGAGATGACCGACGAGATGTTCGCGGCCGAGACCACCACACCGGTCGGGCCGGCACCCTATCTCCGTTTCATGCGCATCCGCGTGTTCGACTGCTGGATGCACGAGCTCGACCTGCGGGACGCGCTCGGGATGCCCGGCGACGAGGGCGGCCTGCGCGGGGAGACGGCGTTCGCGGAGATCGCAGGCGCCGTCGCGTTCCTCGTCGGCAAGCGCGGCAAGGCCCCGGACGGATCGAGGATCACGCTCGAGCTGACGGGACCGCTCGCTCGCAACATTCACATCGCCGTCGACGGCCGGGCCGCGGTGGTCGACGAACTGCCGTCGGAGGCCACCACGACGGTGACTCTCGACTCCCGGCTGTTCACCCGGCTGGCGGGTGGCAGGACGACGGCCGCGGACCACCGCGACGAGATCGCGTTGAGCGGCGACACCGACGCGGGCAAGCGGATCGTCGACAACCTCGCGTTCACGATCTGACCGCGGTGCGCCTGTTCCTGTCCTCGTACCGGTTCGGCGCGGATCCCGCGCCGCTGCTGTCGCTCGTCGGCCGTCCGGGGCGCGTCGGGGTGATCGCGGCGGCAGCGGACGCGTGGCCGCGGACGGCGCGGACGTCCGCGGTCGTGAGTGACGTCATGCCGCTGACGCGCCTGGGCTTCACCGCGGAGGAGGTGGATCTACGCGACTACATCGGTGACGACGGGCAGCCGCGTGCGGCCGCGCTGAGGCAGCGGCTCGACGGGTTCGGCCTGGTGTGGGTGCGCGGCGGGAACACGTTCGTGTTACGTGCGCAGATGGCCCGGAGCGGGGCGGACCGGGTGATCCCGGAACTGTTGGCGAGCGATTCGCTGGTGTACGCCGGCTACAGCGCGGGGGCGTGTGTGATGACTCCGACGCTGCACGGTCTCGACTCCTCCGATGACCCGGCGGAGGTGGTCGCGACGTGTGGCGTGGAGCCGCGCTGGGACGGACTGGGGATGGTGGGCTTCGCGATCGTGCCGCATTACCCGCCTGCGGAGCTTCCAGGGGCCGGAAACGCGGTGCCCTTGGAGGACGCAGCAGCCGTTCGGCGCACGGTCGACGCTCTGAGGCTCGCCGGCATCGAGTACCGCACCTTGACGGACGATCAGGCGATCGTCGTGAACGGAGATCGAACCGAACTCGTCTGACGACGGCGAGCCCTGCGGCGGGGAGGCCTTCAGCCGAAGACGGCGACCGGCACGGACGGGGTGAAGGGGGCGACGCGGTCGAGTGCGGCCCAGGTGACCTCGCAGCGCTTGGCGGTGACTTCGTCCGCGTCGGCGAGGAGCGTGTTCAGGAGGGTCTTCGGGTTCAGGCGCCATTCCTGGACCATCGACCGGACTTCCTCGTTGGTGAACAGTCCCGAACCGGCGAGTGCGAAGATCCATTCGTCGAACTCGCCACGGTGGATCTGCTCGATGGAGTCGTAGTCGATTCCACCATCGAGGAACTCGTACGAGAACATCGCGGAGATGTAGCTGCTGGGATCTCGGTGGAGTGCATTCATCGGTGCGGGTCCTTCCAGGGTCGGTGCGGCAAAACCCGGCCCCAACGGTGTTCTGGCTCACATTTCGTGAGAATCTCCGTTTGGGTGTAACGCCTCGCCGGTGTTTGACGATGCAAGACGCTAACCCGTAGAAGTGGGTTTTTGCATTGCCTGGTCGATACGATCCGGTAACAGAGTGGCGATTGTGACCTGTGTTACACCCGATTTGTCCGGGTCCACCCGGCTGACGGGACGCCCCTACCAGCATTTTCCCCTCCGGGCACGGGTGCATACCCCACCGGTGGACCCCCCGAAAAAATTCACCCCCCTGATCCCACATCGTGAGACTCCTACGCGTAAGTAACTAACAGATGGGCTATTGGGGAGTCGCTTCTGCACCGAACGTCCAGGTTGGAGCGATATCCGGGAAACACGGTCGGAATCGGTTCAGTTGGACACATGACCAATTCGCGGACAGTCGTCGTCCGCCGGGCTACCGTCGAGGTCCCCGACACCCGCATTCCAGGAGTCACGATGACGGTCACCGACGACGCACTCGCGGCGCTCACGAGCGCGCTCCCCCGGGGCTGCCTCGTCACCGATCCGGACGTCCTGGCGTCCTACCGCCAGGACTGGGCGCGCGACCCCGACGCCGTCCTCCCCCTCGCCGTCGCCCGCCCCGCGACCACCGAGGAAGTCCAGGTGGTGATGCGCTGGGCGACCGAGCACCGCGTCCCCGTGATCCCGCGCGGCGCCGGGTCCGGGCTCAGCGGCGGCGCCACCGCCGTGGCGGGCAGCGTGGTGGTCAGCACCGAACGCATGCGCCGGATCGAGGTGGACCCGGTCACGCGGATCGCCGTCGTCGAACCGGGACTGCTCAACGCCGAGGTCAAGGCCGCGGCCGCCGAACACGGCCTCTGGTACCCGCCCGATCCGTCGTCGTTCGAGATGTGCTCGATCGGCGGCAACGTCGCGACCAACGCGGGCGGGCTGTGCTGCGTCAAGTACGGCGTCACCACCGACTACATCCTCGCGCTGCGGGTGGTTCTCGCGGACGGGACGGACGTGCGCCTCGGCGGCCCGCGCCTGAAGGACGTGGCCGGCCTGTCGCTGACCAAGTTGTTCGTCGGGAGCGAGGGAACGCTCGGCATCGTCACGGAGGCGACGCTGCGGCTGATCCCGGCCCAGCCGCCTGCGAGCACCCTTGTCGCGTCGTTCGCCTCCGTGCAGGCGGCCGCCGACACCGTGCTGGCCATCACCCGCACGCTGCGACCGTCGATGCTCGAGTTCATGGACCGCGCCTCGATCGGCGCCGTCGAGGACGCACTGAAGATGGGCCTCGACCGGACGGCGGAGGCGATGCTCATCGCCCGGTCGGATGCCCCCGGTGCGATTGCGGCCGAAGAGATTTCCGTCATGGCGGACGCCTGCACGGCGAACGGCGCGACCGAGGTCTTCACCACCGACGACCCCGACGAGGGCGAAGCATTCGCCGCGGCAAGACGATTCGCGATCCCCGCGGTCGAGAGACTGGGCACCCTGCTGCTCGAGGACGTCGGGGTCCCGCTGCCGAAACTGCCTGCGCTGGTGGAGGGAATCGCGGCCATCTCCCGCGAGCGTGACGTGATGGTCGCGGTGATCGCCCACGCCGGCGACGGAAACACGCACCCGCTCATCGTGTTCGACCCCGAGGACGCCGCGATGGCCGAGCGCGCCCATCTCGCTTTCGGCGAGATCATGGACCTCGCAATCGCTCTCGGCGGTACGATCACCGGCGAGCACGGCGTCGGCCGCCTGAAGAAGGCCTGGTTGCCCGACCAGTTGGGCCCGGACGTCATGGAATTGACGCAGCGGATCAAGACGGCACTCGACCCGCTGGGGATACTCAACCCCGGAGCGATCCTGTAGCTACCCAGGGCGGGTGCGATACCCAATGGTTACCCAAGGGACTGGTGTGACAGGTGAGGTATTGCTAGCGTGACCGGACCGAACTCGACTCGTCGCAGAGAGGTGCGCTCGTGACCAGACTCCGCCGTGTCGCCTCCCTGGCGATGCCCGCCTTACTCGCTTCCACCTGCACGTTTTTCACGATGGCGCCCCCTGTTGCGACGGCGGCGCCGTGCCTCGGCGGAACCGGCAGCCTCGGATCGAGCGGCTCGGGCCAGGGCATCAACCCCATCCCTTGGCTCAACGGCAGCGACGGCCGCCTTCCCGAGCTGCGTGGCAAAACTCAGGCAATCGCACACATCACCGGCCCGCGCAGCCCCAACGACACGATCGGCAGGTTCCGGGTACTCGGCACCGACCTCGGCATCATGTGGGACAACGGTGGAGGCGAGATCCTCACCGCGTTCGGCGACACCGTCGGGCTGAGCGACAACCCGCTGTGCGGTCTGGTCGGCGACTGGCGCAGCAACATCCTGCTGCGCAGCTCCGACAAGGACCTCACCGACGGGATGGGCATCGACAATTCCCCGGTCGATCTGCCGAATCATTCCAAGGAGATCATCCAGAGCCAGAAGATCCCGGGTGTGGAGCAGACCGTCATCCCCACCACCGGCATCTCGGTCGGCGCGGGCCCGGCCGCGACGCAGTACATCAATTACATGTCGGTGCGCAGCTGGGGCGCCCCGGGCGAGTGGGACACCAACGCGTCCGGCATCGCGTACTCCGTGGACAACGGCGAGAACTGGGTCACCGATCCCCTGACGCTGCGGCCCAACGTGCCGGGCACGGGCGCCGAGAACTTCCAGATGGGCTCGTACGTCAAGCACGACGGATTCGTCTACGCGTTCGGCACCCCGTCGGGGCGGTCCGGCGACGCCCGGTTGTCGCGGGTGAAGGAGGCGGACATCCGGAACCTCTCGCTGTACAAGTACTGGGACGGCAAGGCGTGGGTGAAGACCAACGCGACTGTCGCCGCACCGGTGATCCCCGGACCGGTCAGCGAGTTGTCGGTGCAGTACAACGAATACCTCGGTCAGTTCGTGGCGATGTACACCGATGCCGGCAACTCGGTGGTCATGCGCCGATCCGACCACCTCGAATCCGGCTGGAGCGAACCCGAAGTGCTCGTGAGCAGCCGGGACGTGCCCGAGCTGTACGGCGCGTACATGCACCCGTGGTCGAAGGGATCCGACCTGTATTTCCTGGCCACCACCTGGTCGGACTACAACGTCATGCTGCTGCGCACCAACCTGGCGGACTGACGTAATCTGCGAGTGACAGCGTGCGCGGGACAGCGCGCACGCCACACGAGCAGAGGAGCGATCTGTGGCGGCCACGGTGGAACACGACGTGTCGGAATCCCGGTTCGAGATCTACCTCGACGGCCAGCTGGCCGGATACGCCGACTACTTCGAGCGGAACGGTGCCCGCGACTTCCACCACACCGTGACGTACCCGCAGTTTCGCGGGCAGGGCCTGGCGGCGGTGGTGGTGAAGGCCGCCCTCGACGACACGAAGTCCAGCGGGCTCTCCGTGATCCCGTCGTGCTCGTACGTGGAGAAGTACATCGCCGAGAATCCGAGCTATGCGGAGCTCGTCTGATCCGCTCCGCCCCGCCGTCCGCGCGAGTTGTCTTCTCGCCGCGACGGTAGTGCTGGCCGGCTGCGGTTCCGGCAGCGGTTCCGACACCGGTCCGGCGTCCGCGCCGACCACCTCGGTGGCCGCGCAGCCCGGCCCGTTCGTGGGTGAATGCGGTTCGCTGACCGACGCCGAGGTGTACGAGCGGGCGGGGATCGCCGGGCTCACCCCGGTGTCGCGGAACGGCATCAAGTGCCGGTGGGAAGCGGACGGCGGCGAACGGTACGTGATGTTCACCTGGTACCGCGGCAGCCCCATCGACCGGGAGCGGGCGGTGGCCAAGGGCATCGGTCACGAGGTCCACGACCTCGAGATCGCCGGGCATCGCGGGTTCTCGTCGCAGAACGTCGGGTTCTGCGAGGTCGCGCTCGGCACCGGTTCCGATTTCGTGCACTGGCTGGTCCGCTACGGCGCCGGCAGTGCACCCGCCGATCCGTGCGAGGCCCCGACTGCGCTCGGCCGGCTGACGCTGGGGAAGGCCAAGTGAGCGGCGCCCGGCGACTCGCCGCGGCGGTGGCGTCGGCGATGGTGCTGGCCGGATGCGGCACCTCTGTCACGGGCACTCCCCTGCCCGAGGGCGCCGGGTCCTCCGACGACGGCGGCTCGCCGCAGTTCGACAAGCTCCTGCGCGAATGCGACGCCGTCCCCGACGACAAGATCGCGGAGACCCTGCACGGCGCAGGCATCGACCAGTACTTCTACGGTGCGGTGTGCATGTGGACGGTGTCGTCCGCCGCCGGATCGATCGACGTCACGTTCGGCTGGTTCGAGAACAACTCGCTGCAGCGGGAGCGGGCGGTGGCCGACCAGCTGGGCTATCAGGTGGAGGCCACGTCGATCGCGGGCACGTCGGCGTTCAGCGCCCGGCGGCCGGGTGATTCGGCGGCGTGCGGGATCACCGCCGCCTACTCCGGTGTCATCACGTGGTGGGTGCAGCAGCGGTCCGGGACGGGCGACCCGTGCGACGGCGCGCGCACGCTCGCCGAGTTGACCCTGCAACGCAACCAGTAGCGGCCGAAAATTCGCTCGCGGTGGCCACGACCTCGCTGTTAGCGTCGAAGGACCACCGACCGAGCCGACCAGAGGACCCCTGCCGTGACCGCCACCGAGACGGCTGTGACTCGACGGTTCGGGCCCCTGATCCTGCTGAACGTCGCGACGCTGTTCTCCTCCACGGGCAACGGCATCGTGATCGTCGTGCTGCCGTGGCTCGTGCTCGAGCAGACCGGTCGCGCGTCCGACGCCGCGATCGTCGCGGGCGCGGCCACCCTCCCGTTGTTGCTGTCGAGCCTGTTCGCGGGCACGTTCGTCGACCTGTTCGGACGACGTCGCACGTCGCTGATCTCCGACTGCCTGTCGGCCCTGTCCGTGGCGGCCATCCCGGTGATCGCGACCACGGCGGGACTCACCGTCACGGTGATCGCCGTCCTCGCCGCGATCGGCGCCGCGTTCGATCCGGCCGGCATCGCGGCCAGGGAGTCGATGCTGCCCGCCGCCACGAAGTCCGCGGGATGGTCCCTCGACCGGATGAACAGCCTCTACGAGGCCAATTACAACGTGGCGTATCTCGTCGGGCCGGGTATCGGTGGCGTCCTCATCGCCACCGTGGGTGCGGTGAACACGTTGTGGGTCGCTGCCGCCGGATTCCTGCTGTCCGTGGCGACGATCGCGTTCCTGCGTCTCGAGAACGCCGGCAGGCCGGACACCGCGACGCGTCCGACGTCCATCTGGCACGGCACGCTCGAAGGATTGAAGTTCGTGTGGCACAACCGGCTCCTGCGCACGATCGCGCTCGTGGACATGGCGGTGGTCGCGCTGTACATGCCGGTCGAGTCGGTGGTGTTCCCGGTGTACTTCACCGAACTCGACAAACCTGCGCAACTGGGTTCGGTGCTGATGGCGCTCAGCATCGGCGGCGTGGTGGGCGCCCTTGCGTACGGACCGCTCGCGCCGTTCGTGTCGCGCCGGATGCTGATGGTGGTGGCGGTGACGGTGCTGGGCGCGGCGATGGTCGCGATGGCGTTCCTTCCTCCGCTGTGGGCGATCCTGGCGCTGGCTCTCCTGCAGGGTCTGGTGTTCGGCCCGGTCGGCCCGATCGCGAACTACGCCATGCAGACTCGCAGCCCGGAGCACATGCGCGGCCGGGTCACCGGGGTGATGACGTCCACCGCGTATGCGGCGGGTCCGCTGGGCTATCTGCTGGCCGGCCCGATCCTCGACAAGTGGGGAATCCAGCCGACGTTCTTCGTGCTCGCGATCCCGGTCCTGATCATCGGGCTGGCGTGCTTCGCGCTGCCCGTGCTGAAGGAACTGGACGAGAAGGTGCCGGTCAGTTGAAGCCCATGACGTCGTTGCCCCAGGCGACCCGCATCTCCTTGTCCGGGTCATTCACGAGGGTGTCCGCGCCGTCGATCAGCAGCGTGGAGCGGTTCTCCTCGTCGTAGGGGGCCCAGTGCTTGGACGCGTCCAGGGCGGCGGGGACACCGTGCCGCGCGAACGCGAGCCACCGGCGCTGGATCCGGCCGGACACCTCGAGTGCCGTCTTCCGGCCGCCGAGCCAGAACGTCGGGTCGATGTTGAGGGTGTCGAAATTGCCGAACACGTACGGGAGTTCGGTGGCGTGCCCGGCTCCGATGCGTGCGGCCTTGAGCATCGGGGTGGCCTGGTCGAACCGGTACATCCACGTCGGCGAGTGCCTGCTGTGGGCGTCGGCCACCCACAGGGCGGGCATCCGGAACGCGGCGTCGCGGGACATCGCGAGCGCGCCCTTCGGTTTCCCGCGGTCCGGGTACGCCGACAGGATGTCGGCGAGGCGGGCCGCGGGCAATTCCGGGTGATCGGTCGCGATCGCCCGCAGCATCTCCTGCACCGAATCCGAAGTGACCGGCAGCAAAGGCGATTTCATGAACTTGAAGATCGACGACTCGTCCTTGTTGGAACCGATGATGAGCGGGATGCGGTGGGAGTACCCCTTCTGGAACGCGGCCACCGGGTAGCGGGGCAGGAAGTCGCGGTCCACCACGGGCGCCATGGCGAGTGTGCCGGGGATCTTCGTCGGCACCTCGTTGACGAGCGTGTCGCTGGCCTCGATGACCGTGCGGTACGGGAGGCGCAGCAGCGTGTCGATGCGGTCGGGTTCCACGTCGAGGATGTCGAGGAACTGCTTCGCGACGGTGGCCGCGCGCTCGCTGCCGTACACCGACGTGGCGGGCGGGCTCTGGGCGATCGCGCGGTGGAACAACCCGTCCGCGCTCGGGCACGTCATCAGCGTGGTTATCGACCCGGCTCCCGACGACTCCCCGAACACCGTCACTTCGTCCGGGTCACCGCCGAAGAACGCGATGTTCTCGCGCACCCATTCGAGGGCGGCGACCTGATCGCGTAGCCCGCAGTTGGTCTCGAACACCCGCTCCGCCGTCGAGAACGACGACAGGTCGAGGAAGCCGAGCGCTCCCACCCGGTAGTTGAACGAGACCAGCACGACGTCGCCGAGAGTGGACAGGATCCGACCGTTGTAGATGCCCTGAGCTGCGGTTCCCAGGCAGTAGGCGCCGCCGTGGATCCACACCATCACCGGCCGCGGGGTGCCGTCGGGCCGGGGGGCCCACACGTTGACCGACAGGCAGTCCTCGTCCATCTCGAGTCCGGCGTCGATCGGGACGGCGGTGCCGTGACCCTGCGGGGCCATCGGGCCGAAGTCGACGCAGTCGCGCACGCCGTCCCACGGGGCGGGCGGGGCCGGCGCCCGGAACCGCAGATCGCCGACGGGGGCGGCGGCGAACGGGATCCCCTTCCACGCGTAGACGTCGCCTTCGGGATAGCCGCGCACGTCGCCGTCCCGGGCGCGGACGACGAGTGTGTCGCCTGACTTCTCGACATCCACGGCCGAATCTCCTCACGCAGCGCGTACGGGAATCTCCCGCCAAACTACCAACGATGCGCAGGCAGGACCGTTCGAACGTGACATAGATCAACCGCGCGCTAACATTTCCTCCGTGGCCGCATCGACCGATCCCGAGGGCAAGAGCCTCCTCGACTACCCGCGGCCGTCCGTGGCGGTCGACGTCGCCGTCCTCACCGTGGACGGCGCCGAGCTGAAAGTGCTTGTGGTTCCGCACCGTTCGGGCCGGCTCGCGCTTCCCGGCACCTTCCTCCACGAAGGCGAGCGGCTGCGCGACGCCGCCGAGCGGTGCCTGCGGATCAAGGCAGGCCTGGCCGGCGCCGAGTTCCACCAATTGGCGATGTTCGACGACCCCGCCCGCGACGACCGCGGGTGGGTGCTGTCGATGACGCACGGCGCGGCGCTGCCCCGCACTGCCCTCCCCCGCGACGCCCTGCTGATCCCCGTCGACGGCGACCGCGTGACGCAGGACCTCGCGTTCGACCACGCGGACGTCGTCACCCTCGCCGTCGCCGACCTCCGCGAGCGGTACGCGCGGTCCGTCGACCCGTCGGGCCTGGCCGACGACACGTTCACGGTGCTCGAACTGCGCCGGGTCTACGAGGTGGTGTTCGGCCGCCCCCTCCCGAAGGACTCGTTCCGCCGGCACATGCTGCCCGCGCTCGCGCACACCGGCGACATGGCCGTCGTCGGGACCGGCAGGCCCGCCGAGATCTACACGCGCGGCCCCGCGCCCCTCGCCCCGGGGGCGGCCGCGTTCCTCGCCGGCTGAGCCCGTCCACCCACCCGGGGCCTTTCCGTTCGCGGCACGGCCGGTGCTAGGGTCGGCTTGTTCTGACACGGGGTGCTCCGCACGGGCGGGGCTGAGAACACACCCGGGAACCTGCTCAGGTAATGCTGACGAAGGGATGTCAACGTTGTGAATAGCTCTGTCCAAGGTGCTGCGGGCGCAGGCCAGCACGCCCGATTCACGGACCACTTGTGGGACCGGACCAAGGTGCTGCGCGAGGCGATCGACGAACTCGAGTTCCTGCGCCGCCTCGGCGACGGAACACTGCCGCTGGACGTGTTCCGCACGTACATCGAGCAGGATTTCCTGTACCTGACCGGGTACGCGAAGGCCCTGTCCCTGGTCGCCGCGCACGCGCCGGGTCCCGTTGAGGCCGGCTTCTGGGCCGGCTCGGCAGCCGAGGCCGCGACGGTCGAAGCGACGTTGCACCAGAATCTGCTGACCAGCGGACGACTCCCCGCGTCGGACGCCGAACCGCAGCATTCGCAGGCCTGCCTCGGGTACATCTCCTACCTGACGGCGGTCGCCGCCACCGAGCCGTACGCGGTGTCCGCCGCCGCGGTGCTGCCGTGCTTCTGGATCTACGCGGACGTGGGACGCCGGCTCGCGGCGAGCGCCCGCGAGGTGCTGTCCGCCGACCCGTCGCACCCGTACGCACAGTGGGTGACCACGTACGACGCGGAGGAGTTCCACGCCGCCGTCGCGAAGGCCCGCGAACTCGTGGACACCGCCGCGGAGGCCGCGACCGACATCCAGCGCGAGGCGATGGTGGAGGCGTTCACGATCGCCAGCCGCTACGAACTCATGTTCTGGGACACCGCACTCAACAAGCAGGAATGGCCGGCGTCGTGACACTTTTCTCCCGTTCCAAGCGCGCTGCCATCGCAGCCGTCATCCTCGTCTCGGCCCTGTCGATGCTCACCGGCTGCGCCGGCGACTCGCAGTCCGACGACACCATCCGGTTCGCACTCGACTGGACGCCGAACACCAACCACACCGGTCTGTTCGTCGCCCAGCAGGAGGGCTGGTTCGCCGACGCCGGACTCGACGTGCAGGTGCTGCCGTACAACGACACCTCGCCCGACACACTTGTCGACGCCGGTAACGCCGAGTTCGGCGTGAGCTTCCAGAGTTCCTCGACGTTCTCGAAGGCCGCGGGCGCCCAGACCACGTCGGTCATGGCCCCGCTGCAGCACTGGGCGACGGGCATCGCGGTGAAGGCGGATCGCCCCGACATCACCCGCCCCCGGGATCTCGACGGCAAGATCTACGCCGGTTTCGCGGACCCGGACGGCGAGGAGACGCTGAAGCAGATCATCCGGAACGACGGCGGCAAGGGCGAATTCACCACCGTCACGCTCGGCACGTCGGCGTACGAGGCCGTGTACTCCGGCACCGCCGACTTCACCGTGTCGTTCTTCGGCTGGGAGGGTATCGAGGCCGAGCACCGGGGCACCCCGATGCGCTACTTCCACTACACCGACTACGGATTCCCGGACGCGTACGCACTCGTCATCGAGGGCAACGAGCAGTGGATGGAAGACCACCCCGAGCAGGCCCGCAAGTTCGTCCAGGCCCTGCAGCGCGGCTATCAGTTCGCCGCCGACCGGCCGGACGAGGCCGCACAGATGTTGATCGACGCCAACCCCGGCGCCTTCACGGACGAGTCCCTCGTGCGGGAGAGCCAGCAGATGCTGTCCTCCCAGTACATGAAGGACGCTTCAGGAAAGGTCGGGACACAGACGGCCGAGCAGTGGGCGGGGTACTCCGGTTTCCTGTTCCAGCACGGCCTGCTCACCGGCCCCGACGGGGCACCGCTGACCACGGAACCCGACTGGTCGACCTATTTCACCAATGAGTACCTCGCTCAGCCCTGACCCGACCCTCCGGACCCCGGCCCCGGGCACGTCCCCGCTGCTGCGGCGGGTGCTGCCCGCGGTCGTGGTCGTGGCACTGCTGGTGATCGCGTGGCAGGTGTACGTGACGGTCAGCGGTATCCGGCCGCAGGTGCTGCCGTCGCCGCTTCGGGTCGTCCAACAGGGCTGGAAGGCGCGGGACGCCATCTCCGGTCACGCGACCGCGACACTGCAGGTGACGCTGATCGGGTTCGCCGTGTCCCTGCTCTTCGCGTGGGCCCTCGCCGTACTCGTGGACTTCTCGCCGTGGCTGCGACGCGCGTTCGTTCCGCTGTTCGTCGTGTCGCAGACACTGCCGATCATCGCGATCGCTCCACTGATGATCATCTGGTTCGGATTCGGTCTGCTGCCGAAAGTCCTCGTGATCGCCCTCGCCACGTTCTTCCCGATGACGATCGGCCTGATCGAGGGTTTCGCCGCCGCCGACCGGGAGGCGGGCGCGCTGTTGCGCAGCATGGGCGCCTCACGGTGGCAGGAATTCCGCTACGTCCGGTTGCCGTCGGCGATCCCACGGTTCTTCACCGCCCTGCGCATCGGCATCACGTACGCCGTCGTGGGCGCCGTGTTCGCCGAATACGTCGGGGCCACGTCCGGTCTCGGCATCTACATGGCCACGCAGAAGAACTCGTTCCGCACCGACCTCGTGCTGGCGGCGGTGCTCGTGACCGCCGTGATCAGCGTCAGCCTCTACCTGCTCACGTTCGCGGTCGAACGCGTCGTCGCCCCCTGGATCAAGAACGAAAGGGCCCGGCATGAGTGACACCGCGCGCGTCGCACTGTCCGGACTGAGCAAGGGATTCCCCGTCCGCGGCGGCATCCGTCCCGTCCTCGACAACGTCTCGTTCACCGTCGAACCGGGCGAGTTCGTGTCGGTGATCGGCCCCAGCGGGTGCGGGAAGAGCACCGCGTTCGCCATGCTCGCCGGACTCGACCAACCGGACACCGGCACCGTCACGATCGGCGGCGAACCCGTGCGTCCCGCGGGCAGCGGTCCGTCGAAGTGCGCGTACATGCCGCAGAAGGATCTGCTGTTCCCGTGGCGCAGCGTTCTCGACAACACCACCCTCGGACTCGAGGTGCAGGGCGTGCCCCGGAAACAGGCGCGGGACAAGGCGCGGGAACTGTTCTCCGTCTTCGGTCTCGGCGGGTTCGAGGACGCCCGGCCCAGCCAGCTGTCCGGCGGGATGCGGCAGCGCGCCGCGATGCTGCGGACCGTCGTCCAGGACCGTCCGGTGCTGCTGCTCGACGAGCCGTTCGGCGCCCTGGATTCGTTGACCCGCACCGAGATGCAGACCTGGTTGCAGGACGTGTGGCAGCGCTACCGGTGGACCGTCCTGATGATCACCCACGACATCCGGGAGGCCGTGTACCTGTCGGACCGGGTGGTCGTGCTGTCCGCGCGGCCCGCCACCGTGCGGCGCGAGGTGACCGTCGGTCTGCCTCGCCCCCGCGAACTGTCGATGATGACGTCACCCGAATTCGCGGACGTCGAACACGAACTGCTCGGCGTGCTGCACGAGGAATCGCGGCGGGCCCTCGTCGAGCAGGAGTCGGGCAGACGCTGAAACCCGCGGCGTCTCCGAGCAGTGGCGCTTCAGAGCAGTGCGGCCTCCAGTTCACCGAGAGCAGTCTCCAGGTAGTGGAGGATTCGCTGCAGGCTCGGCACCGAGCGGCGGCACCCGATGACACCGAAGTCGAGGTTGCCGCCGTTGGTGGTGAGCGTGATGTTCAGCGCCTGCCCGTCCAGCACCACCGACGTCGGGTAGATACCGTCCAGCCGGGACCCGTTCCAGTACATGGTCTTCCGCGGTCCCGGGACGTTGGAGATGATCACGTTGAACGGCGGCGGCGTGAAGCGGACGAACCCCGGCACCGGCGTCAGGGCGATCGGCGACATGTTGACCGCGGACCACGCCAGCGCCTGCAACGAGGTGAGGCTGCCGAACAATTCCTTCCCCTGCGACATGGACGCGGAGATCGCCGTCAGACGCTCGGCCGGGTCGTCGACGTCCGTCGCCAGGTTGCACAGCGTCACCCCCACCGCGTTGCCGCCGGCGTCGGCCTTCTGCTCGTCGCGCAGCGACACCGGAACCATCGCGATCAGCGGTTCGTCCGGCAGCGCGTTCTGTTCCTCGAGGTAACCCCGCAGTCCCCCGGCGCACATGGCCATCACGACGTCGTTGACACTGACCCCGGCCGCCTTCCGAACGGCATGGATCCGGTCGAGCGGCCACGACTGCGCGGCGAACCGGCGCGCGCCACCGATCGGAACGTTGAGCATGGTGCGCGGCGCCTCGTACGGAAACCTCATGTCGTGCTGACCCATCGCGGTGCGGGCGATGCGCAGCGACGCCGGCGCGAGACCGGCCACGTCGCCGACTGTCCGGCGAACCCCGTTCACCACCGACCAGAGGTCGGGGGCGGCGGCTCCGTTCGCCGACGCCGAGCGCGGCAGGTTCCACGGCGGCGGGGCGTCGCGCACGTCCGGGTCGGTCGACAGCGTCCGCATCAGCAACCGCAGCCCGGAGACCCCGTCCATCAGCGAATGGTGCAGTTTGGTGTAGATCGCGAACCGGCCGTCGGAGAGTCCCTCGATCAGATACATCTCCCACAGCGGGCGATGCCGGTCCAGGAGCGTGCCGTGCAACCGGGACGTCAGCGTCAGCAATTCCCGGACCCGGTACGGCGCGGGCAGGGCCGAATGACGCACGTGGTATTCGAGATCCACGTCCGACTCGTCGGCCCACCACAGGTTCCCGAGACTGCCGACGGGACCCGCCGGCTTCTTCCGGAACGTGGCGTCGACGTCCGTGTGCTTCAGCAGTGTTTCGTGCATCGACTTCACGTAGTCGGGTCCGGCATCCTCCGGCGGTGTGAACAATTCGAGCGATCCGACGTGCATCGGATGCTCTCGCGATTCGCCGAGAAGGAATATCGAATCGGTAACCGGCATGATCCCCACCTGGACGTTCACCCCCGCTCGGTCACTATCCCATTACGACTTCCGCCTGGATGCTACGTCGGGCGTAGCGTCCGTGCGACCTACTTCGATGTAGACCGTACGGCGCAAAGAGGTGGCAAACCTGAAGGCAGCACGTCGAAGGGCACCGAGGCCGGAACGGAGGCAGACAATGAGCACTGCGACTTACGATTTCTGCCCGTCACCGCTCCCGGTGACGCGGCGGGAGTTCGCCGGGACCAGCCTGCAGTCGGCGGCCCTCGCACACACCCTCCGCCGCACGGTCCGGCCGTTCCTCGACGGGTGGGCACGCTACCCCGAACTGCCGTGGCCCACCGGAGTCGTCGACCTGTTCGGGTACTCGCTCGGCCCCATCCGCGGAACCCAGCGCCGGCCCGTCCGGCTGCCGCACTGCCGCGCCGAATGGATCCGGCCGCCCGGTGAGCTCGGCGACCGGGCGATCCTCTACCTCCACGGCGGGGCGTTCCTGTGCTGCGGGATCAACTCGCACCGCCAGATGGTGTCCCGGATCTCGGCGGAGTCCCAGGCGTCGACGCTGAACGTCGAGTACCGGATGATCCCGCGGAACCCCATCCGGGCGGCCGTCGAGGACGGTGTCGACGGGTACCGGTGGCTGCTCGCGCACGGCTACACCGCGGACCGCATCGTCGTCGCCGGCGACTCGGCGGGCGGATTCCTGACGTTCATGGTGACGCTCGAAGCGCTGCGGCAGGGGTTGCCGCGGCCAGCCGCCGACGTCGCACTGTCGCCGCTCACCGACCTCGACCCGGTGAACAAGCTGGCCCATCCCAACGCCGACCTCTGCGCCGTCTTCCCCAAACGCGCGGTCGGTGCCCTGTCCAGGCTGATCGAACGCCTGGACACAAGGGGCGGGCACGAGCCGTCCACGTCCCCCGTGGACGGCTCCCTCGCCTCCATGCCGCCTGCGCTGATCCAGACCGGGTCGCAGGAAATGGTGTACGTCGACGCGGAACTGATGTCCGAGCGGCTGTCCCAGGCCGGGGTGCCGTGCGAACTGCAGGTGTGGGAGCGGCAGGTGCACGTCTTCCAGGCCGCCGCCGGACTGCTCCCCGAGGGCACCCGCGCCATCCGTGAGATCGGCCGGTTCATCCGCAGGGCCACCCCCGTGAGTACTTGTTAACCGCCGGCGGTTAGGAAGTACTCACGGGTGCGAACACATCCGTCGGGCAGACCTTGATGCAGATGTCGCACTGCACGCACCGGTCGGCGAGGACGACCTCGATCACGACGCCACCGTCCTGGTCTCGGCGGCGCCGTGTTCCGGCCGCACCCACACTTCGCCCAGTCCGCCCGACAGCAGGCGACGGGTCTGCGCCGGATCCGTGTCGGGCAGGTCGGTGCGCACGTGCATGCCCCGGGTCTCGGTCCGCGCCAGCGCGGAGTGGGTCGCCCACCGGGCCGCGGCGAGCATCGCGGCCGCCGAGCGTGCCTGCAGCAGTTCCCGTTCGCTCCCGCCGAGCAGATCGGCGGCACCCGACCAGGCTTCGTCGAGGGCGATCACGCTGTCCTGCAGGCTCGCCGCGCTGCGCCGGTAACTGCGCCGCAGCGGGAGGGTGTGCTCCTGGACCAGTCCGACGATGGCGCGCGACGCTTGCCGCCGGGCGGACGGGCCGCGCAGCCCGGACGCCCCCGCGCGAACCGGGCAGCACCGGCGCCCGCCCACGTTCCCGACGAGATCGCCCAGGCCCCGTTGTGACTGCCACCGCCGCTGCGGCCGCCGGTGATCAACTCGCGGGTGGCGGCGTCGCCGGCCGCGAACAGGCCGGGAACGTCACTGGCGCAGTCGGTGCCGGTGATCCGGATGCCTCCGGTCCCGCGCACCGTCCCCTCCAGCACCGCCCGCACGGGATATTTCTGGGTGAACGGGTCGATGCCCGCCTTGTCCAGCGGCAGAAAGTAATTCGGTTGCGACGTGCGAATGGCCGCGCGGATGTCGGGCCGGGCCCGGTCCAGCCGCGCATACACCGGGCGGCCGGTGGCGAGGTGCGCCATCGCGGCGCCGCGGGCGGAGAAGCCGCCGTCCCCGAGCGGCCCGCCGTCCCCGTCGTAGTACGTCGCGAACTGCATCTTGACTTCCTCTCGGCCGTGAACGACCGAGATTCCCCGCGAGACTCACGTCCCAAGGTTCCTGTTTCACCGACAGTCGCCTCCCCACACTTAGGTGCGGGGTGGTCTCACACCGTCTCCGCAGGCTGCCACCGTCAGTCCGACGGCCAAAATGTTCCTCGCCGCGTTCACATCCCGGTCGTGGACGACGCCGCATCGGCACGTCCACTCCCGCACGTTCAGCGGCATCGACGAGGCGACCGCCCCGCACACCGAGCAGGTCTTCGACGACGGACAGAACCGATCGACCGCCACCACCCGCCGCCCATACCAGACGGCCTTGTACTCGAGCATCGACCGGAACTCCGACCAACCCGCATCCGAGATCGCCCGCGACAACGACCGATTCTTCACCATATTCCGCACACTCAGATCCTCGACGGCGATCACTTGGTTTTCGCGCACCAGTCGAGTGGAGACTTTGTGCAGATAATCGCGACGCCGATCAGCGATCCGGCCATGAATCGTCGCGACCTTCAGTCGGGCCTTGGCCCGGTTACGCGATCCTTTCTGCTTCTTGGCCAGCATCCGCTGCGCCTTCGCCAACCGCTCACGGTCCCTGCGCTCGTGTCGCGGGTTGGTGATCTTCTCCCCCGTCGAGAGCGTGTACAGGCTCGTGATCCCGGCATCGAGCCCGACCACCCGATCGACCGGATCGAGTTCGGTGATCGTGTCCTCGACGAGGATCGAAATGTGGTACTGACCGCGAGCATTACGCGACACCGTCACCTGCGACGGCACAGCCCCCTCCGGAAGCGGCCTCGACCACCGAATATCCAGGGATTCGGACTGCTTGGCCAACCGGAGCTGCCCGCCCCGGTACGTGAAGCAGTTCGAGAAGTACGTCGCCGAATCCTTCGACTGCCCCTTCTTCTTGAATTGCGGGTAGCGGGTCTGTTTGCGCCAGAACTTCTCGAACGCGCCCTGCAACTGCCGCAGCGATTCCTGCAGCGGCCCCTTCGACGGCTCCGCCAACCACGCGGTCTCGGCATCGCGTTTCCATCCGGTGAGCATCGTCGAGGTGTCGCTGTAGGTAATCCGCCGCTGCTCCTGCGACCAGGCCCGCGTCCGCTCCGCCAACGCCCGGTTGTAGACATACCGGGTGCACCCGAACGTCCGAGCAAGCTGTTCCGCCTGCACCGCAGTCGGATAGAAACGGTACTTGAACGCCCGCTTCACCACCCTCCCCGCCATGACCCAGACAATAACCACACAGTCCGACATTTAGCCTTGGCGGCGAGACCGTAGGCGGGCCGAACGTCCGACCGGGACACTGGGTGATCCCCGGCTTTTTGAGTGGTCGTCTGCGGGCTCGGTGTCTGGTCGAGCGGTGTCCTAGTTCGGGAACTTGGAGCCAGCCGGTAGGCGTGGACTCCTGTTTAGTTTAGAGAATGTCTGGGCCGTGGCCGCGATGGTCAGTCACCTGGTGATGCACCCCTCGTCGGCGAGCACCACCCGGGCGCCCTCCCGGGCCGCGGCCAGTGCCGCCCAGGTGGCGGCGGGTCCACCGCCGAGGACGAGGACGTCGGTGACGATCTCGGGTGCGCTCACGAAGCGAACAGCATCGCCGATGCGGCGACGGCCGCCCCGGCTCGTTCGGACAACGGGCGGCGGCGGAACAACCTGTCGAGCAGAGACATCGTTACCCCCGGTCGGAGCGGTATGAACACCGCTCGATCGTCGGCGCGCGACCCCGTCCGGGCAAGGGTTCTCGTCAGCGTGCGCCGAACCCCGACAGCCGCCTGGCAACCTTCGAGCGAACCCCTCCCGGGCGACTCGTCTGCCGACACGTGTACCCGCCGGGGGCCACGCCCTCTATGGTGGACGCATTTGCACGCCGACGACGGGTAAACAATGGACGACAGGACTGTAGCGATCGGGGCGCTTGCGATCGCCACCGTTTCAGCGGTCTCCGGGCTGATGATCGGCGCCGCGGGCGGCGCGTTCGGCAGTCACGGACCGGCAGTCGCGCCACCACCGCTGTCGTCGGAGGGTCTGCAGGCCGCGGGGCCGCACAGCGCCGAACCGGCGACGTTCCAGGTGTTCGTCCCGCCGACCCCCACCTGGCAGATGGCGGAGCTGACCACCCCACGAGCCGTCACGCTCACCACCGAACCGGCGCCGGTGACCACCGCGCCGCCGCCCGCGCCCTCGACGACCCCCGCACCGCCTCCCCCGCCGCCGGTCCGGACGACGATCGCGCCGCCTCCGCCTCCCCCTCCGCCGACGATCAGCCTCGCCCCGGTCACCACACCGGTGACCCGGCCCCCGGTCGTCACGACGACCGAAGCGACCGTTCCGCCGCAGGCTGCCGTGGCGCCGACACTGGCGCCGACCACCACCACCACGACGACGACGCGTCCGGTGATCACGATCCCGCCGGTCACCACCAGACCGCGAGGCTGACGCTCAGACCCGTCTGCGCCCGATCAGTTGCGCGACGGCCACCCCGGCACCCAGCGCGGCGACCAGCGCGCTGAAGACGACCCCGGCGGCCCGCAGGTCGGTGAACCGTGCGAGCACACCGACACCGACCGCGGGAACGGCCAGCATCACGTAGATCCCGGCGAAGAATGCCGAGGACACGCCGCCACGGAGTTGCGGGTCGACCCGTTCGACGGTGGTGGCGAGCGACGCATTGAGGCACAGACCCCCGGCGACGCCGAGCACCACCGCGGACGCGAGCAGCGGCGCGAGGACCGTGTTCGCCAGCGCGAGCGCCAGCAACCCGGCGGCGGGGACCAATCCGAGGCACCCGGCGAGCATCGCGGTGGCGGTCGACATCCGGCGTGCGAGGAGTTGGCCGGCGGCCATGAACAGGAAGGTCAGGAACACGACGAGCCCGGCCATCGAGTGGCTCGTCGTCCCCAGGTATCTCGTCAGGAACAGCGCCGACACGGCGGTGAGCACGCCGGTCACCGCGAACGCCGTTCCTGCGGCGAGCACCGCGGTGACGAAGGCGCCGCGGATCGACGCCGGGACCTGCAGGCGGCGGGGCCGGATGCGCCACGTCGGTCGGGTGGCCGGCGCAGGCGCGAAGATCCACAGCCCGGCAGCGGCGGCGGCGGCGAGCGCGAGGTTCACCGCGTAGGGAATGGTCAGCGGACTCGACGTGACGTCGGCGATCACCCCCGCGCTGAGCGTGCCCAGTCCGAGGCCACCGGTGTTCACCGCGACCGCGAGCATGCCGCCTGCCGCCTTCCGGTCGGGTGGGAACAGGTCGATCACCGCGGCGGTGCCCGTGCCGGTCATGAGGCCTGCGGACAGGCCGGAGATCACCCGGGCCACCACGAACACCGGAAGCGTCGACGGCAGCAGGAACAGCACGGCACTGACCGCGGCGAGGGCGACGGCGAGGAAGAGCACCGGGCGCCTGCCGACGTCGTCGGAAAGCCGCCCGAACACGGCGAGCGCGGCCACGACCCCGACCGCGTACACGGCGAACAGGATCGTGACGGTGAGCGGACTGAACGCCAGTTCCTGCGCATAGATCGAGTAGAGCGGGGTCGGCAGCGTCGTTCCCATCATCGTGACGAGGAACGCGAACGCGGTGGCGCCGATGGCGAGGGCGGGTGACTTGCCGGCGCGCGTCGTGGACGCTGCGGGTGAGAACGCGTGCATGGCCCCGAGCCTATGGAGTCGAGGAGCGGTGACGAGTCGGAGGCGGGAGTCGGTAAGGTGGCTTCCCGCCGGATTGGGGGGTCCACTCCGGGACCGAGAGTGTCCAGCAGCGGAGGTCGGGGATGAACGGCGGGGAAAACTTTCACTCGGGTGCGTGGGATCACCGCGCCATCAGCAGCGCTGTCGACGCGCTGCGACCCGCCGAGTCCGAAGCGGTCGCCGCGTCCTGGGACGACCTCGGTAGGCGATTTCACGAGTCGGTGGCCGCGTTCCACGACGCGACCCGGGCCGCGGTCGACACCGGATGGCGCGGACAGTCGGCGACCGCGGTGGTGTCGGCACTCGACGACTACGCCGCCCGGGCCGGGCAGGTCGGCGGCCGGTTCACCGACGTGGGAGACGCGCTGCGGCACGCGAGCGCCGGCGCCGAAGCGGTGCGCGGCGCGGTCGGCCCGCCCGGGGACCATCCGACCGACTGGACCCGGGTGCTGCCGGGCAACTGGACCGCGGAAGCCGACGCCGACGCCGCGGAACAGGATGCGAAGGCGGCCATGGACACCCTGTACGCGTCGGCGTACCGGGTTGCGGACGAACAGCTCCCCATTGACGGTCTCGCCGCGACGCACGCTGCCGCGACGGCCCACGGACAGCCGGTGGGCTTCGACATCGGACCGAACGGCGTGCACGGCATACCCAGCGATCAGCAGGTGGCCGAACCCGAATACGGCGCGGACTCCGAGCCTCGCCAGAGTGACGAGGTCCCGCCCCAGAACGCACAGGCCGCTCCCGGTTCCATCGCCGGTGCGGCGCTGGCCGGGGCCGTCGGCGGCGGGGTGGCGCAGTATGCGCACGGCGTCGTGGCCGCGCACCGGGCGCCGGCCCCCGCACGGCCCGGCAGTCCGGCCCAGCCCGCCGCACGGGAGGACGAGGAGGAGCCGCCGACCTACCTCGAAAGCATCGACGAGGGAAGCGAACTCGTCGGGAAACTGCCCCTCGTCACGCCCGCGGTGATCGGCGAATAGTCGTGGGGCACTGGGTGTTGAGCGGTCCGCAGTTCTCGGCGTCGTGGGCGCGGACCGGCCAGGACCGCATTCCGTATCCGTTCAAGGTCACGAGCACGCTGGCCACCGCCGACGAGTACGAGGCGGAGCAGCGCCGGATCCGCTCCGACTTCTCCGGACCCGAACACGACCCGCTCGCGTCGGCGCTGCTGGTGCTCGCCGAACCCGACCTCCGGATCGAGATCTCCGGCTCGGCGAACGGCACCCCGATCCGCCTGATCGGGGCGCTCGCGCGCGGGCACGGGATCGCGGCGGTGCAGCATCCTGGCGGCGAGGTGGTGATCCGCGGCTGTGAACCGTACGACGTCGGCAGGCAGCTGATCGCGCAGCTTCCCGACACCGACGCGGGCACGCGTCGCGGCGTCGTGGTCGACCGGGCAGCTGCCGCGCACCGGCAGGCGGCGGTCGCCCGGATCCTCGACCGGCCGTCGACGGGTCAGGGCGTCGTCACCGTCGTCCGCGGCGCGCGGCACGCGCCGCGCCCCGTCGGCGGTCTGGCGTGGCGTGACATCGAGGGCGACGGCAGATATCTCGTGTGGGGCGACACCGCGGTGGCGGTGGAACCGGGCACGTCGTGGGACCTTCTCGACGCCGTCACCCGGCTGACCGGACGGATCGCGGCCGGTCACCCCGTCTGAGCGTCGCACCCCCTCCTGCGCGGCGGTGTCGGCGATCGCCGCTACCGTATACAGCGGAAGTAGGTGACCTGTGGCCGACCCGGACGGAGCAGACATGCAGGACTTCGATCTGGATTCGAGCGTGAACCGCGACTGGGCGGAGTTCCAGCGGCGCCTCGCGGACTATCTGGCGGCGATGCAGGACGAGGACCTTCTGGTGCTCGAATCGGGATTCGAGGAACTCGACGAATCCCAGGGGCTGATGCCGTGCATCCAGTTCGTGGTGTGGGACGGCGACACGGTGCGCTGCGAGGTGCCGTCGAACCACTACCTGCACCCCGACCGCGCGCTGACCGAGGCCGAGCAGACGTACCTCACCGAGCTGGGGTGGAACCGTCCGACCCGGGGCCCGGACGACGAAGCGGACGACGGCTCCCCCGCGTTCTACGTGGACAAGAAACTGTCGTGGTCGGATCAGCTGGCCGCGATGGCGGTGGCCGCGTTCCGCGACGTCTGGGGAATCACGCATCCCGCATTCTTGAGTACCGAGACGTCGAGCACCGATCCCGAGGCGACGTTCGACCCGATTGCGGTGCGGCCGCCACTGGTCGCGCAACTCGACCCCGCGGCCGCCGTGGTCCCGCACGACGTCGAGCACCTGCACGAGCTGATCACGCTCTCGCTGGTGCCGATGCTCGGGCTGCTGCCCGAACGCGACCCCGACGGCGACGTCCCGATCCGGATGGGCAACACCATCCTGTTCGTCGGGCCGCTCGCCGACACCGTCGACGTGCAACTGTTCGCGCCGCTGGTGCACGACATCAGCGACCGCACCCGGGCGGCCGAGGTCACCGCCGACCTCAACCGCACCTGGTCGCGGATCAAGTTCGTGCTGGTCGACGACCGGTTGTCGGCGTTCCTGGAGGTGTCGGGCAACCCGTTCGTCCCCCAGCACCTCACGGACAGCTGCAAGTCGTTCGCCGATTTCCTGCGCACCGTCGACAGCGACTTCGCGGCGCGGTTCGGCGGCGAACTGTTCTTCAACCGGGACTCCGGCCCCGACGAGGAAACCGAACCGGTGTCCGCACCCCACACCGAGAACGGGACGTCGACGACCGATCTGCCGAAGGAACTCCAGACACTGTTCCATCTCGATCCCGGGTGCGGTGGCGACACCGATCCCGCCGTCGTCGCCGACGTGTGCGGTCACGACCGCGACCGGATCCTCGCCCTCCTCGACACCGGCACCGCGTGGGTGTCCCGGTTGCGGGACACGGACGACGCGTCCGTGGAGCACTGGGAGCGCGTCGTCCGCACCCTGCGCAACGCCCTCCGGACCGTCGTGCTGCCGCCGCCGGAAAACGCGCCCGACACCAAGCCGCGGCCCGAGCAGATGGGACTGTTCAACAACCCCGAGGAGTAGGCGCTCCGCGCCCGTAAAGGCGCACAGGCGGTAACACTCTTCGCAATCGTGACGAATAGGACTTCGGATGCTCGTTCGTTCGGAGTGAGCGCCTGCGACAGGGGTGGGTCACGTGAGCGACGGGGTGGACAGGCGCAAGGACCGCTGGACGACGGGCCTGGTCGTGGTGTCGATCATGGCGTGCGGGGTGATCGTCGCGGGGCTGTTCGATTCCGGATCCGGCCCGGCTACGGTCGAGGACGCCGCCGCGGTTCCGTCGTACGTCACGCCGACGGTCGAGTACCCCGTCGACATTCCCGGGTGCGCGACGGTAGAACCTCCTTCTGAGAGAGAGTTTTTCGGCGTCTCGATTTTCGGAGAGCAGAGTTACGACAACCCTCGCTACCCGTGGTTCTCGGCGCTGAAGGCGTCGTCGATGACCGCGGCCGTCCTCGACGCGCTGCCCGAGGACGTGGAGATCCCCTTCGTCAGCCCGACGGAGTCGCTGCTGTTCGAGCCGATTCCGGTGTACGACCAGCCGGACGTACCGGACTTCGAGGACGATTTCGGCGGCGTCACCAGTGCTCGGGGACCCCTGGTCCGGGACGCGGTCCCCGGTTCGCTGTGGATGTCGGTCAGCAAGGCGGACAGGCCGGTTCCACCGTGCGTGGCCGGGGAACTCGACCGTCGCACGACGCTGCCCGACGGCACGGTTCTGGATGCGGACGACACGTGGACGGAGTACGACGGTCGTCGCACACTGTCCCGGAGTGTCGCCGGCTACTTCCCGGACGGCACCTGGATCCACGCGAACGCCACCGACGAGAATTTCACCGAGGCCGACCCGGGCGGCAAGTACAGCGGCGCCGTCCCGCTCACGCTCGACGATCTCACCACCATCGTGCTGCGCCCTGAATTGCGGGTGAGCACACCCGTTCCACCGGGCACCCCGCCTCCCCCGACCGCATGCGGTTCCGGGATCGGCTCCGAGGACGAGGGATCGGCCTTGACCCGCGACGATCTGGACCGGCTCAATTCCGTCCTCGACGCCGCCTGGCGCGATCGAGGTATCGCGCTGTCGAAACCGCTCGGGTCGCTGCAACTGGCCGAGTACAGCGACAACTCGGTGTGCGAGAGCGTCGACGTCACCACCGCGGGATCGGAGGGCACGCTGAGAATCTCGATCGAGGGTGGCCACAGCATTCCGGCCGAACCCGACAAGTACGACCCGTCCTACGATCCGCAAGCCGCGAAGGCCACCCGACTGCCCGACGGTTCGGTGCTGGAGCGGCGGGACGCATACACCACTGCGGCCTCCGAGTCCGGAACGCCCGCCGTCAACGAGGCCGGCCGTTACGTCACGCTGACGCGGCCGTCGGGCACACAGGTCTCAGTCAGCTCGACCACCGTCTCCCCGGCGACCCCACTCCCCTACGAGCTGCTCGAATCCCTGGCCACGACACCCGGACTGGAGCTGTAGCCGACATGGGCCTCGACAAGAGCACCCGAAACCTGTGGGCCGCAGCCCTCGTGGCGGTCGTGACCGTCGCCGGCGCAGTCACCACCGTGATCGTGCACGAACCGACGTCGCAGCAGGACGTGAACATCCCCGGGCTGTCCGGATTCACCACACATCCCGACCCTCCGGAGGCGTCGCCCGATGCACCGGCCGCCGAATGGTCACTGGACGCGGCCGCCACCTACGACCGGCAGTTCGCCGTGTTCCGCAACCCCGCATACGGCAGCGGATTCGACTCGGGTGAGCCGGGATTCGTCGACGCCGGTGACACGCTGGTCACCATGATCGGGTTGGTGAACCAGCAGACGTCGGGACTGGACGAGACGACACTGGTCGGGGTGGACGCCGATACCGGGGCGGTGCGCTGGCAGACGCCGGTCGAGTCGCTGGGCGGATGCGCCGACACTCTCGCCGCCGGGCGGATGGTCTGTTACACGACGCCCTATGAGGACACGCCCACCATCCTGGCCGTCGACACCGAGAACGGCTCCGTCACCCGCACCTCGACCGACTGGACGATCCTCGCGCTGACGGCTGCCGACGACTGGCTGTACGTGATGGAAGGCGACCCGGAATCCGACGACATCCGCGTGCACAGCGGCATCCCCACCGATCCCGACGCCCGCTGGTCGCAGCCGTTCGACCTCGGCGCGGCGTGGGAGGACGCGTTCGGCAGCCACCTGATGAGCACCGACCACGGGCAGGGAGTGCTCGAACTCGGCGGCGAGGTCGCGGGATTCGACCTCACGACGGGAAGTCCGACGTTCACCCGGACGCTGCCCGACTGCACGCAGTCGGCCCGCGCCACCGAGGGTGGCGTGGTCGTCCGCGTCCACAGCGACTGCAGTCTCAGCAAGGTGCTGGGCTCGGAGGCCGTCGATCGCACCGGTCGCGTCCTCGCGGCGTCGGAGGTGGAGGCGGTGCACACTCTCGCCGTCGATCGTCCCGCCGACACCACGATCCCGGTGCTGCTCGGTGACGGCGCCTACGATCGCGCGACGGGCGAACTGTTGTGGACAAGCCCGGATCTCGTGTCGACGCCGCGAGTCGACACACCGGAGTCGTACGGCCCGAACACCACCCAGGGCACCGCCGTGGCCGTGCTGGGCGACACGGCGTTACTACGCGACTACGAGGGCAAGACGGAAACCGCACTCGACCTGCGGTCCGGGGAACGGTTGTGGCACCGGGACTCCGACTCGTACGGCACCGTCGTCGCCGCGGACGGCGACACCGCGGTCACGCTGGAATCCGACGTCCTGCGCGCCCTCGACGTTCGTTCGGGCGACGAACTGTGGGTGCTTCCCCTGCAGACCGTCATCGACGACGACGCGTGGGACAGCACCCCCGTCGTCGCGGCGGCCGACACCCGCCTGGTGTATATGACGTCGGGATCGATGGTCGGGCTGGGTTCGGCGAAGTAAGTCGCCATGTGCCCGTCAGTCCCGAGCACCCAGCCGCCACAGCGACGTCACTTCCCGCTTGCGGGCGGCGTGCAGCGCATCCGAACGGTCGGCGACCTTGCCGTGCCGGGGCGCCACGTCCCTTCGCCCGAGGACGGTGAGGCCGGCGTCGTCGATCAGGGTCAGCAATTCGTCGCGGGTCCGCAGTCCGAGGTGCTCGGCGATGTCGGACAGGACGAGCCAGCCCTCTCCCCCGGGTTCGAGGTGCTCGGCGAGGCCGGCCAGGAATCCGCGGAGCATCCGGTTGTCCGGGTCGTAGATCGCGTATTCGATGGGCGAGGTGGGACGGGCGGGGATCCACGGCGGGTTGCACACGACGAGCGGCGCCCGGCCGTCGGGGAACAGATCCGTTTCCACCACCTGCACCCGATCGGCGTAGCCGAGCCGGTCCAGATTCGCCCGCGCGCAGGTCAGCGCGTTCGCGTCGAGTTCGGTGGCGATCACCTTCTCGACGCCGCGGTGCGCGAGGACGGCCGCCAGCACACCGGTGCCGGTGCCGATGTCGAACGCCTTCGCGAGCGACGGCAGCGGGGTGTCGGCGACGAGGTCGACGTATTCGCCGCGAATCGGTGAGAACACCCCGTACCCGGGGTGGATGCGCGCGCCGAGGGCGGGGATCTCGACGCCCTTCTTCTGCCACTCGTGGGCGCCGATCGCGCCGAGCAGATCCCGCAGCGTGGTGACCGTCGGCTGGTCCGTCGGTCCGTACGCCGCGAGCACCGCCTGCCGCACGTCGGGGGCGCGGCGCAACGGAACGGTCTGGTCGGCGTCGAACGGCACCAGCAGCATCCCGAGGATGCCCGCCCGCCGCGACTGCGTCTGCCGGTGCAGATGGAACGCGGTGGCCGGGTCCGTGGACGTCTTGCGGGCCTTGCGGTCGGTGCGGGCGGCGACGGCCGTGCCGAGCTGGCGGGCGTTGTGGAAATCGCCGCGCCACAGCAGCGCCGTCCCCTCACACGCGAGGCGGTAGGCCTCGTCGGCGGTCATCGAGTCGTCGGCGACCCTGACCTTCTTCGGGGGCGCCGCCCCGCTGGTGGACCGCCACACCGCCGAATGCTCGGTGCCGTCCTCGGTCCAGCGGACGAACTCGGTTTCCATGAGGGAGAGCCTAGGCCTACGGCCCGTGCGTGCTTAACGGGTGCAGAGACTCGTTAACCACGCACGGGCGGCGGAGCCGCCCTACGGGAGCGCGCGGACCGCCGCCCGGCGGAGCTTGCCGACTTCGGTGCGCGGGAGGTCGGGCCGGAAGTCGACGACCTTCGGCGCCGCGTAGGGCCCGACGCGCTGCGCGACGAGTTGCTTCAGCTGCGTGACGAGGTCGCTGTCGTCACCCGGGGTGTCCGCGCGGACGACGACGGCCCGGACCACTCCGCCGCGGACGGGATCTTCGTACGCGACTGCCGCGGCGTCCGCGACCGCCGGGTGCTGCAACAGCGCGTTCTCGACCTCCACCGGGCTGATGTTGTGCCCCGACGCGATGATCATGTCGTCGTCCCGGCCCAGTATCTGCCACCGCCCGTCGGCGTCGGTGGCGGCGCGGTCCTCGGTGAGGAACACGTCGCCGCGCCAGCGGTCGGCCCACAGCTCGGGGGCGTTCTCGTACCCGCTGGACATCTGGTGGCGGGGCCGCCGTACCGCGATCAGTCCCGGCAGGCCGTCGGCCACCGGCTGTCCGTCCCGGTCGGCGAGGAAGGTGTCGAACCCCGGGATCCCGGCGGACATCCAGCCCGGACCGGACCGCGTTTCGGTGCCCTGCGTGTCGCCGAGCAGCATGCCGACCTCGGACAGTCCGTATCCGTTGCGCACGGCGGGTGCACCGGTGCGGGCCCAGTCCTCGGCGACCGCTGCGGTCAGCGGTTCGCCGGCAGCGGCGACGGTGCGGAGCGACGACGGTACCCCGTCCTGCGCGAATGTCGCCGTCAGTCGCCGCAGTGCGGCGGGCGCGGTGGTGAGGATCGTCGCCTTCTCCTCCCGGATCACGCGATGCCAGGCCTCGGGGACGAACCTGCCCGAGTACATGACCCGCGGTACGCCCAGCGCCATCACGGCGGCGCCCGTGCTGAACAGCCCGAACGCCCACGCCGGGTCCGAGGTGGAGAAGACGACGCTGTCGCGGGTCGCCCCGAGAACGGACTTCACGTAGGGCATGACCGAGACGAACGTGGCGTGGGTCATGGTGCACGCCTTCGGTGTTCCGGATGTGCCGCTGGTGAACAGCAGGGTGGCGGTGTCGCCCAGCGCGGTCTTCTCGAGGGGACCGTCGGCGGCCGCCAGATCGACCTCGGTCCAGAACGACTTGTCGGTCCCGCCGACCGCGCCGTCACCGACGACGAACACGGCCGGATCGAGTCCGTGGGTCGTCTGCGCCTCCGCGAGCGCCGGCCGGTACCGCTGATCGACGACGATCGCGCGAACTCCCGCCGCGTCGAGGCGCAGACCGATCGCGTCCGGGGCGAACCCGCCGAACAACGGCACGTACACCAGCCCGGATCGCCACACCGCCAGCGCGGTGATCCAACTCTCGACCTGTCGGGACAGCAGTCCGCCGACGCGGTCTCCCCGCTTCAGCCCCGCCCGGGCGAACACCCGTGCCGCCTTGGCGGCGAGCCGGTCGAGTTCGAAGTACGTCCAGCGGTCCGCCGACCCGTCCTCGTGCCGGACGGTCAGCGCCACCCGATTCGGGTCTCCGGCGTAGCGGGTGCAGATCTCGTGTGCCGTGTTGAAGTCGCCGCCGAACGGGTCGCGGTCCAGCAGGGATTCGATGCCCTGCCAGGCAGCGGCGAGTGCGGGTCCGTCGAGAGACATCAGTGATTCACCTTTGCAGTTTTCGTCAGGGTCAGAACGAGGACGGTGATCGCGCACGCCGCGGCGATGTACGCGGCCAGTGCCCACGCACCGTCCGTCTCGGCCGCGATCGCCACCGCGATGAACGGTGCCGGCGCGCTGAACACGACGCCGCCGAACTGATAGGCGACGGACGCGCCCGTGTACCGGACCTCGGCAGGGAACAGACCGGTGACGTATCCGGCGACCGCGGAGTAGGTGACGGCGTGGCCGATGGTGATGATCAGAATCATCGCCAGCAGCACGGCGGCACCCGTGCCGGTGGACAGCAACCAGAAGAACGGGTACGCGATCGCGGCCATGTAGAGGGAGCCGTAGATCAGCATCTTCCGGGTCCCGATCCGGTCCGCGATCATCGACGCGCAGGGCACGGACACGATGTCGAGGACGCAGGCGACGAGGATGCTGAGCAGAATCGTCTGCCGGGAGATGCCGAGTTCCTTCGGACCGTACGACAGCACGAAGACGGTGACGAGGTAGAAGGGCACGAGCGAGGCGGCCTGGGTGAGAATCCCGACGCCGAGTGCGCGCTTCTCGCCCCGTAGTACCGCGAGGATCGGGAAGTCGGCAATCTTCTTGTCGCGCTTGACGTTCTCGAACTCCGGCGATTCGACTACCTTCAGCCGCACGTACATGCCGACCGCGACCAGCCCGGCGCTGGCCAGGAACGGAAGCCGCCAACCCCACGCCTGCACCTGATCCTCCGGAAGCTGCTCGACCAGGAGAAACGCGAGCGTGGCGAGCACGAGTCCGGCGGGAACGCCGGCTTGCGGCCAGCTGCCGTAGAACGCGCGTTTCTCGCGCGGTGCGTGTTCGACCGCCATCAGTACCGCGCCGCCCCATTCTCCGCCGACCGCGAAGCCCTGGGCAAGGCGCGCGAGGACGAGGAGCACGGGCGCCGCGAGACCGATCGCGCCGTACGTGGGGATCAGGCCGATGGCGACCGTCGACGACCCCATCAGCACCAGGGAGAACACCAGCATCTTCTTGCGGCCGATCCGGTCTCCGAAGTGCCCGAAGACGATCGCGCCGGCGGGTCGGGACACGAACGCGACACCGAACGTCGCGAACGCGGCGAGTGTTCCCGACAGCGGACTGAGCGACGGGAAGAACGCCTTGCCGAAGATCAGGGCGGCCGCGGTCCCGAAGATGAAGAAGTCGTACCACTCGATCGCGGTTCCGACGAAGGACGCGAATGCGACCTTCCGGGGTTCGACCCGGGTGACCTCCAGGTCGTCGATGACTCTCATATCGAATCTCCCATCGCTGCTGATGTGGGGCGGTGTGGTTGCCGTGTTCGGCCCCGGTGCCACCGCGGTTGTGATCGAGCGGTCGGGCCTCGTCCGGAGTTAGCCGAGCGGACCTCGTGTCCGCGACGTCGCCCCGTGTGGCCGCAGTCACAGGTTTAGCACAGCCGCCGTATGGGTCGCAAGCATTTTTGTACCGATCGATCCACGACTGATTCATGTCTATTAAACACGGATTAGGCAGATTTACGTGGCATTTCTCGACAACTCTGGACTATTCTTGGATCGATCAGTACATTTTCGAACATGAACGAGAACGACAACGAGGATCTCCGCGTCGCACTGGTGTCCGGCGGCTCCCGCGGCATCGGAGCCGCCGTCACCATCGGTCTGACCCAGCGCGGCTGCCGGGTGGGGTGCACATACCGAACCGGTCGTGACGAGGCCGAGAAGCTCACCGCAGAGGCCCCGGAACAGGTACTCCCGATCCACTTCGACCTGCACGACGACACCACGGCGGCCTCGGCGGTCGAGCACGTCGTCTCCCACTGGGGACGACTCGATTCGCTGATCCTGAACGCGGGTCAGTGGTCGGGCGGGCGGCTCACCGAGTTGGACCCGGACGCCTGGTGGAGCGTGATCGAGACGAACCTGCGCGGCACCGTCGCCCTCGCCCGGGCCGCGCTACCCCACCTCGCGAAAGGCACGTCACCGAGCATCGTTCTGGTGTCGTCGGTCGTCGGCCTGATCGGTCACCCCGGCGACACCGCGTACGCGAGCGCGAAGTCGGCGATGGTCGGCTTCGGCCGGTCGCTCGCGAAGGAGGTCGCCCGTAACGGCATCCGGGTCAACATCCTGGCCCCCGGCTTCGTCGCCACCGACATGACCGACGCGGTGCCCGCATCCGCGCGCAGGCGGATCGAACAGGACACCGTCCTGGGCCGATTCGGCACCGTCGACGAAATCGCCAAGGCCGCAGTCTTCCTCAGCGAAGACGCCACGTTCTGCACCGGCTCCGTTCTCACCGTCGACGGAGGCTGGGCGCTGTGACACACCACGACTGTGACGACCCACAACGAAGGGAAGCAACACCATGACCGCGACACTCACGCATTCGGTCGGAATTCCGGAGTCGGAGTACCTGACGCTCCGGAACCGCATCTTCGAGGCGATCTGGTCCGAACTCGATCCGCTGGAACAGCGGATCGAGGACGAGGAGCAGGTACCGCACGACATCGTCATGCCGATCCTCGCCCGGATCGGCGCGCTCGGCCTGCTCGTCCCCCGCGAGTACGGCGGCAGCGGACTCTCGATCGCCCAGTACCTGCCGATCATCGCCGAGTTCGCCAAGGTCCAGGGCGGCCTCCGGGTCATCGTGCACGTGCACAACTCGTTCGCCCACGCGCTCTCCGAAATCGGGAACGAGCAGCAGAAGGCGGCGGTGCTTCCGGGCGCGGCGACGGGCCGGAGTTCGGTCGCGTTCGCGCTCACCGAGCCGGGATTCGGCACCGGCGCCGACCTCGGCTCGACCGCGGTGCGGGACGGCGACGACTACGTCATCACCGGCGAGAAGTGGTTGATCACCAACTCGGACATCGCGTCTCACTTCATCGTGTTCGCGAAGGCCACCGACCGCGAGGTGTCCGCGTTCCTCGTTCCCCGCGACACCGACGGCCTGTCGATCGCGGCGCTGCCCGAGACGATGGGCTGCAAGGGCACCGAGCACGGGCGCGTCACCCTCGACGCCGTCCGGGTTCCCGGCGCCGCCCTCGTGGGCGCCGAGGGTCAGGGCAACGAGCACCTCGAGCGCGCACTGGAGATCAGCCGGGTCTTCATCGCGGCAAGTTCGCTCGGCACGTCCGAGCGCGCCCTCGAACTGTCGATCGCGCACGCGAAGAGCCGCGTCACGTTCGGCAAGCCGATCGGCACGCGGCAGGCGATCCAGCGCTATCTGGCGGAGATGGCCACCGACGTCTACGCCCTGCGCGGCATCCTGGCGGACGCGGCGAGGAAGTGGGATGCGGGCGAACGGATTCCGGCCGAAGCCAGTATGTGCAAGCTGTTCGGCCTCGAGGCCGTCGGCCGGGTGACGGACCGGGCGCTGCTCGTCCACGGCGGCATCGGCTACACGCGTGCGCATCCGATCGAGCGCCTGTACCGGGACGCCCGCCTCAACTGGCTAGAGGAGGGCACGCCGACGATCCAGTATCTGGTGGCGGCGGGACGACTGCTCGACGGGTACGCGTACTCCGACGCGTTCGAGACCTCGCGTCGACCCTGACGCTCACCATCCGCCGACCTGCAGCCCGGACTCGGCTGCGGGTCGGCACCCGCCCCCGAAGGAGATGACAATGACGAACGCAGACCCCACCGTCCTCGTGGCGGGGGCACGAACCCCGTTCGGACGCTTCATGGGATCGCTGTCGGATCTCACCGCCCAGCAACTGGGCGGCCACGCGATCAGCGGTGCGCTGCGGTCCGCCGGCGTCGACGCCCGCGACGTCGACCACGTCGTGATGGGCCAGGTACTCACGGCAGGCAGTGGTCAGCTGCCGGCGCGTGTCGCGGCCGCGGAAGCCGGAATCCCGTTGACGACACCGGCACTGAACATCAACCGGATGTGCCTGTCGGGAATCGACGCGATCACGCTGGCGCACCGGATGATCGCGGCCGGCGATGCGGACATCGTGGTGGCCGGCGGTCAGGAGTCGATGAGCAACGCACCGCACCTGCTCCGGGACAGTCGTCGTGGGTACCGGTACGGCGACGCGGTCCTGATCGATCACCTCGCGTTCGACGGACTCCGCGATGCCTTCACCGGGTTGTCGATGGGGGCGCTGACCGAGGCCGGCAATCCCGGGTACGGCATCACGCGGGAGGCTCAGGACGCCTGGGCCGCACGCTCGCACCGGGCGGCCGCGCGGGCACGCAAGGACGGCGTCTTCGCGGCCGAGATCGTTCCGGTCCCGGTCACGGTCGGGCGGGGTGAGTCGAGCGAGGTGCGCGACGACGAGGGCGTCCGGGCCGACACGTCGGCGGCGGACCTCGCCGGGTTGCGTCCCGCCTTCGCTCCGGACGGTTCGCTCACCGCGGGCAACTCGTCCCCGATCTCCGACGGCGCCTGCGCCGTCGTGGTCACCCGGAAGTCGACGGCCGTCCGCCTCGGCCTGCCGTGGCTGGCCGAGATCGGATCGGGCGCGGTGGTCGCCGGGCCCGATTCGGGTCTGCACGAGCAGCCGTCGAACGCCATCCTGGCCGCCTGCAGGCGCGAGGGGATCACGCCCGGCGACCTCGACCTCGTCGAGATCAACGAGGCGTTCGCCGCGGTGGCGCTCGCCGCGTCCGAACGCCTCGGCATCCACTCGGACCGGGTGAACGTCAACGGCGGCGCGATCGCGCTCGGTCACCCGATCGGCGTGTCCGGGGCGCGGATCGTCCTGCACCTCGCGCTCGAGTTGCAACGCCGCGGCGGCGGCATCGGCGCGGCGGCGCTGTGCGGGGGCGGCGGCCAGGGGCAGGCCCTGATCGTGCACGTCGCACGGACCGGGATCTAGACTCACACCTTCGACCGCCGGGAGACAAAGGGGCCCTTCGATGAGCGACAAGTACGACGCCAACCGGGACCGAGTCCTGCAGGTGGCCGCCGAATTGTTCGCGAAGTCGGGGTACCACGGCACCGGCATCGCCGACCTGGGCACGGCGGTCGGGCTCGGCCGCGGGGCGCTGTACCACTACATCGGCAGCAAGGAGGCCATCCTCTACGAGATCAGCAGCAGGCAACTCGCCCAGATGAACACGGTCGCCGACGAACTCGCGCTGTCCGAGGCCGATCCGGAGAAACGACTGCGCGGCCTCGCCCGGGCGCTGATGCGCAACATCGCCGAACACCGCGCGGAGTGGACGGTCTTCTTCCGCGAGTACCACGCGCTGACGGACGAGCGTCGTGATCGCATCATCGCCGAACGTGAACGCTACGAATCCCATTGGCGGAACGCGGTGGAACAGGGCATTCGCGACGGGCATTTCCGCGTGCTCCCGCGGTTGATGGTGAAGGGCCTGCTGGGCATGTTCAACTACAGCTACCTGTGGATCACCCCCGGGGGCGCGGAGACTCCCGAGGAGATCGCGGACGAGTTCCTCGACGCCGTCATCATCGGGATGCGGGCGTGAGGCGCTCCGCGCCCGTGCGTGGTTGAGGAGTCTCTGCACTCGTTCCCCACGCACGGACGGCGGCGACGCTGGCTTGGACCTGCCAAGCCTGACGCGACTAGTCTCGTCGTATGAGTCCGTCCCCGGCCACGCCTGCCCGCTGTTCCATCGCGCGTGCGCTCGAGGTCCTGGGCGACCGGTGGACGCTGCTTATCGTCCGTGACGCGTTCTGGGGTCACAGCCGATTCTCGGAGTTCACGCGCAGCCTCGGCGTTGCGTCCGATGTGCTCACCGCCCGACTGGCGTTGCTCGTCGACGAGGGCATACTCGAGCGCCGTGCGTATCGCCAGGCGGGGTCGCGGGAACGTCAGGAGTACGTGCTGACCGAGAAGGGACGGCAGTTGCACGTCGTGATCGGGGCGCTGGGCCAGTTCGGGCGCGACCACCTGCCGCGTCCGGGGAGCACCTCCCCCGAATACTCGGACGAGACCACCGGCGAGGCCGTGTCCCTGGCCTTCGTCACCGACGACGGTCGACGCGTGTCCGCATCGACCCTGCACGTGCAGCGCGGAGAACCAGCGCCTGCGGGCGACTGACGACGCCGCTCACATCCTGAGAAAACGACGGCTCTACCTCGTCATACCCATGCTAACTTGGACAATCCAAGCCAGAGAGAGGCAAGAACGCATGTCCCATCAACACGGAGTTCACGCAGTCGAGAATTTCTGGGCCCGGGTGTGGCAGTCACCCCAGGACCCCCACGCGATCGACGAACTCGTCATCGACGATTTCGTCATCGTCAGCGGCGGAGAGACGATCCGCGGCCGGGCCGATTTCAAGGAATGGGTGCTGAAGTTCCAGTCCACCGTCGAGGATCTGGAGTTCATCCCCGTCGAGACGTTCCAGAACGAGGACGGCTCCCGCGTCGCGTCGCTGTGGGAAATGACCGGCCGCAATCGCGGATTCATGGGCACCGAATCCGACGGGCAGCCCATCCACCTGATCGGCACCGCCGTGTGGAACGTCCGCGCCGACGGGATGCTCGAATCCAACCGCGTCGAGCGCAATGCCTGGGAGCTGCACCGGCGGTTGACGGCCTAGGCGCTTCGCGCCCGTGCGTGGTTAACGAGTGCAGAGACTCGTTAACCACGCACGGGCGGCGGAGCCGCCCTACTTCGCTGCCGCGATCCGGGCCTCGGCGACGGCGTCGGCTGCGGCGCCGGCGAGGATGCCGTCCCGCTTCGCGACGTCGAGGATCTGCACGACGGTGGCGAAGATCTTCTCGACCTGCGCGCGGACGTCGTCGGCGGACGTTCCGAGCCGCTCACCGGCGACCTGGATGAGTCCGCCGCCGTTGGCGACGTAGTCGGGGACCCACGTGATGCCGCGGTCACTGAGGTCGTGCTCGACGATCGGGTGGGCGAGTTGGTTGTTCGCGGCCCCGCAGATCACCTGGGCGGTGATCGCGGCGACGGACTCGTCGGTGAGGGTGGCGCCCATCGCGCAGGGTGCGTAGACGTCGAGTTCCTGGTCGATGACGCTGGAGGCGATCTTGACGTCGGGGAAGTCGGTGGCGACGCGGTCGAGTGCGGCGGCGTTGACGTCGGTGGCGACCACCGAGGCGCCGTCGGCGAGCAGCAGCTTGATCAGCTGGTAGCCGACCTTCCCGACGCCCTCGACCCCGACGACGCGTCCGGCGAGGCTCGGGGTGCCCCACTTCTCCTGGGCGCCGGCGCGCATGCCCTGGAAGACGCCGAGGGCGGTCATCGGGGCGCTGTCGCCGGACCCGCCTGCGGCGGTGTTGCGTCCGACGACGTAGTCGGTGGCGCGGCCCATCACGTCGAGGTCGTCGGAGTTGGTGCCCACGTCACCGGCAGTGATGTACCGCCCGCCGAGCGTCTGCACGAAGCGGGCGTACGCCTCGAGCAGCGCCTCCGACTTGCCGGTGGCCGGGTCGCCGATGATGACGGCCTTGCCGCCGCCGAGGTCGACTCCGGCGATCGCCGACTTGTACGTCATGCCCCGCGACAGCCGCAGGACGTCCTTGAGAGCGGCGGCCTCGTCGGAGTAGGGGTAGAAGCGGGTGCCGCCGAGCGCCGGTCCGAGGGTGGTGTCGTGGATCGCGACGATCGCCTTGAGTCCGGTCGCGGGGTCCTGGAAGAACGTCACCTGCTCGTGCGCGGTGTCGGTGGGGAAATCGGTCCGTTCGAACACTCCGGCGTTCTGGAGCGGTGCGGTGGCGTGACGTTCCGCGGTGAGAGTCATGTCTTCTCAGGACCTTTCCGAAGGGGTGGCAATCGTGATGGTGGAGGTGTCGACGCCGAGTTCGGCGAGACGCTGGAGGTAGACGGTGACGTTGCGCAGCTTGACGTCCTCGTAGCCCCGGACGAGGTCCGGAGTCGCGGCGATCAGCGTGGCGGTGTCATAGGTGTCGGCGGTGAGGTCGGCAATCAGGCCGGCGACGGTGGCCTCGTAGTGCGCGAGCAGTTGACGCTCGAGACGACGGACCTTGGCGTAGCCGAACGGGTCGAACGCGGTGCCGCGCAGGAACTTCGCCTTGGCGAGAGTCTTGAGCGCGACGTGGGAGCGGGGGCCGAATCCGATCTTGGTCTTGCGGCCCATCGCCTTGAGGACCGGCGGGTGCAGCTTGTAGGTGAGCTTGCCGGCTCCGGGGACCTCGCCGGCGGCGGCGTCGAGGAACGCCTGGTCGGTGAGCATCCGGGCCACCTCGTACTCGTCCTTGTACGCGGTGAGCTTGTGCAGCCCGGCGGCAACGGCCTCGCTGAACTCGGTCCGGTCGCCCAGTGCGCGCTCGGCGTCCCACGCCTGCTGCACCAGGGCGATGTAGCGGGCGGCGACGCGGTCACCCTGGAAGGCGACCAGGTTCGCGGCCCGGCGTTCGGTGAGCTCGCGGGTCGCGCCGTCGAGGGTGGACCCGGCGAACAGGTGGGCCGGGACGACGGTGTCGCTGCGCTGCGGCACGGCGGCGGAACTGGTGGCGGCGAGGAACGCGGCCCGGTCGGCGACGGCGACGCGTCCCCAGTGGAATGCGGCCTTGTTGGACTCGACGGCGACACCGTTGATCTCGAGGGCTTCCTCGATGAACCGGGCGGGGACGGGCAGCCCGCCTGCCTGGTAGGCGGCGCCGACCAGCAGGAAGTTGGCTGCGGCGGTGCTGCCGAACAGCGCGGTGGCGGCGGCGAGGCCGTCGATCGCGGTGAGTTCGCGGGCAGAGACGTCGAGACGCTCGAGAAGCTTGTCCTCGTCGGGGTAGCGGACGGCGGGGTCGTAGACCATGTCGCCGGTCGGGGTCTGGCTCGTCGACGCGACGGTGATGGTGCGGTCGGAGCTGCCGAACCCGGCGTACTTGGCGTCGGCGGCGGTCAGCAGGTCGAACGCGAGGACGCAGTCGGCGGTCGCGGGGCTGATCCGGTTGGACGGCGCCGAGCTTCCCGACCGCGTCTTCTGATCACTGAGCCGCAGGTGCGACGTGACCGGTCCGGCCTTCTGGCTGAGTCCGGTCTGGTCGAGTCCCTCGACGTGCAGCCCGGCGCGCAGCGCGGCCATGCCCAGCACCTGGTTGACGGTGACGATGCCGGTACCACCGACACCGGCCATGAACAGGTTGTGGGTTCCGGTCCACACGGCGGGATCGGGGTCGCCGACCTCCGGCGGAACCGGGATCTCGCGCAACGTCTTCGGCGCGCCTTCCTCGGGCAGTTCGACCGTCACGAACGACGGGCAGTCGCCCTCGAGGCAGGAGTAGTCGGTGTTGCAGCTGGTCTGGTCGATCTTGGTCTTGCGGCCGAACTCGGTGTCGACGGGCTGCACGGACAGGCAGTTCGACTTGACGCCGCAGTCGCCGCAGCCCTCGCAGACGGCCTCGTTGATGACGACGCGGGTGCGGCGGGCGGGCAGCTTGCCGCGCTTGCGCTTGCGGCGGGCCTCGGCGGCGCACTGCTGGTCGAAGATGAGGACGGTGACGCCTTCGATGTCGCGCAGGACGCGCTGCGCCTCGTCGAGCCGGGTGCGGTCCCACAGCAGCGTGTTGGCGGCGAAGTGGGCGCCCTTGTGCCGCTTGGGGTCCTCGGCGCAGACGATGATCTGCTTGACACCCTCGGACGCCAGCTTGTGGGTCAGCTGCGGCACGGTCAGCCCGGCCTCGGCGTCCTGGGCGCCGGTCATCGCGACCGCGGAGTTGTAGAGCACCTTGTACGTGATGTTGACGCCGGCCGCGACGCACGCCTGCACGGCGAGCTGGCCGGAGTGGAAGTAGGTGCCGTCGCCGACGTTCTGGAACATGTGCTTGACGTCGCTGAACGGGGCCTGCCCGATCCACTGCGCGCCCTCGCCGCCCATCTGGGTAAGCATCGTGACGGCGCTGTCGGTGCGGCCGGACATCGTGACCAGGGTGTGGCAGCCGATGCCGCCGCCCGCGATCGACCCCTCGGGCACCGCGGTGGAGCGGTTGTGCGGGCAGCCGGAGCAGAAGTACGGGGTGCGCGACGTCGGGAGGACGGTCAGCTCGAGGCGCGGCGGCGGGGCCGGGGTCAGCGCGACCCGGTCCTTCAGGACGCGTCGCAGCGGTCCGGTGAGCCGGGCGGCGGTCAGTTCGCCGTCGACGGGGATCAGGTTCTTGCCCTGCGCGTTCTTCTTGCCCAGCACGGCGGGTGCACTGGCGCCGCCGTAGAGGATGTCCTTGAGCTGGGACTCGACGAACGGCATCTTCTCCTCGACGACGAGGACCTGCTCGACGCCGTCGGCGAGTTCGCGAACCTTGTCGGCGCCCAGCGGGTAGGGCATGCCGACCCGGAGGATGCGGATGCCGGCGTCCTCGAGCTGGGAGTCGCCGAGCCCGAGGTCGAGCAGGGCCTGGCGCAGCGAGTCGTACGCGGTGCCGACGGCGGCGATGCCCAGCCACGCGGTGCGCGGGTTGACCTCGATCGCGTCGATGTCGTTGGCGGCGTTGAACGCCTCGACCATCGCCCAGCGCGGTCCGTAGAGGTCGGCCTCGGCGTAGACGCTGTCGGGCGGGGACGCGAGGACGCGCTGCCGGTACGACCACGGCTTGCCGTTCCACTCGATCTCGGGGAGCACGATGTCGAGTCCGGCGAAGTCGCGGTCGAGGGTCCAGAGTCCGTCGGCGACGTCGGCGACGATCTTCATGCCCGACCAGCAGCCGGAGATCCGCGACAGCGCCACCCCGTAGAGGCCGAACGTGATGACCTCTTCGGCGTTGCGCGGGAAGAACACGGGCATGCCCATTGCGGCCATGGACCGTTCGCTGGCGCAGGGGATGGTGGAGGACTTGGCGTTGGGGTCGTCGCCCACGAGGACGAGGACGCCGCCGCGCGCGTTGGCGCCGTACATCGCGGCGTGCCGGATGGAGTCGCTGGCGCGGTCGAGGCCGGGACCCTTGCCGTACCAGACGCCGACGACGCCGTCGTGGGTACGCTCGCCCTGCGGGAGGTCCACCTGGCTGCCCCAGACGGACGTCGCGGCGAGTTCCTCGTTCATGCCGGGCACGAACTTCACGTCGTGGTCGGTGCTCAGCGTGGGGATGGCGGCGATGGTGCGGTCGAGGCCGGCGAGGGGGCTGCCCTGGTAGCCGGAGACGAACGTCGCGACGTTCAGGCCCGCGCGGCGGTCGCGTTCGTGCTGCTCCACCAGCTGGCGGGCGATGGCCTGGACACCGGTCATCAACACCGGACCCGAGTCGGCCCGGTATCGGTCGGCGAGATCAAAGGATGCTGCACTGGTGCGAGCGTCGTCTAGCTGAGTCATTGCGATTCCCGATCCGTCGCGTTGAGCATTTCGTGAGCTTGATCCTGTATCTGCTCTATGATTTGGTCAACGCAAATCGGATCAACTGATCAGTTCACGCAACAGGTGACGGTGGTCACTTCCCGGAGGTACCCAAAGTGCTCAGCATCGACAAGCTCGACGTGCAGTTGCTCGGACTGCTCGGCCAGGACTCACGCATGAGCGTGGCCGAACTCGCCAACTCGCTGGGCGTCGCCCGCAACACCGTCCAGTCCCGGATGAAGCGCATGGAGACCAGCGGGCTGCTCACCGGCTTCCGCCCCAACCTCGACCTCGCCGAGGTCGGCATTCCCATTCAGGCGTTCGTCGGGCTGGAACTCGAACAGGGCAAGCTGACCGCCGTCGGCAACCGTCTCGTCGACCTGCCGGAGGTCATCGAGATCCACGCGACCACCGGCCGGGAGGACCTGCTGGTGCGGGTGGCCACGTCCACGCACGCGGAGCTGCAGAAGTTGCTGGAGAAGATCGCGAACCTGCCCGGCATCACGCATTCGACGACGACCATCGCGCTGACGAGCCCGCTGCCGTACCGGATTCAGCCGCTGCTCGAGCACCTCACCGACGACTCCGGGTGGGGCCGGTCGACGGCACTGCCCCGTTCACACCGCTAGGACCGGTGCAGTAGTTTCAGACCATGAGTGAGAGTCAGGGACGAATCGCGTTCATCCAGGCCACGTGGCACCGCAACATCGTCGACCGCGCACGCGACGGCTTCACCGACGAGGTGACCACGCTGGGCTATTCGAAGGACGACCTGGACTTCTTCGAGGTGCCGGGCGCGTTCGAGATCCCGCTGCACGCACGACGCCTCGCCCTCACGGGGCGTTACGACGCCGTCGTCGCGGCCGCGCTCGTAGTCGACGGCGGCATCTACCGGCACGAGTTCGTCGCGACCGCGGTCATCGACGGCCTCATGCGGGTGCAACTCGACACGGACGTGCCGGTGTTCTCGGTTGTGCTGACCCCGCACCACTTCCACGAGCACGACGAGCACCTCACCTACTTCGGCGACCACTTCGTCAAGAAGGGCGCCGAGGCCGCGCGGGCCTGCATCGCCACCGTCAAGTCGCTGAAGTCGCTGCCGACCGCGAACTGACTCGCCTCCCGAATCCGCACCGAGAACACCACCGCCGGTATTTACCGACGGTGGTGTTCTCGCAGTTACGGGGTCGGGTGCGCTACCCGGCGACGAAGTGCGACAGGATCGCCTGCACCTCGTAGATGTCCACCGACTTCGAGAACCGCTTCTGCAGCGGAACCGGATTGCCGGAGATCCAGATCTTCAGTTCGGCGTCGAGATCGAAGTTCCCGGCCGTCTCCACCGCGAAATGCGTGATCGATTTGTACAGCACGCTGTGGTACTCGATCTTCTTTCCCGTGATCCCCTGCTTGTCGACGAGAATGAGTCGCCGGTTGGTGAACAGGAAGGCGTCGCGAACCAGCAGATACGCGGCGTGGACCTGCTCACCGTTTCCGAGAAGTCGTGAGTATTCCGCCTGCGCCGCAGCCGGGTCGATCTTTCCCGCATTACCCATCAGGCCATTCATCAAGCCCATATTCATCTCCGCGATTCCACTCGAATGTCGACAGTCACGCTGGCTGTCGTCGACGCGAGCGAGATCGTTACGGCAACGAACTATCTGGCTCTCGCGTGCCGGTGCTGGACGAAGAGGAGCCAGAACACCGGTGCGCCGACGACGGCGAGGATCGTCGCGAACACGCGCAGCCCGACGTTCCCTTCGCCGAAGGGGGCGATCATGAGGACGATCGTGCAGAGGACGGCGCCGAGGAGTTGCCAGTGCGCGCCGAAGAAGCCCGCGACCATCGCCCATGCGTTGCGGGCGACGATGCGCGCCGGCGACTCGGGCTCGGGTGGGGGCGGCGGGGACGGGGCCACCGCAACCGTCGAGTTACGCGCGGCGGTCACCAGTTTCGGGGCGTGGGCGCCGAGCGGCGGGGTTTCGCCGTCGGGTTCGCACCGGAACAGGGCGATGCCCACGGCGTCCGCGTAGTCGACGGCCTCGTCGGTGTAGCCGGGGCCGGAGAAGTACAGGAGTTTCCGGGCGTGGCTGGTTCCGCGGGTGCCGTAGAGGTTCTCGAGATCCGATTTGCCTGCGCTGCCGCCGCGCCACTTCACCTGCGCGTACGCGCGTGACGAGTAGACGTCGATGCCGCCGTCCGTGCCGCCGAGTAGCGCTGTCGCGTCGCCGTAACCGAGCTTCTGCATCTGCTCGGCGGCATTGATTTCAGCTTCAGCCGCCGTGCGTATGCGTGCCATGCCTCACTCCCCCAGATCGAACCAGTCTTTCCCTTCGAAGGTACCCGCAGATCCGGCCAAACCAGCTATCCGCCGGTGAACGTCACACAGTCGTCGTCGGATTGCAACGCAGTGCAACCCTTCCCGGCCGCGTTGCGGCGTCGTACCGTTCGGCTCATCAGCACGTTCACAACGAGGTGAGGGCGGATCCATGAGAGCAGCACGGTTCCACGGACGACGCGACATCCGGATCGACGACATCCCCGAACCGGAATTGCGGCCGGGCGCCGTGAAACTCCGGGTCGGCTGGTGCGGCATCTGCGGCACCGACCTGCACGAGTACCTGGAGGGCCCGATCTTCATCTCCCCGCCGGGACATCCGCATCCGCTGTCGCACGAGAACGCGCCGGTGACGATGGGCCACGAGTTCTCCGGGACGGTGGAGGAGGTCGGTGAGGGCGTCACCGATGTCGCGGTCGGCGACAACGTGGTGGTGGAGCCGTACTTCGTGTGCAACGAGTGCGCGTCCTGCAAGGCTGGCAACTATCACCTGTGTACGAAGATGGGGTTCATCGGATTGGCCGGTGGCGGAGGCGGACTCAGCGAGAAGGTGGTGGTCGACCGCCGGTGGGTGCACAAGATCGGCGACATCCCGCTCGACGAGGCAGCCCTGATCGAACCACTCAGCGTCGCGCATCATGCGGTCGTCCGCAGCGGGGCCGAGGCCGGCGACGTCGCGCTGGTCGGCGGTGCCGGGCCGATCGGGCTCCTGGTTGCCGCGGTCTTGAAGGGTCTGGGTGTCACCACGATCGTCACCGAACTCAGCGACGCCCGGAAGCAGAAGGCGCTGTCCAGTGGGGTCGCCGATCACGTCGTCGACCCGTCGTCGGAGGACGTGAAGGCCAGGGTGCTCGAGCTTACCGGCGGTGTCGGCGCCGATCTCGGGTTCGAGTGCGCCGGGGTGAACGCCGTCCTCGACACCATCCTCGACGCCGTCCGACCCGCGGCCGTGGTGGTGAACGTGTCGATCTGGGGCAAGCCCGCGACGGTCGACATGCAGAAACTCGTCCTCAAGGAGATCGACCTGCGCGGCACCATCGCCTACGTCCGCGACCACGAGGCGGTGATCGAGATGGTCCGCAGCGGGGTGATCGACCTGGCCCCGTTCATCACGGGCCGGATCGAACTCGACAACCTGGTCTCCGAGGGGCTCACCACGTTGATCGAGCACAACGACACGGCGGTGAAGATCCTGGTCCGGGCGTGACCGTCAGTCGGGTTCGTCGGTCGACGGGGTCACGGCCCTGGCCTTGAGCGCCAGCCACAGTTCCATGCGGTCGTCGGCCTGGTCGAGGTTCCGCCCGGTCAGCGCCGCGATCTTGTCGATCCGGTTCCGGACGGTGTTGCGGTGCACGGAGAGGGCGGCCGCCGCGGGGTCCCATGCCCCGTTGGCGCGCAGCCATTCCTCGAGGGTTCTCTGGAGTTCGACGCGTTCGCGCGGCTCGAGCTGATCGAGGGGTGCGAGGACGGCGGTGGAGAAGCCGCTGAGCACGTCGGCCGAGCCGAGGCGCAGCAGCAACTGGACGGTCTCCCCCTCCTTGGCGTCGACGGCCCGGCCGAGTCGTGCACTGACGGCGACGAGGGATCGCGCCTGCATGGCCGACACCGCCAGCGCATCGACGGGAACCAGTGCGCCGATCCCGATCGCGCATCCCTCGGCGACGCCGGACAACAATTCCGCGAGCCCGGCGGACTCTGGATGCGCGATCTCGATGTCCGAGTTGCGCTGCCTCAGGACGGAATCCGGGAGGGCTGCACCGATCCGGGCGGTCAGGTCGGCCACCGCCTCGGGGGTGGAGCGCACCACTGCGATCTGCAGCGGGTCCCGGGACAGCCCGATGCCGGCGGCGATCTGATGGGCGCGCTCCCGCCGGAGGCCGGGCCGGAGCAGTTGCGCCAGCGCCGCCGCCCGCCGCTGCCGCTCCGGTTCGCCTGCCACGTGCCGGCGTTCGAGTTCGAGCGACAGCAGCGAGACGAGAACATTCGACGCGTGGCGCAGCCCGCTGTCCGCCGACCGTTCGAGCACCACGAAGGCGAGCGGGTTCTCGATGCGCACGGGGTGCAGTTCGAGTTCCCGCCTGCCGGCGCCGCCGAACGCGGTCCAGCCCTTGCCGCGGGTGGTGTAGCGACCGACCTGATCCCGGGCGTCCTCCAGGAACGCGGCATCGACGCCGTCGGAGAGTTGGACGACCCCGCCGGACGCGTCGAGCACCGCGCAGAGTGAGCCGCTGACGGAACGCCACGTGCCGAGCAGTCCGCTCAGCGGCGACGGTCCGGCCGCGACCGCGGTCAGCTGATAGCTGAGTTCGATTGCGTCCTCGAGCGCACGCTTCTCCTCCTCGGCGATCCGGGAGAAGATCCATTTGGTGATGGCGATGAACGGCACCGAGTCGGGGGCGATCAGCAGCGGGACGCCGAATTCCCGCGCCGCCGCGACGAGCGGCGCCGGTGGCGCCTGATAGGGCAGCCCGTGGCCCAGGCCGAGGCACAATGCGGCGACCCCGCCCGCGACGCAGTCCCGCACGTAGTCGCGGCACCCATTCTCGGTGGTCGGGAGCATCAGGCCGACGGTCATCAGCAACTCGCCGCCCTGCAGCCAGTCCCGCGGCCGCGTCAACTCGGAGACGTGGGCTGCGGTGATGGGGTTGTTCACCCCCGCCGTTCCGCTCATCGACGTGAGCCGCAGTGTGGGGGCGGACAGGACGTCCTGGACGGTGATCACCGATGACCCCTTGTACGTATTGCCCAACCGTAATAGACGAACTGTACATCTCGTCTCTGGTGCCGGCGGGGCGCAGTGCGCAGAGTAGTGATCAGAGCCACAGCACCTTCTAGGAGTTTCAGTGACAGATCACTCCGGCGACACCGCCGCGACCCTCGGTGGCACCATCGAGACCCGCTCGATCGACTACGTCCCCGAGGACGAGCGTCACGGCAAGGTCCGCGACCAGGGCCCCTTCTGGTTCGTCGGAAACTTCCAGCCCTTCACGGTGGCCATCGGCTTCGTCGGCCCCGCCCTCGGCCTGTCGCTGGGCTGGACTGTCGTCGCGGGCATTCTCGGCATCTTCTTCGGCACCCTGTTCATGGCGTTCCACGCGTCGCAGGGGCCCGTCCTCGGACTCCCCCAGATGGTGCAGTCGCGCGCGCAGTTCGGGTACCGCGGTGTGGTCCTCGCCCTGATCGGGACGTTGTTCACGTATGTCGGCTTCAACGTCGTCGACGTCGTCATCATCAAGACCGGACTGCACAGCATCTTCGGGTGGAACGCGGCCGTCGTCGCCGTCGTCATCACCGCGGTCGCGACCCTGCTCGCGATCTTCGGCCACGATCTGCTGCACCTGTCGTTCCGTGTGCTGTTCTGGTTGTCGTTGCCGCTGTGGGCCGTTCTCACCTGGGGCGTCGTGTTCGGGCACGCCGGCGGCGACGCGGGCGCCGCGACGGGCGGGTTCACCCTGCTGGCGTTCATCGCGCAGTTCAGCGTGGCGGCCTCCTACAACATCACGTACGCGCCGTACGTGTCGGACTACTCGCGGTACCTGCCGCGCAACACCCGGACGTCGGCGATCGTGTCGGCCGTGTTCCTCGGCGCGTCCGCGTCGCCGGTCTGGCTGATCCCGGTGGGCGCGTGGATGGCCACCCGGCTGGGGGCCACGGATGCGCTCGCCGGCATCCACGACGCGGGCAACTCGGTAGTCCCGTTCCTCGGCAGTGTGCTCGCACTCGTCGCGACGCTCGTGCTGGTGGCCACCATGGGCCTGAACGCGTACAGCGGCATGCTGACCGTGATCACCGGCATCGACTCCTTCCGGAAGGTCACCCCCTCCCGCCGGATCCGGGTGGTGACCGTCCTCGCGCTGGCGGCGATCTGGCTGGTGCTGAGCCTGCTGTTCACCGATTCGACGACCGTCCTGAACACGACGCTGCTCATCATGCTGTACCTCTTGGTGCCGTGGACCGCCGTCAACCTCACCGACTTCTTCTTCGTGCGCCGCGGGCACTACGCCATCACCGACCTGTTCACGCCCGACGGGTTGTACGGCATGTGGTCGTGGCGGGGTATGACCGCCTTCTTCGCCGGCATCGTCGCGTCCGTTCCGTTCATGGTGCTGCCGTTCTACGTCGGGCCGATCGCCGCGGCCCTCGGTGACGTCGACGTCGCGTTCGCGGTCGGACTCGCGGTGTCCGGGATCGCGTACTGGGTCCTGTCCCGGTCGCTCGACCTCGGCACCGAGGAACGGTTCATCGAAGACAGCGAAGCCGCACTGGCACTCGAGGAGACCCACGCACATGGCTGACACGAACACCGACGACCTCCAGCACACGATCGACGCACTGATCCGGGCGTTCGGCGAGCACGACACGACCGCGTACTTCTCCTCGTTCAGCCCGGACGCGACGTTCGTCTTCTACACCCACCCGGTGCCGCTGCCGAGTCGCGACGCCTACCGCGACCTGTGGACCGAATGGGAGTCGGACGGGTTCCGCGTCCTGGCGTGCCGTTCCAGCGAGCAGAACGTCACGTTCCCGTCCCCGGATGTCGCGGTGCTGACGCACCGGGTCGGCACCACCGTGCGCGACTCGTCCGGGACGGTCGAACTCGACGAACGCGAGACGATCATGTTCCGGCACCGCGAAAACTCGGGGTGGATCGCCGTCCACGAGCACCTGTCGCCGCAATCCCACCCGGCCGAATAGCTAGTCGATAGCTGACCTTGCGTGGACCGCGTCACATCAGGACCCCGCCGGGTTGCGGAGTCGACGCCCGGACGGTGTACTCGTGAGTAACCTGCCCGGCTCGGCCTATCGCGAAGGTACACAGATGACGGACGAACGGCCCGCCAAGAACCAGACCCGACCGGACAAGGCGATACGATCGACGCCGAAGGAGGACACCGCGGACGTCTCCAAGACCGATCTCGCGGCCGTCGTCGACGCGCTCACCGCGACGAACGAGAAGAACTTCGACTTCTGAACCGGAGCGTCAGTCCCGTTCCCGGTGCGGCACGAACTCGAACGTCAGGCACGCGAACGCCACGGGCAGCAGGTAGCGGAATCGCAGGAGCACGTAGCGCCGGTTCCCCATCGCATGGAACTTGCCGAGGTACCGGTACAGCGACTCCAGCGCGATCAGTGCGTCGCCCAGGTGCAGGACTCGGCGGAAGAGCCTGGCACCCGCGCCGGGTGTGTCGCGGTCGAGGAGTTCGGGGAACGCCGCGAACGACAGCGAGACGTAGCGCGCGCCGGTCTGCTCGGCGTACCGGATGACGTCGACGGTCATGCGTTCGTCGGTGCCGTTCGGTGCGCCGTCACCGCGCCACGGCACGTCGAGGCTCAGTTCGCGGGCGGAATCGGCGGTGCCGTACCGCTGGAAGGCGACGGCGCGACCGCTCGAATCGCGGGCGATTACGAGAACAACACCGGGGAGTGTGCCGTCCAGCAGGTGGTCGAGGATCATCGAGAATCCGCGGCGCTGATGTCCGGCGCGCGCGTCGTCGACGATGTCGGTCAGTTCCCGGCGTATCGGTTCGTCGAGCGCGGCTTCGGGAACGATCTCGGTGGTCAGCCCGGCGTTGCGGGTGCGCTGCACCGCCTGCCGGAGGTTCCGGAATTTCCGGCCGTGCAGGGTGAAGGATCCGACGTCGATCACCACGTCGCGACCGATCGGGACCGCCGTCAACGGCTTTCGGGTGTCGCCGCCGATCTCCCACAGCCGGGTGACCCGCTCCCCCGCGCCGAGCACCGCGACGCGCCAGCCGCGTTCGGCCGCGAACTCGTCGAATTGGTCGAGGAGCGCGCCGAATTCCAGCGGGTTTCCGATGGGATCGCCGGAGACGACGGCGATCCCGGAGCGGGCCCGGTAGGCGATCGCCGCGGTGCCGGACGCGTTGAAGTAGTACGACTTCGCCGAATTGAGGGCGAACGGCGACAACGGGTCGCCGGTGGTCTGCTGGATCAGCGCGAAGACGCGGGCCCGGTCCTCGGGCTGCGGCACACTGCGCACCGGCAGCATCAGGACGGGCCCGGTGGCCACGAGGAGCAGGAACCCCGGGGTCGAATGTGCGCTCGAATAGGCCACATCCGCGGCGGCCACGATCAGCACCGCCGAGACCGCATGCGTGACGGTGACGGGCCGCCGCAGGTGCAGTCCCCGGGCGACGAGCAGGACGGCGATCCCGGCCGCCACCATCGACGTGCGGACGGGACCCGACCGTCCGGCCATCCACATGAGCACGATCCCGACCACGACCGTGGCGCCGACGAGCGCCATCCGCGCCGCGGGCGATTCGGGCCGGTAGACCCGCAGCCCGGGCACGGTTGTCGGTGTCGATTTCGAATTCTGCACGCGCACCCCTGCACCCGGAAACGACTGTTCCGTACCTCCAATCTAGCGGCTCCGCCGCCCGTGAGTGCGGAAGGAGTCCCTGGACTCGTTACGCACTCACGGGCGAAGCCTGGGCGGCGGCGCACCATGCGGCAGGGACGGCCCGACCGCGGTGAGCGAGCCGGCGGCGCGCCCCTTGCCCCAGCCGAGTTTCTCGCGGTACCGGCCGATGTGGTCCTCCGGGATGCGCTGCCCGTCGACGAGCGGGGTGGACTGCGGGTCGACGTACAGCGCGTCGACCGGGCAGTACGCCTCGCACATGAAGCACGTCTGGCAGTCCGATTGCCGCGCGATCACGGGGATCCCGGTGTCGGTGCGCTCGAACACGTTGGTGGGGCACGCGTCGACGCATTTGTCGCAGCCGATGCACGCGTCGGCCAGCAGCACCTCGATCACGAGGCCACCCGCAACGGCCCGTCGTGCACGGCGGCGGTCGAGGTCCAGACGTCGTCGAGCCCACCGGTGAGGATGTGGTGGTGCTGGGTGGGGTCGAGGTCGGGATAGTCGGCGCGCTTGCTCATTCCGCGGGTCTCGGTCCGCGCGAGCGTCGAGTGGTACATCCACCGGCCCACCGCGGTGATCGCGGCGGCCTGCCGGGCGCGGACCCGCTCGTCGCCGGAGTCGCCGCCGAGGCCGGCGGACAGTGCCGTCCACAGCGACTCCAGTTCGCCCAGCGCACCCTGCACCCGCGTCCCGTCCCGCAGGTAGTTCTTCTCGTACGGGATGAGTTCGGCCTGCGCGGCCGCGACGACGGCGGACGCCTCCAGCCCCGGCCGCCGCGTCGGACGCAACCCGGCCCGGCCGGCGGGGCGCAGTTCGCCCGCCGCGACCCGACGTTCGGTTCGCGCAAACCGAGCGGCCCCGGTCCCGGCCCAGCTGCCGGATGACATCGCCCACGCCGAGTTGTGGCTGCCGCCGCCGGTGAAGCCGCCGCAGATGCGTTCCCGGGTGGCGGCGTCCCCCGCGGCGAACAGTCCGGGCACCGAGGTGGCGCAGGTGTCGTCGACCACCTCGATGCCACCGGTTCCGCGGACCGTGCCCTCGGCGAGCATGCTGACCTCGAAACGGTCGGTGAACGGGTTGATCCCGCGACGGTCGAACTGCAGGAAGAAGTTCGGCTGGCCGAGCCGCATCTGGCGCTGCACCTCGTCGTCGGCGCGGTCGAGCTGGGCGAACACCGGTTCGGACAGCAGCGTTTTCGCGATCACCGACCGCCCCTTGGTGGAGCCGGCGCCCTCGAGGACGCTGCCGTCGGCGTGGAAGAACGTGGCGTAGCCGTAGTAGGCGGTCTTGGTGATGGTGGAGTTGGCGGGGACGATCGCGTAGGCGTTGGAGAATTCCATGCCGGAGAACGTGGCACCTACCTCGGCGGCCATCAGCGCGCCGTCGCCGGTGTCGACGTTCGTGCCGAGCGCGCGGGACAGGAACGCACAACCGCCGCTCGCGATCACGACGGCGCCCGCGCTGATCCGGTAGTCGCGGTCGTCGTGGCGCTGGTAGCCCGCCGCACCGCGCACCCGGCCGTCGGTGTCGACGAGCAGTTCCAGGGCCGGTGAGTGGTCGAGAATCCGGACGCCCGCCTTCTTGACCCACGCGCGCATGCGTCGCATGTATTCGGGCCCTTGGAGTCCGGTGCGGATCTGCCTGCCGGTGTCGGGGTCGACCGGGAACGGGTACCGGCCCTCCTCGGCGAGCAGGTTCATGTTCGCGTACGTCTGGTCGAGGACGCGGTCCATCCAGTGGTGGTCGGCGAGGTGGCCGCCGAGTGCTTCGCGGCTGGCCTTGGCCTTCGCCCGCGCGGACGGGTCGGGGTCGACGTACCAGACGCCGGTGCCCGAAGGCGCGGTGGCGCCGCTGGTTCCGCAGTACCCCTTGTCGACGAGGACGACGTCCGCCCCGGCTTGGCGTGCGCGGAGGGCGGCCCACGTTCCGGCGGGGCCGCCGCCGATGACGAGGACGTCGGTGCTCAGGTCGAGAAGTTCGGTCATGAAGGGCGCTCCTGTCGAGGCGGAACAACTGCCCTTCGACGCTTCCGCACTTCGGGCCGCCCCGCCATCATCAGAATCACCGTGAACCGAACGTAGGCGGCTCCGCCGCCCGTGCGTGGTTAGCGAGTCCAGGCACTCGTCAACCACGCACGGGTGCTACGCGCCTTTGCCGTAGTCGACGCTCAGCCAGTGCTCCGGCCGCATGCGGATGATGATCGCGTTGTCGTCGTACGCCTGTTCCACGAACGGGTCGACCTCGTCGGCGGGCAGGTAGCGGGCGGCGAGTCCGCGGATGTCGTCGGCGGTGGGTGATTCGTCGAACTCCGCCGGACCTTCGACGCTGACGTACCGGTACGGCGGCTTCTCGTGCTGGGCGACGAGGCTGAAGCGGCCTGCGGCGCGGATCAGCCGCTCCTTCAGTGAGCCGCGGCCGGTCCAGACGAACGGTTGGCCGCCGGGTTCGTAGCCGTACCAGATGGGCACGGCGAGCGGGGCGCGTCCGTCGCGGTCGACGGCGATCACCCCCACGTGCACGTCGGCGAGGAACTTCTGACGGTCGTCACTGGTCATCGACAACTGCGACATTTCAGTCTCCGCTCTGGTGATCGGGTTTCGATGGTGGTGCGGGGTCGAGCAGTTGGGCGAGGTGTTTCGACGATCGGTTCGGGTCGAGTTGCCGCACCTGCATGTGGCAGCTGAATCCGTCCGTCAGTATTACTGCGTCTTCGGGACTCTCGCGCAGGGCGGGCGCGAGCGCCTGCTCCGCGACCTGCATGCTGAGGTCGTAGTGGTCGGCCTCGAATCCGAAGTTTCCTGCGACGCCGCAGCATCCGGTGGCTTCCCGCACGCGCGGCACCCCGACGGCCTGGAGTGCCTTGCGCTGGGCCGCCGCGCCGAACACCGCGTATTCGTGGCAGTGGGTCTGCACAGTGACGTCTTCGGGCACCGGGACGCTCGGGCTCCATCCGGCCTCGGTGCGTTCGAGCACCGCGCCGGCGAAGCTGCGGATGCGGGCGGCGACGCGGCGTGCGGCGTCGGTGTGGACGAGTTCGGGTAGGTCCTTGCGGAATGCGGCCGCGCAACTCGGTTCGAGGACGACGATGGGCCGGTCGGTGCCGTCGTCGAGGAGTTCGGCGGCTCTGGTGAGGGTCTTGGTGGCCTGCTTGAGCTGTCCGGTGGAGATCCAGGTGAGCCCGCAGCACACGTCGCTCCGGCACTGCGAGCTCAGGCCGGCGTCGGCGAGCACCCGCGACGCGGCCCCGACCACCTCGGGGCGGAACCCGCGCGTGAACGTGTCGGCGAGCACCACGACGTCCGCGGTGCCGTCCCGCGACGTCTCCCCCACCTCGCGGCGGATCTGCTTGCGGGACGCGAACTCCGGCATCGACCGGTGCGGGGTGAGACCACCCAGCTTGGCCGCGACCTTCGCGAGCCGGCCGGCGGTCAGCCGATTCACCACGGGCGCCGAGCGTTCCGCGACCTTCAGCCACACCGGCAGCCAGCCGAGGGAGTAGTGCGACAGCGGACGCACCCGGCCACGGTAGTGGTGGTCGAGGAACTCGGACTTGTACGTGGCCATGTCGACGCCGACGGGGCAGTCGGTGGAGCAGGCCTTGCAGGACAGGCACAGGTCGAGGGATTCCTTGACGTCCTCGGACCGCCAGCCGTCGGCGACGGTCGGCGAGTTGCGCACCATCTCCTGCAGGGCGCGGGCCCGGCCGCGGGTGGAGTCCTTCTCGTCGCCGGTGGCGCGGTAGCTGGGGCACATCACCCCGCCGGTCGAGGCGCGGCAGCGGCCCACGCCGATGCACCCCTGGACGGCGTGGACGAACGGTGCGACGGGGACGTCGCTGGTGGGGGTGAGGTCGAAACTGGTCTGCCACGCCCGCGGATTCACGCCGTCGAGGGCGAGGCTGCCGAGCAGCGGTTCGGGTTCGACGATGCTGCCGGGGTTCAGCACGGCCGCCGGATCCCAGAGCCGTTTGAACGTGGCGAACGCCGCCATCATGGTGGGGGTGTACATCATCGGCAGCAGCGCCGACCGGGCGCGGCCGTCGCCGTGTTCGCCGGACATCGATCCGCCGAACCGCACGCAGAGTTCGGCGGCGCGGTGGATGAACCGCGACATCACGTCCCGGCCCTCGTCGGTGCGCTGGTCGAAGTTGATGCGGATATGCATGCAGCCGGCGCCGAAGTGCCCGTACATCACGCCGGTGAGGTCGAATTCGGCGAGCAGCGCCTTGATGTCGACGAGGTAGTCGGCCAGCTGGTCGGGTGCGACGGCGGAATCCTCCCAGCCCGTCCAGGATTCGCCGCCCTCGACGAGCCGGGCGGACAGTCCGGCGCCGTCCTCGCGGACCCGCCACAGCGACGCGCGTTCGGCCGGGTCCCCGACGACCCGCGAGTCGACGAGGCGTCCGGCGGCACGCAGCTTCGAGACCAGTTCGGCCCCGCGGAGTTCGACCTCCGCGAGGTCGTCGCCGTCCAGGTCGACGTACAGCCAGGCCTGACCGTCGGGCAGCCCGACGACGGAGTCGGCGCCGCGGAGGTGCCGCATGGTGTCGACGATCGCCGAGTCGATGCCCTCGATGGCGGCGGGTGAATAGTCGAGGATGATCGCGTTGTCGCGGGCCGCGTCCACCAGGTCGTGGTATCCGAGGCACAGCAGCATCGCCGCGGGCGGCACCGGGACCAGCGCCACGGTCGCGGCCACGATCACCGCGCACGTCCCCTCACTGCCTACCAGGGCGCGGGCCACGTCGAAGCCGTTCTCGGGCAACAGGTTCGCCAGGTGAAATCCGGACACCTGACGCGGGATGCGGCCGAGCTCGAGGCGGAAGTCGCCGAGATGTTCCCGCGTCAACTCGTCGAGTCCGGCGGCGATCCGTGCGGCCTCGCCCAAAGCAGCAGTGTCGTCCGGATCGGTGGCCCGTAGCCCGTCGCGGGTGGCGGTCAGCCGGTGCCCGCTCGCGGTCACCAAGTCGAGTGCGACGACGTGATCGGACGTGCGGCCGTAGCGGACGGAGTGGTTGCCGCAGGCGTCGTTGCCGATGGCGCCGCCGACGGTCGCGCGGGACTTGCTGGACGGGTCGGGGGCGAAGGTGAACGCTCCGTCCGTCGCCAGTTGCACGTCCTTCTGCAGGTCGGTCAGCACGATGCCGGGTTCGACGACGGCGGTGCGGGCGGACGCGTCGACGGCCCGCACCCGGTTCATGTGCCGGGAGAAGTCGAGCACCACTCCCCTGCCGATCGCGTTGCCGGCGAGCGAGGTGCCGCCGCCGCGGCTGGTGACGGGGATGCCGCGGTCGGTGCAGGCCCGCACGATCGCCACCACGTCGGCGGGCGTGTGCGGAAACGCCACGGCCAGCGGCGGAACCCGGTAATTGGAGGCGTCGAAGGAGTATTCGGCGCGCCGGCGCGTTCCGGTGTCGAGGTCGATGCCCAGCTCGGCGAGCTCGGCGTGCAGGTCGGCGGCGGGGCGGCGCGTCAGCTCAGCCACGCGCGGCCCTGCCCTCGGAGTCAGCAACCGGAATCGTCGTCAGCGGGCCCATGGCTACATCGTCGAGCCGCCCCCGAAGATTGTCAACAATCCACTCCGTGAGCCGGTACGGTACGGAGGGGTGAGCGTCGTGCGAACGTCCGCACCCGCCCGGCGACCGTTGGCCGTGCGGGTGGGAGGCGCCGCGTGGGTGCTGGTCGCCCTGTATTTCCCCGCGGAGGTCGTGACCGCGCGGGCCTGGCTGCGGCCGTACCGGGTGCGGACGAATTCGATCAGCAATCTGGGCGTCACGGGTTGTGACGGGTCTGCCGCCACCAGGCTCTGCTCGCCGCTGCACGCGATGATCAACAGCGCGTTCGTGCTGACCGGCGTGCTCATCCTCGTGGGGGCGGTGTGCCTGCGCGAGTTCCTCCCGCCCGGCCTCCTCCGACGCGTCGCGCTGGCCCTGTTCGGTGTCGCCGCCGTCAGCGCCGCCCTGACGGGTCTCGTTCCGATCGACGTGGACGCCCACCTCCACCAGGTCGTCGCGACCCCGACGTTCGTCGCGCGCAACGCCGCCGTGCTCGTAGTCGCGGTCGGGCTGTACAAGCGCTGGCGCGTGTTCGCACTGTGGACCGGCCTTTGCGGACTCGTCGGGATTCTCGGAACGGCGGCGATCCTGCTCCCCGGCGCACCGTTCGGCATCACGGAACGCCTCGCGCTTTACCCATTCATCGTGTGGGTCGTGACCGCCGGGTTCAGTGCGCTTCGCGCCCGTGCGTGGGAAACGAGTCCAGAGACTCCTTAACCACTCACGGGCGCGAAGCGCACTATGGAGTGATGTCCACAGCCCTCACGCATGCCGCCGCTACTCAGCAGGTCGCGGAGAACGGCCGCATCTCGATCGAACCCAATCACAAGCGCATCCGGGTGTTCTTCGGCGGTCAACCGGTCGCCGACACCACCCGTTCGGTGTACCTGTTCGAGAAGGGTCACCTGCCCGTCTATTACATTCCCCGCGACGACGTGAACTTCGACTTCCTCGAGCCCGTCGACGCGTCCACCACCTGCCCGTGGAAGGGCAAGGCGCGGTACTGGGATCTCGCCGTCGGCGACCGCCGCGCCGAGCAGTCGGTGTGGGGTTACGACGAGAAACTCGCGGACTCCCTCGACCTCAGCGCTTATGTCGCGTTCTACTGGCACCGGATGGACGCCTGGTACGAGGAGGATCAGCAGGTGTTCGTCCACGCCCGCGACCCGTACGTCCGGGTGGATGTGCTGCCGTCGTCGCGGCACGTGGAGGTCTTCGTCGGCGACACCCTGGTGGCCGACACGGTCCGCCCGCGTCTGCTGTTCGAGACGTCGCTGCCGGTGCGCTACTACGTTCCCCGCATCGACGTGCGGTCCGAGTTCTTCACCGCCTCCGACACCCGGACGTCCTGCCCATACAAGGGGACGGCGTCGTATCTGTCGTTCACCGGGACCGACGGCACCGACCCGGTGGAGGACGCCGCCTGGTTCTACCCGTTCACCACCGCGGAGGCGTCGGGCATCGACGACCACGTCTCGTTCTACCCGGACCGTGTGCGCATCGTCGTCGACGGCACACCGGTGGAGAACTAGCGGACCGGCAGCGGCGGCAGTTCCAGGTTGTCCCGGAACGTGCCGCCCACGTAGTCGTCGCCCACGATTCCGCGTCGCCGCAGTTCGGGCAGCAGGCCGTTGACGACGAAGTCGCGGGTTCGTTCCTCGGCGAGCCCGCCGAGGGAGATGACGTCGAGAACACCGGCATCGTAGCGTTCCTGGACGGCGTCGGCGAGTTGCTCGGGCGTGCCCGCGACCGCCCAGTGGCCGGTGTCCTTGGACGCGATGATCAGTTCGCGCAGTGTCCGCCCGGACGCGGCGAGCCGGCTGAAGATCTCGACCCGGCCCCGGCGGCGGTTCACCGACCCGACGTCGGGCAGCACGTCGGCCGGGATCGGCTTGTCGAGCGGCAGCCCGGACAGGTCGATGTCGCCACCGAACATGTCCTCGAGCCGGATCCGGCCCGCGTCCAGGTCGGTGGCCTCCTCCTGCTCCCGGACCAGCTGCCGCACCTCGTCCTCGGACGCGCCGTAGGTGGCGTGGAACGAACTCATGATCAGGGGCAGCCCGTCGGCGCGGCCGAGTTCGGCGGCCCGCGCCCGGATGCTCTTGGTGTAGGTGACGGCGTCCTCGAGGGTGGGCAGCGACGTGAACACCACCTCGGCGAAGCGAGCGCCGAGTTCCACGCCGGCCGCGGATTGGCCGGCCTGGAACTGCACGGGACGGCGCTGCGGCAGCGGCGGGATGTTGAGCGGACCCTTCACCGTGAAATAGGGGCCCTTGTGGTCGATCGGCCGCACCCGGTCGGCGTCGAGCCGGGTACCCCCGGCACCGTCGGACGTGAGCGCCCCGGGTTCCCAGCTGTCGAACAGTGCGTTGATGACTTCGAGGGATTCCGTTGCCCGGGCGTACCGCTCCTCGGGACTGGGAAGGTCGCGGTCGCTGTAGTTCTCCTCCCCCAGCGATGACGTCACGGCGTTCCAAGCCGCACGTCCGTTGCTCACGTGGTCGAGGGTGCCGAACAGCCGCGCGAGGTTGTATGGGTGGTGGAATGTGGTGGTCACCGTCGCGATCAGCCCGACGTGCGACGTCACGGCGCTCAGCGCAGACAGGAAGATCAGCGGTTCCTGCGCGCCGATCGCGCCCTGCGCCCCGAAGCTCAGTAGGTCGGCGGCGAACAGCGCGTCGAACTTGTTCGCCTCCGCGATCTTCGCGATCTCGATCGAGGAGGCGACGGTCGATTGCTGCGGGTCGATCGCCGCCGCAAAGGTGCTGACGGCGCCGCTGACTCCCGTCACCGTCTTCAGTGGGCGGCGTCGCGCAGTACTCATTCGCCCAGCCTAGGAACGGCGGGGCGGTCGGCCCAGCATTCGGATCAGTCGGATTCTGACCGCCCGTCGCACCGTCCCGCTACCGTCGGGGTGTGCTGTTCTCGCAGATCGTCGCGACGTCCCGGGACGTGGGTGCCACCCGATCGCGGAAGGTGAAGGTCGGGGCGCTCCGCGAGGTCCTCACCCGGCTGGAGCCGCCCGAGGTGGAACCGGTGGTCGCGTGGCTGTCCGGGGAACTGCGGCAGGGCCGGATCGGAATCGGCTGGCGGACAGTCGCGGACATTCCGGCCACACCCGTCGACGCCGGGTCCGTCACGGTCTCCGAGGTCGACGGGACCATCTCCGCCGTCGCCGCGGTCACCGGCTCCGGGTCGGCCGCACGCCGGCGTGAACTGCTCGCGGACCTGTTCTCCCGCACCACCACCGACGAGCGGGACTTCCTGATCCGGCTGGTCACCGGCGACCTCCGCCAGGGCGCACTGGAGGGGGTGATGACGGACGCGATCGCGGCGGCCGCCGATCTGCCCGTCGAACCGGTGCGCCGGGCGTTCATGCTGTCGGGACGGCTGCCCGCGACCGCGGTCGCCGCATTCGACGGCGGGGTCGACGCGCTCACCGCGTTCCGGCTGGAGGTGGGCCGTCCGGTGCGGCCTATGCTGGCCTCCCCCGCCGAATCCCTCGCCGACGCGTGGACCGAACTCGGCGGCGACGTCAGCGTCGAATACAAACTCGACGGCGCGCGGATCCAGGTGCACCGCAACGGCGACGAGGTACGGATCTTCACCCGCACCCTGCGTGAGATCACCGGCAGCGTACCGGAACTCGTCGATCTCGTCGCAGGACTGCCCTGCACGTCGGCGGTGTTCGACGGGGAGACACTGGCGCTCACCGACAGCGGCAGGCCCCGGCCGTTCCAGGAGACGATGAGCCGCTTCGGCGCCGAGTCCTCCCGCGACCTGCTGCTGCACCCGTACTTCTTCGACTGCCTGCATCTCGACGGCGTCGACCTGCTGGACGCACCCCTCGAACAGCGGTTGGACGCGCTGGAACGGGTTGCCCCACAACACCGCATCCCCGGCCTGATCCGCCCCGACAGCGACGGGGCCGCAACCCATTTCGACGACGCACTCGCCGCCGGGCACGAGGGCGTGATGGTCAAATCGCTCACCGCGCCATATGCGGCGGGACGACGCGGCCGCGCCTGGCAGAAGGTGAAACCGGAGCACACCCTCGACCTGGTGGTGCTCGGCGCGGAGTGGGGATACGGGCGGCGCACCGGCTACCTGTCCAACCTGCACCTCGGGGCCCGCGACCCGGACGGCGGCGAACCGATCATGGTGGGCAAGACGTTCAAGGGCCTCACCGACGCGCTGCTGCAGTGGCAGACGGAAGAATTCCCCCGCCACGAACGCCGCCGCGACGACCACACGGTGTACCTGAACCCCGACCTCGTCGTGGAGATCGAACTCGACGGCGTCCAGGTCAGCTCCCGCTACCCCGGCGGGCTCGCCCTGCGGTTCGCCCGCGTCCTGCGGTACCGCCCCGACAAGACGGCCGCCGACGCCGACACCATCGACGCCGTCCGCGCCCTGCTGCCGGGGTGACCGCTCGTCCTGCGTGGCGCGCGCCGGGGCGGTAGCCTCCCCGGCAAAGCAAGTCGCCGTGCCGCGAGGGGGTCGACCAGTGACATTCGTTTCCCGCTTCGTGCCCTCGTGTGTCGCCCCGGTCATCGAGGACGCGTACCGGAGGGCGGCCGAGGCCGCGGAAGGTCCCGTCCGCATCGCCGTGTGCACCGTCACCGTGCCGATCGAGGTGGCGAAGACGTCGTTCCACATCCTCCGGCTCACCGAGGAACTCCTCGAAGAGGTCGTGTTCCTGCTGCGGACGATGCGTCCGGTGGTCGAGGCGGTGAGCACGGGCAGGCAGTCCGAGAATTTCGACACGATGTTCCGGACGCTCGAGCAGATCCAGCAGTCGGCCGACGCCATTGCCCGCACGCCGATCGGGGTGGTCCGGAGCGTCTTCGCGCCGGCCCGCACGGCGCCCGAGCAGGTCGACTATCACCCCACCCTCATCGACGCCGAGCCGCCGCCTGCCCCCGGTCTCGCGGTCCGCATCGCGTCGATCACGGTGACGGCGCCGAGCATCACGTTCGGCAGGCCCACGCGCTGACCGCGGTCATCGGCAGGTAAAGAAGCCTGCGCTCAGCATGTGAAGGCCGGGGCGCTCATCTCCGCCTCGTCGACGTCTTCGATGTGGGCCTGAACCCACACAGGATGCCGAACGGGTCAAGGCACGGGTCACATCATGTTGTGTTGCCACCAGATAATCGCGGGGCCGAAAGTCTGCGCAAACCAGTAGAGTCCATCGTTGATCGCCGGAATCATGAACTCCGGTACGCCCCACAGGCGAAGGTCGTCCTAGTCGACTCCTTCGGTGCGGGAAAATGCTGACACAAAGACGATTACGAAGTGCATATCTGTCTCCTCACATCATGTTCTCGGTCCACCGGAAGAAGATCGGTCAGACCAGGTCGATCGACCACTGCCTGAAAGCCATGTAGCCGGGATACCACGCGTCAGGCAGGCCGTAGAACCGTGGATCGTCCATGTTCATGCTCCTCGAGTTATGGACTGCACCAGGCGATGATCGGCCTGGCAATGGCGGCGAAGGCGTTGTCCACGTCTGCGATGACAAAGGTGCGGAACTAAGGGAAGCCGCAAACGTGACGTTCTCGAACATGCCTTGCCCTTACGTAACGCTGAACCACCAGTAGGCGATCTGCGCCAGCCCGTTGGCGATCGCATAGAAGGCGGGCTGAGCCCACTCGGGTATTCCCCACATGCTCAGCGGTGCCATAGCTTCCTCCGCATGTTGAAGTTGGCCCCGACAACTAGGTATCGCGCACAGTCATGACCTGCGTTACACGCGCTTGTACTCGACGCGGCGAGAGCAACGGCCACGCGTCACTTCTGTGCATCACTGGTGGACTGCAGGGGCAGCATTTCGGCAAAGTTGTTCGCAGTCCATTTCACTCCGCTGATGTCGCTCACCCGAATGACGTTGCCGATCGCTTCACTTCCGCCATAATGACTAACAGGGATCCTCCATCTATTCCGTGTCGGGGTGACATGAGGGGGCAGCCATGGCCCGTTTCCACCGCGTCCAGATTCTCACGAGCAGGAAGCTACGGGCTGCGGCAGTGATCGCAATCGCATCGGGTGTAGCCCTGCTGAGTCCGGTAGCCGTCCAAGCCGCTCCCTCTGATTATCAGTTCCCAAGCCCGGTCTTCGGGAGCAGCGCAGTTCCAGGCATCGGCTGGCGCGGCTTCGGTGGCGGTTGGATCGTCGCGCGAACCGATTCGAGTACACCGGGCGTCACGCGGTTCATCACCGACCCGTCGATTGGATGCATGTGTGCGGTCCATTGGCAGAACCTCAGGACCGGTGCGTCCGGTGTCACGGATGCGGGCGCCGACCAGGACCAACTTCCCGTTCCCAGTTTCGGCTTCGCGAACACGGGGTCAGGAGTTGTCGTCGGCTCGGTGTGGACCATCGGTTATCAGCCGATTACGTTGCTACCTACCGTAGGGGTGTGGAATGTTCCGTAGGATCGCCGCCACGTCCACCGCAGTCGTCGCATCCCTTGGGATTGCGTTGTCCGTGAACCCAACTGCTCACGCTGCACCGATTGACGTGCAGTTCCTTCTTCCAACGTTCGGCGTGACGGCCGCGCCGCCGTACATGCTGTCGTCTGCCGCCGGCGGATGGGTTATCGCGCAGACCGACGCGGAACGGCCGGGAATGACGCGCTTTATTTCCAATGACGCCGGCTATTGCTTCTGCAGTATCCAGTGGCGGAACCTATCGACGGGGGCGACTGGGGTGGCTCAGGTGGGGCTCAGGAGCACGCAGAATCGCGATTATGTACCGACAGGTTCGGGGGTGCTCGTCGCTTCGGTCGGGATTCCCGGCACTCCGAGCTTCACGTTGCTGCCCGGCGCCGGGGTGTGGACAGTTCCCTAGACCTACCGCCCGTGCGCTATGACGCCACCCTCCGCCTCACCCTGGAACCGATCGCTTTCAGCTTTGGTCCTCGTTTGATCGCCCGGATACGCTCGTATGGTGAGCGAACACATCCTCGTCACCGGTGGATCGCGCGGCATCGGCGCCGCCGTCGTGCGTCTGGCCGTCCATCGCGGCTATCAGGTGACGCTCACCTATCAGAACGACGACGAGGCCGCCGACCACCTCATGCACCACTGCGGGATCCGGGCCACCGCCGTGCGTGCCGATGTGCGCGACGCCGCACTGGCCGCGGCAGTGGTGGGCGCGTCCGACGAACGCGGCCAACTGGTCGCGGTGGTCAACAACGCGGGGACCACCGGCCCTCTCGGTCCCTTCCTGTCCACCTCGGATGCGTCGCTGCGGGAGGTGTTCGACGTCAACGTGTTCGGGACCATCAATTACGCCCGCGCGGCGGCCGAGCACTGGGTCCGGGAGGGGCGTCCCGGCGTGATCGTCAACCTCAGTTCGGTCGCGGCGGGAAGCGGGGCACCCGGCGAATACGTCGGGTATGCGGCCTCGAAGGCGGCCGTCGACAGTCTCACGACGGGACTCGGGCGGGAACTGGCGGCCGCGAACATCCGGGTCGTCGGTGTCGCTCCCGGTACCACCGACACCGACATCCACGCGGCCGCGGGAGACCCGGGGCGACCCGAACGGGTCGCCGGGCGGATCCCCCTCGGCCGGGTCGCGACACCCGAGGAGATCGCCGAGGCGGTGCTGTGGGCGCTGTCCCATCAGGCGTCCTACGTCACCGCCACGACCATCGCCGTCGCCGGCGGCCTGTGACGGCTACCCCCGCCGCGCGCCGCACCTCGGGACGAGCATCGGCACCCGCGTGCGGTAGGTGCGGTAGTCGTCGCCGAACGTGTCGATCAGGTCGTGCTCCTCGAACCGCACCGCGACCAGGATGAAGCCGGTGGTGCCCACGGCGAACAGCAGGCGTCCCCACGTCATCGTCGGCGCCACCCAGAACGCGATCACGAAGCCCGCATAGAGCGGATGCCGGACCATCCGGTACAGCATCGGCGTCCGAAAAATGCTGGGCGGAGCCGACTTCCCGCTCTGGTTCCGCAGCACCTGACGCAATCCGAACAGGTCGAAGTGGTCGATGGCGAATGTCGCCGCGAACACGAGCGCCCACCCGCCGAGCGATACGGCGTAGATTACGACGCGGACCCAGTTCGTCTCCACGTCCCAGATCTGCTCGGGTAGCGGACGCCACTGCCACATCAGCAGAGCCAGCGCGGCCGTGGCGAACAGTACGTATGTCGAGCGCTCCATCGGCTGCGGGACGATCCTGGTCCAGCGCTCCTTGAACCAGGGTCTGGCCATCACCGAATGCTGCATCGCGAACACCATCAGCAGCGCTACGTCGACGACCACGGCCACCGCGACGGGGGCAGCGGGACCGTCGTTGATCGTGTAGGGCACGACGAGGCCCTCGACCCATCCGATTGCATACAGGAACACGACCACGAAGGTGGCATAAACGACCAGCCCGTACGCGGTGATCAGTCCTCTGGCGACGCCGCCTGGGCGGTGCGCGTGCCGTGCTTCGACCATCTCGGCCATGATGTTCTCTCCGATCGCTGCGCCTTCCCCCGACGCACCGAAGTCTCCGACCCCACGGCGCGCGCGACCAGTAACCCTGGGGTGACGGTCTGCACACCCCGCGCACCCCGGCCGCCGGCGGGGACGCCGTGATCGTGTCGGATCGGTTGACTACCCTGTCGGCATGCTGCCACCGGAGTTCCGTGACGTCGACGTGGCGTCGATCAGGGCGGTCCTCGGCACCACCACCTTCACCCGCGGCGCGCAGTATGCGCAGACCGGCGCGGTGTCCGTGGTGGCCTGGGATCCGGCGGCCAAGGTGCTGTGGGGCGAGGTGATGGGCACCGCGACGAAACCGTACGCAGCCACCGCGTTCGTCACGTCCACTGCCGGCCGCACCGTGTACCGGTACGGACTCTGTACGTGCCCGGTCGCCATGAACTGCAAGCATGTCGCCGCCGTGCTGATCACAGCGATGAACAAGGCGCGGTCCGAGGCGCCGGATGCGGTCGCACCCACCTGGGACCGATCGCTCAGCTCACTGCTGACCCCCCTCGACGCGTTCGGTGAGTCCGCCCGGCGTACGCCTCTCGCCATCCAATTCCGGGTGTCGGCATCCGCGGTGGAATCGGGACCACAACTGCTGGTGCGGCCCGTCCAGCCCGGGAGCAAGGACTGGATCGTCGGCGGACTGGCGTGGAACAAGCTCGGCAGCTCGTCTCAGCATCCCGCCGAGCACATCCGTGTGCTGCACGAGATCCACCTGCTGGCCGACGGGGGCATGCGCTACCGCCGCGACAACAACGTCGATCTGAACCTCAGCATCTTCCCCAGCCGCCAGCTGTGGTCGCTCCTGGACGAGGCGGCCCGGGTGGGCGTGCAGCTCATCCACACCTCCAAGCGGCTGGGCGCGCTCGCCCCGGTCCGCTCGGCCGAGATCTGCCTCGACGCCACCCACGACGAGGCCGTCGGCGCCCTGGTCGTGCAGCCGGTGGTCCGGGTCGACGGCGAACGGGTCGACGCGACCACCGTCGGCTTCATCGGGCTCCGCGGCCACGGCCTGTTCTACGTCGACGCGGACGAACGCATCCAGCTCGCGCGGCTCGACTCCCCCGTGCACGCCGCCCTGCAGGATCTGGTGCGCCGTCGCACGCGCATCGAGATCCCCGACGACGAACGGTCCCGGTTCCTGACGGACTTCCTGCCGAAGCTGCGCAACCTGGCCACGGTCATCTCCTCGGACGGCTCGTTCGTCCCACCTGCGATCTCCGCACCCACCCTGACGTTGCGGGCCAGGTATCTGCCCGACCACGACGTCACCGTCGACTGGGAATGGTTGTACACCGTCGGGGACGACGAGCACCGTGTGCCGCTCACGGCCCGGACGTCCGGTGACGAGTTCCGGGACGACGCCCGCGAACGTGCCCTGCTCGCCGAACTCGACATCGACTGGAGCCGATACGGATTGGGGACGGAGGGCCCTGAATCGATGCTGCTGTGCGGACTCGACACGATGCGGTTCACCACCGAGGTCCTGCCCCTGCTCGACGGCAACACCGACGTGTCGATCGATGTCTCCGGCGACCGCGCCGACTACCGCGAGGCCGGCGATTCGCTCGCCATCGGGGTGTCCACCGCGGCGTCCAGCGGCAGCACCGACTGGTTCGACCTCGGTGTCACCCTCACCGTCGAGGGCCGGGACGTCCCGTTCGACCAGGTCTTCTCCGCGCTCAGCGCAGGAAAGTCCGAACTGCTGCTGCCTGACGGCGCCTACTTCTCCCTCGACAAACCCGAACTGCACACGCTGCGGAAACTGATCGACGAGGCCCGCGCCCTCCACGACCGCGCCGACGGGTCGCTGCGGATCAGCCGGTTCCAGGCGAGCCTGTGGGAAGAGTTCGCATCCCTCGGCACCGTCGAGCGCCAGGCGAAGGCGTGGCGGCAGCAGGTGGACGGCCTGCTGGCCCCGGGCACCGTCCACGAGGTCGACGTCCCGGGCACGCTCGACGCGCAGTTGCGCCCCTATCAGCTGGAGGGGTTCCGCTGGCTGGCGTTCCTCTGGGAGCACGGGCTCGGCGGCATCCTCGCCGACGACATGGGACTCGGCAAGACCCTGCAGGCGCTGGCGATGATCTGCCATGCGCGGCAGTCGAATCCGGCCGCGCCGCCGTTCCTCATCGTGGCCCCCACCAGCGTGGTGTCGAACTGGGAGTCCGAGTCGGCGCGCTTCGCCCCGGACGCGAATGTTGTCGCGATCGCCGACACCCTGAAACGCCGCAAGGTTCCGATGGACGAACTGGTGCATGGCGCCGACATCGTCGTCACGTCGTACACCCTGTTCCGTTTGGAGTTCGAGGCGTACGCGGGGTGCACGTGGTCGGGGTTGATCCTCGACGAGGCGCAGTTCACCAAGAACCACAAGTCGAAGATCTACCAGTGCGCCCGCCGGCTGGAGGCCCCGTTCAAGCTGGCGATCACCGGCACGCCGATGGAGAACAACCTGATGGAATTGTGGGCGCTGCTCTCCATCACCGCCCCGGGACTGTTCCCGAACCCGGCCCGGTTCACCGACTACTACCGCAAGCCGATCGAGCAGCAGGGCGACGCCGAACTCCTCGCGCAGCTGCGCCGCCGCGTCAAGCCGCTGATGTTGCGCCGCACCAAAAAGCAAGTGGTGAAGGATCTTCCGGCCAAACAGGAGCAGGTGCTCGACGTCGACCTGCACGCGAAGCACCGCAAGATCTACGACACCCACCTGCAGCGTGAGCGGCAGAAGATCCTCGGCCTGCTCGCCGACGTCGACAAGAACCGCTTCACGATCCTGCAGTCGCTGACCCTGCTGCGGCAGCTGAGTCTCGACGCCGGTCTGGTCGACGACGAGTACCGGGACGTGCCGTCCGCCAAGGTGGACGCGCTGCTCGAACAGCTCGCCGACGTCGTCGCCGGCGGCCACCGGGCGCTGGTGTTCAGCCAGTTCACCGGGTTCCTCGGGAAGGTCCGCGACCGTCTCGACGACGCGGGCATCGCGCACGCCTACCTCGACGGCGGCACCCGGCGCCGCGGCGACGTGCTCCGCGATTTCAAAGAGGGCGACGCCCCGGTATTCCTGATCAGCCTCAAGGCCGGCGGCTTCGGGCTGAACCTCACCGAGGCCGACTACTGCTTCATCCTCGACCCGTGGTGGAACCCGGCCACCGAGGCGCAGGCCGTCGACCGGGCGCACCGCATCGGGCAGACCCGCAACGTGATGGTGTACCGGCTGATCGCGAAGGACACCATCGAAGACAAGGTGATGGCGCTGAAGGCGAAGAAGTCGGCGCTGTTCGCGAGCGTCATGGACGCCGACACCCTGCTCAGCTCCACCCTCGACGCCGACGACATCCGCAGCCTGTTCGAGTAGTGCCGGCCATCGAATCATCACCCGAGGAGACCCCGTGAGCGAGTACCAATACTTCGAGTTCCTCGCACTCGACACTCCCCTGAGCAAGCGAATGCAGTCGGAGGTGCGCAAGCTCTCGACCAGGGCCGTCATCACGCCGACCACCTTCACGAACACCTATCACTTCGGCGATTTCCGCGGCGATCCACGCAAAATGGTGCACAAGTGCTATGACCTGCACATCCATGTCACGAGTTGGGGAACCCGCCGCCTGATGGTCAAGGTGCCGGCTCAGTCGTTCTCGGAAGATGCGGCCGACTACACGGTCGAGCCGTACCTCGAGGTCGAGTCGATCGGCAAGCACCTCGTCTTCGACTTCACCCATGAAGACGACTCAGCCGATTTCACGGACGCAGCCGAGGGATGGATGGCGTCCCTCGCCCGGGTCCGCGACGAGATGATGATGGGTGACGTGCGACCGCTGTACCTCGGATGGTTGGCAGCGATCGGGACACGGCAACTCGACGGATACGACGAGTGGGAGCACGAACGCGAACCCTCGGTTCCCGCCGGTCTCGAAGCCCTCACCGCGCCGCAGGAAGCACTCACCGACTACCTTCGGATCGACACCCATCTGCTGGCTGCGGCACGCGAGGCGAGTTCGCCCCTCGCCTCGAAGACCCAGACCACCGCGGGATTGCGGAGACAGATCGCAAAGCTCCCGGAAGCGACGAAGAACAAGATCCTGCTCGCCGTCGCCAAGGGTGAACACGCGGTGGCGAGGACCGAGCTCGCCCGCCTGACCGCCGATGCCGGTCGAAGTATCGACCAGCAGCCCCGTACCGTCGTCGCGCTGCTCGAGCGCGCCGACCAGCTGCGCCAATCAGCCCACCCGAGGCGCAGCCGTCGCGCGACCCGATAACGTCAGAAAATTCACCCGAGTGAGGAATGCGAGTTGAGCCGCAACAGTCAGCAGAATCGCGCCGCACGCAAACGCAAGAAGCAGCACCGTGGCAATGCCCGGGAGCAGCGTGCGCCCCGTCCCGGCATCGAGGGTGCCGAATCCTTGGTGTTCGCCGGAATCGAGTTCGCGTGCGGGCCTGCGGCGAATCCCGAGTCGCTGCGGCGGACGGTCCGTCAGCTGGCCGATCTCGACGGTTCCCGATCTGCGGACACTGTCCTGGACTGGGTCTCCCGGATTCTCGACGGGTCGATGGACCACGTGTTCGGCACGGGGTGGCAGCCGACGGAATTCGTGCACGCGGTGCGCCGGGAATTCGGTGCTCGCACCGCTCGGCTGACGGTCACCGTGATCGGCGCGCACGCGAGCCGCACGTCGGCGCGCAAGGTCGCGCCGGCGCAGTGGCGGGAGCAGCTCGACGAGCTGGGTATCGCACCGGACAGCGCACCCGCCCGTGGCTACCTGTCCGCGTGGTGTGCCTCGGAGAACGCCGACCCCACCGACACGTGGACTGCGATCCTGTCGTTCCTCGGCTACTGCAGCTACCTGATACCCCTGACGCCGCTGCTCGCGGCCCCGGCGAACTGGAGCGAGGGAATGGCCGCCTCGTCATCTGCCTCACGGGGGCCCGAACCCAAGATTCTGGCCCGCATCCGCGGCCTGCTGGCCAAGGCCGAAGCGACTCCCTACCCGGAGGAGGCGGAAACGCTTTCGGCGAAGGCGCAGGATCTGATGACGCGCTATGCCATCGGCAGCGCTGTGATCGACGCCGCCGCGCACACCTCGCTGCGTGATCAGGTCGTCACCCGCCGGCTGCTCGTCGACAACCCGTACCCCGAGGCGAAACTTCAGCTACTGAACTGTGTGGCTGAGACCAACAGCGTCCGCGTCATCTGGCATCAGCGATTCGGCCTCGTCAGCATGGTCGGGATGCCGATCGACCTGGACCTTTGCGAGATGCTGTTCACCTCACTCCTGGTTCAGGCGTCACACGCGCTGAGCGAGGCGGGTGGCGACCGGGTGAAGCGAACCCCCAGTTTCCGTCGGTCGTTCCTGCTCGCCTTCGCCACCCGGGTGGGCGAACGGCTGGCGATCGCCCGGGATCAGGCCGGCCGTGACGCGTCCAGTCAGTACGGCAAGGAACTGGTACCGATCATGGCCGAACGGACCGAGGCGGTCGGATCGGTGTTCGAGAATCAGTTCCCGTCCACCGTCCCAATCGCGCATTCCGTGACCAATGCGCACGGCTGGCAGGCCGGTCGCGTGGCCGCCGAGTTGGCCGATCTGACCGGCGGCCGCGAACGCATCACCGGCTGAAACGAGAGGAGTCCGATGTCCATCACCGCCGACGTCCATCGGCTTCTTCGCCTGCGCCAGGACCACGCCGCGTGGACGTTGCTGCGGGCCGACACGGCGCCGGCGATTCTGGCGCTGCTGGGCCGGCACTTCGATCACGGGACCCGACGGCTCCCGGCTCCGGAACTGTTCGCCCGCTTGGACTCCGACCTTCAGACCATGCGCGACGAAGGCCTCGACTTCCCGCGTACCGGTCAGGCGTATTGCACCGAGTGGGTGCGGTCCGGTTATCTGCTCCGCCGAGCCGCGGTCGGTACCCGTGAGGAGACCCTGGAACCGACCGAGGGCGCGTTCGCCGCGATGGCGTTCGTCGCGAATTTCACCAGTCAGGCGAGTTCGGCCACCGAATCCCGCCTGACCACGCTCTCCACCCAGTTGCAGGCTCTGGCCCGGGATTCCGATCCCCGCACGGAAACTCGCCTCACCGCGCTGCTGACCGAACGGGCGGCGATCGATCGGCAGATCGCGGCGGTGGAGTCGGGGGTCTTCCCGGTCCTCGACGGCGACCGTGCCGTCGAGCGTTCCGCGGAGATTCTCGCGCTGGCCTCGGAGGTCCCCGCGGACTTCGCCCGGGTCCGCGCCGAACTCGAGGACCTCAACCGCGATCTGCGGGCCCGGATCCTCGACGACGACGGTGACCGCGGCGACACCCTGGGAGATGTGTTCCGCGGCGTCGACCTCATCGGCGACTCCGACGCCGGCCGCAGCTTCACCGCGTTCTACGACATGATTCTCGATCCGGCCCGGTCGTCTCAGATCGACGAGTGGATCGACGCGGTGCTGCAGCGGCCGTTCGCCGCCATGCTGACCACCGACCAGAGATTACGGTTCCGGACGCTGCTGACGGAGATGGAAACGGCCGGCTCCGAGGTGCATTCGACGATGACCTCACTGTCCCGGTCGCTGCGGCACTTTGTTCAGTCACGTCACTACGAGGAACACCGCCGGCTGCAGCGGTTGCTGCGCAGCGCGCAGCAGAGCGCCGTCGCCGTGGCCAAACGTCGTCGGCCCTACGACCTGCTCGATCTGGACCTGGTGCGCGTGGGCATGACCCTCGAATCGGTCGCAGCTCTTCGCCTGCACAATCCCGCCGACAACCTCGTCACCGAACCGGTGCTCACCAACGACGCCGGCACCGTCGATCTCGACGAACTTCGAAGGCTCGTCCGAGAATCCGAGATCGATATGGACGAATTGTCCGACAACGTCGCGGCCACGCTGCGGGCGCACGGTCACGCCACGATCGGTGACGTCCTGCGCGACCACCCCGCCACTCAGGGACTCGCGAGCGCGGTGGGATTGATGGTCCTTGCCACGCACCACGGGCACGCGATCGACGGCACCGAGGACATTCAGTGGGTCTCGGGAGCCGGCGTCGCACGTCGGGCGACGATTCGACGTCGCCTGTTCGATCCGGCCGCCGACGAGTTCACCACCCGCAAAGCATTCGCACCCACCGGGAGCTCGACATGACCGACGAGCCGACGACCCACGGCCACTACCCCGGAGACACCGGCGAACTGGACCTGGAGACACGGCGCGCCTTCGTGCAGCTGCTCAAGGGCCCGCTCGTCACCGCTGCCAAGCACCCCGAAGTGTGGCGCGCGGTGATCCGGGACGAGCGGCTCCTCCGGTCCCGGCTCGCCGACGTGTTTCTCGTGCTCGTCATCGACGACGACAACGAGCTGGCGTTCACCCGCCCCGCCGAAACCGGCGACCCCGGTACTCCCACGGTGCTGCGCACCGAGCGTCTGACCTTCATGGACACGGTCATGCTGCTCGCCTTGCGCCAACGTCTGCTGCGCGCGCAACCGGGCGAACGGGTGATCGTCGATCTCGACGAACTGCGCGAACAGCTCGAGATGTATCGCGCGGCGAGCGACACCGATCCCGCCGGCTACGCGAAGCGCATCAACGCGTCGTGGAAGAAACTCGACAAGTATTCGCTGCTCACGAAGACCACGACCGACGATCGGATGGAGGTCTCCCCGGTATTGCGGCAGCTGTTCGACGCCGAACAGGTCGCGCTCGTCGAGGCGGAGTTCCGGCGGATTCTGGAGGAGGACACACCGTGATCCATCCCGGTCAACGCCGTCTCGCGCGCGTGCAGGTCGTCAACTGGGGGACGTTGCACGGCCACCACGACCTCGCGGTGGCCCGCAAGGGTTTCCTGATCACCGGCAATTCCGGCTCCGGCAAGTCCACGCTCATCGATGCCATCTCGGCGGTGCTGGTCCCGGGCAATCAGCTGCGGTTCAACGCGGCAGCGCAGGAGACCACGAACTCGGGACGCAACTTCGTCACATACATCCGGGGTGCGTGGCGGCGGGAGGCCGGCGCGGACACGGAGGGTCTCGTCGCCTCGTACCTGCGCACCGGCGCGACGTGGAGCGGCATCGCCCTCACCTACCGCACGGACACCGACGATCCGCCGATCACCCTCGTCAAGCTCATGCAGCTCGGGCGGGGCCAGAACGCGGCCGGCGACGTCAGCCACCTCCACCTCATTCTCGACCACGAACTCGACCTGACGGATTTCGGCGCGTTCATGGCCCGCGGAATCGACACGCGGGGAATACGCAAACGCTGGCCGGAGGCGGCCGTCAACCCGACGTACGCACCGTTTGCCCGCAGTTTCCGCTCCCGCCTGGGCATCTCGACGGAAGGCGCACAGCGGCTGCTGCACCGCACCCTGTCCGCGAAGAGCCTCGGCAGCCTCGACCAGTTGTTTCGCGACTACATGCTCGACACCCCGAGCACTTTCGCGATGGCCGAGCGCGCGGTCAACCAGTTCCACGATCTGCAGGAGGCGCACCGCGTCGTCGTCGATGCACGGCTTCAGGTCGAGATGCTCACACCGCTCGTCGAGCTTGCCGACACTAGGCGACGCGGCCTGCAGTCCCTGCGTGACACGGAGGAGGAGAACACGCATCTCGGGACGGTTCACGCCGAGATGACGTTGTCGCTGCTGTGCAGTGATCGCACCGAACGCCGCGCCCTGACCCCTCTGCTGGAGTCGGGAGCGACCGAGGCCACGGCAGCGGCCGAACGCGCCCGCCAGGAAACCCTCGATCTGACCGTGAAACTCGAGGGCATCGGGGGCGGCAGGCTCGCCACCCTCCACGCGCAACGCGACGCAGAACTGAAGACGCTGGCACGGGTGCGTGCCAGGCGGGATCAGATCACCGAGGCGGTATCGGCCTGGGAGGGAACCATTCCCGAGACCGCCGAAGAGTTCGCGCGGTTACGTGGGCAACTCGAGGACCAGCTGCGTCAGGCGTCCACCACCCACGAGGAGCGGTTCGGTGACCGCTATCCCCTCGCCGAACAGCGCGGCACCGCACAGAAGGAGCGCGCCGAGCTGATCACCGATCGTGAGATCATCGCCCGCCGACGCTCCAACATCGATCCGAGTCTGCTCCGCGCCCGCGAGTCGATCTGTTCCGCGGCGGGTGTGCCGGACGACGCCGTGCCGTTCGCGGGCGAGCTGATCGCGGTCCGGGACGAGCACGCCGAGTGGACCGGCCCCATCGAACGGGTCCTCGGCGGCCTCGGCCGCACCCTCCTGGTCCCGGAGGAGGTGTATCCGGCGGTCGCGGCGGCCGTGGACGCCACCCATCTCGGCGCGCGACTCGTGTATCGCCGGGTGCGGGTCGGCGCCACACCGTCGGCGGTGCCGAAGACCGGGGCGCTGTCGCTGGTGCGTCGAGTAGAAGTCACCGACGGTCCGCTCGCCCCGTGGATTCACCACCATCTCGCCGACCGCTACGACTACGCGTGCGTCGACACCGCGGCCGGCTTCGCGAATCACGCCCGCGCCGTGACACGCGCCGGGCAGGTCAAGCACTCCGCGGAGCGGCACGAGAAGGATGACCGCAGCCGCATCGACGACCGACGGCGGTGGGTTCTCGGATTCGACAACGAAACCAAACTGGAGGACATTCGCCGTCGAATCGCGGATCTCGACATCACGATCGCGAGCGTCACGAGCCGACTCGACGCGCTGGACCGTGAGGATCAGCGGATCGCCCGGCAGAATCGCGCAGCGCAGACGATCCTCGATGCGCAGTGGACGGACATCGACGTCAGCGCCGCGCAGGCCGCCGTCGACGCGGTGGACGGCCGCCTCGACTCCTGGCAGCAGGACAACCCGGAGCATTCCGCAGTGTCGGCTGCCCTCGAACTCGCGAAGAAGGCGGAGAACGAGGCCGACGCTGCCCGGCGTCAGGCGGACACGGCGTTGACGGTGCACCGGGCGGCGCTCACGGACCTCGAGACCAGGATCGCGCAGGCCGAACTCGACGCGGGCGAGACGGCTCCCGATGCGGTGGCCGCCCGGATCAAGGCGCGGTTTCAGAAGTTCGCGCGCCGTGTCACGTCGGACAATATCGACAGGGCACTGTTCGAGGTCGGCCAGGGCATCGGCAAGGACAGGAGTGAGGCGCAGAGCGCGGTGTCCGCCGCCGGCGCGTCGATCGTCCGGATCCTGTCCCAGTATCTGGCGCGATGGGAGTCCCGCGGCGGTGAGCTGAGGGTCGACGCCGAATACGTCGACGACGCCCTGGCGATTCTCCAACGGCTGCGCTCCGACGGTCTCCCCCGATACGAAGACCGGTTCTTCCAGCTGTTGCACGACCAGTCACACCGCAACATCGGCGAACTCGCTCGCACGATCCGTAAGGCGCCGGCGGAGATCCGTTCCCGGATCGACCCGGTGAACGACTCGCTGCGCCGCTCCGCGTTCGACACCGACCGGTGGTTGCGCATCGACGTCCGCGAACGACGCTCCCCGGCGGCGGCCGACCTGCTGGACGACCTGACCCGGATCACGAGCGGTGGTTGGGACATCGAGCAGCGCCCCGCGGCCGAGGAGCGATTCGAGCGGATGGCGGCGGTGCTGGAGCGGCTGGCCTCGAAGGAACCCGCGGATCAGAGATGGCAGCGGCAGGTCCTGGACACTCGCCTGCACGTGGGATTCATCGGCGTCGAGATCGACGGCGCCGGAGAGGCTCGCAACTACCACGATTCGAGCTCCGGACTGTCCGGCGGACAGGCACAGAAACTCGTGTTCTTCTGTCTGGCAGCGGCATTGCGGTATCAGCTCGCACCCGACGGCGCCGACCTTCCCCGTTACGGCACGGTCATCCTGGACGAGGCGTTCGACCGCGCCGACTCCGCGTACACGCGCCGGGCGTTGGACGTGTTCGCGCAGTTCGGTTTCCACATGGTGCTGGCGACGCCGCTGAAGTTGCTCGGCACACTCGAGGAGTACATCGGCGGAGCGGTGACCGTGAGTATCCGCGACCGGATGCACACCGAACTCAGTCTCATCGAATTCGACGACGTGAGTGACACATGAGTGCACGGTGTGTTCTGCCGCCCGCTGCCGCGGCGAAGGCGCAGACCACCTACTCGAGTCGCCGACGACGCTGGCTGGCCGACTCCGCACTCGCCGATCAGGATTCGCTGACGGTGGCGCTGCATCCGCCGTCCGAGCAGCAGATTGCCGAGGATCCCGACACGGTTGTCGCGTGGGTACGCGCCTGGCGCGGCTACACCGGCGACGGCCGGGTGGAGTGGGCGACGCGGCGGTGGCCGAGCTTCGGCACCCAGGAGGTGCCGGTGCGGCTGACGCTGGCCGGGGCCGGTCAGATCGCGTCCGCGGGTGGCCGCGGATCCGAATGGCGCGCCCTGGTGATACGCCGTGACGCACTCGTCGACCGACTCGGCCCCGGCACTCCGGCATTGCTGGCCGCGGTTGCCGCGACCGCGGCCAAATGGCTCGAGCTGGACGACGACGACTTCGGCAGGCTCACAACCATCGCGCGGTGGTTGAGCGACCACCCGAACTCCGGGTATTTCATCCGTCAGCTACCGGTTCCGGGGGTCGACACGAAATGGCTCGCGCGTCACCGCGGCGTGGTGGAGACGTTGCTCGAAGGTGTTCGTGGCAGCCGGGACCTCGGCATCCGAAGCCTTCCCCACCTGCGCGACGTCGCATTGTGCGATCCCGAACTGCTGGTCGGCAGTCCTCGGCGCTTCGCCACCTCGCTGGACGAACTCACCACGTTGCCGCTGAACCCGGCGCGCGTCCTGATTCTCGAGAACAAGGAGGGCCTGTACGCGCTACCTCCGCTGGCGGACACCGTGGCCGTGCACGGTGGCGGCTACACGGTGCACGAACTGGCCGCGATCCCGTGGGTGGCCCACTCGGAAGTCTGGTATTGGGGCGACCTCGACAGTCACGGGTTCGCCATCCTCGACCGTCTGCGCCGGCATCTTCCGCACGTGCGGAGCCTGTTGATGGATGAGGCCACCCTGGATCGGTGGCGGGACCTCGCGGTCCGGGAACAGTCGCCGACGTTCAACGAAACGTCCCACCTGACCGCGTCCGAAGGCGCCGCCCTGGAGTGCTTGCGCGAAGGTGATCTCCGACTGGAGCAGGAACGCATCCCCTGGCCGTACGTGCTCGAGCACCTGTTCGCCGCCTTCGACCCTGGCCCGTAATCGGCGTCCTCCGGCTGCGACGCCTGTGCGGGGAGCAAGTAATGTCCGATCCATGCCTCGTTACACGATCCCCCTGCGGAACAACCCGCGCCCGGACGCCCCGGAGTCCGTGAGCCGCCACGTGCCGTTCTACTGCGCGCACGAGGCGGCGGCCGCCGCGTGGACGCGGGCGATCGGCGAGGCGTGCGGCGACCTGCTCGACCCGGTCACCCAGACCGCCGTCGTCAACGTCGTCAGCAACTTCGGGCGCGAACTCTTCACCGGCGACGCGGACGTCGTCGTCACGCTGGAGCGGATCGGCACCACGTCGCTGACCCTCCTGATCACCATCGAGCAGGACGGCGTGCAGGCCGCCGAGGTGACCGCGACACTCGTCCAACTCGATTCGAGCCGCGTGAACTCGGCGCCGTGGTCGCCGGCGCAGATCGCCGCGTTCGAGACGTTGCGGGATGCACAGGCCGTCGCCTGACCTGGGCCATCGAAGTTTCAACCACGCCTGATCTGGGCAATTGATGGTTATGAGTACCGAAGACGGGCCCGGTGACACGCTGAGCCCGAGCGAGAGCCTGGACTCCGACGACGTGCGCAACAACGACGGCGACGATGTCGTCGATCCGCCCGACGGCTGGAGTGAGGCCGACCGGTTCGGTACCACCTTGAACGAGGAGCGCGAGGGTGAGTCGCTCGACGAGAAGTTGTCCGAGGAGGAGCCCGATACCCCGCTGGAGGAGCAGCAGGAGGTGTCGTTGCGGGATCTGCCCGACGACGAGCTGACGGAGGACGTCGACCGGGTCATCGACGACGAGGAGATCGACATTCCGGTGTTCGGAACCAAGCACGCCTCCGTCGTCGAGGGTGTGATCGTGGAGGACTCGCGCACCGACCGCGGTCAGATCGACGGGTCGGCGGAGGACGGCGACTCGTTCTTCACGGTCCTCGACTGACCGTCCCTCAACCTGGGCTTACACTGGCACTGTTCGCACTCGCGACCGTCACCGGAAGGCCCGACATTACTCATTCTTCTGCTCCGCACGACGTGTACCTGGTTCCTCCGGAGCAGGAGACCGCCGACGCTGTCGCGCATGCCTCCGCCGCCGCATCGTCGCGGTTGCGGGACCGCCCCGACGTGGTGCGGTTCAAGGGCCGGTTCGCGCTGGCGATCACGCATACGACGCCGCACGAGGCGATGGTCGAGGACCTGTTGTTCGTCCGCGACGTCCTCGACGCGGCCGGCATCGAGTACCTGCTGGTGCGGGGCAACGACGAACGTCCGGTGATCGCGATCAACTGGGCGCAGCGCAAGGCGTTGCGCGCCGCTCTCGTCGCCGCGTGTGAGGACCGCCCGTTCTACTCGAAGACCGTCGACTCGAAGGGTCCGGCGTTGCTCGTCTCGGACGGCCGGCTGTCCGCGACGTCGAAGGCCCGCATCTTCCGGTTGTTCCGGCCGCGGGTGCACCTGACGAGCGGTCTGGCGTACGGGGCGTCGACGGGCGTGCAGATCGAACTGTGGTCGATCAGCGACGACGAGATCGTGCTGCCGATGGAGAATTCGCTGACCCGCCGTGTGGTGCGGTCGGAGGAGGCGGTCCGCGGCACCGTGGAGCGATTCGGCCGGGTGTGGCCGACCATCGAGAACATGTTCGCCGACCACGCGTCGGACATCAATTTCGACGTCGACCTGGTGTTCTCCTGGGTGGACGGCTCGTCGGCGGAGTTCCAGGCGCAGCGCGCGAAGCGGATGCAGAACTACGTGGTCGGTGAGGGTGACGATTCCGCCGCCCGGTTCCGGCAGATCGACGAATTGAAGTACGCGCTGCGCTCGGTGCACATGTATGCGCCGTGGATTCGCCGCATCTTCGTGGCCACCGACTCCGACCGTCCGGCGTGGCTCGCCGACGACCCGCGGGTGACGTTCGTGCCCAGCGAGGAGTTCTTCGCCGACCCGTCGGTGCTGCCCACCCACAACTCGCAGGCCGTGGAATGCCAGCTGCACCACATCCCTGGTCTCGCCGAGCATTTCCTGTATTCGAACGACGACATGTTCTTCGGTCGCGCGGTGGGCCCGCAGATGTTCTTCTCCCCCGGCGGCATCACCATGTTCATCGAGGCGACCACGCGAATCGGGCTGGGCCACAACGACGACGAGCGCAGCGGCTTCGAGAACGCGGCCCGCGTCAACCGCCGGCTGCTTCAGGACCGGTTCGGGCTGATGACCACCCGGCACCTCGAGCACGCCGCCACCCCTCTCCGCAAATCCGTGATGGAGGAGATGGAGAAGGAGTTCCCCGACGAGTTCGCCGCCACGGCCGCAAGCACTTTCCGGGCCAGCTCCAACATTTCGGTGACTAACTCGCTGTATCACTACTACGCGCTGATGAGCGGCCGCGCGGTGGTGCAGACGGCGGCGCGGGTGAAGTACGTCGACACCACCATGAAGTCGGGACTGCGCGACATGGATTCGCTGCTCGCGAAACGGTCGATGGACTTCTTCTGCCTCAACGACGGCAGCGCACCCGAGATCGACCTGGAGTTGCGGACCCGGAAGGTGACGCAGTTCCTGGAGAACTACTTCCCGATCCCGGCGCCGTGGGAGACCGGGGCCTGATCAGACGCTGGGGAACGCGTCGGCCGGGCGCTCGCCCTCGTCGTAGACCGTTGCGGGAGAACCGATAAGCAGCGAGTCGGGTTTGCCGACGAGGCGTGCGTCCTTGCCGGTGTAGTCGAACCGCGCGAGGATCCAGCGGATCGCCTCGAGCCGGGCCCGTTTCTTGTCGTTCGATTTCACGACGGTCCACGGCGCGTGCGGGGTGTCGGTGTAGAACAGCATGGCCTCTTTGGCCTCGGTGTAGGCGTCCCACTTGTCGAGGCTCGCGAGGTCGGTGGGTGAGAGTTTCCACTGCTTGACGGGGTCGGTGCTGCGGGAGACGAACCGGGCGTGCTGCTCCTCCCTGCCCACCGAGAACCAGAACTTCACGATGTGGATGCCCGACTGCACCAGCATCCGCTCGAACTCCGGGGCGGACCGGGTGAACTCGAGGTACTCGTTGGGAGTGCAGTAGCCCATGACGCGTTCGACGCCGGCCCGGTTGTACCAGGAGCGGTCCATCATCACGATCTCCCCGCCCGCGGGCAGGTGCTGCACGTACCGCTGGAAGTACCACTGGGTGCGTTCGCGTTCGGTGGGCTTCTCCAGCGCCACCACCCGCGCACCACGAGGGTTGAGGTGTTCGGTGAACCGTTTGATCGCGCCACCCTTGCCCGCCGCGTCGCGGCCTTCGAAGACGATGACGACCTTCTCGCCGTTCTCCTTCACCCAGGCCTGGAACTTGAGCAGTTCGATCTGCAGTTTCCGCTTGCGGTTCTCGTACTGCCGCCGCGTCATCTTCTTGTCGTACGGGTAGCCGTGCCGCCAGGGCTCGTCCTCGTCGTCGACCGCGTGTTTCCGGCCGGATTTGCGCAGCAATTCACCGATCTCGTCGATCTCCGGTGTCACGTCGATCTGGTCGGCGCGCGCGAGTTCGAAGGCAGTGGGATGGTGCAACTCGTCCATTCCCAAAGGCTACCGCCGTGGGGGCTCGCCTGTGGGACTCATGAGATCGTGGACCACATGAGCATCGACCACATCGTTTCCGCGCTCGGCTCGAAGGCCGCGGCCGAGCTTCGGACCGCCCTCGACGGGTCGCCGGTCGTCACCCTCGACGGAATGGTGCTGCCCGACTCCGCGCGCGACGCCGTCCTCGAGCTGCTCACCCTTCTCGCCGACGGTCAAAGTGTGGCGCTCGGCGCGGTGGCCGAACTGCTCACCACGTCGCAGGCCGCGGAGATCCTCGGCGTCTCCGACACCTATGTCCGCCGGCTCGCCGACTCCGGCGCGCTGCCCATCGAGATGCGGGGCACCCATCGCCGGTTCCGGCTCTCCGACGTGATGGCCTACCGGGAGCAGTTCCCGCGCAGCAGCTGATCAGACCCGGACGGGCTTGACGGCCTGCTCGCCGGCGTCGGGGATCCGCACACCCTCGGCCGCGAGCCGCTGCTCGGTTTCCTCGGCGGTGACATATTCGCCGACGGTGTCGTAGCTGCCCATCGGGACCACCGAGTGCACGACCGTCTCCGGGTACACGTGCACGAGGTTGTATCCCTGGGCGCCGTCGCGTCCGCGCAGCGCCCCGGCCGGGACGTTGAGGTCCTGGGTGTAGCAGGTGGCCGACGCGACGGAGACGGGGATGCCCGCGAACGTCGCCGTCGTCGAATAGTGCAGGTGTCCCGCGAGGATCGACCGGACGTCGCTGCCGCGGAGCACGTCGGCGAGTCGCGGCTGGTCGCGCAGTTCCACCAGCACGGCCAGGTCGAGGACGCACGGCACCGGCGGGTGATGCAGCGCCAGGATGGTTCCGTGCGGGGCCGGGACCGCGAGCTGCTGTGCCAGCCAGATCAATTGACTCTCGGAGATCTCGCCGTGGTGGCGCCCGGGGACGGTCGTGTCGAGGGTGATGATGCGCAGCCCGTCGACGTCGTGGACGAGGTCGATCGGCTCGTACGACGGTTCCTGCCCGAGCAGTTCGGTCCGGAAGTGGCCGCGGTCGTCGTGGTTGCCCATCGCCCAGATCACCTGCGCACCGAGCGACGCGGCCACCGGTTCGACGATCCCCCGCAGCTTCTCGTAGGCGCCGGGCTGTCCGCGGTCGGTGAGGTCGCCGGTGAACACCAGAGCGTCCGGGCGGGCGTGCGACGCCTCGATCTCGGTGAAGATCTGCCGCAGCGTGGCCTCGCTGTCGACGGCCCCGTACAGCAGGTCGTCGTCGACGAGATGGGTGTCGCTGAGGTGCAGCACGAAGTGCGACGGTCGCGGATACTCGGCCGTCCGTATGTCGGCTGCCTCGGTGCCGCTCATCGGTCTCTCGCTTCCGCTCGCCCCGACGGGCAGGTGCCCGGGTGGACTCCTGCTGGTTGTCCAACCCTAGCCAAGCGCACTGCAGCCACCGCCCGGGGTACGCGCGGTGGCCGGACGGTGAACGGTGGGGCACGTCAGTTTCGTGCGTGGTGCGGGGTGCGCGTCTCCGGGCCGGCGGGCGGAATCATCGCGGCGAGGTTGGCCTGCGCCTCGAACCGGGCGCGCTCGTCGCCGTCGTCCGTCGGTACCACATCCTTGGCCGCGGCGAGGAACGGGCGGACCAGGTCGAGAGGCATCGGGAAGACGACGGTCGAGTTGTTCTCGCCGCCCATCGCGCTCAGGGTCTGCAGGTAGCGCAGCTGCAGGGTGGTGGGGTTGCGGCTGATGACGTCGGCGGCCTCGACCAGTTTCGCGGACGCCTGGAATTCGGCTTCGGCGTTGATGATCTTGGCGCGGCGCTCGCGTTCCGCCTCGGCCTGCCGGGCGATGGCCCGCTGCATGTTGGCGGGGATCTCGACGTCCTTGATCTCTACGGTGGTGACCTTCACGCCCCACGGTTCGGTCTGCTGATCGATCACCTTCTGCAGGTCTTCGTTGAGGCGTTCCCGCTCGCCGAGGAGGGAGTCGAGGTCGGCTTTGCCGAGGATCGAGCGCAGCGTCGTCTGGGCGATCTGCAGGGTGGCGGCGAGGAAGTCCTCGACCTCGACGATCGCCCGGTCGGCGTCGACCACCCGGAAGTAGGCGACGGCGGTGACCTTGGCCGGCACGTTGTCGTGGGTGATCACTTCCTGGACGGGGATCTTCAGGGTCACGGTCCGCAGGCTGACCCGTTCCATCCGGTCGATCGCCGGGATCAGCAACACGAGACCCGGACCCTTCAGGTCGACCAGCCGGCCGAGCCGGAACACGACGGCCCGCTCGTATTCGCGGAGCACCCGGATCGAGCTGCTCGCGACGACGGCGAGGAGGGTGATGACGACACACAGGATGATGATGATGGTGGTCATAACGGAATCTCCCACGGCTCTCGGCGGCGCACGGTGAGGGTGAGACCGCGGATCTGCTCGACGACGACGGAATCGCCCGCGGTCGGGGTCTCGTCGTCCCCGAACAGGGTTTGCGCCCGCCACAGGCTTCCCGCGGCCTCGACCTGACCCTGCCGGCCTTTCCAGTTGCGGACGGTGGCGTCGGATCCGATGAGGGATTGCATTCCGGTGCGCACGGGCGCGTGCCCGGCGGCCAGCGCCTTCCGGCCGCCCACCACTGCGAGACCCACACCGACCACCGCCACTCCCGCGGCGGCCGGGATGGCGATCATCTGCGCGGTGTCACTGGACGTGAACAGCAGCCACACCCCGGCGCCGACGAACAGGGCCCCGATCCCGCCGAGCACACCCGCAGTCGGTGCGTGTGCCTCGACGACGATCAACAGCACACCCAGCACCAGCGCCAGTACGCCCAACGCGGTCATTTCGCATCACCCACGATCACGCTTCGCGAGGACCCGGTCGCGCTCGCATAGCCACTCGGCGATCGAGCCCTCAGTTCAACGGTAAGCGCAGGTGGGCGGCAATGCCACCGGCAATTCGCGGCGGGTACCGTTCAGCGAATGACGAACTTAGATCACGGAGATCCCGGCGACGCCCCGACTGTGCCGCCGCCGCTGTCGGAGGTCGACAACCCCGCCCGCCCGTCGGCTGCGGAGGAGGCCCGGACGGTCGCGGCCACCACCAATGTGGGCACCCTCGCGAGCCTGACCAGGGACGGCGAGCCGTGGGCGTCGTTCGTCACCTACGGCCTCCTCGACGGCTCCCCCGTGTTGTGTGTGTCGCAGATGGCCGAGCACGGCCGCAACCTCGCGCACGACCCACGCGCCAGCATCGCGATCGTCGCACCGAACCCACCCTCCGATCCGCTGGCCAGCACCCGCATCACCCTCGCCGGATACGTCTATCGCCCGGAAGGCGACGAACTCGCCGCCGCCCGCGAGGCACACCTCGCAGCCATCCCGGCGGCGAATGTCTACATCGACTTCAGCGATTTCTCGCTGTGGGTGCTGCGAGTGCAGCGTGTCCGGTGGGTCGGCGGCTACGGGCGGATGGACTCCGCGACCGAAGAGTCTTACGCCGCCGCGACGGCCGACCCCATCACCCCGCATGCCGGGCGGGCGATCGAGCACCTCAACGCCGACCACGCCGACGCCCTGCGCGCGATGGCCCAGGCGCTCGGTGGCTTCCCCGACGCGAAGTCGGCCACCTGCGAGGGCGCCGACCGCTACGGGTTGGACCTGCGCGTCACCACACCCCGCGGCGAGGCCGTCACCCGCGTCGGGTACGCGGAGCCACTCCAATCGGCCGACCAGTTGCGCGCGGCGACAGTCGCTTTGACGCAGAAGGCCCAGGCTCTGACCGGTCGGTGACCGCGTGAACGCTGGGGCGACTCCCTGGCCCACCGACCGGCCTGCGTGAGAGCGGCGAGCTTCGTGCTCGCCGCTCTCGTGCATTACCCGACCGGGTGACCACGTACCTCGAACGTAACTCACCCAGCTCCGACGCTTGACACGTCGCCAGACGGACCAACTCCCATTCTGGATCGAATCCTTCAGCGCGCATGGGCGATTGAGCACGCCGAGCATCGGCTGGTCGAGCCCGTGCGGCGTGCAGCGTCCGGTCTCCATGCACACGCGCCCCGGTTACGTGCCGTCAGCGTCAATCGTGCAGCTCGAGAGATCTGTGGCAGATCGCGATACATAGTCGACCGATTCCGACTCCACTGCCTTTATGAGACCGGCATGCACCTGCTGAGAGCTCGATATACCGAGCTCATGAACGAACTCGCTCGGCAGACGGGCGTTGACACGGGAAACCGAGGAACCTAACACCCCTCGGTCTCGTCGCAGTGAAGCCGGAAATTTTACCGTCGGTGCCGTCAATCCGGACCGCCGGAACCGATCGAACGCGTTCAGCAACGTTAGGTTGTGAGCCGCACCATTCGGCACCAGCAGTGAGGGTTGACGCCGCATCTTGCGCTGCGGAGCACCCGATGCTGCAGTTCCTCCGACGGTCTCGGCCTCGCTGGCAACTTAACGTTGCTTAATGATTTGGGTCACACTTAACGTCGGTACATCAGATCGGACCGAGGAGGTGAACCCATGAGAACGACCGCCACACGAACTAGCGCCCAGCGCCCCCGGCGCGTGTCCGCTGCCGACGTCGCACGAGCGGTGGGCGTCTCGCCGGCCACAGTCTCCTACGTGATGAACGGGAGATCCGGGGTGTCCGAGGAAACCCGAGAGCGGATTCTGGAGGTAGCCGAGGAACTGGGGCACACGTCCAGCGCACGGGCGAACCGCCTCCGATCGCACCAGACGCGCGTCATCGGCCTCGTCCTGACCGATATCGCCAATCCGTTCTACACCGAGATCGCCGCGGGAACGATCGACGCCGCCCGGGCCCGCGGATACGAGGTGTTTCTCGCCCATACCCAGGAGGATCCCGCGACTCTCCGGTCCGTGGTGGACGCGATGATCGCCCGACACGTCGACGGTGTCGTGTTCACCGTGCTGCATCCCGACGACGGCGACGTGATCCGCTCCCTCCGTAGCGCGCACATACCGCTGATCCAGCTGTCACGGCGGATCGAACGAATCGAGGCCGATTTCGTCGGGATCGACGACCGGGCGGCCGCAGCGGAAATGATGGAACACGTTCTGGAACACGGATATCGAGACATCGTGACCATCGTCGGGCCCCGCGTATCGAGCGCATCCGCTGCCAGAGAGGACGGATTCACTCGCACCGCCGAGTCACACGGCATTCGAAGCATCGCTTCGCACCACATCAGCACCTATCTCAGCGAGCAGGGCGGGTACGCGGCCGTCGAAGAACTCCTCGCACGAAAAGCCCTTCCGCGAGTGATCGTCTGCGGTAGCGACGCCATCGCACTCGGAGCGATCAGTGCGCTGCGTGCGCACTCGATCACAGTTCCGGACGACGTCGCCGTCACCGGCTTCGACGGCCTCTTTCCCGGCGCATCCCCCCTCGTCGAACTGACCACCGTCAACCAACCGCGCCGAGAGATGGCCGAACAGGCACTCGAACTCCTCACCCGTCGCATCGACGGGGCCGGAGGCTCATTTCAGTCGGTACTTCGCGCCCACGAACTCCGCATCGGCACTACCTGCGGATGCCCACGGAGGGAGCACACGGCCGCCCCGGCGGCGGCCGAACGTGCGCCGTGAGCATGCGCCCACACAACTTCATCACCACTTCTCCTGCGCACTCCGCGCACGGGGACCACCTCTCGACACCCTGAGAAGGGCACTGCTATGTCTGACAACCACACCCGCGCTGCCTCCGTGCCGCCCGGTGAAGAACTGAACAGGCTGATCTTTCGCAAGCTGATGCCGCTGCTGATCGCCGCGTACATCATCGCGTTCATCGACCGCACCAACATCGGCCTGGCCAAGCACCACCTGGAAGCCGATCTGGGAATTTCCGCAGCGGCATACGGTTTGGGCGCGGGACTGTTCTTCCTCGCCTACTCACTGTGCGAGGTTCCGAGCAACCTCATCATGTACCGGGTCGGCGCCCGGCTGTGGATCACCCGGATCATGGTCACCTGGGGTCTGCTTTCGGCCGCGATGGCGTTCGTCGAGGGGCCGGTGTCGTTCTACATCCTGCGGGTGCTCCTCGGGGTGGCCGAAGCCGGCCTGTTCCCCGGAGTGATGCTCTACCTCACCTACTGGTTCGGCCGCGAACAGCGAGCCCGCGCCAACGGCTCGTTCCTCGTCGCGGTGTGCCTGGCGAACATCATGGGTGCCCCCATCGGCGGTGCGCTCCTGGGGATGGACGGTCTGCTCGGCTGGCACGGGTGGCAATGGATGTTCGTCCTGGAGGGGCTGCCCGCCGTGGTCCTCGCCGTGGTGGTGTTCAAATACCTGCCCAACGGCCCGCTCGACGCCAAGTGGCTCGACCCGAAACAGGCCCGCGACCTCACCGAGCGGCTGGCCAAGGAGCAACAGGAGGGCGCCGACGCCTCCGGCACCCATTCATTCGCGGGAGTGTTCAAGGACAAGCAGATTCTGTTGGTCATCGCCGTGTACTTCACTCATCAGATCGCGGTCTACAGCCTGACCTACTTCCTGCCGAGCATCATCGGTGAGTGGGGCGAGATGTCGGACCTGACGATCGGGTTGCTCACGGCCCTGCCGTGGGTGGCGGCAGCGATCGGCACACTGATCCTGCCGCGGTACGCCACCAACGGCCGCCGCTCGCGAAAAATGCTGTTCGGCGGAATGTCGTCGATGGTCGTCGGGTTCACGATCGGCGCGGTGTCGAGCCCGGTGCTCGCCCTGGTCGGTTTCTGCATCGCAGCCTCCACCTTCTTCGTCGTCCAGTCCATCCTCTTCGCCGTTCCGGCCGCACGACTCGCCGGCGCTGCGTTGGCCGGCGGACTCGCCCTGGTCAACACCCTCGGAATCCTCGGCGGTTTCGTCGGACCGTTCGCGATGGGGCTGATCGAGACGGCGACCGACAACCCCTCCGCCGGTCTGTGGTTCGTCATCGCCCTCGTTGCGCTCGGAGCGGTGGTAAGTCTCGCTCTCGACATTCGCAACCCCCAGAAGACAACAGCCGGCAAGAACGAAAGTCAGGTACAGGCATGAACGAACGGATCCTCGTCGTGGGCGCAGGGGCGATCGGCGGAGTCACCGCTGCCCACCTCGCCCGCGCCGGCCACGACGTCGTCGTCCTCGACGCCAACACCGAGCACGTCCGGTTGATGAACTCTCCGGGACTGCGGTTCGACGAACTCGGCACCACCTCACATGTCAGGATCACTGCCGTCGACAGTGCCGCCGACCTCGACGGCAGCTTCGACTTCGCGCTCGTCACGCTCAAGGCACCCTTCCTGGATGTGGCACTCACCCCGCTGGTCCGTGGAAACCTGGTCGAAACCTATGTCTCCCTCGGAAACGGGCTGGTGCAGAACACAGTTCAGGAACTCGTCGGCGCCGACCGTCTGGTCATCGGAATCACCGAATGGGGCGCCACGAATCTCGGTCCCGGGCACCTCGCCCAGACCACCGTGGCACCGTTCGTGATCGGCGAGATCGACGGCACCCGGACCGACCGCATCGAACGACTCGCCCGCGTCCTCACCGCGGTGGCCGAGGTGCACGTCTCCGAGCAGATCGTCGGCCAGATCTGGTCGAAGCTGCTCCTCAATAGCACCTTCTCCGGGCTCGGCGCGATCAGCGGACTCCTGTACCGGGACATCGCCGCCGACCCGGTCGGCCGGGAGGTCGCGTACCGGTTGTGGACCGAGGCCTACGACGTCGCCCACGCGGCCGGCGTCACCCTCGACGCAATCGTCGGTGTGCAGCCCGATCACCTCGTCGTCCGAACCGACGACGACCTTGCAAGCGCCGACGCCGCTTTGAGCATCCTGATGACCCGGCTCGGCGCCACCAAGGCCTCGATGCTCCAGGACCTCGAACGTGGCGCGATCACCGAGGTCGACGTCATCAACGGCGGCGTCTCCTCTACCGCCGCGACCGCCGGCGTCCCGAGCCCGTTGAACTCCCGCATCGTCGAACTTGTCCACGACTGCGAGCGCGGGCTCCGCACACCGGGCCGCGCCACCCTGGCCGCGCTTGCCACCGTCCCCGCCTGACCCCGGAAAACCTTTCCCCCACCGAAGGAATCGAAACCATGAACGACACCGTCATCATCACATGCGCACTCACCGGCGGCATGACCGTTCCCGCTCAGAGCAAGGCCATCCCGATCACCGTCGACCAGATCGTCGAGGAAGGCGTGAAGGCAGCCGAGGCCGGGGCCTCCGTCCTGCACGTGCACGTGCGCGAAGAAACAACCGGACGACCCGTCGCCGACCTCGACCTGTTCGAACGCGCCCTGTCCGAATTGCGGAAACACACCGACGCAGTCCTCCAGCCCACCACCGGCGGCGGCCGCGGAATGACCGTCCAAGAGCGTGCCTCGGTCCTGAAGTTCCGACCCGAGATGGCGACCTTCAACGCGGGCAGCTTTAACTTCGGCCTCTTCCCCGTCGCCTCCCGCGACCTGCCGTTCGCCGACTGGGAACGCGACTACCTCGAGGGCACCACCGACTACATCTTCAAGAACACCTTCGAGGACATGACCTACATGGCGCAGCAGATGCGCGAGTCGGACACCCGGCCGGAGATCGAGGTCTACGACGTCGGGCAGATCTACAACCTCGAACAGCTCGTCAAGGACGGCGTGCTGGAGGCGCCGTTCAACCTGCAGTTCGTGCTCGGGGTACTGGGTGCGAACGCCGCCGAGCCCGACCAGCTCATCCATATGCTGCGCACCGCCGAGCGTGTTCTCGGCAAGGACTCGTTCACCTGGTCGGCCGCCGGCGTTGGATATCGGGGCGAGTTCAACCTTGCCGCACTGTCATTGATGCTCGGTGGCAACGTGCGAGTCGGGCTCGAGGACAATCTCCGCATCAGCCGGCGCGAACAGGCCACGTCCAACGCGCAGCTCGTGCGAAAGGTGGCGGACCTGGCCGCGATGTTCGACCGGACGCCCGCGACACCGGACGAGGCACGTGCGCACATGGGCCTGAAGGGATCGGCCGCGGTGGCCTTCTGAGTCGGCGTCCCACCTAATGAGTTCGATCATCAGGGACGGCAGCCGACGCCCACCTCGCGATCGCTCAGGCACTGACCGGTCGGTGAGCATGTGACGCCGGGGTCCCTTCCGGCCCGGACGACCTGCCTGCATGAGGGCGGCGAGCTTCGTGCTCGCCGCTCTCGTGCATTACCCGACTGGGTGACCACGTAGTGGACCACGTGGCCACCCGCCTGTGTGCAGCGCGCGAACCGACCATTGTGATTCAGGTCATACCGCGATCTCGTTCCCGCCCAAACGTGCGGGTGGACGACGAGCCGAGTTGCATACCAGGAAGGTCATTTCCATGACGCAAACCGTTGATCGATCAGTGTCCGCCCTCGTCGATCGGGAGCCTGTCGACTATCTCGCCCGGGCGAAGGCCGTCGCCCTCGTCGTCGAGCAGGAGGCGGATGCGATCGAGCGTGACGCGACGATCACCCGGCCGGTCTACGAGGCCTTGGCCGAGGCGGAGCTGTTCTGGACCCTCGTCCCGACGGAGTTCGGTGGCGGTGGGCTGGGCATCGTGCAGGCACTCGAGGTGATCGAGGAGATTTCGCGGGCCGACGCGTCGACGGGCTGGGCGCTGATGGCCAACTCCTTCAGCACCGGCATCGCCGCCGGGTTCATGAACGACGAGGGCGCCCGCGAGATGTTCGGCGGTCCGGACCGGGGAATCACGGCCGGCATGATCATGCCGACCGGGAAGGCCGTCCGGGTCGAGGGTGGCTATCGCGTCACCGGCCGCTACCAGTTCGCGAGCGGATCCGCGCACGCCACGTGGATCGGTGCGGGATTCGTCGTCCACGACGAGGACGGGAACCCCATCGTGGACGAGGCCGGTACCCCCGACTGCCGCGTCGGCTTCCTGCCGCGGGCCGACGTCGAGTTCCTCGGGAACTGGAACGTGATGGGGTTGGTCGGCACAGGCAGCTACGACTACGCCGTCCACGACCGCTTCATCCCGGACAAGTTCACGATGGAGACGTTCTCCACCACTCCGGTCCGCCCCGAGGCCGTGTACCGCTTGGGATTGCTCGGCATCGGCGTCGGCGGGCACGCCCCCGTCGCACTCGGGCTGGCGAAGCGGGCGCTCGAAGAGATCGTCCGGATCGTCGCGAACAAGGCGCGTCCCGGCTACGCCACCGTCGTCGGCGAGTCGGAACTGTTCCGCCGCGAATTCAGCAAGTACGAGGCCCTCTACCAGGCGACTCGCCTGTACGTGTACGCCGCCCATGAGGACGCCGAGGCCAGTGCGCGCGCCGGTATCGAGATCACCGAGGAGCAGCGCGCCCGGTTGCGTCAGGTCATCACCTGGTCGCAGGAGGTGGCCGGTGAGATCGTCGGCTTCGCGCACCGCTGGGCGGGCAGCCAGTCGATTCGTAACCCCAGCGCGCTCGGCCGGTGCGTGCGCGACGCCGCCGTCGCGACGCAGCACATGCTGGTCGATCAGATCACCCTCGTCGACGCCGCCACACCGATCATGCGCGCATACGCCGTCTGAAGACCCCCAGTTCATTTACTACGGAAGGACCCTCAATGGGACAGCTTGAAGGCAAGGTCGCGCTGGTGACGGGAGCCGCACGCGGGCAGGGACGCTCGCATGCCATCCGACTTGCGGAGGAGGGCGCCGACGTCATCATCGTCGACATCTGCGCAAAGCCGGTGACCACGAAGTACCGCGGGGCGACGGAGGACGAGCTTCAGGAAACGGCCCGGCACATCGAGAAGTTCGGGCAGCGCGCCCACGTCGCGGTCGCCGACGTCCGGTCGCTGAGTCAGCTCCAGGATGTGGTCGCCGAGGGTGTCTCGAAGCTCGGACGCCTCGACACCGTGGTCGCGAACGCCGGCATCTTCTCGTCCGCTCCGCTGCACGAGCTCACCGAAGAGCAGTGGGACGAAATGGTCGACATCAATCTGTCGGGCGTGTGGAAGACCATGCGGGCGACCGTCCCCTTCCTCATCGAGCAGGGTGAGGGCGGCTCGATCGTCCTGATCAGCTCCACCGGCGGTTTGCAGGGGTTCTCGAACTTCGCCCACTACGTCGCCGCGAAACACGGGGTCACCGGACTCGCGCGGACCGCGGCCAATGAGCTGGGCGCCCATCGGATTCGATGCAATTCGATCCATCCCACGTCGGTGCTGACGGACATGATCGACAACGAGGACATGTACCGCCTGTTCCGTCCCGACCTGGAGACACCCACGCACGAGGACTTCCGTGAGGCGTGCGAGACGGCGATGAACGTGCTCCCGACGCCCTGGATCGAGCCTGTGGACGTCAGCAACGCCGTGGTGTGGCTGGCGTCGGACGCGGCCCGCTACGTCACCGGCATCGCGATGCCCGTCGATGCGGGAGCTCTCAACAAGGTCTGACCAGCACATCCACGCGGCTGCGGGGCACGCAGAACTAGCCCGGCGTGCCCCGCTCCGCGTGCGCGAAGGCGGCGGCGATCTCGTGTCGCCTGCTCATGCCCAGCTTTTCCAGAATGTGTTCGACGTGGCCCTCCACGGTGCGTGGCGACAGCACCAGTTTGGCGGCGATCTCCTTGTTGGTCATCCCGGCGGCGACGTGCGCGGCCACTTCCTGTTCGCGCGGGGAGAGAAGGTCGTCCGGGCGCGTACCCGGCTGGGCCGGATCACCGGACGGCACGGACTCGCCCAGAACGAATCCGGTGATCTCGGAGACCGACATCGCGGCTCCCCTGGTGTGACATTCCTCGAAGCGATCTTCTCCCAGATCCTTTCGCGCCTGCTTCTCGAATCGCGCACGCTGCTCGATCCAATGGCTGGAGCCGTACAGCTGCATTCCGAAAGATTCCCACATCGAGGAGGCGGCGCCGAGGAGCACGGCAGACCGTTCCGCCGAGCCCGCCTCGGCTTCGGCCCACCCCAGAAGATCGGTGACCAGGGTGGTTCCGACGACGTCGTCGAAGTCGCGTCGCAGGCGCAGGCTGTCGGATCCGAGGCGGAGGGCGGCCTCGAAGTCGGCGTTCATCAACGCCACCAGCCCGAGTCCGTAGACGGCGTAGGACCGCAGCCACGACTCCCCCACCGCGATGGCGCGTTGGTTCACCGTCTCGAAGAGATCTGCGGCACGCGCCGTCTCGTCGGTGAAGCAGTAGAGCATGCCCAGGTGGATACGCAGCGTGTGGGCGAGATCCTCGCGGTCCGGGGTCGCGTCATACATCTCGAGCGAGGCCGTCAGTCGGCTCTCCGCCTCCCCGAAGTCGCCGGCGAAGAATGCCTTCAACCCCATGACATCGGCGGTGAACGCGCCGGTGATCGCATCCTCCGCGGTCAGATTGACGGCACCGGCCTCCGTCAGCGCCGACTCGGCGGATTCGCGGTCACCCTGCAGAGTCTGGACGAGACCGAGGTTGACGAGCATCCTCCCCCGGGTGGCGGTCGGCGCCGTCTCCCGTTCGAGGATGCGGTTCAGCCACATCCGGTGCTCGCGCACCGAGAACCCGCACGACCAGAGAAACCATGCGCGCGACACCATGTCTGCCGCCATCTGCACTTCCTCGTCATTCGACGAATCCAGCAGTGCCGCGTGCAGAGCCGATCGGATGTTGGCATGGTTGCGGCGCAGCTTCTCGCTTCCGGCGCGTTGATCGGCACTGAACCAGTTGTCCGCCGTCGTCGTCACCAACCGCGTGCACCAGCGCAGGTGCCGCAGGGTCAGGGTGTCCATCTCCATGGCGGTCAGCTTGCTGTTTCCGTATTCGCGGATCGACTCGAGCATCCGGAAACGCACGTGTGTGCCGCCCTCTTCGCGGTGCACGATCGATTTGCCGACCAGCGCCGAGATCCCGTCGAGCACGGTGTCCGCCGGGACGTCGGCGTCGCTGCAGACCTCCTCGGCCGTGCCGAGGTCGAATCCACCTGCGAAGACCGAGACGCGTGACCAGAGGAGTTGCTGTTCGCGGGTGCAGAGTTCGTAGCTCCAGTCCATGGTCGCCTGCAGGCTGCGATGACGCTGGGGCCCGGTGCGGTTGCCGGTGGTGAGGAGATTGAGTCGGTGATCGAGACGGTCCGCCAGTTCGTGCACCGACAGCACGGGGAGTCGCGCGCAGGCCAATTCGATGGCGAGAGGGAGGCCGTCGAGACGGTCGCAGACGCGCATCACCGCGTCGCGGTTCTCCTCGGTCAACTCGAACTTCGAGAGGACGGCGGCGGCCCGGTTCACGAACAGTTCGACCGCGCTTCCCGTCCCGCGGGCCGGGGACGGCGACTCCGTTCCGTTGACCGTGGGTAGCGGGGACAGCGGGAAGACGAATTCGTCGGGAACCGAGAGTATCTCCCGGCTGGTCGTGATGATGCGCAGTTCCGTCGTGGAGCGCAGCAGCACCGACACGAGTTGCGCGCATTCGTCGAGGAGGTGCTCGCAGTTGTCGAGGATCAGGAGCATCCGCCGTGTGCGGAGATACTCGATGATGGTGTTCTCCGTCGGGCTGGCATGCATGTCGCGGTTGGCGAGGGCGAGCCCGTCCACCACGGTCTGGGTCAGGAGGTCGGGGCTGCGCAGGGCCGCGAGTTCGATCACGCGCACACCGTCCGGAAAGGCCCGGCGGTATTCTCCCGCGGCGTGGATCGCCAAGCGGGTCTTGCCCATTCCGCCCGGGCCGGTGATGGTCACGAGACGGTGGTCGCCCAGCAGTCTGCGCAGCTCGAGCAGTTCGGTCCGACGCCCGACGAAGCTGGTTCCGTAGACCGGGATCGACGGGACCGCGGACACCGTGTCGACGGGGTTGTCGTGGGGCTCGCCGGTCGACAGCTCTCCCCGGATGCTCGTGACTCTGCGGGCCAGTGTGGTCCTCGACTTGGTCCACTGGATTCTTCGCGCGATCTCGGCGATCGCGATGTCGGGGTTGTCGGCGATCAGCTCCCGGATGGCCGAGTCGACGGGGTCCACGACGGAGCCGCGTCGACTGCGGTGGTCGGCGGGAGGCTGGTCGAGGGTCAGCGCGCGGCGCACCGTGTTGCGAGACATTCCGAGCTGCACGGCGATGTGCTTGATGGGCGATCCCTGCCTGTGGAGTCGGCGAATCTCGTCCCACTCGTCAGCGTTCACAAGGTCCCTTCTGGACTCGAGCCCGGTCGGCCACCGGACCGGCAATTGAGATTTGGATCACTGTGGTCGCTGGTCATGCGCCTGTCAACTTTCGGGGGTCAAGATGTGTCACCGCGACCGTGCGTTCTACGCATTCGACTCCCGCAGGCGTCACCGAAAGTACCGTCTTCCTGCACAAATGCGCGATGCTGGGTCCGGCTGCGCGTGACCGTAGCGAACCACGTAGCTGGACGGTTCCGCCGCACCCTCCCGGCGGGCAGGGTGATGCACACCACAGATGACTCGTGGTGCCGACATTTCCGAAGCGACGATGGAGTCCGCATGACCAACAGCAATGCCGCAGCCCTGAAGGCAGCGTTCGCCGCCGCAGACGAGGGGAACCCGGTTCCGCTCGTGGAGCTGTACTCGGACGAGATGACGTGGGCCGGTTTCACGCTCGAGGGAACGCTGCGCCTCTACACGAAGGGCGAGTTCCTCGAGGCCTTCGGCGTCCTGGCGAAGCTCGACGAGTCCCGCAACGAGGTCGTGTCCGTCGACGTCGTCGGTGACGACCTGGTGGTCGCCAACGTCCGGGCCTACCGCCGTCTCGGCGACCTCGAACTCGACACCACGATCGTGATGACGCACCGCTTCGAGGACGGCAAGGTCACCCGCGGCACCGACATGTGCTCGGCGACGTTCGAGGAGTTCTGGGCCAAGACAGGGCTGTCGGTCTAACTGCTGTCCGGCCGCCGCGGCAGCGCGGCGGCCGGAAGCTCGGCCCGCCGGCCCATTCAGCACGACCGCCCGACAGGGCGACTCTTCACCCGCAGCCCGAAGAAGGTACCGATGCGAACCACCACCCCGCACATCAGCGCCACGACCCCCGACGAGATCCGGGACGCCTACCGCACCGTCCTCGGAAAGTTCTGCACCGGCGTCGTCGCCGTCACCGCCCTCGACGACACCGGCAACCCCGTGGGACTGACCGTCGGTTCCTTCAGCTCCGTCTCCCTCGACCCCGCCCTCGTCGCGTTCTTCGTCGGACAGGGCTCCACGACCTTCCCGAAAGTCGCTGCCCACGGACGGTTCTGCGCCAACATCCTCTCCGCCGACCAACACGACCTCGGCCGCGCCTTCGCCCGCAGCGGCGCCGACAAATTCCGCGGGATCGACTGGACGCCGACACACGCCGGGTCACCGAGGCTCACCGGTGCCCACGCGTGGATCGACTGCGACATCGACCTCGTCCAACCCGTCGGCGACCACGATCTCGTCGTGGGCCGGGTCGTCGAGCTCGGAGCAACCGACGCGCGAGACCCGCTGCTGTTCTACACGTCCGCCTTCCACCAGCTGAGCCCGGCATGAACGCCATCGAGCAGTGCCTCGACCGGCTGCGCGCCGGTAAACCGATCCTCGTCCTCGACGACGAAACCCGCGAGAACGAAGCCGATCTCGTCATGGCCGCCCAGTTCGTCACCACCCGGGATGCCGCCTACTTCCTCCGGCACACCTCCGGCTTCTTCTGCGTCGCGATGCCCGCCGAACGAACCCGCACCCTCGGTCTCCCCCAGATGGTCGACGATCCCACCGACCCGCTGGGCACTGCCTTCACCGTCAGCGTCGACGCCGCGACCGGCACCTCCACCGGCATCAGCGCCGCCGACCGGGCGCGCACCATCCGCCTCCTCGCCGACCGGGAGACGGTCGACACCGACCTCACCCGGCCCGGCCACGTCTTGCCGCTGCGCGCCCGCGACGGCGGAGTCCTCACTCGACCCGGCCACACCGAAGCCGCCGTCGACCTCTGCACCCTTGCCGGCCTCTCCCCTGTCGGGCTGATCTGTGAGGTCACCACCGCAGACAAACGCGACATGCTCCGCGGAGACGCCGTGCGCGCGTTCGCGGTCCGCGAGGACCTCCCGGTCGTCACCATCGAACAGCTGGTGAACTACCGGCGCCGCACCCTGAGCATCGAACGTTGCGCCGAGGCTGCCGCCCCCACCGACCACGGCACCTTCACCGCCATCGCGTACCGATCGTCCGCCGGAACCGAACACCTGGCCATGGTCTTCGGCGACCCCACCGGCACCACCGCCCTGACTCGCGTCCACAGCGAATGCCTCACCGGCGACACCCTGGGCTCGCGGCGCTGCGATTGCGGCGATCAACTGTCCGGCGCGCTGGCGAGGATCGCCGACGCCGGCGCCGGCGTTGTTCTTTACCTCCGCGGGCACGAGGGTCGCGGCATCGGACTGGCCGCGAAGATCGCCGCCTACCAACTCCAGGACCAGCTGGGTCTCGACACTGTCGACGCGAACCTGCACCTGGGCCTGCCGATCGACGCCCGCGACTACGCCGACGCCGCCGCGATCCTGCGGGACCTGCGCATCGACCGCATCAACCTGCTCAGCAACAATCCCGCCAAAGCGGCAAGCCTCACCGCGGCCGGCATCACGATCGCCGGAACGACACCCCTCGAGATGGCACCGAACGACCACAACATTCACTACCTCGCGACCAAGCGGGAACGGATGGGGCACAGCCTGACCCGCACGACGCTGACCGCCGCCCCCTGAGGGTGTCGCCTGGGCGAAAGATCACCTCCTGTCGGTGAGCTACAGCCGGCGCCATCAGCAGGATGGCAGGCATCGCCTCGAGTCGCTCTCCACAACCGACCGCACCACCACGCAGATAGTCCTTAGAATCCCCAGTAGGCGCAGCCATCTCCGCTGACCAGACCGTCGCGGCATGCGCGGTATGCCTCGAGGCAGCCTCCGGTCGCACAGCCACTCGCTTCGGCATCGGCTCGGCTTCGCTCTTCAACGTCCGAGGCAATCGCTGCCGGGTCCGGGTACGAACCGCCGGTGTACGGATTGCGGCAAGTGACGCCGTCACATTCGAACGCATTGGCTTGCCGTTCGCTTTCGAGATAGCGCTCGCCGCCGAGTTGATCGAAACACCACTGAGAGAAGGACGTCGTACCATCGCTCCACAGAGCCGGTCCGGGCGTGCCCTCGTAGCACTCGACGACGAAAGGCTCCTCCTCGACCTGCTCCAGGGTCGCCACTGCCTCGCTGGCTTCCGTGACAACCGGTGCCGGTGGTGGCGCATCCGTCGGGCTTGGAGAAATTGCTGCTGCAGTCGTCGTTGGCATAGGGGCCGCCGATGTTGCCGTAGCTGCGGGCGGTGGCGCGGACGTATTGCCACCGCACGCGGTCAGTACGACCGCAAGCACGGCAACCCAAACACAATGCTTCATCATCGGTACTACCTCAGAGGGAGTCCGTTCTTGTCCTTCGGTTCGCCTGCGAGGAGGACGATGCCATCGATGACGGGCCAGATCCACGCGACGAAGAGCCACATTCCCAGGCTGACGACCGTGAGCACGATGTTCACGATCAGCATCGCGAACCCCAGCCCGGTGTGGCCGGCGTAGAAGCGCCCGGCACCGAAGTACCCGAAGAAGATACTGAGCAGCCCGGCAGCAAGCTTCGTCTTGTGCGAGTACGGCAATCCCGTCACAGGGTGGTAGCCGTACGCCGCCGGCTGTTGCATCGCCGACCCCGGCCCGAAGTTCTGACCTGGATGCGCCGAGGGCTGCTGCCCATACGGCTGCTGAGGTTGGTCGCCGTACGGGTACTGGGGCTGAGTCATGGAAGTCGTTCCTTCGATGAAGTGGGTGCGGATCCGAACGTGGGGCAAGCGAACGGGCTCAGCCGACCGAACCGACATCCCCCCGACTGCGACCGAACTCATCGCAATTTGTTCACCGCTCATTTGATAACACCGATACCACCGCCGCGGTATCGGTTGTCTGACCGTATCTCTCGAGCACATGAATCAGCAGTGCGGAATTCAACCGCCGTCCAATCACTCCGACCGCTGACGTAACGTGGCGCGAGTGACACCACTCGACCCAGTCGACGTCGCCGGTCGCGTAGTACAGCTCCTCGAGTCCGGGCGTCGTGAATCGACCTACAAGTTGGCGACGTTGCTCGCGCTGGTCGATATTTGCGTGGAGAACACGGCCGCCCCGGACGGCAGTCTCACAGTGCCTGTCAACGAGATCACGCATCGAATCGTGGCGTACTACTGGCCTCAGGTGCGCGTCTTCAACGATCGTGGCCGGCTGTCTCAGAACAAGAGCGGCCGATCGATACCGGACCGTATCGCCGACGTTCGTATCCAGCTGGCCGCCGAGAATTTGAGAACCGCCGAGGCCGCACGCGAAGCGGAGCACCCAGACTACGTACGACTCATCCGGTCACTGCGACTTACCGTCGCGCAACAGCCGCTCACGCATCTTCAAACGGTCCCCCACGTGCGCGATCGTGGCACTCGTGACGACTTCCTCTTCGACGCATCGGGTTTCCACAAGAAGATGACGGTGGGCGATGTCGACCGCATCGGCACGATCACCCTGCGGCCCGGCATACCGGAGGGCCTGCGCCGCACCTCCGCACTACTTCGCGCCTTCATCCGGACCGCATGGACCCACGACGTCGTCGCCTTCAACCGCGCTGAACTCGACGCGGAAGACCTGGACGGCTTCCTGTTCGGCACGGATCGCACGGCGTTGCGGTCCCTGGTGGAACCCTTGCGTGACCTCCAGGACGACCTCTGCTTCTACTGCGACAGGCGGATGGCCGACGACGTCCATATTGATCACGTGGTGGCGTGGTCGATGATCCCGATCGACGGTGTCGCCAACCTCGTCGCGGCAGACAGCCGGTGCAACCTGGACAAGTCGGCGAGCATCCCGGTTCGCGCCCATGTCGACCGAGCGCTCGAGCGACCACACCTCACAGAGATTGCACGCGCTACGCGGCTCCCGCTGCTGTATCGACGGACCTCATCCGCGGCGGAAGGGGTGTTCGCCTCCTTGCCCGTCGGCTCACTTCTCTGGCGCGGGGTACGCGACTACGAGCCGCACACGGCCTGAGCCGGCCCCGCCAGAACGCCTGCAGTCTTCGTGGAGGCGGATGCGGCGGCGCATTAGATCGGCCATCCACGCCGGCGACCGCCCTGAAGACCAACAGGACGTCACGACCCGGGCGAAAGGCTTCCGCCGGTGCTGACGATCCGGTAGCAACTGCTGCTCGACGCCCCACACCGCGTCGGGTCGGCGACCACGTCACTGGTGTGGCTATGGTTCGGAACGCCAGAACCGATCGAACGTGTTCCGCAACGGTACGTTGTGAAGCGGACCATCCGTCAACAACAGTCAGGGTCGACGTCACTCCTCGCCCTTGCAAAGCACTCATCCTTTCGGGTCCGCCGATTGTCTTGCGCCCGCAGCGCGTGTCCGCCGCCGACGTGCACTTGTCGATCGAAGCTCCGGAGATTTCACATCTCGCTCGCGGGGATCGCCTGGAGAGGCATGCCCCCAGATCCGCCTGTCGTGCCCGGTCGAGCTCAACCGATGAGCGTGATAAGAATTCTGCATGGGAATCGAAGATCTCCAGTCACTGGTATCGAACTTCTCCGAGCGCCGAGACTGGTCTCAATTCCACACCCCGAAGAACCTTGTGATGGCACTCAGCGGCGAAGTAGGCGAGCTCACCGAGATCTTTCAGTGGCTGACTCCCGAGCAAAGCGGAGCAGTCGGTCAGGATGCGAAGTCGCGTGCGCATGTCGAGGAAGAGGTCGCCGATGTATTCATCTACCTGCTGCGGCTGGCTGAGGTCCTGGACATCGACCTCGCCGAAGTCGTGAGGAAAAAGGTCGAGTTGAACGACAAGAAGTACCCGGAAGAGAAATCACGGGGCAGGGCTACGAAGTACACAGAACTGGGGGAAAACTGATGTCGCTCGTCGCGCTGCACCCTGCTGGTCGCGAGAAATCGCGGACATAGGGCTACGTCCGGGCCGCGGCACCGACCACTACAGCCTGGCAGTTGCCAGCAACGTCGGAGGTGCGGGCGCGAGCGATGGTGTTGTCGAACTGGTCACCGCCGAGCGTCCCACAGAAGGCAGGCCACCCGGCGTCCGATAGTCGCCTACAGTATCGGCCCCAACGCCCCTGACCACAGGGTCTGTGTCCACCGCGAGCCGCGTCCGAGACAGAGATTGACACTTTCGTCCGAACGTGGCGTGTTGGCAGCCAATTGGTGGAAGCAGCCACTCCTGGGACTTCGCGGGTCCTTCGGCTGACATGGCACACCGCTGCACGAGCCGCCGATGCAACTCAGCTAATCTGAGTGTTGCGGCCCGACGGACTTCCGCTGCGATTCGCAGCTACGGACATGCCCCCACCCGCACGACTGGATTCGTGCTGCCCGGGGGACCCCACTGTGACCTTGCTTCGTACCTCTGCCGACCGAATTGTCGGCATGGCTCATCCCGAGTCCCTGGCTGAACAGCTACTGGAACAAATGCTGTTCAGGACCGGCCACCGTGCCAGCGAAGCCGAGCAGAAGTCCTGGAGCCGCAGTCTTCCGGTCTTGGCCCGCGACTTAGCCGACGCAGGTCTGGGTGGCGTGGAGATGCTTGTCGAGTACCACCTTCCGCTGACTTCGCAGCGAGCAGACGTCGTGCTCGCCGGCACCCATCCGGAAACAGGCGCGCCGTCGTACGTCGTAGTCGAACTCAAACAGTGGTCTACAGCCTATCGTTACGAGAACAGCGCGGAACTCGTCGAAGTACCCGGCATGCCTGGCGGGCCGAAGCTGCACCCCGTTGCGCAAGTGAAGGCCTACTGTGAGTACCTCGCCGACTTCGCAAAAACCCTCGCCGACCAGCCTGACGCGCTCGCAGGAATCGCGTACCTCCACAACGCCACAGATCCGGGTGCAGTTGCGGATTTGCGAGCCTTTCCTGCAACCACCACCGCGCGGCTCTTCACCGCAGCGGACCGGGGCGACATGCTCACGTTTCTCAAGACGCGTTTGTCCGCCACGACGGGCCACACCGCGGGCGACACCCTGATCCGCTCCGCGGTTGCGCCCTCCCAACAGCTCCTCAAAGTTGCAGCCGCCGAAGTCCGCGACCGACCACAGTTCCATCTGCTAGGCGAGCAGCAGCTCGCGGTCGACCTGGTCTTGCATTCCGTCGAACAGGCGCGGGCCAACGACGGAAAACGCATCATCGTGGTCACCGGAGGGCCGGGAAGCGGCAAGAGTGTGATCGCGCTGTCACTCGTCGGTGAACTCGCTCGACGTGGCCGAACGGTCCTGCACGCAACCGGGTCCCGATCATTCACGCAGACTCTCCGCAAGGTGGCCGGCGCACGCGCCCCTCGAGTGCAGAAGATGTTCAAGTACTTCAACCAGTTCATGACCGCAGACCGCAACGGGCTCGACGTGCTTGTGCTGGACGAGGCCCACCGCATCCGTGAAACGTCCGTTGACCGGTACACCAAGGCGGAACTGCGAACCGACCGCCCCCAGATCGACGAGCTGATCGCCGCCGCTCGCGTACCGGTATTCCTCCTGGATGAACATCAGGTGGTTCGTCCCGGCGAAATGGGTTCACTCGAACAGATCCAGCGTCACGCCAAGACGATCGGCCTCGAGACGCAGCACGTCCACCTCGGCGAACAATTCCGTTGCGGTGGCAGTGAGGAGTACGTGTTGTGGGTCAAGCGCCTCCTCGGGCTTGTCGAGGGTGGACCCTACCCGTGGCGAGGCGATCCGCAGTTCGCGGTTCGCGTCGCCGATACACCGCAGGAACTGGAACATCTCCTCTCACAGCAACAAGAGCGCGGCTACACCTCCCGAATGACGGCCGGCTATTGCTGGCCGTGGAGTGACCCGAACAAGGACGGTTCACTTCCCGCCGATGTCCAGATTGGTAACTGGTCACGGCCCTGGAACAGTAAGAGTGACAGACGTGTCGGAGCCGCACCACCAGCACCGTTGTGGGCCACCGAGGACGGCGGATTCGACCAAGTCGGTTGCGTCTACACCGCGCAGGGATTCGAGTACGACTGGAATGGCGTCATCCTCGGACCCGATCTCGTGTGGCGCGACGGCCAGTTCACAACTGTTCGCTCCGCCAATCGCGACCCCGACATGCGGAACGCGAAAAGGGTCGACGATGTGAGATTCAACAGACTGGTACGCAACGTCTACAAGGTGCTCCTCACTCGCGGGATGGTGGGCACGGTCATCTACTCGACGGACGAAGAGACACAAGATGTCCTCCACCGCTTGGTGAGTAATGCGGACTAATTGCGATCCTTCATAATCTCGATACGCAGAGCGCAGCCCGACAACTTCCGTCTGAGGACATGCTTTTCCGGTGCGCGTCCGGTGGGGCGCTTGGAAGAGACAACTTGGATCGTCAAGCGGAAAAGGACTCCTAACCCTGTGCAATCGCGCGTGACGACGGTTTCAGAACGTCCGCGAGAGTCCCGACTCGACGTGGACTCGAACAGGCGATCTTCTTGATTACCGTGCACCGAATATCTACTCCCGGCACTCGACGTTGCGTTAGCGCACGATCGGGTCAACACTCAGGTCCATGGGCATGGAAAAGTCTCCAATGGTGACCGGATTGAGGCCCGCGGTGATGGCTAGGCAAAATGCCCAACGCCTACCTCGTCATGTCGATCAGGAACTCGTGACCTGGGCGGTAAAGGCGAGGCTGCGTGCGCACAACTGCATCACCGTCGTGGCGCGACGCGGGTTCATCTCCAGGTTGCTGCACAGCCGACAGTGTTCGGCGGTCAATCGGAACAAGTCCGAGTTGGGTGAGAAACGCGCCCTGTACTTGCGGGACACCCACTAGACGGCCATCTAAAATCCAGGTTCGACGGACAATGTCATCGTTCGTGATCGCAAGTCCGTTGAACGTGAGCTGACCCACATGAACGGCATAGTCGACCAAGACCAGTCAGCGCCACAGGCGTGACCCTACAAACCGTCGCACCCGCCGTTACCCGTGGCCAGGACGAACGTTCCAGCGCCCTCTTGCCAACAAACGGGCGCGTACCGACGGAACGCCGGTGTGGGTGCTCAACCTGCGTCGGTGCATGCCGCTATTGTTACCGCATGCCCATGTCATCGCAGGTTTTCCGGGTTCTCGATCTATTCGCTGGCGCAGGCGGTCTTACTGCTGGTTTGCATCAGTCGGATAAGCGGTTTCACACAGTCCGGGCCGTTGAAATGGACCTTGCCGCGGCCGCCACCTACAGAACCACCTTCGGTGACATTGTCTATCCAGGCAAGATCGAGGACTGGCTAGTAAATGAGGACGTACCCGCGGTTGATGTGGTGGTCGGAGGGCCACCGTGCCAGGGGTTCTCCGCGCTCGGGAAGCAAGACGCTACCGACGCACGTAACCGCATGTGGCACCACTATGCGGAAACTGTGAGACTTGCACAGCCGCAGTACTTTGTGTTAGAGAACGTTCCACAGTTCCTCAGTTCCCCTGAGTTCGAGCTCTTCCAAGCAGCGGCCCAGAAGGGCGGCAAACTTGCCGAGTACAGCTTTACTCCACATGTCCTGAATGCAGCAGACTACGGCGCACCCCAAGCAAGGAAGCGGATCGTAGTGGTCGGTTGGCACAAAGATCTCCGCGATCCAGGATTGCCCGCTACCACATCCGAAGGTTCGCCTATGACGGTGGCCGATGCCCTTGCCGGGATACCACACGCTGTTTCACAGCGCGAGCTTCCCGATCGGTTCGTTGAATTTCAAGGCCGGACGTTCGCCGGCGCATTCAAGACAAGCGAGCTGCACCTCACGCGCAACTACACCGACTTGTCGCGCGCACGATTCGCTACCATCCCTACTGGCGGCAATCGGTTCGACATTCCCGATGACCTTTTGTCCGACTGCTGGCGCAAACACACGACGGGTTCGGGGGATGTCATGGGCCGCCTGAGGTGGGATCGACCATCAGTCACAATCCGGACTGAGTTCTTCAAACCTGAAAAGGGTCGGTATATTCATCCAACCGAGAATCGTGCGATCACCCATTATGAAGCTGCTCGACTCCAAGGCTTCCCAGAAGACTATCAATGGGTGGGATCAAAGACTGCAATCGCCCGACAGATAGGAAACGCCGTTCCAATTCCCCTCGGCAATGCAATCGGCAAACTGCTTGCAAGCACTTTGACCACTCAGTAACCACAAGAAGTATCAAGCGATCCGTGCCACGAGCAGGAGGTTAATCAATGCCACTCGTTCTCACACAAAATGAAGTGAACCTCTCCGAGCACGAGTACTCCGACACACTCGGGGCAGTTTACCAATTCCCAAACAAGTACAAGAATTTGATTAGGCCTGGCGTTCCATTTATTTACTATCGCGGCAGGCGGCGCGCCAGCGGCGCCACCCAGGTACCCGTCTACCTCGGCAGCGGAATTATCGGATCGATTTCACAAACCGGCGATCGATATTCGTGCACAATTACCAACTACCAACCCTTCGAGATTCCGGTCGAATTCAAGGAAGGTCGCACGTATCGAGAGCCAGAGGCGAACAATCGCAAATCGGTAGGGTTCTACTTTCAGCCCGGCGTTCGCGTGATCGACCAAAATTCTTTCGACGACATCTGCCGATCCGGGCAGTACTTTCATGTCGCAAGCACCGCTTACGTCTATGCAGACCCAGCCGCGACAATCGCAGTCGATCAGTTGGCGATGTCCTTGGCCGTCGAGGAAGCATGCCGCCGGTTCCCTAACTCGCTAGTCGAGCGAATGCCTCATAATAATCCCGGATTTGATATCCAGATTCAGAACGACGCCGAGCCAACGCTATACATTGAGGTTAAAGGAACCAGAGCCCCAGAGCCTCAATTTTTCGTTACAGCTGGCGAAATTTCGTTTTCTCGCACCCACTCCTCACACTACTCAATATGGATATTTCATTCGATCAACCTTGATACACGGGATGGGATACTCGTAGAACACGCAGGAGAGCTGGGCGACGACTCGTTCGATCTTCAGCCAACCCAATTTTTTGGCAAACCTCGTTCTTCCCAAAAGCTGTCGGTTCACCGCCGGTGACGCGTCGGCATCTTCAAGAAGATGCCGCTCACGATCTCACGGGGTGGCCAAACACCCAATCAAACCAAGCGAGTTATACACGCAGCCCGGCACGCCCCGGAAAATCTAGACTCTCAGTCGCGCAACACTTCTCGAAATGAGTTCCCTTACATGATCGTCAATTTGATCGTTACTTAGGGTCGAGAAGTCGACAAACGCGAGCATTCGACGAAGGGCTGGTGTCACATCTCGGATCAATTCGCGCCTGCCACCTCCGGCCTCAGATTCCGTCACGATACGAGCAAGCGCCTGAGCAAGTCTCGGGTTACCTCCCAGCGATCGCCGCTCGGTTATCTGGTTCAAGTCACTCTCCGTCAACGCTCTTAATAGGCTGAAGTCTGGCCCGTCCGGAGTTGGAATCGCAAATGTCATTCCCTGCCACCACAGTCTAGAAAACATGTGGCGGGTTAAATCGCGTGCGATCCAACGCTCGATGTTTCGATCCTCAAAACGCCACATTGTCAGATCGGGAAGAGTGACAATACTCAAGAAGTTCCATACCCCACGGTTTGATGCCTCGACAGAGGTAATGTCCATTGTCGTGTAGATCAGCTCAGCTGCAGCGCGGTCGAACCCGATCCGTTGAGTATTGTTCGGCGCCTCTGGATATCCATATGCCTCACCGATCTCACGAAGCTTCTCAGCGAGCGCGCCAGCTTGACTTTTCGTAACACGGGTACCCCCAGTTGCCGCGTAGGTAACGTGTGCATGATGATCTCGTGCAAGGCCTTTGAGTTCACTTACCGACTTCCCACTAAACTTGTCAAAAGCGCTAGTACCAAACGCTGCACTTAGCCTCGGCCAGAGGTAGGTCATGTGAACGACCTCCCGAAGCCGATCACGCGTGCTCCACTAACGACGGCTGCCCTTAAGGCCATCGAATTCATTCCGTCCTCACTCGCCCACGCGACCGGGTCGGTAAGGATGCGCTGAGTCAAAATTCTCGCTGAGAATCCGAACGAATCCAGGTCAGAGCCCTCTAGCTCATCCCACCGCGCGAGCGCCCATCTCACAATTTCCTCAGCCAACCCCTCTTCCATCCCTTGGATCAATGCTTCCTGCCGTTCACTGTGGCGCTTCGTACGAGTAACGGCAGCGACCAACTCTTTGTCTGCCTGATTGATCAGCAAGATCATCGATCCCATCGCGGGCTCATCCGCAGAGAGCGGTAACTCCAAGAACCAACTCGCGCGCGGGTCCTTTCCGATCGCAGCGAAATCTACGATCTCGGTTGGGAACATCGCGGCTGTTCCGGTCAGTCTCAACAATCGTTGGTCCTGCCACAACACACTCCCGGCTCGCTTGACTTCGCCCGGACGGGCCCCGAGCCTGTCACGCTCCAAGACCAGCCTTCTCGTAATGGCGATTGTTGTCCCCGCGCAATTTGGGTCCACAATTAGGTCCACGTCAACTGGGCCTGACTTGAAATCGGTTCGCACCGATGGAGCAACTAGCCGGGTATCTGTCGCGTACCAGCCGCAGTACCAGGCAAGGGGGCTTCCGTCAGTCAAGTGGGCTGCTGCACGGACCTGTGAGGCGTCGGCCGACAACGAACACCGCAGACGCAGATAGGTTCGATAGTCCCAGTCCTCTACGAACTCATCGAGCTCTTCCCATTCGTCATCGACAAGTCGACGCCACGGTGTCGCAGCGACATCATCAGCATTTGGCACGAAGTAGGGCCTGATGTCCGTACTCACGAGACGGCCACCTCCAGGACTCTGAGCCTAAGCCGCACCACAGCGTCGTCCACCGGGACGACTCTAAGCTGCCAACGTCGCTCATCCATTCGATCTATCGAAATAGATGCGCCTTCACGGGTTTCACCTGACTCAACGCCCCGCCAACCAACGACTGTCGGGGCGAGTCTAAATTCGTTTGGGTCTTCGATACCGCCGTCCACCACGATGAACGGCTCAACGATCACTGTGTGAATTGAAGCCCACGTTGGCATCTGTACAGTCGCCAGGATGACGGGCCTCCCGTCCTCCTCGACTAACGCTGGACCCACTGCGAACCTAGGACCGCCAGTCGACCGTGACGATTTCCTTCCCGAACGGGTGTCACCATCACCGCGTCCGATCGCCCCGTCACCGGGTGTACCCGCGACCAAACCGGACAAGCGCCCCGACAACGCTGCCAACGGCTCTGCTGTCGAGTTCGCAGGACTGGCTGCCTCTCCCGCATGTCCAGTGAGCTTGTTCTTTATGAACCCCTTAGCAAGTTGGACCACACCTCGCGCTGTGCCCTGGAGACCGTTCGTTACCCAATCGTCGTGTGTGGGTGGTTCCGCGTCTGCGAAGTGCTGATCAGCCTGTTCGCTGACACGAAAGACGGCGCCGTATTGCAAGGACTCGTCCGTTGGCGCATCACCGGCAACATAGTCAACAACGAGGTCCGCGTGACGCATACGAGCGCAGTGGTGGGCTCTACCTTGGAAGGGTGCTGCTGCCGCTAGTAACTTTGACGCACGCACTGGAGCCATGTCCTTCACGAGTGCGAATCTGCCAATCTCGGTGGGAGCTGTCTTGCGAACCGGAACCTCGTACTCGCCATCCTTCGACAACTTTCGATAGGCCTTGGCGAATGGACGCAGCTCCAGAAGTGATTCTGGGTCAGGAACATCGAGCGCAAATCCGTCGCGCTTGACCGTGCACACCAATCGATTGGGTCGACCCGTTAGCATGTGCGGCCATAGGTTCCACATCATAGTCGAGAGTATGAATTCGGCAGCACTGTCCGCGTCCCGCGGTTGCTCCTTCCCAGCTTCGTTGATCTGTCGGCCAAGGTCTGCATCTACAACGGCTACCGTTGTGCCAGTTTCATTTTCATGGAACCGGGGCAATCCGAGGGCGTATGCGAGCTTCTCAGCTTCGTCGTCGAGGAGGGCGCGCGCAAAACCTGCTTCATGCAGACCCAACCAATGCCTACCGGTGTAGCGCACACCGTCGCGTGAAAATCCGTCGCCGAGCGCAGCAGCGATGAGCCGCCGTTGGCGTTTGCCCCGAAAGATACAAACGCTGTCCGCTACGACGATGTGACAGCGACTCACGTTATAGAGAATCCCTTTGCCGAAGCCATAAGATCCACCACCCAAATTGACAGCTTTGCGCTCGCCGACATTGCGGATGAAGTTTACGAAGTCAGGCCGCTCACCATCCAACGCGGGCTCGTCGGCCCTAAGCGGCCCACCAAGTCCGGTTGTTCCACGATCCGCGATCAACATGACCATCGGAGAACCTGACATCGCCTTCTCGACTCCCAGATTCGATCCAGGAGGCTCCGGGAGCAAGAAGTCACGCCACGCCTCGAGTCGGCGTCCAGAAAGTTGGTGAAGACGAATATCGAAATTGATATCGCCACCACCCGGCAATGCAGCGTCACAGGAGTTTTGGGCGGTCTCCCGCACCAAAACCGACAGTGGATCCAGTTGCGGCTTCCCAAGTTGCCGTCGAATGCCCTCCGACGCGGTGGATCCTTCGGCTGCTACAGGCTGCGACCACCATTCTGATCGATTCATGACTTTTCGGTTCCCAACCAATCCCTTAGTGCAGGCTCGCCCGCAGTCAACCACGATCGCAGCGAACTCAACTCGACGCTGTAGACCAACCTGTCAACACCCCCGGGAACTCCACCAGCGGCAAACGTGCTCGGCACAATCCTCGGCGTATTGTCAGACACTTCTACGTGCTCGACCGTTGGTACCGAGAAGCGCTGCTTATAATGCTCGGAATCGCGTACCGTGTAACCCACTGCACCCAGTCTTCGGATTGCTTCGGATCGATCGTCAACAGTATCCAAGAGACTGGTAACGAGCTCGGGCAAGGTCCTCCCATCGGGATCTTCCTCCACCGAGACGACCACGAGGGCAAGCGGAACCCCTGGAGGCTCTAACTGTCGAACCCCGTGAATCTCGATCGATGTCGAGGCCAGACCAACGGTCTTAACCTCGACCGCACGATCATCCAAAACAATATCGTGGGGTTCACGAAGCGGACCCCGCCAGCTACTGATCCTGACCCTGTTGCGTTCCTCGGTCATCTTGAGAACAAACAACTCTCCGAAGAGCGCCAGCTGCCCAACGTAAGTAAGGACGCGCCTTGACCGAATTTGGAGCAACGAACGCCACCTGTTAACCACCGCTATCGCAGTCTCAGCAGGGCTTTCCATGGCAGCTTCTATCGCCACAAGCACGTCCGTAAGAACATCGTCAAACAAATCGAACAGGTCCAGCCGGAAGCAAGAAATGTCGACGTACCTCGTTGGTCCGGTGCCGAAACTGTGAGTGCGAACGCGGACGGTAACCGCACCTTCTTCGTCTCCTAGGCTTGGTCGCTCCGAGGGCCCGAGCGGAATGAGGAGATGTCTCGCTCCGGCACCGTCGACCGCCACTCGACACTGTCCGTTCGCCGTCATAAGCGGCAGCGGTGCGCTCGCCACCTCAAGCCCACTTGGCGCGAGAACCGGCCAGCAATGCGAAAGCTCCTTCACCCATGTGGTCACGGGGTTCACGCTACGTCCTCACCGCTACCGGTCAGGCTTTCCAACTCAGCTGGTTCGACTTCGATATCGACCTCAGAAAGGTCGACGCTAATGTAGGTGCTCGGAACTTTACTCTTCTCTTCCGCACTACCCGGAAACACCATGGCCATGCCGATTACATCATCTTCAGCACCGAGCGCCCTGCGAGACTTCAGATTGTTCGCATCCGGTTCAGAGAGTGGCTGGATCGGATAAAGCAACAGGAGGCCCTTGTATCTTTGGCCCGGATCCTTGTCACGAGCCTCCATGAGGGCGACCTCGGAAAGCTTCCTGGCCTCCCTCGGATCAAGGAAATCGACAACTCGATGGTCCTTCGACATTAGCGTCTTGATGTCTGCACGATCTGTACCCGGGTCGTCAAGTCGCGATCTTATGATCCGATTGAAGTCGACACCACCGAGTCGAACCACACCTGTCTCCGACTTCTTGTCCCCCGCCATTACTGCAACGTTCCACAAGTCGAGGAAACCCTGCTCTCGTTGGCGCCGAAGATACTTGGCAATGAGTTCTGGGTCCAGATCTGGAGAGTCTTCATGAGACGTGTAATCCTTAAGGAAGTTCAGAACGAGATCCGCCGAAACATCGCGGTAAACGACCGGTCCCGTTTCAACTAGCTCTTGCTCAGCTCCTTCGGTTCGCACCGCCGCAACAAGTGCGTCCGCTGCATCCTTATTGCGCCGTAGCCATTCCACATCGTTTGCCTTGAAATAGCGAGTCTGCACGCGCCGGCCACTATATGAAGAATAGGCGGGCCGCGCAGCACCCATTTTGGCTGTTACACGCAAGACCGGATGCGTTCTAATTCTCACACCGAACTCAGTAGGGTCTAGGCCCTGCTCTTCGTATCGATCAATATCAAGACGAATTTCATGCTCCACAGTAGCCAAATGCCTGAACCATTCACATAACTGGTCGGTCATCCAAATTCGCGGAAGATCTTCGTATCCTGGACGGAACCCAAACCACCTTGCCATCTGCAGTAGTGTGTCGTAGGCCTGAGCAGCCCTGACGAAGAAACTAACAACCAACCCCTCAAGGGTAAGGCCTCTACTGAGGGTGTTGCCCCCAACGGCAATAGCAATCTGGCCAGGCTCTGAATAATCGAGCCGGTCGTCACTACGGCAGTTGTCAAGAATTAGGCGTGACTTCTCTAATACCCCGGGAAGTTGTGCGAGTACGTCCCCGAACGTGACGGGAGTGAGGCCGCCAATCTCGTTAGCCGGGATTCGGCCGGTTTCCGACGCCCACTGTTTCCCGAGTTCATCGAGTAGCTCAGGGTTGCCCGCTGCCAGCTTTCTGCGAATGTCGTCCTGCACAGCAAGGATCGGGTCACGATAGCTTTCGTGCACGGAAATCTTGACCGCTGTGTGAACCAGCATGGTGGAGTGACCAAAGTCGTTCCTGGCCCGCCGGGCTGCCGTTGCGAGCCAGAACCAGCGCAACGCGTCGGTCAGACTCTTCGTGATCTCAGGGGTGAAGTCGACAGCCGCCTTCTTACCCACGGGACGCAAGAGGTCGATCTCTGCGTCATCGACCCGCCTAATCATGTCGTAACCGTCGAGATCGGTCCCCGAAGACTCCTCCCCTTCAACGGCGTCCCGCCCAAAAACTCTTCGAGTACCAAAGTAGCCCTTCGGTTCTGGCAGATTCAGTATGAAGTTCTTGGGATATAGGTCGTCGCCGGTTGGATCGATAAGCACATTCGCGAATGGAGTCGCTGTATATCCGATATACGTAGATCGAGGAAGCTTTGCGAGTATCTGGCGAATAAGCGGGTTAATGGCTTTCGTCTCGACACTTGCTTGGTCTGCTTCGTCATCAATAATTAAAGTAGGCAGATCTGAGAGCACTCGCGCCTTTGCGGCGGGAGCAAGCCACTGATCGAGCCTCTTCAGCACTCTAACGTTCTTCTTGACCACACATAGCGCCACCTTGTCATGATGACCGTGCAATAGTGCAGTCGACTGAGTCGTGGGGGCATAGAAGTCGTCGTTCTGATCCGTCAGGGTAAGCCACGAATGCGGGGAAAGCTCTTTGAGCTGTTGGTCAAGCCGTTCCTGTGTCTGGCGACGAAGGCCGTTGTGGATACCGGACAATACAATTACAAGCTTGTAGCCGACGTCGGCAGCCTTCGCGATTACCGCCGTGAAATTAGTTGTTTTTCCGCTTTGCACATATCCAACGACTAAGCCTTTTGAGTTCCAAACCTGGGTGTTAGGTTGGGGCGTATAGGCAACCACCTTGCTTGACGCACGATCAAGAGTAGCGACGCGATCGGGTTTCCACTCCAGTTTGTCCTCGAAGAACTTTTTCAGCGTTGGCCAGTGATGGTCGCTTTCTTCGTTTGGACCCGGATACCAAGGGTCACGGGGCCCAGCGAGCACAGTCGGGACTTCAGTGTCGACCTGCGCCACCCGACGGTTGTATTCCGCCACGTACTCCGCGAGAGCACTAGCTTCCAGAATCGGGCGGAACTTTGTCTCAGCTTCCTTCAGACCCTTCTTCCGAGCCCAGTCTGCAAACACCGGAAAGAAATCGTCCACTGCCATGGTCCCGCCCGTCGTTGTTGTCTCTACACCTAGCGTGAACTTAGCGCATGCCTTGCGGTTACCAAGCGGCAGATAACAGCATCTTCCAGTGGCGTCCACGAAGATTAGGTACGAAGCAGGTCACACCATGACCGGCGTGTCGTAGCCCAAACGGCGGCCACCGCGTGGCTCTTCGAGAGACCGACCAAAGTCACTCGATGAAGAAGCACGCGACGACCATTGCCCACGATATCGATGAGCGCGAGTTCCTGACCGAGCGGGCTTCGGGTCAGCCAACGATGGCGCCCGCACCGTAGTCAGTGGCGGCTCGGACACGTTAAGAGCGGCAATCTCCAGAAGCTGTGCCAGCTTCATTGTGAACGGGCCCACCAAGGCGTGCCCGCCAATGCCGTAGCCAAGGGACATCAATAGATACGGCGCACCTTGAGACCCGGCGCGTATATCAAACGAATGACAAGAGGCAGCAGACTTTTTCGACAACAGAACTTGCAATGAGGCGTTCAGCAAGCTTGACTCGGGCAGGTCGCCGAAGCCTCGAAGTTGGATGCGCAAATGTGGTAACGATTGTGCACTCGCCTCCCCGATGGCACCGCACCGGTTTGATGAGCACGCCATCGCGCTCGATTTCGACCAGGGAGGATTCGAGACCGGCAGACCTCGAGGCGACGAAAGGAACACACGATGGTGCGTGTGGCGTGGCGTACAGGGACCACATCTCTGTTCCAGACTCCCGACCCCAGTCCATCTCGGCAGACGAAGGAAGGCTTGCCGATGCTGCATGGTTAACGATCTGGCCGTTGAGGCCGTCGTACCCTCCACCGTGTTTCCCTCTCACTCATGCGTATGCCGGGATACCCAGAGGGGTAGTCGGTCCGGTGGTGTCGTGCGTTACCGGTCCGCGTCATCAGTCTTCGCGATCACGGAGACCCCGTCCACCGTGTTTGGGTTGAGCGCTCATCGAACGAGCACCGCTGACCTCTGGGTAGTCCGCTTCAACGACAAGGTCGGATGCTATGGCTATTGTGAGGGCGAACATCGAACACCAGGACGCCGATCTGGTCGTCGTCCGCAGTCTCGAAAGGACCACCATGGGCGTCACCCTAGCCAAAGGCGGCAATGTTTCCCTGTCGAAGGCAGCACCGAACCTAACAACGGTGTCTGTTGGACTCGGCTGGGACGCCCGCGGAACCACCGGCGCACCCTTCGACCTTGACGCGAGCGCCCTCGCCACCGGCCAAGACCGGAAGGTGCTTTCCGACCTTCACTTCGTTTTCTACAACAACCTCCGGTCCCCCGATGGTTCGATCGAGCACACTGGCGATAACCTCACCGGCGAGGGAGACGGCGACGACGAATCGATCAACGTCGATCTCTCCGCAGTTCCTGCGAACGTCACCAACATCTTTTTCCCCGTGTCGATCCACGACGCCGACACCCGCGGCCAGTCCTTCGGACAGGTCACCAACGCCTTCATCCGGGTCGTTGACAGCACCACCGGTATAGAACTGGCTCGCTACGACCTCACCGAAGACGCTTCCAGCGAAACCGCAATGCTCTTTGGCGAGGTCTACCGTCACAACGGCGAATGGAAGTTCCGCGCCATCGGCCAGGGTTACGCCTCCGGACTCGCCGGCATCGCACGCGACTACGGTGTCAACATCTAACGCCTGTATAGGCGTCGGGTGCATCACGCCCGAACGGCCCCAAGCAAAACGGTAACAACTGGGTACCTGAATCGCGAGGGCGTTGTGGCCCGAACGCATTCGCTTCGACGCGATCGTCGCGTCGCGCCACCCGGGCAGTGTCGCTCGGCTAGTAGACAGAGTTATACGGGCCCGTCGGAACAACTCTGCATCGTTTTCCTGGATCTTTCCTCTGAGGCCACAACTGTCGCCCTCAAACAACAGAGTCAAAGTCTCGGTCATTGCGATGGTGATGCACGACATATGACCACTTGTCCGATCAAGCTTCGTCAACCAGCTCGACGCCCACGAGTGATACTCGGTCCGCGCCGGGTACGGCACGGATCGCGACAAATATTGGCCCAGGATGCGGGCAGTTTGGCCTGCATCAGGCCAACTGACTAACTGCCGAAAGCTGAGCGTGGAACTGGCGAGACGTTCTTCGGTGGACGCGCGACGACTGGCGGCCGACGAGTCCAGCACACAACCCTGGGAACCTACAGCCACGGCCCAGCTGATTTCGTCGAGATCCCGACGATCGAGACGGCCGTTAGCACGAACGAATCCGGTCGATTCGGGATCGAGTATCCATTCATCGTTGTCGAGCAACCATGAACCCTGTGATTGCCCCGGGCCAATGGATTCTCCCCAATCGCCGGCGACACTAGGAGGCGCTCATCTGTCTCTCGAGGTCGACCCGCTGCAACTTGACCTGTCGGAAGACCATCCCTTACGGCATGGGCAACGGACACCTGCCGGCCCATCGCTGCGCCAATGCGTAAAGGGGCCACGGCTCTTGCAGCTGATCACAGAGCACGTGGACGAGCGCATCATCCGTGACGCGACCACTGACGAGCTTTTCGGTCGCGCCTGTCGCCATCCGGGGAGCCAAATATGCTGGTATGCAGCTCAAGGCACGCCGATAGAAGTAGATCGACGCCTTTCGGCATCGAATCAGGGTAGAAGGACTTTTCCCTGGATCTGTAGGGTAAGTCACCCGTCCCGCGTGTGGAGGCTTGCGTCCAGCGACCAACCTGCAGAGAAGGCAACAACCATGAAATTGCCAAGCTCTTCTGGGCCGTCATGAAATCGAAGGACGATAGCAGCCTCATTGTTTGATAGTTGGACTCCGTCGTTACACCCACACCCCCCGCTGCGCGAGGATCCATCGCACGGGGTCGAGGCACCGGAAGGGTGAGATCCCACTGTCGTGGAGTCGATCTCCGACGGGCGATTCGCCCAGTGCCGAGACGGCGAAGAACCGGCTCGGCAGGGCGTTGCCGGCGGGCGGCTGGTCCACCGACATCACCATCGACCGCGCCTCGAGTTTGTCGAGCAGGCTGCGCACCTCTTCGTGCAGCAGCTGCCCGTCCACCTCGTGGTACGGGGCGCGCTGCAGACTCGGGTCGCGGAGGAATGCCGCGCCCCGCTGCGACATGATCTCGCTCCAATCGCTGCCCTCCACCCGCTCGAGGGCTTGCAGCGCATCGAACTTCGACAGCACCACGGCCAGGTTGGGGGTCCCGGTCCCGATGATCGACAGGACTGTCCGCAGCACCGACCGCGGGTCGCCGCCGACGCGCTCCTGCGCCGGCACCAGGTCGTGCAGCTGCTGCCGCACCGATTCGACCTTCAGCGGATCGAACATGAACACCACGCCGTCGGCCTGCGCGAAGAACTGCATGTGCGTCGCGTCCACGTTGCCGGGGTTCTCCAGGTCCTCCCCCGCCACATCCCGGATCACGAGGTACTGCCGGGTGTCGTCCCGCAGGCCCGGGCCGAGGCTGAAGATCAGCGGCTCCCGCTGATACGGGTTACCGGTGTGCGAGGCCGGCGTCGACTCGAGAATGCCGCGCTCCTCGAACAGCGGGCGCTCGTAGTGCTCACGGAAATTCACCTCGGTCTCACCGGTGGCGGGTTCCACCACCCGGTTCAGCCGCTCTCCCAGCAGCTGCAGCGTCTTCACCAAAGCCGCTATGTACACGGTCTTTCCGGTGGCGCGCGCACCGGCCATCGCGATGCACGCGGCGCGCCCGTCACGCCACCCGGCGGGCAGCCGGAAGTGGCACTGCGGGCATACCTCCACGGCCGGCCCGCCGGCCTTGCCGGTCGCGTAGTCGTCCTCGGGGGCCCAGTCGTCGCCGGCGTCGGCGGGACGCAAGAGTTCGAAGACCTTCCCCGACCGCACCTGGCTGCCGTGATATTTGGTGGCGACGTCGTCGACCTCGACGTCCGTCGGGGCAACCGCCATCCACGCATACCTGTCACCGGTCAGGGCCGTGAAACACCGCGGGCACTTCGTCATCGTCGTACGCCTTCCGAAAACAAGCTCGCCGACACATCGGCCAGAAGCGAGGTCACCACTACAGACAGACTCGACAGCTCGGGCGCCGCACGGGGCGGCACCGCGGTGACACCGGGCCCACTCTCGGCCGTGTCTCCGACGAGCACGAGGTGGCGGATCACGGTGTCGGTGCACGCACCGTCCCAGTCGGCGGGCACGGCATCGGTCACCGTGAACGCCAGGGTGCGAGTGTCGCGCGCAGTCCGGTCGACGGCTGCCGAACGGAACCCCATCCCGAGGGCGGCCGAGTCGAGCTCGGCCTGAACCTGATTCGCGACGTCTCGCAGTTCGGCGGCGGGCAGGGTCGTCACCGCGTGGCCGATCAGCCGGACCGCCAGCTCTTCGCGGGTGCCCACCACGGCCGCGACCCCGGAGAGCACGTCGATCACCGTGCGGACGCTGCCGTCGTCGATGCTAGACAGCATCGACATGGTGGTGTCGACGTCGACCTCCACGTCGAAGCGGCGCAGTTCGGGCAGCCGGTCGAGCGCGAGGGCGCTGCGTGCGGCCGACCGGGCACGGGAACCCACGTCGGTGAGGGACACGTCGACGGCGGTGCGGCGGGCCGTGATCGCGAGCCTCGACCCCGCCGGGGCGATCGTCGCCAACTCCACCTGGTGCAGCCCCGACACGTCGACGGGGGTCAGCTCGGCGCGCTCGGAGTCGAGGTCGCGACTGCTGTCGACGCCGATCGTCACCTGCAGCACCGTCCCGTCCGGGAAGGCCGCGCACTCGCCGTCCGGCCGGGCCACGACCACGATCTCGGTGTCGACCCGCGGCAGGATCAGCAGCCCGACGCGCGGATACAGCGCCGGTTCGGCCGGCCTGCCGTCGGGCAGCGTGGCGCGCACCGCGACGGCCGTGGTGACCGCGTCGACGGTGACCGCGAGCGGCCGATTGGGCAGTTCGACGCGGCCCGCACCGTTCAGCACATATCCCGACATCAGTTCGATCCCTTTCCCCTGCATGCGGTGCGCATGCGTACTGTCGTCCCGCTCATCGCCGACCCGACCGTTCGTGAGCGAGCAGCACGAACCCTGATTCGACGTCCTCGAGCCAAGTCGACGCGAACCGCGCATACGCGTCCCCGGCCCGGAATCGATCGGCGACGTCGTGCCGTTCCCGCATCTCGGCGCGCAGCGAGGCCGACACCTCGAAGGTGCCGACGGGACCGCGGTAGTCACCGTCCCCCATGACGATCGAAGCGACCTGCTCGAGCAGCGACCGTCGCGCCTGCGCAGGCCCGACCTGGAGTCGGCAGAGCAGGTCGTCGCGGTTCAGCACCGATTCGATGTGCGGGGCCGCCGGCGAGCTGAGCACCGCCGACCGGATCACCCAGTGCTCGTTGAGGGCACCGCTGCGCACGAGATCGACCAAGGCGGTGACCGCGAAATCCGAGTCCTGATCCACCGCACGCGCCAAGGCGTCGACGTGACTCGCGGGCATCGTCGGCATGTAGGTGCCGTTGTGCGGCGGGAAGAACTGGAACCCGGCCACCGCGACCACGGCAAGGCGGACGAGGAGATCGTGCGGAAGCTGCGCCGGGCAGGCGTCGCCGTAGTCCTTCAGCACCGGCCAGCCGTGCCGTTCCAGCGCGCGCCGGAGCCTCGGGTCGTCGATCCGGTCCCACTGATCCTGCGCCCGGATGAGCGCCCACGACACCGCCAGAGCGTCGACGGGGTGCGCGGCGCCGGAGACCACCGAAGCACCGCCTCGGTTCGCGTCGAGGTGCTTGACGATCATCTCCACCTCCGATCCCCACTGCTCGAGCACGAGAACCGGCAACAGGAATCGCGGTGCGACGTGATCGGGGAACGCGCCGACGAGTTCGCACCACTGCGCGACCGTCCAGAGGTACGCGTCGACGAGCGCATCGACATCGCTGGGCGCCCAGCCGCCCGCGCTCGCTTCGTAGATCACACGCCACAGGGCCAGCGACGCATAGCCTTCCCACGCCTTCCGGTGAACCGCGGTGCCGCTCTTGACCACCGAGAACACCGCGTCGGCGACGATGGCGCACAGCGGTTCGGCGCAGCGTGACGGCGCCGCGGTCAGGTCCTCGGCGGTCGGCACCCGGACCTCGTCGACGAGCCAGCGCAGAACGTCGGGCGCGAGCCGGGCACCGAGCGGGCGCCCGGCGAAATCGGGGTGACCGACCACGGCCGACTGCAGCAGACGGCAGGTGTCGGTTCCGACGGCACCGAGTCCAGCGACCAGTGCGGGGCCCGTCTCGTGATCACACAGGACCGGGACGACGACGCGGTCGAGCAGCTCGGCGGCGAGGTCGCGCCCGGAGTCGCCGAGAAGGTGTGCGTGCAGGAGCAGGTCGAGTGTCTTCACCGCATCGTGCGCGGTCGCGGCGGGATCGGCCGCCAGGGTGGTCACGAGCGCCGACAGGGCCTTCTCGGCTGCCCGCTGCAGATCCTCCGAAGCTGGCCAGGTGGCAAACAGCGCAAACTCCGCCGGGCCCGAGGCTCGGATCCAATCCCGGTCGGCGAGGGCCCGATACGTGAGAACCCGTCCGGCCACGTCCCAGACCACCGGTGCCGGCCGGCCGCCGTGCTGCCAGTCAGCGACCACGTGCCACGCCTCGCTCATGGTTCCGGGCAGGTGCTCGTCCACCACATGCGCGACGACCGCCAGCTCGTCGGGGAACGCGGACAGCGTGTCCGGCGACTGTGTGAGCACGACGGCCGTGGCCTCGGGCAGGGCGTCGTGCAGTTCGGGATTCGAGAGCACGGCCATGGCGAGCGGCCAGGCACCGGCGAGGTCGCGGTCCCCGACTGCGGCGGCCAGGGTGTCCTGGTGGTCGAGTGCGCGTCGGGCGCTGCCGGGATCGACGAGCACGGTCTGCGCGAGCACCGACCACGCCGTGACGGGCACCAGCTGCCCCGTCGCGGTCCGGTGCGGTTCCCCGCCCCATTCGCCGAGGTCGGGGGTGTCGGTCTCGCCGAGGACGACGCAGCCGTCCAGCGCGTCGACGGCGTCGCGGGCCGGCACGCAGGCCAGGTGCACGCCCCGGGACAGGGTGTCGACGACGGTCGAGCTGCGGTCGAAGGTCGACCAGCCGAATGTCTGCGCCGCACCGGGCGGCATGAAATGGGAGACCGCACCGATCCACCGGGCCGCGTTCTCCGCGTCGGCGCACCCCAGCACGACACCGGGGCCACCGTGCATCGCCTGGTCCACCGCGTCCAGCAACAGACCCAGCACACCGACGCGCCACGTGCCGGGATCGAGCAGAAAGTCCAGAACTGCTGCGCGATCGATCATTCCGGCCGGGGCCGGTGCGCTGCCGGGGAGTTCGGCGGCGGCGACCGCGTCCGCGCCGTACGGGGCCAGCCAGTCGGGTGAACCCCACCGTTCGATGGGCCGGACGGCCGTGTCCGGCGCGCGGTCGAGGACGACGTGCGCGAAGACGTTGCCGGGCCGCCCCGACGCGTCGGCGCCGGCGGGCACCGTGTGCCAGTAGCAGCCGCCGGTCTCGGTCGGCGCATACACCAGGCGCCGCGGTCGTGCCGCGATGTCGGCCGGGGTGGGGAACTGCGGGAGCGCCTGCGGCGAGTCGAATCGGGTCGCGACACCGGCGCGCATGAACTCCTGCTCGGCAGCACTGACGCCGTCGCTGACGTCCTTGACCTGCCAGCCGCCGCCCGCCCGGCCCCGGTCGGGGGCGTCGAACGACGTGTAGGTGAGTTGACCGAACCGCGGCGGTCCGGGTGCCTGCTGCGGTGCGCTCATTCCACCGGTCCGGGCGGAAGATCGAGCAGGCGCAGCTGATCGACCGGCGGATCGATCAGCGCGAGCGTCCGGTTGGTCTCCGGCCGCACATCGGCGAAGACGCGCAGGAATCCCACCCTGCCGGACACGTCGGCCGTCCAGGGCTGCCCGAATTCCTTGCGCAGACCGCGCGGGTGGAAGCTGCGGGCCCCGGCCGTGGTCTGGCCGTCGCCGCGGACCTCGAGCGGCTCGCCGTCGCGGGCGCTGAGCGGCAGCCGCCCGGCGTTGAACACGACGACGAACGGTGGTGCCGTCGGCAACTCCAGTTCGGATGCGAGCCGGATGACGGCGGTGGCGGCGTTTCCGGTCGGCGACCGCTTCGTCTCCAGCCGGTACTCGATGCGCAGCAGGCCGGGGTACTCGACGGTGGCCGGGATTCCGACGATCGGTTCACCCGCGGTGTAGGCGACGGGGACGACGTGGACGGAACACCCCCGCGGGGGCAGCGGTTCGGGCAGATGCAGTCCGCCGTCGCGGTCGTACGTCGAGCGGGAGATCTCGGCCATCGGCCGCTGCTCGATGGCGTGCTCGGCGGAAATCTCCGGTGCACTGAGGTACACGGACACCGACGCCGCACCCTCCGGCCACGGAAACGTGAGCACCTGCTCGGAGCAGCGTTCGACGATCCGGACGTCCCGCAGCGGCGGCAGCGGACGCGTCGCGATGAACGTGCGCCCCACCTGAACCTGCCCGTCCAGCGACGTCACCGGGGTGAAATACGCACGCACCCACCCGCGCGGCCACGACACGTCCGTCATCCGGTGCGTGCCGTCCTCGCCCGCGACGGCCGGGTGCACCAGCCGCGCGGAACCGGGAAGTCCCCCCGACAGTTCCAGCGCGTCGGCGGCGAGCACCGCGCCGTCGAGACCGGCCCGCGGCGCCGATTCCGTCCGGTACAGCATCACGGCGCCGATGCCGGGTGGCGTCCACTGCAGGTCGAACCGCAGGTTGTCGCTGTCGCCGTGCGTGGTGACGTGCAGATCCTCGACCTCTTCGAGCACCGCCGATACCGCGATCTCGGCCTGCGCGACCGCCGACAGCCGGGTGTGCCCGTCCACCTCCACCTCGCAGATCGCGCGGTAGAGGTAGCGCTGCCCGCGCCGGGCGTCGCGGTCGACGAACCCGCCGAGGTTGGCCTGGTCGGCGAGGATGCGGTGCCGCTGGTCGTTGTCGACGCGGACACTGCCGTCGAGCGGGATGCGGAGCACCCGCACGGTGGTGACCGTGGGCCACGCACTCCACTGGCCGATGACGGCCCCCTCGTCCTCCATCACGATGAATTCGGTGACCGGACTGAGGATGTGACCTTCCGCGATGAGGACGGGCTGCCGTCGGACGGCGTCCCGCTCGTCGCGTCCGACATGGCACCAGACCTGCAGGTGCCGCACCGCGGCGGCCGGGGGTTCGGTGTCGACGAGGAGGGTGCCGCGCGTGACGCCGACGAGCCGGCCGGCCTCGGGCTTGTAGGCGCGATGGTTCTCGCCGGACACGACGCGGTAGAGCACCGTCTGCCCCGCCTGCGCCTGCATGGGCTCCCACTCGAGCAGGTGACCGCCGGTGGGTTCGGTGCTGATCGTCACCGCTCCGACGGGGTGATCCGAGTCGGCGTGCAGGAATTCGCAGAAGTCCTCGGTGCGGAGCGAGATCACGTGCTCGCTGCCCGGTGCGGGTTCGGTGACCGGCGTCGGCGCGGCGGGTGCGGTGGGTGCGGGCGCGCGGGTGGTCGCCGCGGCCGGCGCGGACGACAGCACGTCGACGACGTCGTCGACGAACGGCTTCGCCTGCCGGGGCAGCATCGGTTCGATCTCCTCGGCGGTGCGCCGGTTCGATCGGAGGATCTGCTGCAGATGCGTGTCCTTGACCACGCCGGGGCGCAGCCTGCCGTCGTCGATCTGCTGCTGTCGCCATTGCTGCAATGCCGCGAGGGCACCATCGGACACTGCTGGGGAGGCAACCTCGGTCACGGTTCCACTCGCTTTCAGAAGTTGAGGCCGTCGACGACCGGGACGACGAATGCGGTTCGCACGGCAGCGTCGGCGGCGGTCGAAGTCTGCCTGGCCGGACGCAATTCGAATTCGGGGATCCGCTGCATCTCCACCGGGTCGGCGCGGCGAACGTGGGTCGCGCGCAGATCCTCGTCCGACAGTCCGTCGGTGTACTGGGTGGTGACGGCCACGAGCCCGCAACCGACGCGCACGCGGGTCACCGTCTCGCCCGACACGGCGGACAGCCCCTTGGTCGACGCCGTGTCGCTGAAGATCGACCGGTCGAAGAACGCGACCCCGTCCGACTCGGTGCCGATTCCGGCGACGAACTCGTCGACCCCGACCCGCCGCGCCGCTCCCCCGTCGAAGTACTCGACGGTCTCGAGCAGGCCGTGGACGAGTTCCTCTCGGGTTCCGGTCAATTCGGCGAGAGCCCGCTGCCACAGCACGGCGGCGCCGGTCGCCCGGACCGTGCCCTGGTCGAACCGTTGCGACCACTCGTCCAGCGCCGAACCGGAGCCGGCGCCGGGTTTCGCGGCCAGCAGCCCCGGGTCCCGGTCGATGTCGTGGCCCGCGGAGCCGAGCGCGGCGCCTGCCGAGCCGAGCACGGTGTCCCAGGGGTCGGTCAGCCACCCGACCGTGAACAGGTCGCGGCGCAGGGCCCCGGCCACCCGTTCCACCTGGCCGGTGCTGGGTGTCCCGGACGCGATCGCGGTGTGCCGGGGCAACCCCCACCCGACGGTGCGCGACGACGTTCGCGTCTGCGCACTGACGCCGAGCGGCTCGGCCAGGAACGCGCCGAGGGCACGGCTCCACGACAGGAACTGCCGGTAGGCCCCGGTGAGGTGCTCGATCTCCCGCAGCGCGACACGCAGATTGGCCCGATCCGCGGCGTCGGCGCGCGCGGCCGCGTCCCGCTCGACCAGCAGCCGTTCGAGGAATTGCTGGGTGCGCTGGCACACGATGGCCACCACCGCGGCCCACGCCAGCACGCACACGGCGATCGCCGGGCCACCCCACCACCAGGAGATGATCTCGCGCCACGCGAACACTCCGGCGGCGACGGCGAGCAGGAGGAAGACCACGGTCGCGATGCGCACCCGACGGAACATGTGCGCCTGCTGCTCCGCGCAGGCCTCGGCGAGGTTCTGACGTTGCTCCGACGTGTCGAGGCGTTCGAGCAGTACCCGGGACTCGTTGACGGTGGCGTCGAGGCGGCTCGTCAGGATCGACCCGAACGACACTGCGAAACTGCGCTGCTTCCGGCTCCACCACACACCGAGGGCGGAACTCGTCCGCCGGGCGTCGAGACCGATCGTCGGGTCCTGCTCCAATTCCCGCAGACGGTCCCGGGTTTCCGTCACCCCGAGAATGTCCGCCGGCTCCACGGCGTGCAGGCTCAGCGTGGCCGACACCATTCCGGGGATGTCCGTGAACCGGTCGCCCGGGCCGGGAACCACGTCCGACGCCGTCCGCAGGATCGCCCGGTGGGCGCCCACCTGCACCGGCGGCAGACCGGCGGAACGCTCACTGGCGTCCGACAGGGTGAGGGCGGCGCGGGCGTAGTCGCGCCACAGCGCCGACAGGTCCGGGGTCACCGGCTGCGGGGTGGCGCCGGCCGCGTCGAGCATCGCGCCGATCTGCTTGGACGCCCTCTCGTAGTCGGTCCACGCGACCTTGTGTCCGTCCGCGTCAACGCCGCCCACGACGACCCGGTAGGCACCGCGGGTGGATCCGAACAGGGTGGTCTGGGTGGCCGACGCCACCGACGCCGACGCCCGGTTGGCCACCCGCGCGACCCACTGGGCCGGTGCGTTCCGCAGCACCGCGAACAGGAAGGAGAAGAACATCCGTAGGGCCTGCACGAACCGGATGGTGCGCGGCTCGACCGCGCCGGGTGCCTCCGCGCGTTCACCGCTGAGCAGCGCACTGTGTTTGCGCCACAACGCGCGTGCCATCGTCGACGTCGCCGCCGCGACGTCGTCGGCATACAGCACGTTGGTGCCGGCGTCGTGCGGCAACGGCATCAGCCCGCCGAAGTCGAGCAGCTCCGAGCGGAGGTCGTGCTCGGCGCGCGCCGTGTCCAGGCGCCGGTAGTAGGACCGCACCACCCGCAGCGCGTTGCCGGGGAGCACCGGTTCGTCGTCGAACGGGGCGTGCTGCGCGTCGTTCCACAGCCCGGTCACACCGGCGATCACCGGGGCGGCGTGCCGCCCGACGGCGAGGGGATCGGCTGTCGGCGCCAGCGATTCGTGTCCCATGCCCGGGCCGCGGGAGTCCTCGGGGGCGATGAGCAGGTTGTGCCAGCCGGCCAGGGTGGTGACGCCCGCGTCCGCGTCCCCGGGGCGGCGCACCAGCAGTCGGAGCCGGCTGGACCGCGCGCCGCCGGAGTTGGACGTGAGCAGCTCGGAGACGAACCGCACCGACTCCGGATCGACCTGTGCGGTGCCGGCGACGAGCACGCAGATCCGCACCCGGTCGATGCGCCGCGACGCCAGCACGTCCTGCAGGACCACCGACGTGTCGGCACCGGCCGTGGTTTCCAGCGCGCGCAGGCGGGTGTTGTCGGCGGCCACCGCGGTGTCGTCGATCCACAGGAACGGCGACACCAGCCCGGCCGCGGACAGATCCCGGAGCACGTCCCGCACACCCTGCGCCGGACCGTCCGCCGCCAGGAACACCGTCAACACGCTCATGTCAGAACTGACCGGCGTCGGGGAGGACGAGGGCGTGCGCCATCGCGGTCGGTGCGGCGGCGAGTACCGGAGCGTGGTTCGGCTGCTCGGGTCGTTCCGCGCGGACCTTGCACTCCTCGACGAGGCCGATCAATTCGCCCGTCGCCCAATACACGTCCGGTGCGATGTCCCGGAAGATCGGTGTCTGCGAGGCGTGTTCCCGCAACCCGACGACCGACAGTGCGCCCCCGCCGGGTGCCCCGTCCTGCCCGGGTTCCATGTAGTGCACGCCGATGAGGTCACGGATCTTGGACAGCCAGGCGACGGCGTTGCCGGCTCGCTCGGCGACCGAGAATTCCGGTCCGGTGTTCTCCACCTGCGACTGCCAGCCGGTGACCGGCACACCGGTGCGCAGCCAGTTGGTGAGCCGCGCCTTCGCGGACACCTCGTGGATGCCGCTGACCGGGTCTTCCGCGGACGAGTCGTAGACCGCGCGCAGCGCCCGGTAGGGCAGCATCGAATGCATGACCGGCGGCTCGTGCGACTGCGCCATCGCGAGCAACACCGATTCGAGCACCGCCGGAAGCCAGTCGTTGCTCACCGTGAACCGGGACGGCGGCGTCAGCAGCGGGTTCGGGAAGTCCACCCAGTCGCCGATGCCGGCGTCCCACACCCGGACGGGTTCGTCGTAGGGGGCCGCGGGCAACCGCACCTGCCCGATCGCCAGCCCGAGGAACCACCCCGCCGTCATCGCGCGGCGTTCGTCGCGGTGCATCGGCAGCGATGCGGCCAGCGGACGCGACCGGCGCCACCTCCAGAACGACTCCTGCTGCGCCGGCGTCGAATCCGCCCACTGCTTGGCGGCGGGCCCGAGCACCGAGTCGTACGCCAGCGGGGAGTAGTTGGGGTACGAGCCGAAGATGTCGATACGCGTGAGCCGATCCTCGTCGGACAGCAGCCGCGCGAACTCCCCCTCCGTCTCGTGATCGATCATCGGGTCCTTCTGCAGCACCTGCGAGAGCGTGTCCGCGACCGGCAAGTTGAGGAACGGCACCGACGTGAACTTGTAGCGGTACTCCACCTGCTGCCCCGGGTGCAGCGCCTCGAGCGCCTGCTGGTTGACGCTGGCCAGCGGCCGCGCGAGCGAGAGCGCCTCGGTGAACTTGCGCCGCAGGCGGTCCCGCCGCTCCTCGATCGCATACGCGGGCACGGTGTGGTCCTCGATGTACTCGCGGAGCGACACCCGGCAGAACCGGTCGAACGATTCGCCGGTGCGGCCGACGAACTTCCGTGCCCGATCGAGCAACTCGACGGGACGCACGTGCACGTCGTAGCGCGCCGACGACGGCACCAGCGCCTCCCGGGTGTTCGGGTCGATCGGGAACGCGCGCGACCGCCAGGCCGCCGTGCGCTCGACGAGAGAGTGGTCCTCCCCCGGGGCCCGGGTGCCGTCGACCGTCGTCCACAGACCCGTGACCACGCTCGCGACCGCCTGCTCGACCGCCGCCGCGAACGGGGGCGTCCCGGTCTCGGAGGCCGTCACCGCGAGCGGGAGGTCGCCGCGATACTGATCCATGAAGTCCGCCGACGGAGTCAGCATCACCTCGTTGTTGGCTTCCGCGAACCGCTTCGGCACCCGGTCGGCCTTGTCGGCGGGCCAGGCGCCGTACTGATCCGTCGCGAGCCGGGCGAGCCCGACGTCGCTGGCGGGCTTGTTCCGGGCGCGACGCAGCGCGGTCTGCTCCTCGTTCAACGCGTCGAGCAGCGGCTGCAGGACCTCCGGCACCAGCGCGGCAACCACCTCGGCGACCTTGCCGGACAGCGACGCATACAGCTGGCGGTACACGTTGTCGCGGCAGTCGGCGACGATCCGATCGAGGATCTCCGCGTCACTCTCGATGCTGCCCTTGAGGTTGGTGAGCACCTGCGTCGCATCGGCGGTCTGCGCCGTGATGTCCTCCGGCCCGCGCCGCGACAGGTCCTCGGCACCGGTCCGCACCGAATCCTTGCAGTATGTGAGCAGGCGGCTGACCAGCGCGGTGGCGTACGGGAGACCGAGCTGGGCGATCGACCTGCCGACCGTCGCCTCGATCCGGTCCACAAGACCCTTGTGCCACATGTATGCGTGCGCGACCGCGTGCTGCTCGGCCGAAGTCGTCAGCGCCTGCCGGCGTCGTCCCAGCGCCTGCCGGATCTCCGGAACCCACTGCCCCGCGACCAGACCGGAACCCGACGGAAGGTGTCCGCGCAGTTCGAGTTCCACCGTCTGCCCGGCCATCCGGGTGGCGTCGGCGGACGGCAGCACCACGGACGTGAGCCAGGCGCCCACCCCCATCTGCGCGCCCCGCGCGTCGGCGTGGGCGACCGGGAGCCCCATCGCCGCGAGCAGGCTGTTCCACTGACCGTCGAGAATCGAGTTGACCTGATCCTCGTCCGACACGGGGCTGCCCGGCGACCGGTGGCCGTCGAGGAGGCGGTCGACGGCGCTGCGGGCCAGCCGCTGCGCCGAGTACTCGGCGTACCGGTCGCGGCCCATGCTCAGGCTCGAGAAACCGTAGGTTCCCCACGGCAGGTTGTCCCACTGCCCGCCCCACCCGATGTTCTCCCGCTGGCCCGGCAGTCCCGCACCGTTGGTGAGGTCGTACTGCACGAACTGACGGGTGGCCGCGCCGCTCATCATCATCCCGGCCAGGCCGCGGGCCAGGCCGCGGTAGATCGCCTTCTGGGATCCGTCGCCGAACGGTGCGCCCTCCACACCGACCTTGCGGCCCACCGGGAACACCCGCGCGAACGGAACCTTCTCGCCGGCGCCGTGCTGCTGGCCGAGTGCGCGCAGGATCTCCACGTCGTGTTCGCGCGCCGACCCGAGCTGGCTGGCGACGATCTCGCCGAGCATCGCCAGCGCGTTGGCGCGGACACCGGTGGTCGCGCTCTTGCCGAGTCCGTCGAAGATGTCGGGCGCCACCATGAACACGCCCATCAGACGCGGGTCGAGTCCCGGGATGAGCGTGAGCAGCCGGCACACGTCGAGGGCCATGGACGCACCGGCGCCGCCGGCCATCGACGACACCACGAGCACGATCGGCGACTCACCCTGCTCGAAGGACCCGCCGCCGGGCACGTTGAGCGAAGACATCTGGCTGGCCGTCTCGACCGTCGACAGCTGATCCCACGCCCGCTGCAGGGTGTCTCGGATCCCGCCGGCCTTGCTCAGGGTGATCATCCGGCCGAGTGAGCGGTACTGGCCCGCACCCGATCCGATCGGCACCGTCACCGACGACGGGTCGCGCGGCGCCCAGGTGGCGATCTCGTCGAGGCTCTGCTTCGCGGTGAGCTGGTTGGTCAGCGCATTGTCCAGCACCGCGTACGAGTCACCCTGCGGGCCGCTGCCGAAGTAGAAGCCGCCCTGGTCGCGGACGTTGTCGAGGCCGTCGGGCCCCGCCTCGGGAGCCGTCGGCACGTCGATGCTGACGAACTGCCACCCGCCGGGGATCCGGTCGACGCCCGCCGCAGCGAGATCCGAGCGCAACTGATCCATCATGTACGCGAGGGTGACAGCGCCGGAACCACCGCAACCGACTACGAGAAACCGCCTCATTACGGTCCTTTCACAGAAGAGAGAGCTTGAAGTCGAGGACGATCCGGGTCAGGAACCGGGAGGCCGGAACGGATCGAAGGGGTCGGCGGCGGACGAGCGGGCAGGGGCACCCGCGCCGCTCTGTGCCGTACCGCCGAACGTCGGGGCCGCGTCCCAGGAGGGTGCCGCGCCGAACGTCGGGGCGGGAGCACCGAAGGGGTCCGACGACGGTGGTGCACTCGGCGGCGTCGCGGACGGGGTCGAGCCGGGGTGCGCGGCCCTCAGGTCGGCGACCCGGCCCGGCACCTTGCGCACCAGGTCGGCGACCAGTCGGCGGTTGCTGTCGTCCGTCGCGTCGGCACCGACGAGAAGCAGCACGGTCGCCAGGTTCGCCGGACCGTCCGGGTCGTGCAGCACCACCCAGTTGTTGTGGATGGCCAGCGGAAGTCGCGCGGCGCCCGTGCGCCGGTCGACCGACGGTTCGGCTCCGGACGCTGCGACGAGTCCGGGCTGCTGCGCGACGACGTACCCGGGCCCGAACGGCGACAGACCGATCCGAGTGCGCAACTCCACACCCTCGACGTCCAGGCTGCGCGCGGGTTTGTTCAGGCCGCGCACGAGCTGACTCAGGTCGCTCTCGCGGATGCCGAACTCGGCACCGTCCCGCAGAACCTGCCCGCCCTCGATCGTGACACCGACGCGCATCGCTTTGAGGGTCTTCGCCGGGATGCGGGCCGTCCACCACTTGACCCCGTAGAGCAGCAGCGGCGGCACGGCAATGCTGAACAGGAGGACCAGGACGAACACGAGCCAGAACCGGCCGCTGTTGAGCGGCTTCTGCAGCTCCGCGGTGAAGGCGACGTTGATCGGCAGCGCGCGGTCGGGCTCACCGGGAGGGGACATCATCAGCGGAATCGACCCGTTGAGGGAGCCGTTGCCCGCGGCCGGAACGGACAGGTCGACGGGAAGACTCGCCTGCTGGCCCTCACCAATCTCGAGGCAGTTCGCAGCGGACGGCGCCGACCCGGCCGAGACGCCGACGTCACCGACGCCGTCGGGCACGGAATCGAGCGCGACCGGTGCGGCCCCGTCGAACCACACGCACCCGGGACCGGTGATCGGGATGCTCGCGGCGAACTGTCCTGCGCCCTCGACGGTGCCGAAATCGACCGTCGACGGCACGACGGGGTAGCCGATCGGCGGCGACACCGTGAGCGGGACATCGACGAACTGCGGCGTCAACGCCGTACCCGGGGCGATGACCTCACCAGCGGCGGACCGGGCGTCGGCCGTCGTCACATCGAGTGTAAGGCGCAGCGTCGCAGCCCCCGGCGGAACGTCGGTGAAATCGAGTTCGACGGGATCGCCGATGCGCTCCTTGGCAATCCGATCGACCAGCGGGTGATCGACGTTCCCCGCGTCGGTCAGCGACACCGACAGGGCGGCGCTACCCAACAGGTCGGAGGGGTCGATCGCATTCCTGTCGGAGTCGACGATGCCCAGCCGGATGGCGGACGTCTTCTCACCGCTGTGGACGGCCGACGTGTCCATTCCGAGCCAGGCCGGGAACAGGTTGCCCGAGATGTGGATGTTCGTCTTGGAGCGGGCCAGCGGGCTGGAGCCGTCGGGATCGACGAACACGAGGGCCCACATGCCCTGCCACTGCGCGGAGTCGTCGGACTTGGTCATCGTGAAGCTGACCGATCGGGGCGACATCCACCGGTACGCCACCTGGGCGCCGTCCAGTGTTGCCGTGGTGGGTGCACCGGCACGGTCGAGTGCCAACTGGGCCCCGCTCGGAGCGATCAACGTCGGGATCAGCCCCTCCGCGTCGGCCGAGCCGAGCACGGTGACCGAGCTGATCGAGTCGTCGAGCACGAAGCGGTGCTGCGCCTCGTCGCACACACTTACGACACAGACACCGGTCTCGCCCTCGATCGGCGCCTGACCGGGTGTGCTGAACGCGTCGAACGCGAACAGCAGGTCGTCGATGTTCTGCGCGAGGTAGAAGTCGCCGGGCGACGACGACGTGGCCTTGCCGCACGCACCGTCGCCGCCGGTGGCGATCGACCGCATCAGGTCGAAGTCGCTGGGCTGCGCGGTGCCCGCGGCGAGGCCCACCGCGAACGTGACGATTCCCGACGAGCGCAGCTGATCGGCGATGCCGGCGGGGCGACAGATCGACTCCCGGGCGGCGGCGACAACCTGTTGGACGCCCTGATCGCTGCCCAGGGAAACTCCCGGCGAGTAGGGCTTCTCGGCGTCACGGACGGTGAAGTCGAGCTTTCCGTCGGAGAACCACGCCACCGCCTGGCAGCGGTTGGTCGCCGATTCGCCGTCGCGTTCCGCGAGCGTGCGTCGGGCACCGTCGAGCGCGTTCCAGTAGTCGGTGTCGATGCCGTCGGTGCGGGTCCGGAACTTTTCCACCTCGCCCTGCAGGGCGGGCAGCGAACCGTTGTCGAGTCGGGTCCACGGTGCGTGGACGGTGAAGTCGTCGGAGAATCCGGCGATCGCCACGTTGAGTTCCACACCCGCGGACCCACCGAACGTGTTGAGCTGTTCGAGCAGGTAGTTGGCGGCGGACACACGCGCCGCGTCGGGGTCGGAACCCTGGAGGCTGCCGGACTGATCGACCATGAGCAGCAGGTCGCCCTGTTGCTGCGCGGCCAGGCATCCACCGAAATCGCCGACCGCCGCGGTCGTCGGGGCCGCGGATGCCGTCGGGATCGCCAGCAGCAACGGCACGAGCATCATCGCCGCGAAAGCGGCTACCTTCTTCACAGTCGACCCGCCCATTCCGCAATGTGCCACGCGCTCGCCACGATTCCCGCCAGTGCAAGGACAGCGACCACCCAATATCCCCGCTCAGCACCCTTCGACCTCGAGTACACGGGCATCGCCCGCTGAACCGTGTCGAGCACGGTGAACCGGGCGAGCAGTGCGAACGCGACCGGGCCGGCGAGCACCCACGCGAGGACCGCAAAGGCGGTGATCGAACCGAGAACGATCGCGAGAGTCAGTCCGGCTACCGCCACCAATCCGGCCAGCACAAGCAAGATGACCGGCGGCTCGCCCTGCGCAATCGTGACGCGTGGCCGCGGACTCGGCGCCGCAGCAAAGGGCTCCGCCGCCGCTGTCGGGGCGAACGCGGTGGGCTGAGATCCGAAGGGGTCGGCGGAGGTCGAACCGAACTGGCCTGCAGCCGGCCACGACGAGGGTGCGTCGGTGGACGGGCGATCACGAGACGTCTCGTAATCGCTGAAGTCGAAGGGATTGGTCATCGAGGCACGAATTTCTCTCGCGATAGGGCGCAGACGCACGGGGAACCAGGTGTGGAGATCGAACATTCCATCGCGACATTGCGACGAGCGTTACACGAGCGATGATGAAACAGTAAGCGGCACAGCGAGTCGCAGATACCGCGGACGTCGGCGTCGCCCAGCAGGCGGCACTGCGGCCACATCAGAATCGGCGGCGTCGACCACGCGCGCCCGTCCCCCTCATTTCTTTGAACGTCGAACTATGCTGCCGAAATTACACCCCGCCTCCGACACGTTTCCCGATCAACGCGTCGGAGCGACCGAGATTCATTCAAGCGAATGACAACACCCCCACCCCTCGGCCAGCCGCCCGCCTCGGACCCGTTAGTTGAAACTAATACCAGACAAACCTGGCGTCACACATATCCGCGCCAACCACGGTGATGTAGCTAATAAATTGCGCGCCAACAAAACCGGATCAATACACCGTTCAACCGACACGACGGTGCGAAATAGGGACTTTCGCCCCTAGCCTCTGCCGGTGTCAGTGCATTACGAGTTGCGGGACGCCTCAGCAGTTGTTCGGCTCACCGATCTTCACAACCGACAGCACAGCGTCTCCTTCGCCGATCAATTCACCGGGCGACGGCTGCTGACCCACGACGACCCAGTTCGAGTCGAGCACCTGCTTCCGTCCCGCGCCGGTCGCATCGGCACTGCGCGAGAAGAAGACCCCAGCCGCCTGGATCGTGTTCTGCGCCGTCTGCAGGTTCATGCAGACCACAGCCGGCATCGGTACAAGCGTGGGGGCGCTCGCGGTCGGCGCGACAGGCGCAGGCTGCACCGGAGCCACCGGCGCCACCGCGACCGGAGTGGTCACGGGCACCGTCGTCGTCGGGCGTGCGGTCGTGGTTGTTGTGGTCGTGGTGGTGGTCGTAGTTGTGGCTACCGATGCGGTCGACGAGGACTCACCCGAGCCGCAGGCGACAAGGCCGGCGGTCACAACGACGACTCCCACGCCTCCGACGATCGAGGAGAACAACGACCGTCGAGCCTCGAGCCCTCGGGTCCTCTTGCTTACGTTGGCGAACTGACCATCGATCGACACAGCAGTGCCCTTTCGGAAATGCGGGCGGCCTGCCCGGAAACTCTCGCCCGTGCGTGTTCGCAGGCGAAATGTGAATGCGGTCGCGCTGGTTGCATTCGTCAACCCCCGACGGCGCGATAGTTGAAACTACTACCAGACGGCGTGGACGCACACATAATTCGGGCGTGTTGCCAACCCAGCTGTTGGGGGTGTTGCGCAATCTCCTGCGCATCAATGCATCCGAGTCAATACGCCATTTGACTGACAGCCAAGTTCCCTGAGCCGGTCTGCACTGCTTTGTCGGTCCCCCAGTGCATGATGACGCCGTGATTGAGCACATCGCAAGGCAGCGAGTCTTCATCGTCGACGACGGAAACTCCCTCCGCACCGGTCGATTGCAGATTTTCCGCGGTTGACGTAACGGTGTGGACTGTCAGGACGACTGACTCAGCGGCACGACCGACCGGTAGACGCGAAGAGGGGCGGATTCAGGATGTGGCGCGAGTCTGTAACCGGAATAGCAGATCTGATGAGGTCGGACTTGCTGTCGAGCGAGCTCGAGCCGGCACCCGTCAACAGGACCCAGTGGGCGAACAAGGGAGTGCGAATCTCATCGGACCGCTTTGACCGGGACGAACTGTTCCAACTCGCCGAGATCGCCCGCACGACCGGCGACGATCAGAAGCTACTTCAACTGTTCTGGGACATACTCGCGTGGGGTGTGATGGGCAACTTCCGTAACGCCGGGCGGATCGTCGACTTCGCCGCAACCGATGATGGGCGAACCCGACTCCTCACTGCGCTCCGAACAGGTGCTACCGCCAGCCATGCCGGAAAGATCGAGGATGCGTACCGTGGGTTCGTGGACCACCGGGTCCCCAGGCTGGGTCCCGCGTTCTTCAGCAAGGTCCTGTTCTTCGCCGGCGACCGTACTTCGCGTGAGCCGCGGTGCCTGATCTTCGATTCGCGGGTGGAGTCGGCGCTGCCGACAGTGACCGGCACGTCCTACTCGCTCGGGAACAGGCCCGTCACGACGTATGCCCGGTACTGTCGCGATATGCACGCCTGGTCCCAGGAGTTTGGGGTCACGCCGGAGGCGATAGAGGCGCGCCTCTATCAGCTCGGAAAGGCTACGGAAAATAGCCGACGAGCCTGGTTGAGCGCAGAAGTGTCGCTCTACCGGGAAGGAGGAGTACCCGTCACCTTCGACGCAATCCTCGCCAGAACGATCCGCGATCGGCAGTCCGCCACTGCCACATGAGTCGGTCCGGAAGCGAAGGCCCAGAAGTCAGATCCCCATTCGTTTGGCCAACTCCGCTCCCCCGACTTCGCGGATGAAGTCCGGATCGCCGCACACCACGAGCTGATCCCGCGCCCTCGACAGGCCGACGTACAGCCGCTCCCGCGAACGCTCCTGTACCACCTTCTCATTCAGCGCCAGCACGACAGCACGCCGTTCGAGTCCCTTGAATCCCAGGACGTGCCCATAGAACACCTGCTCGGTATCCCAGAAGCTGTCCCAATACGCCGCGTTGCCCTCTATCTGCCGGCTCACCTGCTCCGGGTGGCGGCTGCCCGTGGCAAGCAATGCCAGATCCTCCGGACGCCAACCCTCGTCCATCAACGAATCGATCTGATCGTCGGCAACGGTCAGCGCGTCCTCTGCCTGGCAGGGCACGAAGAGCACCTCGGGGCCCTCCCCGCCGAGCAGGCGCATCCGCTGTCCGACCAGCGGTGTGAACGAGTCCGCTATTTGGCGGGTGTTTCTCAGATTGTGATCGAGCACCAACGGGACCAACTGAATCGGCGGAACGCCCTGCCTGTCGAATACTCGCTGCCCCTCATCACTGAATACGTAGATTGCGCCGGCTTCTTCGTCACGCAACGCGGCCAGTAGCGGACCCCACCAGTCGTCGGCGAAATCCTGCGCCTCGTCCACGACCACCGCATCGAACCGGTCGCGCAACGGCAATTCCGACGCCAACTCCGCCATATGCCGCGGAAGATCGTGTTCCCAGAACTGCACGGTGTCGGTGTTGCGGATGCTCTCGTCCGGGCCCTCGGGCGCTCCCCACCGTTGACCCAGCGCGTGGAACTCGCCCACATACGCGGGACGCTCCTTGTAGGACCAGGTGGCGGTCAACCGCCCGAGATACGACGCCAACCCGTGCGAGTAGCAGATGAGCGCCACCCGCTTCCCCTGCTTCGCCAACCGCCGCGCCTTCTCGACCGCGAGGAATGTCTTGCCGCTTCCGGCGCCGCCCCGCACCTCGACCCGGTGCAACAGCCGGATCGCGTCGAGAATCACCGACTGCTGGGCGGTGAGTGCGTCGGCCGCGTCTTCGTTCGCGATCGCCCTCGCAACCACGTCGCGTTGCGGCAGCCCGCGTCCGGAGAGGACGGTCGTGAGCTGATCGACCCCGTCGTCGGGCAGCGCCGGGCGGTCCAGTTGCTGACCGGACAGCACCTTCTGCAGTCGCGACACGACGTCATCCAGGCCGGTGCGATCAATCACCTTCCAGCGTGGGCATTCCGGCAGTCCGAAGTCGTCGGCGAGTTCCGTATTGGGGAAGACCACGACGTGGTCCCATCGCAGCCGCCCGTGACTCCAGCGCGGGTCGCCTTCCACATAGCTCCGCAGGGCATACAGCGCGTCACGTGCTTGCCGAACCGGGTGAATGACCGTCGGACCTTTTCGCTGGTCCTGGTACCAATCGGCGCCGTCGTGCCAGATCTGCCCGCCTTTCACCTCCAGGCAGACGATCCCGTACCCCTCGAGCGCCACCACGAAGTCGATCTCGTGGTCCTTGAGTCGGTCGGTGACCCGCTGGTTTGCCACCACGAGGTCACCATCACCGAGCTGACCCAACAGCGCATTCCACACCGATTCCTCGGAACCATTCAACAGGCGCGGATTCTCGGGGATACGGATCACCATGCGGATACTTTCGCACGGACGGTTCCGTTCAGCTCAGCGATCCCGCCCGAAGTCGGCGGTGAGTAGTAGTTTTGCGGTGTGAACACTTCGTGGCAGGACCCCGGTGCCGTCTCGTCGATGCTCGACGACTGGGAGACGTGGGCGATCGTCGGGCTCTCCGGCAATCCCGACCGAACGGCGTACCGCATCGCGGAGTTGCTGCAGCGCCGAGGAAAACGAATCGTCCCCATCCATCCCACCGCACCGACTGTGCTCGGCGAGCAGGGGTACGCCACTCTGGCCGACGTCCCGTTCCTGATCGACGTCGTCGATGTCTTCCGGCAGAGCGAGGCCGCCGGCGAGTTCGCGGACCAGGCCGTCGAGGTAGGCGCGAAAGGCGTCTGGTTCCAACTGGGAGTCATCGACGAGGCCGCGTTCCAGCGCACGACCGCGAAGGGCGTCGCCATGGTGATGGACACCTGCCCCGCGATCGAGTGGAGCGCACGCGACTCAGCGTGACGGCGGTCGTGCGGAGTGCGGGGCTCACGACTACGGCTACTCTGGACCGAAATCGTGCAAATCGGACAACGGTCTGACACGATCCGCGCAGCCAATCGGAAGGTTCCCACCTGTGGCCATCGACTACACCCGCCGCACCCCCACCCCTGCCGCACCGCAGGGCGGCGTAAATCTGAGCAAGGTCACATTGTCGAAGGCGGCGCCGTCGGTCAGCCTCACGAAGTCGGGTGAGCGACAGGGTGCGATGCGGGTCAATCTCAACTGGTCGACGGGCGCGACTCCGCAGCCCAGGAAGGCCGGCTTCTTCGCGAAACTTGCGGCCGCCGCGGGCGGTAATAGTGGCATCGACCTGGACCTCGGCTGTCTCTACGAACTGGCCGACGGATCGAAGGGTGTCGTCCAAGCGCTCGGCAACACTTTCGGTTCGCTGCAGGCCTCGCCGTTCATCAAGCTCGACGCCGACGACCGGACCGGCACCGCGACCGGCGGCGAGAACATGCAGATCAACCTCGACCGACCGGAAATGTTCAAGCGCATCCTCATCTTCGCGATGATCTACGACGGCGCACCCAACTGGGCAGCCGTGGACGGCGTCGTCACCCTCTACCCCACCAGCGGCCCCGAGGTGGAGGTTCGACTGGACTCGGCCAACAGCTCCGCTCGTATCTGCGCCATCGCGATGCTGCAGAACACCGGGCAGGGCATCACCGTGACGCGCGAAGTGAAGTACGTCGAAGGCAGCCAGGCCGATCTCGACAAGACCTACAGCTGGGGCATGAAGTGGGCGGCCGGCCGCAAGTAGCGGAGCCCGCGGCGGCGGACGCGGCGCCTCGGTCGGTCGGATTGAATGGGGCCTTATCAGCTTCTGTCGAGATCTCCTGGGTGGCGACTGGCTCATCGTTTCGGGCGCTTGATCGCGGGGTGGTTGCCCCTTGGGATTGCCGCGCGGGCGGCGTGGATGTTCATGGTGTTGGGGTTAAGCCGCGGGCGAATTGCTCAATGGGAGTGTGGATTTCTGGTGTCGGCTGCAGTGTGGTGAGTCGTTGGTCGAGCCAGGTTTCGAAGCGGGCCAGGCGGGGTCGCCGCGGCTGGCGACGAAATTCCCTGCACCGCCCAAGAAGTGATCCGGTCGTGTCTGGCCGGTGCGCGCGGACCGCGGATGGTCTCGGCTGTGGTCGGCGAGGGCGCAGGAGAGTTCGAGACGGGATTCGAAGGCGCCCGGTATGTCTCGTCATCAGCGGCGCGGGTTGCCGATCGCTCAGCGGCCGGAACGGCGTCGTGCTTATGATCCGGGCGCGTTGCCAAGCGGAAGGTACAGGCTCATGCCCGAGAAGAAGCACAAGCCGGGACCCGAACCCGGTGCACTGGGCACGGGCGCGCGGGTGCTGGTGCTGGTGCGCCGGCCGTCCGAAGTGGCTCAGACGGGTCGGATCATCGAGCTGGAAGACGCAAGGCGTCAGGGATCGATGATTTCCCGCGCCTACTAACGCAGTAGTTAAGATTGGACCGTGGACGATGTCTGGCCGCTTATTGGCAGAGATGAGGAACTGCGGCGCATCTGGGCGACTATCGAAGGCTCAGGTGATGGCTCTGGGGTTCTTGTAGCAGGCGGTGTCGGTGTTGGCAAGAGTCGGTTGGCGAGTGCCGCTGTCGCCGTACTTGCCAAACGGCACGCCGTCCGGTGGGTCACCGCTACCGCCTCGGCCCGAACTCTTCCGTTGGGAGCGTTTGCTCAATGGGCACCGACCTCGCAGGCCGACCCGATGATGGTCATCCATACCGTCATCAAAGCGCTCACTGCTGGCGACAAGCCCGTAGTCGTGGCCGTCGACGACGTTCACCTGCTCGACGACCTGTCCGTCGTCGTCATCCAACAACTCGTGCAGCGCGGCCTTGCCAGGGTCGTGCTCACCCTGCGCAGCACAGAACCGGCCCCCGACACCATCACCACCCTCTGGAAAGACGGGTTCCTCAACCGGCTCGATTTAGACCCCTTGCGCGAGAACGACACTGAACGCTTACTTTCGCAAGCGCTTGCTGGGCCCGTCGCCCCCGCAACGGCGGCCGAACTTTGGAACCTGACCCGCGGCAACGTGCTGTTCCTGCGGCATCTCGTTCGCCAGGAACGGGACGCCGGACGGCTCGTGAGCGACGTCGGCACCTGGCGGTTGATTGGTGAACCCGTCGTCTCACCCACCCTCGCCAAACTGATTACCGGCCAGCTTGGTTCGCTGACCGATGACACGGCGGAAGTCCTCGACTACCTCGCGATTGGCGAACCCATTGACGGCACGGTGTTGGAAATCCTCACCAGCCCGCATGCGGTCAAGGAAGTGCATTCCCGCGGTCTCATCGACATGACCAGCGACAACGGCGATATCGCCGTCCGCCTCAGCCACCCCCTCTACGGTGAAGTCCGTCGCAGCACTGGCAACCTCCTACAACTGCGCCGCCTGCGCGGCCGTCTCGCAACCGCTCTTTCTACCCGCGCTGATCCAACACCCGCAGCTTTGTTGCGACGGGCATTGCTGACGCTCGAATCCGACCTGCCGCCCGACCTTGGGCTTTACCTCGCCGCCACCGCCACCGCACTACGGCTCCACGATGCTCCCCTCGCCCTTCGTTTCGCGGACGCCGGACATATATCTGACAGCGGCTTTCAAGGCGCGATGCTGCACTACTGGGTGCTCAATCACGTCGGTCGGGCACAGGATGCATTCACCCTGCTCGAGGCGCTCGATCAGAACGCGCTAACGATCGAGGAGCAACGGCGACTGTCCGTTATGCGAGTCGGCACCCTCTGCTGGAGCCTCGGCGATCCCGAACGGGCGAGGCAAGAACTCTCAGTCGCCATGGTAGCGCCCTATAACCACAAATCATCCGAGCTAGCCGCGTTCGAAGCACTCCTCGAGTCGGTGCAAGGCCGACCTGACCGCGCGATCGCCGCAGGAAACGTGGTCTTTCAGGCTGCGCCGAGCGATATGGCATTCGTGCTCACCTCATGCGCCCTGGTCATTGCCCACGGTTACTCGGGAAATGCCGTCAAGGTTTCTCCGTTGACCAAGCGGGCCTCCGCTTTGGTCGCAACATCGAGTGATGCTTCCGCGCTGGAGTACGGGATCGTCTACTTCCACATCGAAGCAATGTTCATCGCGGGGTACCTTCAGGCCGCGGAACAAGTCATGACCCAGTTTGTCGAGTATGCCGCGAGCACTCCCGGAACCATAGGATTGTTTGTCTCGTTGCTCCACAGCTACGTTGACCTGTCCCAAGGTCGTCTGAGCGCTGCGCTCGAGGTTCTGAACAGGGCGGATCGCGAATTCCGTACCACCACGTACGACAGGTCAGCTGTCGTCAGCTGCAGGGTTTACCTGATTCTCGCGTTATCGCATCGCGGGGACGGGAAACGCGCAGCGGAGCTGGTGCGCGATCTCGACACGCTTAATCCTTACGGCTTCCTCCGATCAGCGTGCACCCTCGCCAAAGCATGGGCTGCGGCCGCCCAGGAGATGATCGCCGATGCAATCCGCCTCGCCCGGACGGCGGCCGCGATCGCGGCCGAACGCGGCCACTTCGGCCAAGAACTCCTGTGTCTGCAAGCCGCATCGCAATTCGGCGATCGCACCACAGCGCACCGGGTGAACGAGCTCACCGCGCTCGTCGACGGGCCACGCGTCCACGCCGTTGCACTGCATGCCAACGGTCTGACCTGCGTCAACGGCGAAAAACTCACCGAAGCCTCACGGCGGTACGAAGAAATCGGTGACATCGTCGCAGCGACCGATGCCTCCGCCCAAGCCGGAACTCTCTTCCGCGAACAGCAGCATCACGGTTCCGCACTGACAGCCATCGAACGTGCCAGGACGCTGGCAGGCACCCACCGCGGACTCAACACCCCCGCACTGCGCAAAGCTCGCGAAACCACCCCACTCACGAGGCGACAGCGCGAAATCGTCGCCCTCGTCGCCCAAGGCTTCACCAACAAAGAGATCGCCGAACGCCTCGGAGTCTCCATCCGTACAGTCGAAGGCCACCGCTATCACGCCAGACTGCGCTGATCGTGCGTCGCCGCAGTAACCGGAAAATCGCGTAGTCGACTACGCGGTTCAGATCCGCGACTGAGCGTGACGATCATTGCTGTCCCATGCAACTCGAGAAGCGCTTCGAGGCGACAATCCAGCCCAGCGCCCGGATGGTGCGTCCGTACTGCAGTTCGAAGTGTCCTCATGGAGGAGTAACCCATGAACAACGACAAGCACCTCAAGCACCTCAGCGAGCTAGCGGTGGCAGTGGGCATAGGGCTTGCGGTCGCGCCGGCCGGCATCGCGGTGGCAGCACCGTCCGTCGGCGACTCGTCCGCGTCGTCGAGTTCCGACTCCTCCGACCAGACATCGTCCGAGGGGAGATCCACGGACCGATCCACGGACGGGACTTCGTCGGACAGGACGTCATCCGGCGCATCGCGTGCCGACTCGGACTCGTCGGGCGGCAGATCCGGATCGTCGACGACCGACGACTCGACCACGGATTCGCAAACCACGTCCGGCACGGATTCGGAATCCACCTCCACCTCCGGCGCCGATACCCAATCCACCGCGGGCACCGAATCCACGTCCACCACGAGCGACGACATGAACGGGTCCGACGCGACGACCCCCGACACCGCCACGACACCCGACCCCACGACACCCGACGGTTCGTCGACTGCGAGCGGCGGGGGCATGCCGGATTCGGCCGCGACGGCAGACGGGTCCGGGCAGGTCGGATCGAGTTCTGCCGCCACGGCACCGGCCACGATCGACGAGTCCGGTGCCGCGATCGCGCCGGCCGACCAGCCTCCGGAACGAGCAGTCACCGAGCGAGCGGATTCGTCCGCGTCCTCGACATCAGCACAGGGTCACGACCGCGCACCTGCGGACAGCGCCGTTGCGCCGAACCTGTCGACTACCCCGGTAACGGACGGATCCAGCACGGCTCTCGACCCGGCCGCCGCGGCGGAGACCCCGGCAGTGCGCGGACTCGTCCCGGACGTGCCGGCAGCAGTCCTGGACGCAGTACCGGCGACGGCTCCTGCGATCCCTGCGATCGACACGACGACAGCGCTGACGCGCGGAGTATCCGACACCCCTGCCGATGCACCGCAGGTCGGGACGCTGGCATTGGGACCGTCTCTCCCCGCTCCGGCGGTGGACGTCGCATCCAGCGTCGTGTCGAAGGTGCTCGGAGCCCTCGGGCTACGTCCGTTCCTGTCGAATGACCCACAGGTACCGATCGAGTCGCCGACGTTCTGGGCGCTGGCCGCGGCATGGTGCCGTCGACAGGAGAAGGTATTCACCACCGACGCGAGCCGATCGCTGGCTGCCGCACCCGTCACGACCAGCGAACCGATCGAATCGTTCGCCGGAACACGAACATCCCCCCTCGCGACCAGCGAGCCGATCGAATTGTTCGCCGTCGCGAGCACCGCCTCCACCGTCACGAGCTCTGCGTCCACTGCCGGGCCGATCGTCGGTGTGCCCGAGCGCAGCACCGGTGTGGTGCGCGGCTCGATCAATGCGTCCGGAAACCAACTTCGTTACGAGGTCACCCGGCCGAGCGGCGGAACGGTCACCGTCGACGAGACCGGCGACTTCATCTACACCCCCACCCAGGCAGCGCGCCAGGCGGCCTCTGCGGACGCGCTGAACCCGGCCGCGCTGGACCCGAGCGCCAATTACGACTCGTTCACCGTCACCGTCACAGACGTCCAGTCCGGCAACCGGGTGGACGTGCCGGTGCAGGTGCCGGTGTCTGCGGCACAGATGAAGGTCGTGCAGTCCACCACCGTCGGGTCCAATCCGTCCGGTGCGGTGTTCGCCGGCACCAAAACCTATGTGGCAAACCAGGGTTCGAAGAGCGTCTCCGTGCTCGACGCAAACAACGCCGTCGTCGGCTCGGTGACCGTCGGCACCTCGCCGACGGGCGTCGCGGCCAACCCGGCCGGCACCCGGGTGTACGTCACCAACAGCGTCAGCGGCAACGTGTCGGTGATCAACACCGCCAACAACACCGTCGTCGCCACCGTCACGACCGGCACCACACCCAACGCCGTCGCCGTCAACCCCACCGGCACCCGCGCGTACGTGACCAACAGCAGCAGCGGCAACGTGTCGGTGATCGACACCGTCACGAACAAAGTCGTCGCCACCGTCAGGGTCGGCACTACACCCAACGCCATCACCGTCGCCAACACCCCCACCGGCACCCGCGCGTACGTGACCAACAGCAGCAGCGGCAACGTGTCGGTGATCGACACCGTCACGAACAAGGTCGTCGCCACCATCGGGGTCGGAACCACACCCAACGCTGTCGCCGTCAACCCCACTGGCACCCGGGTGTACGTCACCAACAGCGGCAGCAACACCGTCTCGGTCATCGACACCGCCACCAACAAGGTCGTCGGCACCGTCGCCGTCGGGTCGCGGCCGACCGCCGTGCGTGTCAGCTACGACGGCAGCGCTACGTACGTCGTGACCGACTCGGATCGGTTGTGGGTGATCGACACCGCGACCACCAAGGTGGTGTCGAATGTCGGTATCGACGACTTGTCCCCCGAAGCCGGCGCGCACAGCATCGCCATGAGCGCCGACGGCACTCGGTGGCTGGTCACCGACGCCGTCGACGGGCGGGTGCGGGCCGTGTCTCTCACCCAGCTCAACTCCGCGCCGTCCGCGGCATCGACGGTCGGCGCTCCCAGCACGTCCGACGGCGCGGTTGCGATCACGCTCCCGCCCGACCCCGACGGCGACCCCGTGACCTTCACCTACACCACACCACCGTCCGGTTCCGTCTTCGCCACCGCGGACGGGGCGTTCGTCTTCACCCCGACCGCCGCAGCCCGCGACCTCGCCCGAGAGTCGGAGGGACCGGACACCGACACGGTCACCTTCACCGTCAGAGACGGCCAGTACGTGACCAACGTCGACGTCACCGTCCCGGTCACGCCGGCGTCTGCCGCGGGCGTTTTCGACATCGACTCGACAGCGATCCCCGCGGGAGGCAGCCCGACCGGCGCGGTTCTCGTCGGCGACCGGCTGTACGTCGTGAGCGAGGACGGCTTCGTGCAGGTCGTCGACCGCGACACCAACACGGTCGTCGGGGCGCCGATCGCGGTCGACTGGGCGTCGTCGAACATCGCCGCCGCCCCGGCGGTCGACCGGGTGTACGTCAACAGCCCATGGGCCGGCACCATCTCGGTGATCGACACGACCACCGACACCGTCGTCGACACGATCTGGCTGCCCACCTCCCCCGACTACCAGGGCTATTCCCTAGCGCAGGAGTTGATCGTCAGCCCCGACGGGACCCGCCTCTACGCCAGCGGTGAGGACGGCACCGTGTCGGTCATCGACCCCGCAACGAACGGCGTGATCACCTCCCAGCCCCTCGGATACTTCACCGATCTGGCCGTCAGCGAGGACGGCCGTCGCCTGTACGGCACGAGCGGCGCGTCCGTTACCGTGATCGACACCGAATCCATGACGGCGATCAGCACCCTGAGCGTCGGGCCTGTGTGGGACCTCACCCGCCCGAGCAGCGAGTTCACCGATGTCACCAGCAGTGTCGCTGTCAACGCGGACGGCACCCGAGCCTATGCCACCTACCACGTCACCACGGTGGAGCTCGCCAGCGGCGGCTACTCCAACGGACAGTTCATCACCGACAGCAGCGGACGACTCTGGCGCGTGACAGGCGGATACGAGGTCGTCTCGGTGATCGACGTCGACCCGTCCACTACCACCTACGGGACCCAGCTCGCGACCGTCCGGCTGCCCGAGGGAGCGCAAGACGTGGCGATCAGCGCGGACGGCGATCTGCTGTACGTCTCCGGCGCGGACGGCCGGACCATCTCGGTGATCGACGCCTCGACATGCGCCGTCCTCGGGACCTTCGTGACCGACCCGGACGGCTCGACTTCCGGACAGTACGGACCCTACCGATTCCTGCTCGTCGATCCGGACACCGGCGGAACGCTGTACGTCACCGACTACGCCGACGGCGCCATGTATGCAGTCACCGGCGCACCGGGCGGCGCGTCAGTAGCGATGTCATCCTGACCGCGGCGGCCGCCGCAATCGTTGACCCCGTTGCACTACAGACCAATTCGTGAAACAGGAAGCTACGAAACCATCCGACACGAAAGTGGGTGATCGGCATGACGGTACTCATCGTCGCCGCGGCCGTGCTGGCCGCGGTCGTGGTTCTCGGCCTCATCGGTGATGGCTCGATGGACTTCTACGCGGTGGCGGAACGAGAGGCCGCCAACCAACGCGACAAGGCCGAACGGTCCCGCACTCACGACCGAATGCGGGACCGTTCGGCTGGTGGATGGAACGCCTCCCGCCGGTCACCTGCAATGTGAGCACGAACGTGGAAGGTCCGGGAACCGTTACGTTCGATGTCACCGTGGCTTGTTTCGTTGTGGCTGCGCGGCGGCGAGGGGGATGGTGGGCAGGTCGGGGGCGTGGCGGATGTCGTTGCGGGTCAAGGTCGCCGGATGGTCGGACAGGCAGCGGAAGGAGCGAACCGGCTCGCCGATCGGGTCGGCGAGCCGGGAGGCCTGCGCTCGGTCACATAGCGGATGCAGCCGTCGGGTAGCCATGCAGCCACCGGCGCAGACCAGCGACTGACACCGCCGTGACGTCTGCGGACGACGCATACGTTTCGCTCGAATGTCACGCACCCGCGCGCTAACGTCGGAACTATGTTCAGTACCGAGATCGAGGTTCGCACCGGCACTGAGCCGGTGGTGCACGACCTGACCCGTGAGATCGAGAGGTTTCTCGCGTCGGCCGGCGCCGGCGATGGCCTGCTGCATGTCTGGGTGCCGCACGCCACCGCAGGACTCGCCGTCATCGAGACCGGAGCCGGGAGCGACGACGACCTGCTGCGTGCGATTGACGACGTGCTTCCCCGCGACGACCGGTGGCGGCACCGCCACGGCAGCCACGGACACGGCCGCGACCACGTGCTGCCGGCATTCCTGCCGCCCTACGCGTCCGTGCCCGTCTTCGACGGTGCGCTCGCGACGGGCACCTGGCAGTCCGTGTGCCTCGTCGACACCAATGTCGACAACCCGGTGCGGCACGTCCGGTTCAGTTTCCTCGCCGGCTGAGTCAGGAGGGCGGGACACGCCCGATCACGCGCGCGCGAGTCCCCTTGCCGAGGAATAGATCTCGGGGAGGCTCGCCGTCTCGTCGCTGGATGACCGATCCACCCACGTCTCCAACGCCGCCCGGAGGATGGCGACCGACACGTCGACGGCCAGTCGAATCTGCAGGTCGGAGCAGTCGAATGTCGTCGACACCACGTCGACCAGGACCGCGGTCCGCGCCACACTCTCGCGCGCCAGCACAGCACGCAAAGCCGGTTCCTTCTTGATGAGCCTGTTCACCCGCAGCAATCGCCGGCAGGGTGTCGACGAACTGTCCGCGTACGTCACCAACGCGTCCGCGAAGGACGTCTCCAATGCGAGCCTCGGAGAGAGGGACGAGTCGAGTTGGTCGAGCCGTGATGCCACGACCGCCTCGAACGCCCAGTGGTCCCGGAGCGCGGCCTCTTCCTTCGTGGCGAAGTATCGGAAGAACGTGCGCTGAGACACTCCCGCCGCTTGCGCGATTTCCCCGACGGTTGTGGCCTCGACACCCTTGCTCTCGAACAGTGTGAGGGCAGTCTCACTGATCTCCACGTTCGTCTGCTCACGTCGCCGCTCCCGCAGCCCTAAAGGGCCAACAGGCAGGTCAGACGGTACGGGGAACACTTCGAGTCTGGTCATCAACGGCCTTCGTTATCGGTAGGAGAACCCCACGGGTCGATCGTTCACATCCGGGCATCCGTTGTCAACATGGCAGCGTGTGTCATAATGTATGCGAAGGGTAGGTAATCAATGAATCTCAATATCGGTGATATTTTCCTGTACCCGCACCACGGGTCGGTGACCGTCACAAAGCTCACGACCCGGATGTTCAAAGATCTACCCACCGATTACGTGCAGTTCGAAGTCGCTCAGACCGGGCTGTCCATCGAGATCCCCGTCGCGAAAGCCGAGGCCATCGGCGTTCGGAACGCGATCAACAACGATGAAGTCGGTCGAGTCTTCGACATCCTGCGCGGTCCGACGGTCGACGACCCGTCCAACTGGTCTCGCCGGTTCAAGGCCAATCAGGAAAAGCTGACCGTGGGCGGAATCTTCACGGTGAGCGAAGTCATCCGTGATCTGATGACCCGTTCACAGGAAAAGCCCCTGTCGGCCGGCGAGAAGCGGCAGCTCGAGCATGCGATGCAGCTCGTCATTTCCGAACTCGTCCTCGCAATGAAGTCCGACCCGGACGAGACTCGGCGCCGCATCGAAGCTATCTACGAGTCCGCCGACTCCACCGCGGCGGTCGCTGCAGTCTGACGACACGAGAATCGGCGGCGGCCCGGACGAAAGTTCCGGACTGCCGCCGATGTCGTTCAATCGGCCTGCGATCTACCACGTCTCCAGTGCAGGAGTCGAGATCAGCTGCTGCCGAACAGGTTCCCGAGCGATCCGGTTCCCGAGCCCTCCCCGTAGGTGATGATCACGGTCGGGGCCGCGTCCGCCGCAGCGGCAGCGAGGGTTCCGCCCGGCGCGTACGACGAGCCACCGCCGCCACCGCCACCGCCGTAGTTGACGGCCCCGCCACCGCCACCGAACCAGCCGCCGCCACCGCCGCCGCTCGCACCTGCAGCGGCACCACCGACGCCCGCTTCACCCGGCGAACCATGGGGGTCGCTGCCCCCGTTGCCTCCGACGCCACCAGTGGCGCCGGTCGCACCGCCGCCTCCCCCTCCGCCGCCGCCCGCTTGACCGTCGGGGCCGGTCGGAGTCAGGTTCCCTGCGCCACCGATGTAGGTGTCGCCCGCACCGCCGCCGCCTGCCGCGACGATCTGACGATCCGCCAGCTCACCCGAACCGGTGCGAACGTCGGAGGCCCCGCCTCCGCCACCGGCACCACCGGCTCCGCCGCCGTTGTATCCGGCCCGCCCGGTGCCGTCACCGCCGTTCCCGCCGACCTGGATGTACAGCGCGTCACCTGCGGCGACAGTCAACCGCCCGGTCGCGACGGCCGCGGCGCCGCCGAGAATCTGACCACCGTCTCCACCACGTCCGCCCGTTGCCGTCACCGCCAAGCTGGTAATGCCTTCGGGAACCGTGAACGACTGCGCACTGCCGGTAGAGGTGAATGTGCAGGTCACCTGTGTGCCGGCGCCTTGCACGCAGCCGGCAGGCAACGCGGCCGGCGCGGCAACCGCCAGACTGGGGGCGAGCAGCCCCGAGGCGCCGATTACTGCGAGTCCACATATTCCGGTCGTGTACCACCGGCGGCGTGATCGAACGAGATTTGCGGTCAAAGCAGTCTCCTGTCGCAACGCGAGCATTGTGAAAGCTGGTCCGACTGGAGCATTCCACAGCGTCCGGCTTCCAGCGGGTCTTCCGATCTCCGAGCCGACACCTCCGCCGAAAACCCCAGTTCACAGCATGTGCCGTACCGCTAATCGGGACCCGCGGTATCGCAATCCGCGTCGAAAGGTCAGTATGAAGGTAAGTAGAACTAATTTGTTCACCTAGGCAACGAGGTATGCACATGAGCGACGCGGCGCCCATCGGTGACGGGATCTTCCAGATTCCGGTCCCGATTACCGACAATCCCCTTGGTCACACACTCGTGTACGCGATGGAATCCCCCGGCGGGCTGATCCTCGTCGACGCAGGCTGGGACGACGACAACGCCTGGGCCGGCCTCACCTCCGGGCTCGAGGCCATCGGGCACACGGTCAAGGATGTGGAGGGCGTCGTCCTCACCCACTTCCACCCGGACCACACGGGTCTGTGCGGGCGGGTGCGGGAGGCGTCCGGTGCGTGGATCGCGATGCACGAATCCGACCACGAGATGTTCGCGCACATGTCGACGAGCCATGATCCGGAGTGGCTGGAGTACCAGAAGGCCAATATGACACGGGCCGGCGCGGCACCGGCGGACCTCGAGGCTTTCGAGAAGTCTGCGGCCGGGAAACCGCCGACGGGTCCCGATTCGGCCCCCGACCGTGTGCTCGTCGACGACGAACTCATCGCGCTCACCGGTCGCGGCCTGCGCGCCGTCTACACCCCGGGCCACACCCCCGGCCACATCTGCTTCTACCTCGAAGACGCCGACGTGATGTTCACCGGCGACCACGTACTGCAGAAGACGACGCCGCACGTCGGCAACTTCGTCTACCCGCTCGAGGAGCGCGACGCCCTCGCCGAGTTCATGGACTCGCTGCGCCGCGTCCAGACCATGAACATCACCCGTGGTCTCGGCGCGCACGGCATCCCCATCGACGACGTCGCGGGCCGCGCCGGCGAACTGATCGAGCACCACGAAGAGCGACTCGACCACCTGCACAAGGCTTTCGGCGACGACCAGATCACCGTGTGGCAGGTCGCCGAGCGGATGAAGTGGTACAAGCCGTGGGCCGACATCTCCCCCATGGGCAAGGGCATGGCGCTGTCCGAGGCCGCGGCTCACCTTCGGCACCTCGTGGCCCGCGACCTCGTCGCCCAGGTCCCCGACAGCGAACCCGCCGTCTTCGCCCGCCGCTGACACGTGAGCGGCAAAGCGTCCTCGGGCACGCTTTGCCACTCACGTCGGTGGTGTCATCTCCAACCGCACGCCGAGGAGCCGGACTTCCCGCTCGTGGTCGAGTCGGTCGACCAATGCTGCTGCTGCGTCGGCGATCACGTCCGGATCGAACGTCGGCTCGGGTAGCGGCTTGCTCGTCGTGTGGGTGTCGAACGGGGCGTAGCGCACCTTCAATGCCACTCGCACCGCCTTGCGGTTCTCCGCGAGGATGTCCTCCCGGACCCGGGCGGCGAGGCGTCGGATTTCCTCGGTGACGGCCTCCCGACCGGCGAGGTTCTGCTGAAACGTCGTCTCTCTGCTGTGCGACCGCGCCACCCACGGTTCCGCGGACACCGGGGAGAGATCGATTCCCCGACCGATCCTGGCGTACCACGGACCCATGTTCGGACCGAGGGTCGCGGCCAGCTCCTGATCCGAGGCGTCGGCCAGTTCCTGCACGGTGTTGATACCGAGCGCGGCAAGCTTTTTCGAGGTCTTCTTACCGATCCCCCATAGCGCGTCGGTGGGGCGCTCCCCCATGACGGCGAACCAGTTCTCCTCGGTGAGCCGGTAGATGCCCTGAGGTTTGCCGAAGTCCGTCGCGATCTTGGCACGTAACTTGTTGTCGCCGATGCCAACCGAGCAGTGCAGCCCCGTCGCGTCGAGGACGGCGTCGTGGATGGTTCGCGCGAAGGCCTCCGGATCATCGGTATCGACACCGAGAAACGCCTCGTCCCAGCCCATGACCTCGACGACGACATCCAGCTTCCGCAGGGTGTCCATCACGACGCCGGATACCTCCAAGTACGCGTCGGCGTCGACGGGCAGGAACACGGCGTCGGGAATCTTCCGTGCCGCGATCCGCATCGGCATCCCGGAACCGACACCGAATTCCCGCGCCTCGTACGACGCCGTCGACACCACCGCACGCTCCGTAGGATCCCCACGACCGCCTACGACGACCGGACGTCCCCTCAGTTCAGGGTGGCGCAGCACCTCGACGGCGGCGATGAACTGGTCGAGATCGACATGCAGCACCCACCGGCGACGCGGCGGAGTGCTCATGGGACCAGTGTGCCCGAACCATCCGTCCGAGAACCTCGGAATCTGTGGAGTTCCCGGACGGTGCCACGGTCACTGCTCGTCGCGTTCCCGCAGGTCGTCGACGTAATCACCGAGGTCGCGGCGGTTGAGCCTGCGTGACTTGCCGAGCTTGCGAAGCGTCGGGATGGTCTCGCGGGCTGCGACACCGATGCCGCGCCGCTTGCGCGGAGAGCACAGCGCGCAACCGCGGTAAGTACGTGAGGGGTGGTGGGTAGGCATGCCGCCTCCGATGGTGACTCCGCGCGAAGCGAAGGTTTCAGAATACATCGGTGCCGTCGGTCGGCGGTAGCAATTCGTCCGGGAACCGATACGAGCATCCGAGTTCACTGGTGGAGCGGGTGCCCCAATTGTCCCGGAACCAGGCCACGCAGGTGTTCGCGATCAGGTTGACGTCGCGGCTGAACAGATAGCCGTCCGTACAGTCTTCGAAGTGGTCGTCGAACTGCCAGATGTCGAGTGGCAGGTTCTCGGTGGAATAGTCGGCAAGCAGCAGGTGCCCGAGTTCGACGCGTGATCTACGGAGCATCAACACACCGTCGGCCAGCACCTGAATCTGCGCGCAGACGACTTCTTGGTCGTCGTCCTCACTGACGTAACTGTTCGGGCCGATCTCGACGATGAGCGCGACCGGTTGATCGACCAGCGAACCTGTCAACCACTCGACCATTCCTGCCCACGAAACCTCGGGCAACTCGGTGGAATCGACCATCGCCATCACCTTCCCCTGCTCGCGATCAAGAGGGGATCTTCGGGAGCCTCCCCCTGTGTCGTATCCAAGCAGAAGGTTGCGACACATGTGGCGCGAAATCGTGCGACTCCGATTCGTGTCGTCCATGCGAATGACGTGTGTGCGCCATACATTCGCGGTCGTCCACGAATGTGTATCGTGGTCGGCGAGCGTAGGTCCTTTTGGTAGGGGAAATTGCTCGCACCCTCACTTCGTCCCCGGACGGAGTGAGGGTTCTCGCGTCTCGGGACCCTCAGGTGACGAGACCTGCACGGAATGCAGTGAGCGCCGCTTCGACTCGGTTACGCGTGCCCAGCTTGGTGAAGACTGCCGAAATGTGGGTCTTGACGGTCGTTTCGCTGAGGAAGAGCTCACCGGCGATGTCGGCATTCGACGCGCCAGACGCGAGAGACTTCAGAACGTCACGTTCCCTCGCACTGAGCGCGGCAAGGACCGCCGGATCGGGACCTGCAGCGGGCGCCCGGTTGGCCGCGACGATCCGACGCAGCGACTCCTGACTGAACAGTGTGTTGCCGGCGGCGACGGCGCGCACGGACTGGTGGAACGTCTCCGGCGGCTCGTCCTTGCTGAGGAAGCTGTGGGCTCCGGCCGAAACGGCCTGAAGCACGAGGTCGTCGACATCCATCGCCGTCATCGCAATCACCCGGGGTGGGTGTTGCAGTGTCATCAGGTGACGGGTGGCATCGAGTCCGCCGACCCGGCGCATTTTCAGGTCCATCAGCACTACGTGCGGTCGATACGCGTGGACCGCGGCCGGCACCCGGTCCCCGTCGTCGACATCGGCGACCACGGCGATATCCGTGGTGGCAGCGAAGATGTCGGAGACACCTCGCCGGACGAAGGGATCGTCGTCAGCGATCAGAACGGTGATGGCGTTGGTTCCGGTCATGGTGGCCACAGGGTATTACCCCGGACCGACAACACCGTCTCACGGTCTCGGTAATCCGGCTCAGGCGAACCACGGGAGCCAGCAGTCTACGACGAACTCCTCACCGAGCCTGCCCGCCTCGAGCTTTCCGCCGATGTCGCGGGCCTGCTCGGCGAGTCCGCGGAGACCGGCGCGCGAACCACCCGGGACACTCGGGGGCTGGAAACTGAGACCGTTGCGGACGTCGATGCGGATGCCGCTCTCACTGGCACCGCTGATCGAGATGCGGATCGTTTGATCGCTCGCGTACTTCTGGGCGTTGGTGAGCGATTCCTGCACCACCCGGTAGGTGACGTGCCCGGACACGGTACCGACGTCGCCGGGCCGCAGGTCTGCGTAAAAGGTGGCGTGCAGGCCGGCCGCGCGGGCGGACTGGACCAGGTCGGCGACACCGTCGATGCCCTGGTGACCGCTCGCTCGACTCGCCCCGCCGGACCCCCGCAGCACGCCGACGATGTTCTTGAGTTCGTCGAGCGCCTCGTGCGCGGTGCTGCGGATCATCGACGCGGTGTTCGCGATCTTCTCCGGATTGCCCGCACCGCTGACCTGCAAGGCCCTGGCGAACAGAGAAATTCGGCTCAGGCTCGCGGCGAGAGTGTCGTGCATATCCCTTGCCATGCGAGTGCGTTCCTCGGTGCGAATCATCTCGTCCCGCATCACATGCGTCTGCTCCGTCGCACGATCCCGACTGCGCTCGGCCTGAGCGAGTTCGGTACGGGTGTGCTTCAGCACCGCGACCGAGACCACGATCGCCACCAGCGTCGCCGCAACGAGCCAGGGAATCCACAGTGCGATATCCCAGTCCGGCTTCGGCCCACCGACCTCCGGTCGCGTCGAGCCCATCGTCAGAACCGAATTGTCGCGGGTGCGGAACGCATCGTAGGTGAGCGAGACGCCACACGCCAGAAATACGGCTGTCGCTGCCGCGACCAGCTGCTGCCCCCGCTCCGTCCTGGCGAGTGCATAGAGCGCGATCAACGCGGCAGTGGCGTCGGTCGAGAAGAACAGCGGACCAACGAGGGCCACGCCCAGAACCAGCCACGGCCGTTCGTGCCGCCACACCAACGCGACCGCGGCACCCAGATTCAACACCAGTCCGATCGCGATGTTCCACACCGCGACGGTCCCGGAATCGCCGGACAGACCCACCGTCATCAGCGAACAGAACACGCTGAGCGTCACCGCGCCGGTAGTCCAGACGCGGCGACGGATGGTTTCAGCGGATGTTGCAGTCACGGCCATGAGGTTACGCAGCGGTCCGACAAGTTCGCGATCGGCCGAAAGTAGGGGCCCGAACAGACTTCCGACCGAAAGTAGGAACCGATCCGGCCCTTCGGGCGATCCGCGATCGGTGCCCCTTCGGGTGAACTCTCCATCGAGCGCGATCGCAGCCGCGGCCCGCACCTCACCCGCATGACCCACTCACAGGAGGATCCGATGACGAACCCCGGTCAGCCCTATCCGAGCCAGCCCTACCCTGCCCCGCAGCCGCCGAAGAGGAAGCGTCGCATCTGGCCGTGGATCGTCGTCGGCGTTCCGATCCTGCTCTTCGGCGCATGCTCGATCGCCATCGCATCGAGCACCGGCAGCGACGAGGGCACCACCGTCACAGCAGGTTCCGGCGACGGGGACGCCCCGGCGGACAGCGGACCCGCTTTCCCCGGCAAGCTCGACGAAGACACCTCCGCGGCCGGCGGCGACACGATCACCCGCGACGGGCTCGCCTACACCGTGGCCACGCTCGAACCGGTGAGCAGCGTCATCGGCGAGTACCTGTGCAGCACCGTGACCATCAAGAACGTCGGTGACAAGCAGAACGACTTCAACGGATATGTGGATTGGAGCCTTCAGGATGCCGGCGGCGCCATTCGTGACGCGACGTTCGCACCGGACCGCGAACTGCTGAACTCGGGGAAGATTGCGCCCGGCGGTCAGGCCACCGGCAGCGTGTGCTTCGACGCCCGCCAGGGCTCCGGCCCCGGAACCTACGTCGTACTCTTCGAGGACACCTTCTCACTGTCCACCGACCGCCTGGCCTGGATCAACACCCTGTAGATCCTGCAGCGGCAAACGTGTGGGGGCGGGGTCCCGATACCGCCGTTCGTGCCCCGTCCCCATATTTCATTCCCCGACAAGTCAATACGCTATCCAAATGACAATGGGGACCCAGGAACTGCGTCCGAGACCCCCTCCCGGACACACGTGTCGGAGGGGCCTGATACTTTCCGTTTCAACGAACCGACCGCAGGTTCGCAAATCCTGAGCAAAGGCTGATCCTCTACATGTTTCGCAAGGTTTCACTCACCGCTGCACTCACTCTCGCAATCGCCGGCCTCGGATCCGGGATCGCGAATGCTGCCCCCGCTACCTCATTTGGCGACGGCGATTACATCGTGGGCGTAGACATCGCCCCGGGCACCTACGTCGGCAGCGGCACCGTCGACGACATCATGGGCTGCTACTGGGAGCGCCTGTCGGGCACCAGCGGTGAGTACGAAGACATCATCGCGATGGACTACACCCACTCTCCCAAGGTGATCGTCACCATCAAGCCGACCGACGTGGTCTTCTCCTCCACGGACTGCGGAACCTGGACGCCCGCTCCCGCCGCCCGGCCCCAGGCCCGGCCGGCACCCGCAGCACCGGCACCGGAACCGGCACCGGCACCGTCGATCTTCGGTTCCTGACCACAACCCGAGCAGATCGCAAGGGAGATCTAGTGAAGCACAAGTTCGTCGGGGCGATGCTGTGTGCGTCGTCGGCGGTCGCGATAGCGGTGTCCGGCGCCGGTGTGGCCAACGCAGGCACCTACCTGAGCGGCGACGGCACGTACCGAGTCGGGTACGACCCGCAAGACCTACAACCCGGCCTGTGGTCGTCGTCGGGCGGCAGCACCTGTTACTGGGAGCGCACCGCATCCGACAGTTCGATTCTCGAGAACTCCTTCGGCGAGGGGTCACAGACCATCGAGATCAAGCCGGGCGACACGAGATTCACCACCAACCGATGCGGAGGCTGGCGTCGAGCGGATCCTGTTCCCAACCCGATTCCCGGGCTTCCGCCCATCGAAGCCGTCGACTACCGCAACATGACGACCTTCGGACTTGGAGCGGGAATCGGTTCGGCCGCTGTCGGATCCGCTGCGATGCCGTCCATTCTCGGAGTGCTGCTGATGGCAGGGTCGTCGGGCAGTTAGCCCGGACGGAACGAACAACCCACCTACATCGACAGCACCATCTTTGCGAAGAGGCGGCCCCATGCGGGGTCCATCGGCTGGTCGCGCTGGACCCAGCCCTTGACCATTGCGCCGGTGAGTTCGAGGAACGAGATCGTGGGGCGGGCGAGCCAGAAGACTTCTTCCCGGCCGACGATGGTGCCGTCGCTCGTCTGCCAGCCGAGGGCGGCGAGTCCTTCGGCGATCACGTCTCGGCGTTCGACCGACGTGGTGCCGGCGGCGAGGGTGAGGAGCACGAGGTATCCGGCCTCCCGCTCGATGGGCTCGTCCGCCAGGGGCAGCCGGTCGAGAAGGTGTGCCCACAGCCGGCCCGCATCGCTCGCCGTCGCGGAGCCGAGTTTGGTCCGAATCAATTTGCCCTTGTATTTGCGCGCCAGTCCGAGGGCTTTGGCGTATTCACGGAGCAGGTGGACCGGCCGCTGATCCGACTCGCGGTTGCTGGTGGCGGGCCAGTCGTCGAAGCCCGGTAGTTCCTGCCGCATCTCCGCCACAACGGCCGGCGGGAGGTAGCCCGCCTGGGTCAGTGTGATGCCGTCGGGTCCGATGCGGTTCAGGAACCACCGCAGGTGGAACGTCGCCGCTTCCTGCGCCTCGCGGATGTCGCCCAGCCGGTCGGTGAGGTGGGCGTGCTCGAGAAGCGAAAAGACGTGCGGGGCAGCCTGATGAGGGATCCGGCGTAGCAGTGCGGCGAACTTCGAATCCGACACCGGTGGGTGGTCACGAATGACGGCTTCGAGTCGCAGGCCACGGTTCACGGTGTCGACGCCGAACGATTCGGGTGCGAAGCCCGGCCCGACCCACGCCCCGGCGTCGTGATGACCGGGGTGCGACGGCGTCGCCAGGACCTTCAGCAGATCGTCGTATCCGCCCGGTCCGCCACAGTCCTCGGGCGGGCACGCGCGGGCGCCGGCGAGGCAGGTGACGGTCGGCTCCGAGGCGTCGGCGTCGATCCGTTCGAGCACGATCGTGTGCTCCCAGCCGTCGCCGAAGTCGTACAGGTAGGACAGCTGCTCCCCCGGTTCGGCCAGAACCTGATCGAGCCGCACCGCGTCTTCGCACACCTCGTCGTCCTCGTCGGCGAAGCCCTCGTCGATGCTCTCGCGCATGTCGTAGCGCTCCGACGCGGGCGGCTCACCGCCGACCCACGAATGCAGGTGGCTGTCCTGCCAGCCCATGATCGTCTGCACGATCGGGTGCAGTTCGTGCAGACGCAGGTTCGACGGCACCACGAACTGGCGCCAGATCGGCGGCGACACGTCGTCGAGTTCGATGCGCAGGTGGTAGCCCGCGACGCGGCGACGGCCCCGCCGTTCGGACGGCCGAACGATCACCGGCACGTCAGGAACGACGGACAGGTGTCGGCGTTTACCCGAAGCGGTCATGGCGTCATGGTAGGCGGGAGGCAGAAGTGTCCGGCACAAGTGGTGACGATAGCGTGAACGCATGTCTGTGTCCGCACTTCTCGCAGGTCGATACCAGCTGCGGGGAGTGCTGGGCCGAGGCGGGATGGCCGACGTCCACGACGGGTGGGACCTGCGCCTCGAGCGCGCGGTCGCGGTCAAGGTGCTGCGCCCCGAACTCGCGTCCGTCCCCGACACCCGCCGGCGGTTCGAGGCCGAGGCCCGGCTCGCCGCCACGTTGAACCATCCGAACGTGGTCGCGGTCCACGACTGCGGCGAGGACGCCGAAGTGGCGTACATCGTGATGGAACGACTGCCCGGGCGGACCCTCGCCGACGAGATCGCCGCCGGACCCTTACCCGACGCGCGGGTGCGGTCGATCCTCGCCGACGTGCTGGCCGCCGTCGGCGCCGCTCACGGTGCCGGCATTCTGCACCGCGACATCAAACCGGGGAACGTGCTGTTCACCGAGACGGGCGCGGTGAAGGTCGCCGACTTCGGCATCGCGAAGAGCGCCGCGTCCGACCACACCGCGACGGGACAGGTACTGGGCACCGTGGCCTACCTTAGTCCGGATCGCATCCTGGGCACACCCGCCACCACCGCCGACGACCTCTACGCGGTCGGCGTCGTCGGCTACGAGGCCCTCGCCGGGCACCGTCCGTTCACCGGCGACAACATCCTGTCCCTCGCGCGGGCCATCACCGACGGGGCGGCCCGACCCCTCTCCGTGGTGCGCCCGGACGCCGACCCGAGCCTCGTGCAGACGATCGATCGGGCGATGGCCCGCGATCCGCGGCAGCGGCACGCCGACGCCCCGTCGATGCGGGCCGCCGTCCTCGGAACGCCCGGTCCCCCGACGAGGGCATTCACGCCCACCACACCCGTTCCCCCGCCGGCACCCCAGCCTCGGCGACCCCGGAGGACCGGCGTGATCATCGCCGCCGTCGTCGCACTGCTGGTGGCCGCCGCCGTGGCGGCACTGGCCCTCGCGTCGCAGAATCACGACAGCACCGTCGGTCCCGGCGCGAGCACCACCGCCGTCGCACCGCCCCCGGCGCCCGTGCCGCCCCCGAGCAGCACCGTCGACGGCAAAACCGTCGCACCGGCCCCGCCGGCCGACGCCCCGAAGACGGGCCCGGGAAATGGCAACGGCAGCAACGGGAACGGCAAGACCAAGGACAAGGACAAAGACAAGGACGGCAACTGACCTGATCGGGCTGTCGCGGTCGGGTCGGACGCCCGTCAGGAGCCGCGGCGGGCCTCCACCGCGGCCCGGACCGCGGGCGCGACGTCGGTCGCAAACTTCCTGATCTGGTCGAGGTCGTCGCCGTCGGTGCCGAAGACGAACGTGTCCATGCCGGTCTCCACCACGAGGTCCGTCAGTTGGCTCACCCACTGCTCGGCGGTGCCGTGGAACAGCGTGTCCGACCTGCTGTCGCTCACCCGGCCGAACACGTTGTAGACGCGGGCGATCGAACCCGGATCCCGGCCGGCGTCCGCGGCACCCGCGTCGATCTTCGCGTGCATGCCCGGCAGGACCTCCGGCGGGAAGTACGAACTCGACGGCACCCACCCGTCGGCGGAGCGTCCCAGCGCACGAAGCATCCGTGGGCCACCCACGCCGAGCCAGATCCCCATCGGATGCGCCGGGACCGGCCCGGGATGCACGCCGTCGACGCGGTAGTGCGTGCCCTCCGATCGGACGGCCCGCTCACCCGACCACATCAGGCGGATGACCTGAACGGCCTCCTCCAACGCGGTCGCGGCCTGCCCGGGCGTGCGGACGTCACCACCCATCGCCCCGATCGCCTCCCAGAACGCACCCGCACCCAGCGCCAGTTCGAACCGGCCGCCCGACATCACATCGAGGCTGGCCGCGGCCTTCGCCATCACCGCCGGCGGGCGCAGCGGCAGGCACGCGACGTCGGGAAACACCCGCACCCGTTCGGTCCGGGCCAGCAGCGTGCCCATCAGCGACCAGCAGTCGAGGAATTTCGCCTGGTACGGGTGATCCTGAACGCCGATCAGGTCGAGTCCGGTCTCGTCGGCGAGCGCGGCGAGTTCGAACGTGTTGGCCAGTAACTCCACCGTCGGGGTGACGAACACCCCGAACTGCGGGGTCCTGCCGTAATCGGTCATGGTCGCGTCCCTTCTCGGATCGCTGCACTCCCCCTCGATCATCCAACACCGCGGCCGCCGGGAACACCCGGCTCGTCGCCCGGCATAGTGGGTTCATGACAGACGACGCGAAAGACGCTCCCGCACCCGACGTCCGGGACGCGCCCGAACACCACCGCTTCGAAATCCGTGTCGACGACGAGCTGGCCGGGTTCACCGAATACCTGGACCACGAGAATCAGCGGATCTTCTTCCACACCGAGATCGGCGAGCAGTTCGCGGGCCGCGGCCTGGCCAGCACTCTGATCCGCAAGGCGCTGACGGAGACCGTCGGCGGTGGCAAGCGGATCGTGCCGATCTGCCCGTTCGTCGCCCGCTTCCTCGAGAAGCACGACGACTTCGCCGACGACGTCGACGCCGTCACCCCGGACGCGATCGAGGCGGTGCGGCACCGACAGCGGTGATCAGGGTGCGCCGTCGGCGCCGCGAGCCTCGTCGAGCTGCCGGATGAGGGTTGCGGCGTCGTACGGTCCGCTGTGCCGGGTGAGGTCGGTGCCCGTCGCGCCGAGGTAGAACGTGGGGGTCCCCCGGAAGTCGCTCGACTCGGCGTCGAGTTCGTCGTCGTCGATGCGGTGACCGTACGTGCCTTTGCGGATGTCTTCCTCGAACCGGTCCATGTCGAGCCCCAACTCGGCGGCGTATCCGAAGATCTCGTCCTCGGCGAGGGCGTCGCTGTTGGCGAACAGGTGGTCGTGCATCTCCCAGAACCGGCCCTGGGCGGCGGCCGCCTCGCTCGCCTGGGCGGCGAACCGGGCGTGCGGATGGACGGCGTCCAGCGGGAGATGCCGGAACACGTAGCGGAGTTCGTCCCCGAACTGCGCTCGCACGTCCCGGATGCTGCCGGTGGCCTTGCTGCAGAACGGGCATTCGAAATCGCCGTACTCGACGAGGGTGAGCGGCGCATCCACCGGTCCTCGCACGTGATCGCGGCGGGGATCGACGGGCCGGAGCAGGGTGCGTCCGGCAACCTCCGTCGGCGGGTGCACCCAGTCCGAGATCCGGAACAGCGCCCACCCGAGGACGGTGGCGATGACGGCCGCCGTCAGGACGCCGACCCGGGCGTCGTTGGCGAGTTCGGGCGAGTCGATGGCCAGGTCGACGATGAACAGCGAGATCGTGAAGCCGATGCCGGCCAGCGCGCTGCCACCGGCGATCTGCGACAGACTCAGCCCGGGTGGCAGGCTTCCCGGCCGCAGCTTCGAGAACAATGCGGTGGCCGCGGTGATGCCGACGAGTTTGCCGACCACCAGGCCGAGCACGATGCCCCACGCCAGCGGAGACCGGGCCGCGTCCGCGAGCGTCTGCCCGGTGATGACCACGCCGGCGTTGGCGAGCGCGAAGATCGGGACCACGAGGAACGCGGTGTAGGGCTGGTAGAAGCGGAGCAGCCGCTCGTTGACGGACACCGCGCGCAGCACCCCGAGCTGGGCGGCGCGGGCGTAGTCGGAGTTCGGTGACTGCCGGAACGCCCGTGTGAGCTCACCCGCCCGCTCCACCTCGCTGCGCCGCGGCGGATACACCGGCAGGATCAGCGCGATGAGCACGCCGACGAGGGTCGGGTGGACGCCGGACTCGTAGAACGCGACCCACGTGCCCGCCGCGACGACGAAGTAGGCGACGCCGCGCCACACCTCGAGCTTGCGCAACTGGACGATCAGCAGCAGCCCGACGCACCCGAGGAGCAGCGGCCCCAGCCGCAGGTTGTCGGTGTAGAAGAAGGCGATGATGGCCAGGGCGCCGATGTCGTCGGCGACCGCCAGGGTCAGGATGAACACGCGCAGCCGGGCGGGGCACCGCGGTCCGACGAGGGCGAGTGCACCGAGCACGAACGCGGTGTCGGTGGAGACGACGACGCCCCACGCACTGGCCTCGTCCCCGGTGGGGTTGAGGAGCAGGAACAGGACGGCGGGCAGCGCCAGCCCCGCGATCGCGGCGAGCAGCGGGACGGCGGCGCGGGCGCGGTCGGTGAGCTCGCCGATCGTCAGCTCACGTTTCACCTCCAGCCCGACGACGAAGAAGAACAGCGTCATCAGCCCGTCGTTGACCCAGTGCTTCAGGTCGAGGCCGATGCTGTAGTCGCCGATCTGAATGGTCACCGGGGTGTGCCAGAACGACTCGTACGAATCACCGATGTTCGCCCACACCAGCGCGAGAATCGTGGCGACGAGGAGGAAGCCGGCCGACAACTTGTCGTCGTCGGTGTCGTCGCGAATCAGGGCCAACCGCGCCGACAATCGTCGAAGTGTGGTGGGGCTGCTCTGCTCGACCGTCATCTGGTCCTCACTCACATTCTCGGCCGCTGGTCAGCCTAACGCCGCTCGGCTCGCGTCGCCCGGCCGTCCGATCAAACTCGGATCCGGCCGCGATATCATCCCGCCATGGGATCGAAGCGGGGTAAGAATCCGGGCCAGAAACGTGCGGCAAAACAGCAGGCACGCCAACGAAGGAACCGCTCCACCGTTGTGCCGCTGTTTCCCACTCCCGCCGTCGACCCGGCGCTCATCGACGACTTCGTTCAGTGGCTACGCACGCGCGATTTCCCCGTGGACGCGGATCTCTTCCCGCACCTCGTCGAGTCGACACTCACCAATCTCGCCCGCGGCCGCCGCGGTTTCCGCGCCACCGGCTGGCTCCCCGCGGACGCTCATGCCCTGCTCGATGTCGCCGATGAAGTGGCCGCAGAGCCTTCCGACGACATGGAGGACATCGCAATGGCGATCGTCGCCTCGGCACTGACTTTCCTCAACTATCTCGACGACAACCGGCTGTGGACCGGGACCGAGGAGGACCTCATCCATTGCATCGAGGACCTCGTACAGTTCCTCGAGCCGCAATCACCCATCCTCCTTCCGGAAGACATCGCACTTCCCGCCGTGAATGAAGAGGACGAAGTTCGCGCACTCGTCTCGCTCCCGGTGATCACGACCCTCGCCGCACTCGTCGAGTGGGTCGGCGCGGGTGTGCCCGTCACCTCCACCAAGGTGCCCAAACCCGTCTCGCTTCCCGATCTCGCTCAGGCACTGGGTATCGATCTCGCCGTCGACTCCGACGGATTTCCGCGTGCGCGGAAGATCCGCTCGATGCGCGACGTACCCGAAATGTTGGAGTATTGGGAAACCGCGGAAGAGATCGGTCTCATCACCGTCAACTCCACGCGGGCGGTCCCCGGACCGAACGCGGGGCTGATCACCGACCGCACGACCCACGCGCTGCCGCTGATCCGTGCAGCTGTCACCGAATACGTCCGCAGCCAACTCGTATCGGGACAACGTCATCCACTCGACCCCACACACCTGACCGATGTCGTGGTGATTCAGGTGATCTTGGCGGGGATGACAGAGGAGCCCACTGCCAGTTCGGAGGACGAGCGGTTCGACGACGAGCAATCGCTGATGGACGGCTTCGTCTACGACCGGTTGGACACGCTGGTGAAACAGAAGTTGCTGACCAGGGATGACGCGTACCGAGTTCCTGCCGCGCTCCGGCCTGCCGTCCTTCGCGCCGTCGAACTCGCGAGCCCGGTAAACGAGTTTGTGTCTTCCGAAGTGGTGGATTCACACATCACTTTGCGGATCTCACTGGAAGGCACACACATTCCTGTGTGGCGTCGCATTCGACTCGATGCCGCACTTCCGCTCGCCGCTCTCCACGACGTCATCCAGTCCGCGTTCGGGTGGGAAGATTCTCATCTCCATGAGTTCTCCGTCGGACCCGCGTACTCGGGCGGCAAAGTCTTCATCCCCGCCGAAGACTTCGCGCACCGCGACGTCGTGGGGACTGCCGTCCCGGAGGAGGAGGTCGCGGTCGGGTTGTTGCTCGGCTCGGTCGGCGACCGTCTCACCTACCTGTACGACTTCGGCGACGACTGGATCCACCACATCGAGGTCGAATCGGTCGACAACCCTGCACCCGACTCCCCTGCCGCGCTCTGCCTCGACGGACACAACATGGCGCCCTACGAAGATTCCGGCGGGCCGTGGGGCTGGGCGAACAAGATCGAAGCCAGCGCAGACCCGCATCACGAGGAACACGCCGAGATCCGGGAATGGCTCGGCCTTCGCCCCGGTCAGCAACTCGATGCGACATCGTTCGATCGCGACCGAGTCAACGAGGCCTTCGAGACGTTGTTCGCGTAGAGAGCGTCTGAGTCGGTGTCCGCGCGTGATGCGCGAACACCGACTCAGACGTAGTTCTCGAGAACGAACTGGGTGAATCCCTTGCGGATCAGGCGCACTGCCTGCTTCTGTCCCTGACGCAGCACGGACTTCGGCACCCACACCTTCGGCTCGACCGCCATCGTGAGCTGAACCGACGTCCCGCGCGGGGTGGGGACCAGTCGGTACTCCCCCTCCTGGCATTTCTGCTTCTCGCTCTCGAGGAGCGTCCACGACATGTGCTCGTCGTCGACCCACTTGTGCTCGGCCAGCTGAGTGTCCGAGACGCCGAGAACGGCGAGCGTCATCCGCACGGTGCGGGGGCGTCCGTCGTCGAACCGGGACTCGACGACCACCTTCTTGTGCACCGCCGACCACTCGGGAATGCGTTCGACGTCCACCAGCGCAGCCATGACCTGTTCGGGGCTCGCCTCGATCTCGAACTCGCCTGATACCGACAACGCCATCTGGTGCTTCTCCTTACTCGTTTCCCGGTGCGCCCACGTGAGTGGCATTGCGTCCTCCAGCACGCTTTGCCACTCACCTGGCCTACAGTTCGGACGCGTAGCGCTCCAGCATGGCAGCAAGTTCGCCGGGGCGCGCGAGTGCCGCGAGATGGCCCGAGTCGATGACCTCCGGCACTATGCCCAGCCGCTCCCGGACGATCCGCTGCATGAAGTCGAGCGGAAACAGCCGATCGCGGCTGCCTGCGACGACCCGCGTCTTCACGAACGGCCACGCCTCCGCCTGCCACACCGTCCCGAACGGAGTGTCCGACATGACCGGCTCCTCCTGGCTGAACGCCTCCTCGGTGACGTCGTCGGGCACGTCGTGGAAGAACAGCGCCCGCAGGTCGTCGGGTGCGTCCGGGTCGCGGCCCTCCAGTAGGTCGAACGCCCGCTTGGCCTCCGGTTGACCGGTGGTCTCCCACCACCGCCCGGGCGCCTCGCCCGGCGCGGGCAGCATCGGCGCCACCAGCACCAGCAGGTCGACGTCGACCTCGCCGCGCTGACAGACGATCGCCGCCGTGAACGCGGACATGGACTGCGCGACCAGCACGATCGTCCCCTCGACGTCCTCGACCGCATCGACGACGACGTCGGCGAACTCGTACTGGCCGGCGTCGTCGTCCCCGTACGGGAGGTCGACGGCGATCACCGAGTGCCCGCTCCCCTCCAGGATCGGGGCGACGCGGTGCCAGTACCACGAGTCGGAGCCAGCGCCGGGCAGCAGAACGAAGGTTGCGGGCATGTCGACTCATCTCCTGTTCCGGGACACGATCGGTCGAGTCGAGCCTAAGCGCTACGTGAGCGGGAATGCGCGTCCGAGGACACTTTGTCACTCACCTGTGGGGGTGAAACGGCAGCGCCGCCGGCGGCGATACACACCATAGATCGGACGAGTCGCTCCGATCGTGCCGGGAACGACCACACACGACGAGAACCGAGCTGACATGTTTACCAACCATCTCTTCGGCGGAATGACCGAACAGGAAATCGACATCGAGATCGCCGACGAGTTGGCGGCCTGACGCAGTTCCCCGTACGTGAGTGGCGCCGCGCTCCCCGGCACACCGCGCCGCTCACGTACGAATCGCGTTCATGCTCAGCGTCGGTCGGCCGGTGCACCCCTCCGCACGGCCGCTATCGCCAGCCGCTCGAGGTCGTCCGCGGAATATCCCGGCCAGCCGTGCAGGATCCGGCGCCACCCGTCAGGGACCGCCGACGCACCCCATCGGGCACCGAGCAACCCACCCGCGATCGCCGCGGTGGTGTCGGTGTCGTTTCCCGCCCGGACGGCCCGCTCGAGCGCCAGCCGAAGGTGATGCGGCCCCGAATCGTCGGCGCCGCTGATCGCCCACCACGCCGTCTGGAGGGCGTGAACCACCCAGCCGTTCTTCGGGAAGTCCGCGGGTGTGCCGCGTTCGGCCTGGTCGAGCAGCGGTCCCCAGTACTCGCCGACCTCGGCGGGCGCCCCCTGCAGGTATCCCCGCACCCCGTCGAACGTCCCGAACAGCACCGCGTGCCGGATCGCGTGGGACCACAACCGGCACGCCTCCCCGGCACGCTGATCGTCGTGGGTGAGGGCGCCGATCTGGTACGCGGCCTCGGCACACGCGTCGGCGTCGTCGAGATACGCCAGCGCGACCGGGGCGGTCCGCATCAGCGAACCGTTGCCGCCCTTCCTCCCCGTGATGCTGCGCGCCCGCTCCTGCATGGCCGTGGCCGAGCCGTCGCGGGCCGACAGCACGGCGCGCGTCTGATTGCCGACGTCGGGCGGGTTCGAATCGATCCACCGAACGAACTGTGCAGCAACGGCATCCAGTCCGTCACCCCGGCCGATGTCCACTCCAGACGCTGCCACCTCCGCGATGGCGACAGCCATCGACGTGTCGTCGGTCCACTCCCCCGGCGCCCACTCGAACATGCCGCCCCCGACCATGTCGATCACCGCATCGGCCGCCGGGACGGTGAACTCGTATCCCGCCCCGAGCGCATCGCCCGCGGCGGTGGCGATCAATACGCCTGCAGCCCGGTCGGTCTGACGTTCGGTCAACTCCACAGATCCCCCTTGAATCGAATTCGCTCCAAGGTTAGATCACTATCGATCTAATGCGCAAGACTTCTACGTGTCGGCAGGTCGGCGTAGCGTCACGTAAACACTGTCGACGGAGGAGTGCTCATGTCGGGCGAATTGTCGTTCTTCGAATTGGGTGTGGCCAACACGGAGCAGGGCCGAAAGTTCTACTCGGCGTTGTTCGGCTGGGAATTCGAATCCGGACCCGGCGGATCGGGCTATTCGATCACCACCCCGAACGTGCCGGGCGGGATCCACGGCGGCGACGAGGGCGCCGGCCCGTACGTCTTCTTCCGGGTGCCGGACCTCGACGCCGCGGTCGAGCACGTGCTGGCACTCGGCGGCACAATCGACGCGGTGGATCTCGGCGAGGATCCGGAATCGGCGGCGAAATTCGGACGATTCAAGCTGTGCCACGACGACCAGGGGTCCGCCTTCGGTCTACACGAACCACCCTCCGGCAGCTGAATCAGCGCGCCCGGAACGAAGATTCCCGGGCGCGCTGATTCGGATCGATCGCTTACGGCTCGTTCGGCGAGTCGCCACCGCCCTCGTCACCGCTGTACGTGGCCGGTTGCGGAAGCCCGTCGTCCGGGCCGTCGCACCAATTGTCGTACTGGTTGTACGGTTCGGCACCCCACGCCGGGACATTGTTCTCGTACGGTTCCGCCCAGTCGTCACAACCCGCCGGACCGTACGGCGGAACGCCGGGAGGCAGAGGCGCAACATTATTGGGCGCCCGCACGGGTACGGCTGCCGAGTCGAACGCGTCACCCCAGGCGACACCGGATGCTCCCAAACCGATCGAGGCCGCGAACACAGCGACCGCAGCCAATCTCATGCCGACCTTCATCGTTGCCTCCCATAGGTGAATGACGCTGCCTAAGGGCTGTACCCAAAGACAACGTAAACAATCCTCGAAGCGAGAATTTCGCGGATGAAATTTGACGGACGGTCGGTTTCAGTTCACGACCGAGCTACACGACGGCACAGTGCCTCGTGTGAACGATTCCGTCGAATCAGGGATTGACCGTCCGGCCCTGGTCGTCATTGACCGGCGGCTGCTGCGCGGAAAGCCCGTCATCGGGACCGTCGCACCAATTGTCGAACTGGTTGTACGGATCGGTGCCCCACGCCGGGACATTGTTCTCGTACGGTTCCGCCCAGTCGTCGCATCCGATCGGACCGTTCTGCGGGAACCCGGGCGGCATCGGCTGAATGACATCCGGCCGACGCACCGGCACCGCCGAGTCGAGACTGCTTCCCCAGGCGACACCGGATGCTCCCAATCCGATCGAAGCCGCGAACACTGCCACCGCGGCCACCCTCCTACCCATTCTCATGATTGCCTCCGTTGGTTTCATGGCCTCCCGGGTGCGGTACCCAGAAACCCGGAAAACAATCCTCGACGAGGGTGTTTCGTCCAGAAAATTCGACGATCAGTCGGTTGCGGGGCGGCAGCGCACGTACATCTCGGTGACCGACGTCAACACCTGCTTGCCCGACCCGTTGACAATCTCCGTCGCGACGGTCACCAACGCCCGCCCACGATCGTCGCGCTTCACGTCCTCGATCAGCAGGTTTCCGGTCAGCACGTCACCCGGCCGCACCGGCCGGAGGAAGTTGACGTCACGCATCCGGCTCCCCGCGATGACGCTCCAGCGGGCGTAGAGAGTGGTCGCGGACAGTCGCTGACACACCGCGATCGTGTGCACACCACTCGCAATGAGCCCACCGAAATAGCCCTCATCTGCGGATTCACGGTCGATGTGGAACGACTGCGGATCCCACTGCCCCGCGAACTCGAGCACCTCCTCCTCGGTCACCGTGTACGAGCCCAGCTCGAACTTCTCGCCGACCCCGAGGTCGTCCGCATAAACGACGTCACACTTGCTGTCCACCACAAACCGTCCGATCATTCGCTCGCGCCTCCACGAACACGGAGACTCCGTCGAGGATATGACCGCACGCCCGCTGCGGCGACAGCGCCCTTCCGCCAGCAGCAGGAAGGGCGCTCCTCAGTTCTCGTCGTACCTCGGCCAACCCGGAAACGGAGCAAGCGTCGGATACGGGGCGTCGTGTGGGAGGTTCGCCTTCTGCGGACGCGCTTCCCTGGCATCGGGCATCCGCGAGTCGCACTCGGTATATGCGTTCTGGTCGCGCGCGGCCTGCTCGTGCTCAGCAATCTTCCAACCAGCGAATACATCCGCCGACGGAGCACGCTCTGCGCCCTCCGCAGCAAGCGACTCAGAACTGACCGACAGCGTTTGCTCAGGCGCCACGATCCTCACTGTTTCTGCCTGCGGGGACGGGCCCGTCAGATTGAAGAATCGACCCTCCTTCTCGGCCATTACGGCGTAGTTGCCCGAACACACCGTGGCGGCCCACCCGTCCTCGGTCGGTGCCAGCGCCAGCACGTGCTCGAACTGGGTACCGACGAGTCGTTCCAGGTCCGAACCATTCCAATAGTCGAAGTCGACGCGGTCGCGCTGCTGCGACGTCGCGTCGGCGAAACCTGGGTAGCCGGCCGCCAGTGCATGCCCATGAATCGCGAGATAATACGACTCCATATACGCCCGGACCGCCACCGCAGGACTGCTCAATAGGTCGATTCCTGGATCCGCCGACCATCGAACGTTGTAGTCGACGTTCTCGGGAACGCTGTATTCCTTGACAACTCTTACCGTGGGATCGATCGGCGTTGTCGCTTCATCGGTCCCACAAGCAGTAACCGATAAGACCACTGCAGCGGCACAGACGGTCGCCATCTGAGCCCTCATCGCCCGAACTCCATGCCCTGCACTTGCTCACGTCCTGCGTTCATTGCGTCGACAAACTCACCAACTCCGGTGAAGCCTGCTTCAGTGATGTATCCCGCCAAGCTCGAAGAAAGCAGCGGGGTTGTAAAACTGGGACGGTCAGAGACAATCTCGTCATACGGCAGCAGGGGGCCGTTCACACCATCCCGAAAGTCCTCGAGACCAATATAGGGCTCAAGCGAGCCGCCATTCGCCGCTTGAAGACCGAGTGCAATCTGGTAGTACTGCTTTGCAAGTAGCGAATCCTCTCCGAACTGCGTGTTCGGCTGGACTGTCCCGTCGGGCACAGCACCCATAACCGCACTCTTGAAAGCCGGATCACCGAGATCGATTCCGCTCGAAATGATCGGCCCGGCACCAGGGATGAATTCAACACCCTTGCTGACCACAGTTCTGATCGTGTCGTATGCGATACCCTTGCTCTCGAAACCGGCTGTGTTATTCGATGATTCGTCCCCTGCGCGGTCCGCGAATTCGAGATCGAACCCCTTGTCGACCACACCTTGAATACTGCCTGCCCAAGAACCGTACTCGTAGTGCGGCATCTGCAGAGTGCGACCTTCCAACGCCCACGCTTGCTCGAGCTGAGCCGACATACCGAATGCCTGTGCGTTGAAGTAGCCCGCCGCGTCGGCGTTGGAGTCGATCACCGAAAACAGGCGGGGAGCGTTTTCGAGCCCGAACTCTCCGCCGGTCGGGCTGGCGAAGCCGGAAGTGCCTGCGAAGTCTCCGGGCACGCCCACCATATTGCCGATGTAGGGTGCGAGTGATGTGCCCAGAGCCTGTGTGATTTCGGGGTTCACCTCGCCGATGGCCTGGCCTTTCATCCCGGGGATGTCGAGCAGTTCGGCGTCTTTGGCCGCGAGGATCTGTGCCAGCCCGAAGGCCGATTCACCGGCTTGTTGCGACCGGTATATCTCTCCGGGGTCCGACGGGTCGGCGGGTCTGGCGTCGTCGGCGATCCAGTCGAACATCCCGGCGACGTTCTGTTCGCCGCCCTCGGCCCAATCGCGCTGGAGCAGCGGCATGACGACGTCGTCGCGGTTGTAATCGGTCGGCATGCCTTCACCGGACAGGATGTTGTGGACGGCGACGTGGTCGCGGCCACCGACCCCGACCATGTCCTGCAGGAGTGTGTCGACGCCGTCGCGGCCCAGAACGTTGTGGTCGAAGGAGTCGCCGATCAGCAGACTCTTGTCGTTGGTGGCCGACGCGATCTCGCCGGCACGGGAGAGGAGATTCTCGCTCAGCTCGCTGCCCTGCTGGACAGCAGGATCCGCCAGTCCGAACGCCTTGGTGAATCGTGCCAGGTCGTGGCCGTTGTTCACGACCGTCGACGGCTGCGGGGCGTCGTGCGCGCCCTTCGTGAGGTTGCCGGTCGACGTCACCGGCCCCTCGAACAGCCCACGAAGGCTTTCCGGGATGTGACTCTGTCCGCCGACGTCACCGGCTGCGCTGCCGACGTTGTAGTTCGACACGACGGCGAGGCCGTTGGACAGCGCGCTCGCGGCCTCGGTGCGACCGTTCTCGCTGTACTGCTCGGACAGTGCAAGGAAGCCGTCCTTGCCGGCTGCGGTGTAGAACTGCTGGAGGAAATCCATCGTTCCCTGCGGAACGTCGGTGACCTTGCCGCCGTCGGCCAGCGTCCTCACCTGTTCGGGGGTGAGCCCGGCGGCCGCGATCTCCCGGGCAACGCGGTCACGGACGTCCTGCGGAATGTCAGGGCCGCCCCGCGCGACCTGCTCGCCCAGTGCGGTGCCCTCGTGCCCCGACAGGCCCGCCGACGCGGGGGCACTCGCCGCGACGGCCCCGAGGGCGTCCCGGATCGCCGTCGCCATGTCCCGATCGGCGTTGTCGAGTTCCGTCAGTGCACCATCGAGCTGGCTGCGCCAGTACTCCATCAGGTCGGCGTGCTCGGCGGCTTCGGCGTCACTCATCGTCCTCGGCTGACTGACGATCTGCCAGTCGTCGGAGACGGTGAATCCGTCGGTCGCGGCCTTGTCGATGACGGTGGCGACGTAGTCCCGCGCATGACCGAGACGATCGGCCCCTCCCACCAGCGCAGTCGACAGATCTTCCAGATCGTCTGCGAGCCGACGGAATTCCGTCCGCTCGGTGTTCGCCCGCTGCTCGGCGGCGGCCTGCGACGGACCGCGCCAGTCGTCGTGGAGGCCCAGATCCGCAACCACCCGATAGACGTCCTCGGCCCGGCTTCGCGTGTCTTCGGCGGTCCGACCGATTTCCTCACCTGCCAACGTCAGGTCCCGTGGGTTCCAGACGTGCAATTGCGACCGACGCGGAATCACAGCTCTCCCATCGCCGACAGCTGCGAAGCGAACGTCGTGTCGGTGACGTCGTAGTTCTCGGCCCCGTCGCCCGCGATGAACGCCATCTCGTCGATGCGACTGGCTGCGACTCCGAGCGCGGACGCGAGGATGTCGCCGGCGTCCCGGCACGCGGCGGCGGTGTCGGATCCCTCGACAGCCCGGCCGGCGTCGTCGAAGCTCCGCCGGCCGCCCAGCGCCTCGACCTCACGGGCGATGGCGGCGAGCGAACCGGACATCGCACGGAGCATGTCGGGGTCGACCTTGACGACCGTGACGTCCGGTCCGCCGAGCAGCGGCGGCAATCCTGGGACGCTCGCCAGCGGAGGTCGCGGCACACCGGTCCCGTCCAGTGAACCGATGACACTGTCCGGCCACGTCATATCGCCCTCTGACATCGACTTTCCCCCTGTTGTCTGCATCGAGGCCACCCCTGGACCCGGGCCACCGAAACGCTCGGCGACCGTGGTGAGAATAGCGGACGCCTCGACACGGACGCATGACCACAACACGGTTGTGCATCGGTTCGGCGGATACGCGGATTGGGAATGGCATGAACCGGGTATCGAGACGAGATGGCCATCACCGATATCAAGGAGTACAGCCACCTCACCGAGGCGGACGTGGAGGCGCTGGGCGCGGAACTCGATGCGATCCGGGCCGACATCGAGGAGTCCCGCGGCGCCCGCGACGCGCGGTACATCGACCGGGCGATCAAGCTGCAGCGGTCGCTGGCGATTGCGGGCCGGGTCGTCCTGTTCGGCAGCCGGAAGAGACCGGCGTGGCTCCTGGGGACCGCCCTGTTGGGTGCGGCGAAGATCATCGAGAACATGGAACTCGGCCACAATGTCATTCACGGCCAGTGGGATTGGATGAACGATCCCGAGATCCACTCGTCGAACTGGGAGTGGGACAACACGTGCCCGTCCTCGGGGTGGAAGCACTCGCACAACTACGTGCACCACAAGTTCACCAACATCGTGGGACTCGACAGCGACGTCGGCTACGGGATTCTGCGGATGACCCGCGACCAGAAGTGGTCGCCGGTGTACCTGGCGCAGCCGTTCTACAACGTCCTGCTGGCGTTGCTGTTCGAGTGGGGTGTCGCGCTGCACCACCTGGACGTGGAGAGTATCCGGCGCGGCGATTACGACCGCGCCGAAACCCTCCGCAACGCGAAGGAGGTGGGACGGAAGATCGCGCGGCAGGTCGGCAAGGACTACGTGGTGTTCCCGGCGCTCACCGGCCCGGCATGGAAGAGCACGCTGACGTCGAACATCACCGCCAACGTGATCCGGAATCTGTGGGCCTACGGTGTCATTTTCTGCGGCCACTTCCCGGACGGCGCCGAGAAGTTCACCGAGGAGGAGTTCGACCAGGAGACCAAGGCCGAGTGGTATCTGCGCCAGATGCTGGGCTCGGCGAACTTCCACGCGGGCCCGGTGCTCGCGTTCATGAGCGGCAACCTCTGCTACCAGATCGAGCATCACGCGTTCCCGGATCTCCCCAGCAACCGCTACGCCGAGATCGGCGTGAAAATGCGGGCACTGTGCGACAAGTACGACCTCCCGTATACGACGGGTTCCCTCCCCCACCAGTACGGACTCACCCTGCGCACCATCCTCAAGCTCGCCCTGCCCAACCGCTTCCTGTCGGCGTCCGCGGACGACGCACCGGAGACGGCGTCCGAACTGCGCTTCCGCATCCGGGGTGGGATGAAGGAAGTGTTCGGAGTCGACCCTGCGACCGGTAAGCGGCGCGGGCTGCGCACGGCGCTGGCCATGATCCGCAACTGACCAGGGCGTCCACGCGAACCGACAGGGCTACGCGGGACCTTGTCGAACAGGATCATTTGGGCGGCAGCGGTTCCCACCGCCGCCACGCAAGCAAGAAACGGCTATCGCGGCGATAGCCGCTGGGCCGGAGAAGTTCCTTGACGCTGCCCGGCGCCGACACCAGGATCAGTGAGACCGTCGTCACAAACCCCTGATCTGTGGAGGTAACCCATGGCGTCACCTGTTCCTGCTCCCGACTTCCCCATGCGCAGGACTTGCCCGTTCTCCGCGCCGGCCGAGTACCGCGAACTGCGAGATACCCAACCGGTTGCGCCGGTGAGCCTTTGGGATGGCCGTTCCGCCTGGTTGTTGACGCGCTACGACGACATCCGTTCGATCCTGCGGTCGTCCTCGATCAGTTCGCAGACGAGGAGACCCAACTTTCCCTTCCTGTCCGCGTCCGATCAGGCAGCCAAATTGCAGGACGAATCCCTGCAACGGATGGACGGACCAGAGCACAGCCGACGACGCCGACTCCTGATCCCCTTCTTCACCGTTCATCGGATCGAGGCGCTGCGGCCGACGGTGACGAAGTTGGTACGGGAACTCCTGGAGAACCTGGTCACCAAGACTCCGCCTGTCGACTTCTTCGCCGAGTTCTCCCTGGTCGTGCCGTCGACAGTCGCATGCGAACTACTCGGCGTCCCCTACCGGGATCACGAATTCTTCCAGGAGAAGAGTGCGGTACGGATCTCGCGAACAGCGACCCCCACCGAAATCACGGAGGCTACCGACCAACTGCTCGACTACCTGGGCGGACTGCTCGACGCGCGCACGGCCGACCCCCGCGACGACGTGATGACCTTCTTGGCGGACCATGTGACCAATGGTGATCTGACCCGCGAAGATGCGTTGATGGACGCAAATCTCCTCCTTCTCGGCGGCCATGAAACCACCGCCAACGTGATCACCCTGGGAACGATGGCACTCCTCGAGAATCCGGACCAGTTGGCGCGAATCACGTCCGGAGAGGTCACCGTCACCAACGCCATCGAGGAACTTCTCCGCATCACGTCGGTCACGCACAGCAATGCGATGCGCCTGGCGCTCGAAGACATCGAGGTCGGTGGTCGAACGATTCCGGCGGGCGACGGCTTCATTGCGGCGGTGTCCGCGGCGAACTGGGACGAGTCCGTCTTCCCGAATCCGGAAGTACTCGATGTCGGCCGACCGGAAGCCCGCCAGCACATGGCCTTCGGGTACGGAGTTCATCAGTGCCTCGGACAGGCTCTCGCGCGTATGGAACTGGAAGTTGTGCTCGAGGCCGTGTTCGACGTCCTTCCCGGTCTCCGGTCGGCACAGCCGATCGAACAGCTCAGATTCAAGGACGATTCAGCGTTCTACGGGGTCCACGAATTCCCGGTGACCTGGTAACGAGCGAATCAAACAGACAACTCATGGTGCGGGCTTCACCTGCCGGGTGAGCCCGTGAGGTAGTTCGATGGCAAGGAGCGGTTGTGATTCGGGTGTCGGTAGATAACACGAAGTGTATTGCGGCGGGACTCTGCGTCGGGCGTGAGCCGGGCATCTTCGATCAGAACGACGACGACGGTCTGGTGTTCGTTCATCGGGAGAATGTACTCCCCGGCGAGCAAGAGGGGGTGATCGAATCGGAACGCATCTGTCCATCCGGAGCCATTGTGGTGCACACGGATTGATCACGGTGTCCGATCGATTCGAGGAAGGCAGGCTTCACAGTGCGCAATTCGTTCAACGAAACCGAAGTGAGACTCGTGGTCGAACGACGGACGGCCCTCACCGAGGAAATCATCCAACTCGAGTTGCGAAACGAAGACGGATCGGATCTTCCGGCGTGGGAACCCGGATCGCACATCGAGTTGATCCTGTCGGAATCCATGGTTCGCCAGTATTCGCTGTGCGGAGATCCCGCCGACCGTAGCTGTTGGAAAATCGCGGTGCTCCGGGACGTCTCGGGCCGGGGCGGGTCGCAGCGAATTCACGATGAACTGCAGGAGAAGTCATTCGTGACGGCACGGGGGCCACGCAACCTGTTCCCACTCCGGCCGTCACGTAACTACGTCTTCATTGCGGGCGGGATCGGTATCACTCCGATGCTGCCGATGATTTCCGCTGCGGCGAAATCGGGCGCCCGATGGGCGATTCACTACGGTGGCCGCTCACGCCAGTCGATGGCTTTCGTCGATCAGCTGCTGGAAGTCGACCACGCCGGAGTTCATCTCTACCCGCAGGACGAGGTCGGGTTCATCGATCTCGATTCAGCACTGGCAGATCCCGATCCCGAGACCTTGGTCTACTGTTGTGGACCCGAACCGCTTCTCTCCGCGGTCGAGGACCGGTGCCGGCCGACCTGGCCTTCGGATTCTCTGTGTGTGGAACGATTCTCCCCGCGAGCCATCGACGAGCACGCAGCCGAGACTGCGTTCGAAGTAGAACTGGTGCAGTCTGGGAAGACAATCACCGTGAATCCCGGTCAGAGCATTCTCGATGCCGTCGAACAGTCGGGTGTTCCGGTCCTCTCGTCGTGCATGGAGGGTACGTGTGCCTCGTGTGAGGTCGCTGTTCTGGACGGCGTCCCGGACCACCGGGATTCCGTTCTCGACGAGCGTGAACGCGAGACCGGCAAGACGATGATGATCTGCGTCTCGCGTGCCACGAGTACACGTCTCGCCATCGACCTCTGACCGACAGAGCCCTTGCCCCCACGGGGCAAGGGCTCTACCTTTTCGGCCAGGCCACGACGATCTACAACGCTCGACGCGCCAGGCTGAAGACCTGCCCGGTGGGACCGCCGACGCGCTGCCGGGCCAGCCACCCGACCAGTTCCGCGACTTCGTGCGGCAACTTCACACGCTCACTCGGCAAACCGTCAGGGGCTTCACCCACTGCGACCAGACCTCGAGTGAGCTGTGTGGCCACGGGCCCGGGAATCACTTCGTTCACGTCGATACCGTGCTCCCAGACTTCTTCGGCCAAGGTCTTCGTGAGATGACTGACCCCCGCCTTGGACGCACCGTAGGCCGAGAATCCAGCCGTCGTCGAATGCCCGTGACCCGACCCGATCAGGATGATCCGGCCACCGCCGGCCTCGATCATGAAGGGGAGAACCGCTCGCGCAATGTTGAACGTGCCTATCAAATTCGGTGTGACCACACGGGCCCAGTCGGCGGGATCGGCGTCGATCACCGCGCAGGGAGCCCCCGCACCGGCACTGTTGACGAGAACATCGACGTCACCGAACACATCGACTGCTTGACGGACCGCGGCATCGCACGCGTCGAAGTCGGAGACATCGCATGGTACGACCAGCGCCTTCGAGCCGAGCGCCTCCACCTCACTTGCGACAGCGTCCAGCTCCGTTGCCGTTCGAGAAGCCAGAACGATGTTGGCACCCGCGCCGGCGAGGTGGAGCGCGCAAGCACGGCCGATCCCTCGTCCTGCCCCGGTGACGACCGCGACCTTGTTCGACAAGTCGAATGCGTCACTCTTACCTGCTATCTGACTGATCATGTGGGAATTCCTCTGCTATCTCGTATCAGACGCGCGCGAAGGGCGGGACGATGTCTTCGTAGTGCACCGCGCCCTTCTCGAGCATGCCCAGCCGATCCATGACCTCGGCAGCATGCTCGATCCCGCTACGAGTGACCTTCCAGTTCGGACTGACCTTCGGGAAGACACGATCGACCATGAAATCGATTGTCTTGACCGCGTCGTCCGGTGCCTCGTTGTTGAAGGTTCCCTCGTTGAGGAGTTGTGCCGCAGCAGCGCGATTGTCGGTGATCCACGTCTTGGCCTCCCACTGGGCAGCAAGCCACGCGTCGGCAGTGTCCTGACTCGCATCGACCTTGTCTTCACGCATGACCAGGGGACACACCTGCAGATCACTCAGCAGCTGCGGGGTACCGGCGGCACTGAAGTCGATCAGCATCCGGCCACCGGCTTGCGTGGCAACGGACAGACCCGCGCCGTACGTGAATCCCACATAGGCGTCGAGCCGGTCGTTCTTCATCTGGGCGATTGCGGCCGACAGCTGCCCCACCCCGAGGACAGTAATGTCATCGCGCTTCATCCCTGCCGCCTCGAGCGCCAGATTCAAAATGTTGTCGGTACCTGCACCGATGGCGGTGACACCGATCGTCTTCCCCTTCAAGGAAGCCATCTTTTCGGCGAAAGTGGCGTTCTCACCGGGCCAGTCACCCGGTCCCACGATCAGGTTGTAGGTGTTGACGGGCATGCGCATGCCGACGATCACCGGCCGTTTGCCGGTCTGGCTCTTGGCGAAGGCGAGCATCGCGCCCATCGTGTCCATCGCAGCGCCATCGATCGCGCCCGCACTGACCATCTGCAAACCTTGTACGCCGCTCTGGGGGTATATGAGCTTCGGAACTTCCAGGTTGAAAAGGGAGAACTGGTTTTGAGCGACATTGATCGCATCGATCAGGAAGTTGTCACCGGAGGACGATCCGACGACGAACGGAGTCGGCCTGGCGAGCGCACCAGCGGCTTTCGGTCCCTGCGTGCCGGCTGCTCCGCCGCCTCCCCCGCATGCGGCGAGGAGGGAACCGACACCGACGGCCAGCGCTCCAGCGCCGGCGAACTTGAACACATTGCGCCGGCTGATTGCAGACCCGGGCGCCGCGCCGCGAATTCGCCCGGTGGATTCGACGCGGTTGAAATCCTTGCTCATCGCTCTCCCTAAGCTCACAACATCAGGGCAGGCAAAATCGATCGTTTCGCCTGAAAGTGGACAGCCGATCCCGAATCGTGCAAGCCAGAAAAGTTCCCGCACGCGATATCACAGGACGTTCACTCACCCAATCGGCTGGCCATCAGTCGACCAGCAGCGCACCGAGGTGTCAAGGTCGACCGACATACCCGGGAACTATCACCCCGATAGACATTTTCGGTTGCTCGTATACCCCGGGGATGCGATCCTCACCCCATGAGTGATTGTGTGTTGCAACGGCATCCAACTCGGACTTCTACGCGCCTTCCTCGTCGAATCCGATAGTTCGCGCACAGTTGCCTCCGCTCCCCCGAACTGATCCGTAAAGGAACTGACAATGCACCAAGCAGTGAGATCCAATGTGCCTGTCGCCGCCGCCGATGTCGAGTACGGCCGACTTCTCCGGTTGGACGGACAACGGATCGTCGTACTCGGGGCAGGTAGTGGCATCGGGGAGCACACAAGCCGCATGCTGGCCTCCATGGGCGCCGAATTGGTCGGCGTCGACGTCGACCCCGCGGGCGCGGAGTCGATCAGCCGAATCCTGAACTGCCCTTCGCTCTGCGTCGACGTGACGTCCGAGTCCGGCGTCGCGGATCTCGTGAAGTTCATCGAAGACGAGGTCGGGGAGGTTCACGGGTTTGTCGACGTCGTCGGCAGGACGACTCCGAAGCCGTTGGCGGAGTTCACCTTGGCCGACTGGGAAGACGACTTCCGTGTCAACACCCGGCACGCGTTCCTTCTCGGGCAAGCGCTGTGTCCGCTGATTGCCCGTAGCGGCGGTGGTTCCATCGTCTTCGTCTCCAGCTCGTGGTCCCAGTACGCCAGCCCGTCCGCCCCCGGTTACGGTCCCGCAAAAGCGGCGCTGAACACGTGGATCAAGCAACTCGCGGCCGAATACGGTCCGGCCGGCGTGCGAGTCAACGGCGTTGCCCCGGGGTTCTTCCTGACCGCCCGCATGGTGGAGACGCTCGGCCGGATCGGCCGGACAGCAGCAGAATCGATCTACAACCAGGCCCTGCTCGAGCGATTGGGGCAGGCGTACGAGGTGGCAGGCACCATCGGATTCCTGCTGTCACCGGCGGCCGGCTACATCACTGGCAGCCTGATCCCGGTCGAGGGCGGCGCGACGTCCCGAGACCCGCTCGGATTCGCTCGTCGCGACTGAAATCGACAGCAGCATAACCACTTCAAACTGAGTGCACCGTCGTCGACGTCACGTCGGCGACGGTGCACCCTGTTCCGCTGCCTCGACCGAGGCCACGCGAATCCAATTCCCCAAGCCAATCTTCCAGACATTTCGAGGTGCAGATGTGAACTCGAGTCAAGTTTCGAGCGGCAGTAGTCGGAGGTGTCTGGTCGGTGTCCCTCGAGAATCGAGTGCCGGTGAGCGCCGGGTGGCCCTGGTGCCGAAAATTGTGTCCGCGCTGATCGGCAAGGGCGTCGATGTGGTAGTCGAGTCCGGGGCCGGTCTGGGGGCGTTGATTCCCGACGACCTGTACACCGCTGCCGGGGCGAAGATCGGCGATCCGTGGTCTGCCGATGTGGTGGTGAAGGTTGCGCCGCCGTCCACCGACGAGATCAGCCGGATCAGCGCGGGGACGAGATTGATCGGCTTCTTGAATCCGCGCAATGCGGACAATCGGATTGCCGAGCTCGAAGCTGCCGGCATCGAGGGATACGCCATGGAGGCGATTCCCCGTATTTCGCGCGCCCAGGTGATGGATGCGCTGTCCTCGCAGGCGAACGTGTCGGGATACAAGGCTGTTCTGCTGGCGGCGTCGGAGTCGACCCGGTTCTTCCCGATGCTCACCACGGCCGCGGGCACGGTGAAGCCTGCGACGGTGCTGGTCCTCGGTGTCGGCGTCGCCGGTCTGCAGGCGTTGGCGACGGCGAAGCGTCTCGGTGGCCGCGCAACCGGATACGACGTGCGCCCCGAGGTCGCCGACCAGGTGCGGTCGGTCGGTGCGCAATGGCTCGACCTCGGAATCGACGCGGCCGGTGAGGGCGGCTACGCCCGCGAGCTGACCGAGGACGAGCGCGCGAAGCAGCAACGGGCTCTCGAAGAGGCGATCAAAGGCTTCGATGTCGTGATCACCACGGCCTTGGTGCCCGGTCGTCCCGCCCCTCGTCTGGTGACCGCTGCCGCCGTCGAAGGAATGAAGCCCGGCAGTGTCGTCGTCGACCTCGCGGGTGAAACCGGTGGCAACTGCGAGCTCACCGAACCGGGTCAGACCGTCGTCAAGCACGGCGTGACCATCTGCTCGCCGCTGAATTTGCCGGCGTCCATGCCCGAGCACGGGTCGGAGTTGTACTCGAAGAACATTTCCGCGCTGATCGAACTGATGCTCGTAGATGGTGCTCTCGCGCCCGATTTCTCCGACGAGGTTCTGGCCGGCGCGTGCGTCACCCGTGAAGAGAAGGGCGCCTGATGTACACATCGCTTCTGGCGAACATCGCGATCCTGGTGCTGTCCGGGTTCGTCGGTTTCGCCGTGATCTCCAAGGTTCCGAACACCCTGCACACTCCGTTGATGTCGGGTACGAACGCCATCCACGGGATCGTCGTGCTGGGCGCGTTGGTCGTCCTGGGCAAAGTGCACGAACCGTCGCTCGGGTTGCAGATCATCTTGTTCGTCGCGCTCGTCTTCGGAACCGTGAACGTGGTCGGTGGCTTCGTGGTCACCGACCGAATGTTGGCGATGTTCAAGGCCAAGCCGGCCGCCGCATCTGTGTCGAAGGATGGTGACCGGTAATGGAATACCTGGTCAATGGCTTGTACATAGTCGCGTTCGCGATGTTCATCTACGGTCTGATGGGACTGACGGGCCCGAAGACCGCGGTCCGCGGAAACCAGATCGCCGCCGTCGGCATGATTGTCGCCGTCGTCGCGACGCTGATCTCCATTCGCGGCGCGCAGATGGGGAACTGGATCCTGATCGTCTCCGGCCTCGTGATCGGTGTCGCGTTGGGTGTTCCGCCGGCGCTGCGCACGAAGATGACGGCAATGCCGCAGTTGGTCGCACTGTTCAACGGTGTCGGCGGCGGCACGGTCGCGTTGATCGCGTACGCAGAATTCCTGGACTCGGACGGGTTCACCGCATTCCAGCACGGGGAATCGCCGACGGTCCACATCGTCGTCGCATCGCTCTTCGCCGCGGTGATCGGATCGATCTCCTTCTGGGGCAGTGTGATCGCGTTCCTGAAGCTGCAGGAGACCCTGCCCGGTCGTCCGATCGGAATCGGAAGGCTCCAGCAGCCGCTCAACGCTCTGCTGCTCGTCACCGCGTTAGCGTTCTCGGTGGTCATCGGTATCAGGGCGATCTCACCGGACGGCCCGACCGGCCCGCTGTGGATTGTCGGCGTTCTGGTGCTGTCGGGGATCCTCGGTCTGATGGTCGTCCTTCCCATCGGCGGCGCCGACATGCCCGTTGTCATCTCACTTCTCAACGCTCTGACCGGGTTATCCGCTGCTGCAGCAGGTTTGGCACTGAACAACCAGGCGATGATCGTCGCCGGCATGATCGTCGGCGCCTCGGGCACCATCCTGACCAACCTCATGGCCAAGGCCATGAACCGGTCCATCCCTGCCATCGTCGCCGGTGGATTCGGTGGCGGCGGCGGTGACGTCGCAGCATCGGACGGCGTCGTGCGCACGGCCAAGGCGACGTCGGCCGCCGACGCCGCGATCCAGATGGCCTACGCCAACCAGGTCATCGTCGTCCCCGGATACGGACTGGCCGTCGCGCAGGCCCAGCACGCCGTCAAGGACATGGCGAAGCTGCTCGAGACGAAGGGCGTGGAGGTCAAATACGCCATTCACCCCGTCGCCGGGCGGATGCCCGGTCACATGAACGTCCTTCTCGCCGAGGCGGATGTCTCCTACGACGCGATGAAGGAAATGGACGACATCAACGACGAGTTCGCTCGCACCGATGTCACCCTGGTGATCGGCGCGAACGACGTCACCAACCCGGCGGCGCGGAACGATCCGAGCTCACCGATTCACGGGATGCCGATCCTCAACGTCGACCAGTCGAAGTCCGTCGTCGTCCTGAAGCGGTCGATGAACTCCGGGTTCGCCGGCATCGACAACCCGCTCTTCTTCGCCGAGGGCACCTCGATGCTCTTCGGTGATGCCAAGAAGTCGGTCGCCGAAGTCACCGAAGAACTGAAGGCGCTGTAGCGCTCGAGCTAGGACGTCCAGGCGTACCGGAAGCGTTGCGCGACCTCGTCGACCGGTTTGTCCCGGTATTCGGCGTGCTCGTAACGCTTGACCGCCGTCAGGGCTTCCACGATCAGCGGACCGAACAGGTCCCGCGCCAGCGCCGAGGACTCGAATGCTCCGAGCACGTCGGACGGCAGGGTCGGGAGGAGGTCGACGGCGTGCGCGCCGGCCAGGTTCGCCGGGTCGACCGACACCTCGTCCGGGAGGGGAAGCTCGCCGGCGATGCCGTCGTGGGCGGCGCCGAGGATGGCGGCGCCGCTCAGGTACGGGTTCGCGGAGGGGTCGACGGGTTTGATCTCGAGGTTCGCGCCGTGTGGGTTCCCGGCGGTGTCCGTGCACAGGCGGACCGCGGCCTCGCGGTTCTCCAGCCCCCAGCAGCGCGCCACCCCGGACCACATCCCCGGGCGCAAGCGCAGATGCGACAGCGCCGACCCGGCGAGAACCGCCGTGAACTCGGGTAGCGCCCGCAGGATCCCGGCGACCGCGGCTCCACCGGCATCCGCCAGCCCGTGTGGGCCCGGGCCTCCGGACAGGATCGGCCGGTCGCCCTCGGCGAAGGACACGTGCTGGTGGGCGCCGTTTCCCGCACCGCCCGCGACGGGCATGGGTGAGAACGACGCCCGCAGCCCCTGGGCCCGCGCGGTCCGGCTGATCAGTGCGCGGGCCAGCACCGCGTCGTCGGCCGCCGTGACCGGATCGGCGGGGGCGAGCGACACCTCGAACTGGTTGAGCCCGGCCTCGGCGTGAACCTGTTCGATCGGCAGCTCGGCCGTCGCCGCCGCGGCGAGCAGTCGTGCGAAGAATTCATCGTGCGCGAGAACGGCATTCAGGCCGTACGCGGACCATTCCTCGGCCGTCGCCGCGTCGAACAACGTGAACTCGATCTCGTGGCCGATCCGCGCGCTCAACCCGGACTCCGCCAGCCGCGTCGTCACCCGCCGCAGCGCATCCCGGGTGCACGCGAGCGACGGCGTCCCGTCCTGCTCGGTGAGGCACGCCGGCGCCCAGTACGTGCCGTCGCCCAGATTTCTCACGTCGCCGGCGTCGATCCGCAGTCGAAGGTCGCCCACCACGGAGAAGGACGGCGTGAACGCGAGGTGGTCGTCGACGCAGAACACACTCCAGCTCGGGGAGGCGCCCGCACCGGCGTCGACGAATGTGGACAGCCTCGGGGCGGGCAGCACCTTCGCCCGCGAGATCCCGGCCATGTCGACGATCGAGCCGACGATGCGGTCGGTGGGGCCGAAGTCGTTCCCTACGACGAACTCCATGGCACTGCCCCCTGCTCGACTCACCATATTGTCGGTCCTCGGGCGGGCCCGGCGTGCTGATTCCCCGAAGGTAGGCGCGGATCAGCCGATCGGCGCAGGCATCCGCACGGTGCGGTAGCTGCAGGTCAGTGCGTCTCCGGTGGACGGGTCCCGCATTTCGACCTTCCATGCGTCGGCGAATTGATCCACACCGTGCCGCATCGAGATCGTCCCCGACACGAGGACGGTGCCCGCCTTGTGCAAGCCCCGCTCGCGAAGGACGTCGAGCCAGTACTTCGGGGCGAGCAGGTCGGCCAGGGTTCCGCTCTGGATGAGGGTGGAGGGTTCGCCGTCGCCCTGGCCGACCCATGCCGAGAGGGTGATGTCGTCGAGGCGGTCGGCGATCTCGGACAGCCGCCATGCGCGTGACCCGAGAACGTCGGGTGCCGCATTCTTGCTCCACGCCACACTGTGCACCTCGAGGTCGCGGTCGGTGTGGTCGCATGCGACGGTCAGCAGCACGTCGTCGTCGGTGATGACCAGCGCCCACTCGGCTTCGCCCGAGGTTCGTCCGTGTTGAACGGACACCGTCGTCGCCTGCTGTGCGAGGTAGGGCGAGATGGGGTACAACGCCGGGATCGTGGTCGGTGCCGGTACGCCCAGTTCTGCGAGCTCGGCGATGTGGGACGCGACCTCTTCCTGGTTCCGTCCGGCATACCCGGCGTTGAGGAGGGTGGTGACCGCGACGTTTTCGACAGTGCCGTCCGGCAGGGTGAACGTGAGCTGCGACATGGGAGGAAACTCCTGTATTCCGGGCCCTGATCCCGTCTGACGATCAGGGCAGATTGTTACTTTCTCGTTCTTTCTGCGCTCGAGGGGTTGCGCATACGTCTTGTATACAGCAAGTATATGTTGCGTACAACGGCGACGGTGACCTGGAACACGGGACATCCGCGCCGCGCGGGACAAGAATTCAACCCACAAGGAGTTGCCATGATCGGAGAGTCCACCTCCGTCGATGCCGACAGATCCGCACCCGTCGACAAGAAGGGACTGGCGAAAGCGTTTGCCGCCAGCCTCACCGGCACCGCGCTGGAGTGGTACGACTTCGCGGTCTACTCGGCGGCGGCCGCACTGATCTTCCCGCAGATCTTCTTCCCGGACAGTGATCCCCTGACGGGAACCCTGCTCGCGTTCTCCACCTACGCGGTCGGCTACGTGGCGAGACCGATCGGCGGCTTCGTCTTCGGACGACTCGGGGACGTCATCGGACGCAAACAACTGCTCGTCATCACCCTGCTCCTGATCGGCGTGACCACATTCGCGATCGGGTTGCTGCCCGGCTACGACCGCATCGGCATCGCGGCGCCCGCCATTCTCGTCGTGCTCCGATTCGCACAGGGCGTGGCCGTCGGCGGCGAGTGGGGTGGTGCGGTACTGCTGTCGAGCGAGTACGGCAACCCACGCCAACGCGGCTTCTGGTCCTCAGCGGCCCAGATCGGCCCTCCTGCAGGCAACTTGATGGCCAACGGCGTGCTCGCCCTCCTCACGATCTCGATGACCGAGGCCCAGTTCGAATCCTGGGGATGGCGTCTCGCCTTCCTGATGTCGGCCCTCCTGGTCGGCTTCGGCCTCTGGATTCGGCTGAAGCTCGAAGACACCCCCGTCTTCAAGGCGCTGCAAGAATCCGGCGAGCGCGCCGAGGCGCCCATCAGCGACGTGTTCAAGACGCAGGCCAGACCGTTGATCGCCGCCATCCTGTCTCGCATCGCCCCGGACGTGATCTACGCCCTGTTCACCGTCTTCGCGATCACCTACGGCACCAGGAAACTCGGCTTCGACCGCGGCGAAGTTCTCGCGGCCATCCTGATCGGCTCGGCGTTCCAACTCGGCCTGATCCCGCTCGCCGGCGCAATCTCGGACCGCATCAACCGGCGCCTGGTCTACGCAATCGCCGCCGTCGGCGGCGTCGCCTGGAGCGCCCTGTTCTTCGTCGTCATCGGCGGCAGCTCGTTTCCGCTGCTCATCCTCGGTGTCGTCGTCGGACTCGGATTCCATTCGTTCATGTACGGACCCCAGGCGGCATTCGTGACCGAACAGTTCACGGTCCCGTTGCGCTCGACCGGCAGCTCGCTCGCCTACACCATCGCCGGCGTGTTCGGCGGCGCCATGGCACCGCTGATCTTCACGTATCTGTTGAGTAAGACGGACAGCTGGGTGCCGATCGCGATCTACGTGCTGATCGTCGGAGCGCTGACCCTGCTCGGCCTCGCACTCGGCCGCAACCCCGACCCCACCGAAGACGAGCACTACGCGTTGCTGTCGACCGAGAATGCTAGGCGCGCAACAGGATCTGCAGAGTAACCTCGAGATGACTGTTGATCTTCTCGTGCACCAGGCCTTCGTCGCCGACCTCGAGTGCGTCGATGATCGCCTGGTGCTCGGCGCACACATTGTGCTGACGGTCCGAGGCACTGAACAGGGCCGTCAGACCGATGCGGAGCTGACGCGCACGCAGTCCGGCATAGGTGGTGGACAGCAACTCACTGCCTGCCGAATCGATGAGGACCTGATGAAAACGGCCGTCCCAGTCGATGAACGCGCGAGCAGCATCGACGCTCGCGCCGGTCGCGAAGGTTTCCTGCTCGGCGAGCGCGGCGCGCATCGATTCGAGGGGAACTCGCCCGGAGGTCAGTGCCCGACTCGCGGCATGTCGTTCGAGGACGCCGCGCAGCTCCATCAACTCCGTGATCTGACGGCCCGACATCGCGGGTACGTGCGCGCCCCGCTTGGGCACCATCTCGACGAGGCCCTCGGCCTGCAGCATCAGCAGGGCTTCGCGGACCGGAGTGCGGGAGACCCCGACCTTCGTCGCGAGATCCTGCTCGCTGAGGAACGAACCCGTCGCCGCCGGTGACGTCAGCACCTGGTCCCGGACATACAGGTACGCCTTCTCCCGACCCGACAACTCGGCAGTTGGACCGTCGACCCCATCCATTTGTTGCATACAGTATGTATACACCAATGTTCTCGCAGCTAGGAGAAATAATATGATGCTCCGCCTCAGCCTTGCCCAGATCACCAGTTCCATGGACCCCGAGGCCAACCTCGAATCCGTCGAGAAGCAGGTGTCAGCGGCCGTCGACGCGGGCGCCCGGCTCGTCGTGTTCCCGGAGGCAACCATGCAGCGGTTCGGCGGACCGCTCGCAAGCGTCGCGCAACCGCTCGACGGCCCGTGGGCCGACGCCGTCCGCCGGTGCGCCGCCCGGGCCGGAATCACCGTCGTCGCCGGGATGTTCACACCGTCCGGCGACGGGCGGGTGCGGAACACACTCCTCGTCACCGGAGGCGGCGTCGACACCCACTACGACAAGATCCACCTCTACGACGCCTTCGGCTTTGCCGAATCCGACACCGTGGCACCGGGCGCCGACCCGCTGGTGGTCTCCGTGGACGGAGTCGGCGTCGGCTTCGCCACCTGCTACGACATCCGATTTCCCGGCCTGTTCCAGACGCTCGCCGACCGCGGGGCGGCGCTGACCGTTGTCGCCGCGTCCTGGGGTGCAGGGCAAGGCAAGATCGACCAGTGGACGCTCCTCGCCCGCGCCCGGGCACTGGACTCGACCACCTTCGTCGCCGCGTGCGACCAGGCAGACCCTGCAGCGTTCGGCGAAACCGTCCAGGGAACCACGCCGCTCGGCGTCGGCCACAGCATCGTCAGCTCCCCCACGGGAACCATTCTCGGACAACTCGATTCCGGACCCGGACTACTGACCGTCGATATCGACAGCACCCTGGTGACGCGTGTCCGCGAGACACTGCCCGTCCTCGCCAACCGGCAATTCTGAAGTCCGCTCGCCGCAGCCAGACGGCGTCTACGAACCGAGCAACTGGTGCGCCCGCAGTCCGACGTACAGTTCGGCGGCGTCGATGGGGTCGGAGAAGTCGCGTCCCGTGAGGGTGTGGATTCGGCGCAGCCGGTACAGGACGGTGTTGCGGTGGTAGTGCAACTGGGTGGCCGCCGCCGTCGTGGAGCCGCGGCAGGAGAACCAGGCGTCGAGGGTGGCGAGCAGGCTTTCCTGTTCCTCCGAGGGCAGGGCCAGCACCGGTCCGAGGATCTGGTTCGACGCGAGCTTCCCGGCGTCGGGAACACTGACCAGCAGCAGCGACACCGGCACCGACTCGTAGCGGGTGACGGTACCCCCGCCGTGACTCGCGCAGCGGCGGGCGATCCGCGCCTGCTCCACGGCCCGGCTCGTCCCACCCGGACGTCCGAACGCCGAGCTGACGCCGATCCGTCCGTGACCGGTGCGGCCGAGGACGACCAGCGCCGAATCGAGGACCTCGGCGGTAGCGGCCCACAGCAGCCCGACCCGGCCGTCGACCTCCGAGTCCCACACCGAGTCGACCCCCGCACCGCGAAGCTCCGACTGGACGACGTCCGCTGCGGACGGGGCCGCCGCCGCCTCGACGGACACGACGAGGAACGTGCTGTTCTCCGGGATCCGGAACGTGCGGAGTGCGTCGGCGGCGCCTGCCGGGTTGGCGGCATGGTCACCGAAGAGGGTGCGGATCAGCCGGCCCCGCGACTCGGCGTCCTCGCGGGCACGCAGGTCGGCGGTCTCCCGGTAGGCCTCCGCGGCGCTGTCCGAGTAGACGTCGACCAGCGCCCACACCTGGGCGGCCATGTCGAGCAGCGCGTTGGTGGCGCGGCCCTCCGAGCGGTTCATCAGTTCGTCCCAGATCAGACGGCCCCCGAGCCGGAACGCGTGGAGCAGCGCCGCGAGCGGCACCCCCTGTTCGGCCTTCAGCTGTCCGGCCGCACGCGCTGCCTCCAGCCGGATCGGCGCACTGCCCGCGAGGTTGCCCAGCATCGCCGTCAGGTTGTCGACGCACGCCGCGTACAACTGCTCCGGGGTGAGGAGGGTCGCCTCCACGTAGCCGTGCTCGGCCGACAGGATGCGCGAGACGAGTTCCTCGGACAACTGGTCCACCGACTCCAGCATCGAGCCCAGGAGATCGGTGGGCGACGGCGCGACATCCGGGCTGACAGTCATCGGGCAAGACTATCGACCGCACGTACTCGGCGCCATCCCCCTTTTGTGCGACGGCATAGCCCCGGTGGGCCACATTCACAGCCGCTGCCTATGGCGCGGCGCCCGAATCGGGGACGAGAATCGGTGTTCTACGCCACAGTTTTGTGGTGCGGTCCACCATGTACTCGACCCGAGCGGAGCTGTCCACCGTGAGCACTTCAGAACCCGAGGCCACCTCGCCGCACCCGGAGGTCGACGCGGCCCTCGCCGACCTCGCCGAGGGCGAGAAGACCTGGGCCGACCTCACCCTCACCGACCGCAGGACACTCCTCGACAAGGTGCACGACCTCACCGTGCAGCATGCCGCCGACTGGGTGGACGCCGCGGTCGCGATCAAGGGCCTGGACCCGAAGTCGCCGCTGGTCGGCGAGGAATGGATGTCCGGACCGTACCCGCTGGCCACCGGCACCGCGGCACTGTCCGCGAGCCTGGCGAAACTCGACGCCGGCACCAGCCCGCTGGACGGCGCCACGTTCGGCACCGCGCCGGGCGGCCGCACCACCGTCAAGGCGTTGCCACTGAACATCTTCGACAAGTTGCTGCTCAGCGGATTCAGCGCGGACGTGTGGCTGCAGCCGGGAATCGATCGTGCGACGGCACAGCGCGACGCCGGACTCGCCCAGCGGGACCCGTCGCGGACGCAGGGCATCGGCGTGGTCCTGGGCGCCGGCAACATCACCTCGATCGCCCCGCTCGACACCCTGTACGAACTGATCGCGCACAACCGCGTCGTCGCCCTCAAGCTCAACCCCGTCACCGATCGACTGCTGCCGGTGCTGACGCGGGTCCTCGAACCGCTCATCTCGATCGGCGCGGTCCGGTTGCTGACCGGCGGCGCGGACGTCGGAACGTATCTGGTGCACCACGACCTGGTCGACCACGTGCACATGACCGGGAGCGCGCTGACCCACGACGCGATCGTGTTCGGGACCGGCAAGGACGGTGCGCGACGCAAGGCGGCGAACGACCCCCTCCTCGGCAAGGCCATCTCCAGTGAACTCGGCGGCGTGTCCCCCACCATCGTGCTGCCCGGCGAATGGAGCCGCGCCGACATCAAGTTCCAGGCCGAACACATTGCGACGCAACGGCTGCACAACGGCGGCTACAACTGCGTCGCGGCGCAGGCGGTGGTCGTGTCGTCCGAGTGGAAGCAGCGCGACGAGTTCGTGGCCGCCCTGAAGGACGCGCTCGACACGGCACCCGAACGCGCCGCGTACTACCCCGGCAGCGACGCCCGGGTCGCCGGCGCCGTCGCGTCGTTCCCCACCGCGGCCCGCCTCGGCGAGAACGGCGGACGCGTCCTCGTCACCGATCTCGAGCCCGGCGCCTACGCCCCGCTGCTGCAGACCGAGTACTTCGCGCCGGTGCTCGGCGTGATCGACCTTCCCCACGGCGGTGCCGAGTTCGCGGCCCACGCTGCCGACCTCGTCAACGCGGACTTCGTAGGCACCCTCGGCATCAACATCGTCGCGGCGCCGCAGACCATCCGCGAGCTGGGTGCGGAGTTCGACTCGCTGCTCGAGAGCCTCCGCTACGGGACCATCGCCGTCAACGCGTGGACCGGCGTCGGCTACCTGACCGCCACCGCCACCTGGGGAGCCTTCCCCGGCCACACCCTGAACGACGTGCAGAGCGGCATCGGCGTGGTGCACAACGCGCTGCTCATCGACCGGCCGGAACGCACCGTCGTCCGCGGCCCGTTCCGGCCGTCGCCGCGGTCGATCCTGAGCCGCGAGATGTCCATCTCGCCCAAGCCGCCGTGGTTCGTCACCAACCGAACCGCCGCCACGACGGGCCGATTACTGACAGGATTTGCCGGTGCACCCTCATGGACCCGGCTGCCGGCGATCTTCGCGTCCGCGCTGCGCGGGTGAGGCTGCGTGTCCTCGTCCCGTCACCCCCGTCGAAGTGGAGATGAACGATGAATCAGGAACTGTCTGTGGCCGACTACGTGATCGTGGGGTCGGGTTCGGCAGGTGCGGTGCTCGCCGACCGACTCAGCGCCGACTCCGGCAGCGAGGTCGTGGTCCTCGAGGCCGGCGGTGAGGACAAGGACAAGTTCGCGCACATCCCCGCCGCCTTCTCGAAACTGTTTCGCAGTGAGCTGGATTGGGACTACCTGACGGAGCCGCAACCCGGGCTCGGTGGGCGCACCATCTACTGGCCGCGCGGCAAGATGCTCGGCGGCTCGTCGTCGATGAACGCGATGATGTGGGTGCGTGGGTTCGCCGCCGACTACGACGAGTGGGCCGAACTCACCGACGACACGTGGTCGTTCCGGGAAGTGGTCAAATACTTCCGCCGCATCGAGAACGTGCAGGACGCGTCGGACGCCGACAGCGGCATCGGCGGGCCGATCGTCGTCTCGCACCAGCGGAGCCCCCGCGCCCTCACCGGGTCGTTCCTCGCGGCCGCCGAGGAGACCGGGTACCCCGTCGAACGGGCGAACACCACTCGGCCCGAAGGTTTCTCACAGACCATGGTCACGCAGAAGCGGGGCGCGCGGTGGAGCACGGCCGACGCCTACCTGCGGCCGGCGCTGAAGCGGAAGAACCTGACCGTCCTCACCGGCGCCCAGGCCACCCGGGTGCTGTTCGAGGGCTCCGCGGCCGTCGGCGTCGAATACGAGAAGGACGGGGTGCGGCGCACCGTCCGCGCCGCGAAGGAAGTGATCCTCGCCGGTGGGGCGATCAACTCCCCGCAACTCCTCATGCTGTCGGGCATCGGCGACGAGGCGCAATTGCGGGCGCACGGCATCGCGGTGCAACAGCACCTGCCGGAGGTCGGGAAGAACCTGCTCGACCACCTGGTGTCGTTCCTCGGCTACAGCGTCGACTCCGATTCGCTGTTCGCCGCGGAGAAGATCCCGGAACTGCTCAACTACCTGACCCGCCGCCGCGGCATGCTGACGTCGAATGTGGCCGAGGCGTACGGTTTCACGCGCAGCCGGGACGACCTGGCACTGCCCGACCTCGAGATGATCTTCGGGCCGGCGCCGTTCTTCGACGAGGGCCTCATCCCGGCGACCGGGCACGCCGCGGTGATCGGCGCCATCCTCGTCAAACCCGAGAGTCGCGGCGAGATTTCGCTGAAGTCGGCGGATCCCCTCGCCAAACCGATCATCGATCCCCGCTACCTCAGCGACAGCGGCGGAGTCGACCGGCGGGCGATGCTCGAGGGACTGCGCCTGTGCGACGCCCTCGCGTCGGCTCCGGCGCTGAAGTCGCGGCTGGGCAATCTGATTCGCCCGGCCGTGGAGCCGAGCACCCCGATCGACGAGATCCTCGAACGGGCACTGCAGGAGAACGCGCACACGCTCTACCACCCGGTCGGGACGTGCCGCATGGGCAACGACGACGCGAGCGTCGTCACACCCGACCTGCGGGTTCGCGGGATCGACAAACTGCGGGTCGCGGACGCGTCGATCATGCCCGCCATCATCCGCGGGCACACCCACGCACCGTCGGTCCTCATCGGTGAGCGGGCGTCGGATCTGATCCGCAACTCGTAGGGCGCTTCGCGCCCCGTGCGTGGTTTGCGAGTCCAGAGACTCGTTAACCACGCACGGGTGGCGGAGCCGCCTAGTAGCGGCGCGCCGCGTAGAACGGCATCGAATCGAGGGGCGACTGCTTGACGGGCTGCCCGGCGGTGGGCGCGTGGACGACCGTGCCGTTCCCGGCGTAGAGCCCGACGTGCTCCGCCCCGTTGAACAGGACCAGATCACCCGGCTGCAGGCTGCCCTTGCCGACGGGCGATCCCCCGTTCAACTGGTCGTAGGTGGTACGGGGCACCGAGATGCCCGCCTGCTTGTACGCCCACTGCACGAGGCCGGAGCAATCGAAGGAGTTCGGCCCGGTGGCACCCCAGACGTACGGCGAGCCGATCTTCGACTCGGCGGCGGCGAGAGCCTGCGCACCGTGGGTGGACGGCATCGCCGGCGGGGCCGGGACCGGTCCCGGCAGGGGCCCGGGGTTCGGAGCCGGTGCGGATGGAACCGGAGGCACGGGCGGTACACCCGGGACCTCGAACGTCCCAATTCCTGGGATGGTGATCGGCTCCGCTGCAGCGGGAGCGATGGGAAGCAGGAACGCTCCCACTCCCACACCGGCGGCGATCAGAAGACCGCCGGTCGAAAACTGCAGACGATTGCCCCGACGCAATCTATGCTTGGCCATTGAGCTGAGTCCTTCAATTTGAGAGTCCGGCGGCATCCGTGCCGTTCGGACGAGACGTTAGATAACATCCCGGTCACGAACTCAGCGGGCAACGGCCGAATGGCCCATACACATACCTGTTTTTGCAATACAGGTAGATAACGATTCTATATCGAACCGACCGGTCCGGCACGAAACCCCGGAAACAGGTATGCGTTCGGGTAAATCGGCCCGTTACCGACGGCATGCCCCTCGTCCACGCTGTGTGCGTGTCACTGACCCAGAACTCAGAACCCGAGATCTTCGGGGAACCCGCAGGTGCGGACACCACGACCCTCACCGTCGTGGGTGCAGGCGCGCCCGTCGTCTTCCTGCACGGATGGGGACTCACCCCGCAGGTGTACGGCCGCAGCCTCGCGACGCTCGCCCAGCAGGGGCATCGCATCGTCACGCCGACCCTCCCCGGCTTCGGCGGCACCCCCGACCACGCGCCCGAGGACCGCACCTTCGCCGGTTACGCGGCCTGGCTCGGACGGTTCCTCGACGACGCGGGAATCAGCGAACCGGTCACCCTGGTCGGACACTCCTTCGGCGGCGGCGTCGCCATCCAGGCCGCTCACGACCTTCCGGAGCGGGTCGCGCGCCTGGTCCTGGTCAATTCCGTCGGCGGCGGCGCGTGGTCGTCCGACGGCTGGCACACCCGGCCCATCGGCGAGCGACCGCTGTGGGACTGGGGCGCGTCGATGCTGGGCGAGGCGCTGTCGATCCGGTCGATCGCCCACACGACGGCGTCGCTGGTCAACGGTTTCCTGCCCAACACGGTGCGGGATCCGGGTGCGGTCTGGCGCACCGCGCACCTGGCCAGGCGGGCGGACCTGCGCCGGGAACTCGGCGTCCTCGCCGATCGCGGCCTACCGGTGTCCCTCGTCTGGGGCCGCGGCGACCGGATGATCCCGCTCGCCAGTTTCGAGTCGCTGCGGCACGCACTGCGCAATCCGCCGGTCCACACCGTCACCGGCGGTCACGGCTGGCTGATCCACGACCACGCCGCGTTCGCCGACGCCGTCCGCCGGGCACTCCACAGCCCGTGAGTGGCCGGCGAGTGTAGGGACTCGCTAACCACGCACGGGCGGCGGAGCCGCCTACTTCTCGCCGGGGAACGCGGCACCGGCGATGGACGTGGATTCCTTGCCGTCGGGGCCGACGGGAATGTCGCCCTCGAGGGTGGTGCGGTACAGGACCCGGGTGACGTCGAGGTGGTCGAGGTCGGTGGGCGCGAGGTGCGCGGTGGCGCGGTTGTCCCAGAACGCGAGGCTGCCCGGCGCCCAGCGGAAACGCACCGTGTAGGCGGGATTCGTCACCTCGGCGAACAGGAGGTCCAGCAGGCGGTCGCTCTGGGACGGCGACACCCCGACGATCCGGGCGGTGAACCCGGGCGTCACGAACAGGGCACGCTCCCCCGTCACCGGGTGAACCCGGACCACCGGGTGTTCGGTGACCAGCGGGTTCTCCCGCGTCTTCTGGGCGTAGCTGCTGTCCTCGGCCCACTGCGGGTGCCTGCCGCCGAACCGGTGTTCGGCGCGGAGGCCGTCGACGAGGCGCTTCAGCGAATCCGGCAGACCCTCGTAGGCGGCGACGAGGTTGGTCCACTGGGTGTCGCCGCCCTGCTCCGGGACGAGGTGTGCGCGCAGGATCGTGCCTGCCGGCGGGTTGATCAGCGCGGTGACGTCGGTGTGCCACTTGTTGTCGTAGCTGTACTTCTTGCGCCCGAACCGCTTCTCGTACTTGCGGCTGTCGACGGCGAGGATCTGCGGGAAGCCCTCGGGCGCTTCGTCGTCGTAGGGGTGCGACGGCGTCACGTCACCGAACTTGCGGGAGAACGCGATCTGTTCGGCGTGCCCGATCTCCTGGTCGCGGAAGAACAGCACCTTGTAGCGATGCAGGGCGTTGCGGACCTGCGTTACCTCGTTGTCGGCCAGTTCGTTCCGGAGGTCGAGCCCGGAGATCTCGGCGCCGATGTGCCCGGCGACGGGACGGACCTCGAGCGCGGTGTCGGCGGACCGATCCGAGTCGGTGGGCGCTGCGGTGGTGAGGGTCATGGGTACTCCTGAGTTTCGGGCTGAATCGATACGTCGCGATCATCATCGAATCCCGAACCGCGTTGCTACAACGCTTTTTTCACAATGCGAAAAAGGTTCACCCTGAGTTTTTCCCTACCGGAATGCGGGAAATGCGGTTCCGGCGCCGGCACCGATCCGCGCCGCGACGCCCCGCATCGGCGGCACGATCTCCCGCACCAGATCGTCGGTGAGTCGACGGCGGAGCGCCTGGACCCCCAGCGCGCCGCGGGGCCGTCCGTCGGCGTCGAGAACGGGAACCGCGACGGCGAGCACGTCCCGGTTCTCGGAGGACAAGGCCGCGGCGTACCCCAGCCGCCGGACCCGTTCAAGCTCCGGGGACGCCGGACGGCCCCGCCGCGCGGACGCCGAACCGAAAGCCAGAATCGCCATGCCCATCGCGCTGGTCTGCAGTGGCTGGCGCGCGCCGGGCAGCTGATGCGTGCAGAACCGTTCGGGTGGGCGCGCGGAGAACACCGTCACCGCGACATCGTCCTTCGCGACGGAGAGGCTGGCGGTCAGCTTCACTCGCGCGGCGAGCGAATACAGGTGCGGGGCGAACGCTTCGGCGTCGTGCCGCCCCAGCGACGGCACGGCGAGGGAGATCAGGCTCGGCCCCACCCGATAGCAGTCGGTGTGCTCGTCGCGTTCGAGCAATCCGCCGCGGGCGAGGGCCTGCACGATGCGGTACGCGGTGCTGACGGCCAATCCGGTACGGGCGGCGAGCGCGCTGACCGTCAGGTCGGTGGCGCCGCCCTCGAAGCAGGCGAGAACCGCGATCGCCCGTTCGACCGCCTGCGACCCCGACCGCGGTGAATTCACCAGGCCTCCTTACCGTCTGGACTCCGTCAGGCCGACCGTGCGGCGCCGTACTCGGGGAGCGGCACCGCGAAGCGGTCGCGCAGGGTCTTCTCCGCGTAGTCGTGGCGGAACAGTCCCCGCTTGCGGAGCAGGGGCACCACTTCGTCGACGAAGGTGTCGAGGCCGGACGGGAACGCGTCGGGCATGAGGTTGAATCCGTCGGCCGCCTCGGCACGGAACCACGCCTCGATGGTGTCGGCCACCTGTTCCGGGGTCCCGATGACGGCTCGGTGCCCACCGCCGCCGTTCAGCTCGCGCAGGAGCTGAGACACGGTCAGGTTCCGCTCACGCGCCAGCCCGACCACCGATTCGCGGAACCCGAGGGAACCCGAGAACGTCGCCGGGTCGGGCGGCCCGTCCAGCAGCGACTGCGGGATCGGCCGGTCGAGGTCGAGTTCCGCGAGCGGGACACCGAGCGTCAGACTCAGCCGGTCCCAGCCGAACCGGGCAGGGACGTGTTCGCGGAGCTGCTCGTGTCGTGCGACGGCCTCCGCTTCCGTCGAGCCGATGACGGTGATCAGCCCGGGCAGGATCTTCACGTCGTCCGGGTTGCGGCCTGCCGCCCGCGCCACGTTCTTGACGTGCTTGTAGTGCCTGCGCGCGGAGTCGAGCGTCAGTTCTGCGGAGAACACGCCGTGCGCGGTGCGTCCGGCGAGCTCACGCCCGGCGGGCGACCCTCCCGCCTGCACGAGCGGCGGCTGCCCCTGCTCCGACGCCGGCGCCCGCGGCACGCCGTCGACGTCGAAGAACTCGCTGTGGTGCGACACCGGGACACCGCTGCGGGCGCTCTCCCACAACGCGGTGACCACGCCGACGAACGCCTCGGCACGGCGATAGCGGTAGTCGCGGTCCGGGATCTGGTCGAAGCCGAAATTGGCTGCGGCCGTTGACGAATACGTGGTGACGACGTTCCACCCCACCCGGCCACCGCTGAGGTAGTCGAGGGAGAGGAAGCGTTCGGCGAGATCGCGCGGGTCGTTGAACGTGGTGGAGGCGGTCCCGATCAGCCCCAGGTTCTCGGTGGCCGTCGCCACGGCGGCCAGGATCACCGACGGTTCCAGCGCCCGGGTCGGCTTCACCCGGGGGTTCTCCCAGAAGCCGGGACCGTCGGCGAGGAAGAACGCGTCGAGGGTGCCGCGCTCGGCGATCCGCGCGACCGCGGTGAAGTGGTCGAGATCGACGAACGAGTGGGAGTGCACGTCGTCGAGCGTCCACGCCCCGGGGGCGATGCCCACGTCGAGCACGTTCACGTTGAGCACCAGTTGGCGTCGGGAGCTACTCACGGCTTCGCCTTCCGAATCAGAAGAATCCGGTGTCGGGGAGCGGTGTCTCGTTGACCACGAGGTCGCCGATCACCCGCGCCTTGTACACCGTCGGGTTGTGGGAGAACAGGGTTCGCAGGTTCCGCCAGTGCCGGTCCAGGTGTGCAGACTCCCGGGTGGCCGAGGCGCCGCCCACCTCGAACAACCGGGTGGCGGCCCGGAGCGCGATGTCCTCGATGGACACCTTCACCTTGGCGGCCAGGACCGCGGCGTCCTGCTCGAGCCGGGCGTCGACGCCGGACGTGCGGGCGGCGTTCGCGGCCACATCCTGGGCTGCGGCGGCCGCGCGGACCACCGACTCCGCCGCGAAGGCCGCCGCCGACAGCGTTCCGACGACCTCGAGCAACTGCGGGTCGTGCCGTGGTTCCTCGGCCACAGCGAACACGAAGCTGCGCTTGCGGCCCCGGATCAGCGCGGCCGCCTCGGTCGTGACGGTGCGGAGGATGCCCGCCGCGATCGCGTGCAGGTACAGCTGAGGAAGCGCCTGACGCGGCCGGGTCTCCTCGTCGCCACCCCGGAACGGCAGGGTCTCGGACTCGGCGACGGCGACGTTCTCGAACACCGTCGTCCCGCTGCCCGTGTGCCGCTGGCCGATTCCGTCCCAGTCGTCCTCGTGGACGATCCCCGCGCGGTCGGCGGGCACGATGGCGCTGAGCGCCTTTCCGTCCGGGACGTTGGCGGAGACCCGGACGAAATCGGAGTACAGCGACCCGGTGCTGTAGAACTTCACACCGTCGAGGCGGTACCCACCGGACTGCGGAGTCAGCGTGGATTCGAAACTGTAGGAGCCGACGGCGCGGGTGCTCAGTTCCGAGGACGCGCCGCCGAACAGCCTGCCCGACAGGATGTCCGGCAACCATGCGTCCTTGCGCTCGGTGCGCGGCACCCGCAGCAGTTCCTCGACAAAGGCGTAGTGGACGCGGATGATGTGCGGAACGTCGGGATCGGCCTCGGCGAGGTCGATCACCAGGTCGAACAGGTCCTGCAGGGTGTACCCGCCGCCGCCCTGCTCGCGGGGCGCGCGGACGGCCCCGAGGCGGTGCTCGCGGATTAACTCGACGGCCCGGTGCGGTCCTTCGGTGCCGCCACCGGCACGCCGCCGCGCGGCGTCGTCGGCGATCTCGGCGATCACGGCCGCCAGTTCGGCGGAGCCGCGTGCGGGCGGGCGCACCGCCTCCGGTGCGGGGGCCTCGGATACCGCTGTCATCGTGATTCTCCTGTCTTCGGTGAAATGGTCAGCTGACCGGGAACGCGCTGCGGCCGCCGGACAGCACGGCCTCCGCCGCCTGCAGACCCAGACGGTCACGCAGGGTGCGCCGCGGGTCGTGGAGGATCGGCTCGCGGCGCACCGCGTCGAGCAGGGCGGGCAGATCGGGTGCGGTGAACCCGCGGATGATCACGCCGTCGGCCTCCGTCGCGGGCAGGGCGCTGCCGTGTGTCCACTGCCGATCGATCAGTAACACCTGGTCCCGGGCGGCGTCCGGGTCGAAGTGCGCCCGGTACCGGCGCACCGCGTTCTCGTCCGGAAGGATCACCGCGTCGGCGGTGCGCCGCGCCGCGATCTGTTCGGCCGCGGTCGCGGGGCGCCAGAAGACGGGCGGCTTGCGTTGCGGCGGCTCGGGAACGTTGAGCGGGCCGGAGACGGAGAAGATCTCCGAGTGATCGATGTGGACGATTCGTTCGGAGTCCGCGAAGATGCCGCGCTCGGCGTCGTCGACGATGCTGTCGCCGGGCCAGCTCTCCCACAACTTCCGGACCACCGACACGGCATCGGCCGCGGCGTCCACCGGGTCCGCGGTCGCCCAGCTTCCGGCGGAACGGTCGGGCGTCTCGACCAGCCATCCGGCCCTGCCGTGCGATCCGTGGTCGAGGGAGCCGAGCCGGCGCGCGAGATTGAACGGGTGATCACGGACGACGGCGCCGGCCACCACCAGTCCCACCGCGCTGGTGTGCCGGGCCAGGATTGTGGCGGCCGCCGTCGCATCGATCGCCGCGTGGCTCGATTCCCCCGCATCCGGGCGGGCACCGCCGAGAACGAGGAAATCGATTCCCGACTCGTCTATGCTGCGCCCGAACTCTTCTCGCCGCGCCCGCTGCCTCGGGTCGAGCACGTGCGTGACGACGGCTGCGTCGAGGTGCAGCCCGACGACGGAATGACGACTCATGACGGTTCCCCTCTCCGCGATTGCCTTTACCTTCCCAGAGCGTTGCGCCCGGGACGAGCATTGCGCTCAGTCTGATTGTGAGGCGAGATCGGGTGAAACAGTTTGCCCCACAGTGGCACTCACTTGTGTTCGGTCCACGTGTCGTAGAACCAGGGCACGGAGTTCGCCGCGTTGCGGAAATCGTGGATGTGCGGGGCGACGGCGAAGATCTGGGTGTCCAGCAGAAGGGGGATCGTGTAGGCGTTGTCGATGACGTGATCCTGAATCTCTTCGATCAACGCGATCCGCTTGGTCCGGTCCGTCTCGGTGACCTGCGATCGGAGCAGGCCGTCGAGGTACGGGTCGTTGCCCTCGAGCTGGAACAGATCGCCCTGGTCGCTGTCGTAGTTCTGGGTCAGCCGGAACGTGTCGGCGGTGGGCCACCCGTTCCGGCGCAGGCTCAGTTTCGGATCCGCGGTCGCCTTCGGGTAGTTCGCGAAGTCGGTCTGCTTCAGCTGCAGCGAGATCCCCACTGCACGCAGCTGGCGCTGGACCAGTTCGTACAGCGGCTTCGACGTGTGGTCGTAGACATCGATGTACAGGCTCAGTTCGAGCGGCCTGCCGTCCTTCTGCCGGATCCCGTCGGCGTCCCGCGTGGTCCATCCCGATGCGTCGAGTCGACGATTCGCCTCATCCGGGTCGAACCGCACCTCGTCGGAGCGGTCCTTCCACCCCAGCGCGCCCTCGGTGATGATGCTGTTCGCGGGTTTCCAGTTGTCGGAGTACAGCGTGGACACGATCTGGTCGCGGTCGATCCCGTACATCAGCGCCTTCCGGACATTGACGTCGTCGACGAAATCGGCGGTCTGCCGCACGTCGAGGACGTTGGCCAGACCCGGCGTGCGCAGACCCAGAACGGTGAAACCCTCCTTCTGCAGCAGGGCCTCGTCCGGGGGCTGGGTGTACCGGAGAGCGTCGCCTTCCCCGGAGCGCAACGCACCCACGCGGATGCTGTCCTCCTCGATCGGCACCACCGTGACCGACTCCAGGTACGCCTCACCCTGGTGCTTCGCGGTGGCGGGCGCCCAGTCGTACCCGCGGCGCTTGACGAGTTTGATCTCCTTGTTCGGGATTTCCGACTCCGCCACGAAGGGACCGCTGCCGATCAGATTGGTCACCACCGACTGATCTTCCTTGCTCGCGTCGATGGTGGCGTCCGCGACGAGGCCGGCGGTGTTCATCGACAACGCCGCCAGGAACGGGGCGTTCGGTTCCGCCAGATGCACGGTGACCGTGCGGGCGGCCGCGTCCGTGTCGACCGCCGTCACCTTCGGGAACCACGCGTTGCGGGGGATCCCCTTCGGCTTGTCCCCCTCGGCCAGCCACTCGATGTTGCGTTTCACGCTGGCCACGTCGAGGGCACTGCCGTCGCTGTAGGTGACGCCGTCCCGGATGACGAACTGATAGGTGGTTCCCGGCTCGTCGACTGTCCAGCTCTGCGCGATCCACGGCACGAACTCGAACGTGTCCGGGTCCTGGTACACGAGTCGGTCGAGGAGCTGATCCTTGACCAGACTGTTCTGCCAGTACGACACCTGGATCTGCATGGACGCCGTCACCTCGGCGTCGAGGTACACCAGGTCGCCGCCCGGCTTGACCTGCGATCCCGTTTCGGTGGCGCCGTGCGCCTGACTGCACGACGCCACCACCATCGTCGTCGCCGCGATGAACGCCGCCAGCCGGTAGCGTCCGAACCTGCGTGCCATGAGCCGTGAACCTCCGGGTCGGGTGAAGTGTGTCGGAATGCTGTGGGTGGCAGGCATGTCAGACGGTGAGCGGAATCCTGCCCGGGACCGCGTCGATCAGGCGCGCCGTGTACGGGTCGGCGGGGTTGCCGAAAACCTCGGCGACCGAACCGGACTCGACGAGGCGGCCGTGCTCGAGCACGGTCACCGTGTCCGAGATCTGACGGACCAGGCTGAGGTCGTGCGAGATGAACAGGTACGTCAAACCCAGCTGGGCCTGCAGATCCACCAGGAGGTCGACGATCTGTGCCTGCACGGTGACGTCCAGCGCCGACGTCGGCTCGTCCAGCACCAGGATCTCCGGGGCCAGGACGAGTGCGCGCGCCAGCACCACCCGTTGACGTTGACCTCCCGAGATCTCGAGCGGCCGCCGGCCGAGGACATCGGACGGCAGCGCGACCCTGTCCAGAACGTCGCGCACCGCGGCGACCCGGCTCGCCCGGTCACCCGATCCGACGATCCGCAGTGGCTCCTCGATCACGTCGGCGATGGTGTAGCGCGGGTCCATCGCGGCCAGCGGATTCTGCTGCACCGTCTGCAGCACCCGCGAGTTCCGGCGGTACGACCGTGGGTCGGACTTCAGCGGGCGGCCGTCGACGAGCACCTCACCGGAGTCGAACGTGCTGAGTCCGGCGATGATTCGCGCGGTGGTGGTCTTGCCGGAGCCCGATTCGCCGACCAGCGCGTGCGTGCTGCCGCGGGCGACGGAGAACGACACCGAGTCGAGTGCGGCCACCGTCGCCGGCCCGCCCTTGCCGCGCCGGCCCGTCGGGAACGTCTTCGTCAGGTTCCGGACCTCGAGCAGCGGTGCCGCCGACGGGTCCGCGCTGGGGCGTCGGCCGGCGTACTTGCCGGGTGAGAGCGCAGGCGCATCGCTCATCAGTCTGACGGTGTAAGGGTCCTTCGGGTGGTCGAGGACCTCGCCGGCGGGTCCGGCCTCGCGGACGCGGCCGTCGTTGAGGACCAGCACCGAATCGCTGTGGTCGCGCACCAGTGCCAGGTCGTGGGTGATGAACAGGATGCCGAGACCGAGTTCGTCCTGCAGGTCGGCGAGGAGGTCGAGAATGCGTTTCTGCACGGTGACGTCGAGCGCCGACGTCGGTTCGTCCGCGACGAGCACCGCAGGCTCGACCGCGATCGCGATGGCGATGAGCACCCGCTGCAGCTGGCCACCGGACAGCTGGTGCGGGTACGCGCGTGCGCGTTCGGCGGGATTGCGGATCCCCACCCGGTCGAGCAGGCGCGTCACCTTCGTCCAGACGTCCCGGCGGGTGGCCCGCCCGTGCACGAGGAGGGTCTCCGCCACCTGGTCGCCGACGCGTTGCAGGGGGTCGAGTGAACCGAGCGGATCCTGCGGCACGAATCCGATGGTGCCGCCGCGCAGCTCACGCCACTGCTTCTGCCCGTACCCGGTCACGTCCCGGCCCAGAATGTGCACGCTGCCGGACGAGATCCGGCCGTTTCCCGGCAGGAGTCCGATGGCGGCCCGCGCAATGGTCGTCTTCCCCGAACCCGACTGGCCGACCACGGCGAGCGTCTGTCCGCGCTCGAGTTGGAAGCTCACGTCGTTCACCACCTGCGCGGCGGGCAGGTGCGGGGAGTCGGGCGCGTACTCGATGTGCAGGGACCGGGCGACGATCAAGGGCCCGCCGTCCCGCTGCCCGGCCGAACTCGTGACCGGTGCTTCCGCGATCGCTGTCATCAACCCACCTGCTTCCGGACGATCTGACTCAACTTGCCGACACTGAGCACGGTCAGGATGATGACCACGCTCGGGAACGCCACCAGCCACGGCGCGGTGGCGATGTAGTTGCGGCCCTCCGCGATGAGAAGGCCCCATTCCGGGTTCGGCGGCTGGGCGCCGTACCCGAGGAAACTCAGCGCCGCGATGGAGAGGATCGCGGAACCGAACTGCAGCGCCGCCAGCGACAGCACCGAGGAGTACGCGTTGGGCAGGATGTGCCGTCCCAGCAGCCAGATCCTGTTGGCACCGAGATGTTCACTGGCCTCGACGAACGGCTGATGCTTGATCGTAAGGACCTCCGACCGCATCAACCGGCAGAACACCGCTACGGAGGAGACCCCGACGGCGATGGCGGCGTTGACCGTTCCGAAGCCCAGCGCGACGATGATCGTGATCGCCAGCAGCAGAGCCGGAATGGACAGCAGGACGTCGACGACGCGGCTGACCACCGTGTCGTAGGCGCGGCCGAAGTACGCCGAGGTCAACCCGAGCACACTGCCGACCACCAGTCCGAGGATCACCGCGATGACCGACCCGCTGATGGTGGTCGCCGCACCGTGGATGACGCGGCTGAGCACGTCGCGGCCGATGTAGTCGGTACCGAACGGGTGGCCGAGGCTCGGCCCCTCCAGCGGATGCTCCGGCGACTCGGCGAGCGGATCGAACGGCGCCAGCACTCCCGGCAGCAGAATGCACAGCAGCACCAGGAGCAGAAACACCACGGACAGGACGTCGCCGACGCTCAGCCCGTGCCTGCGCATCCACGACAGTCGCGGCGCGGCAGGACCGACCGGTGAGCGCCGCACAGGCGCGTCAACACTCATGCTGTGACCACTTTCTTGTCCGGCGCGAAGGAGATCCTCGTGTCGATCAGCGGGTACGCGAGATCGGCAAGCAGGTTCGCGACCACGAAGATGACCGACACCAGAATCACCACCGCCTGAATGACAGGGGTGTCCTGATTGCGGACAGCCTGTTCGGTGAGATATCCGATTCCGGTGCGGGAGAACACCGTTTCGGTGATCACGGACCCCGCGAGCAGCTCCCCCACCGTGATGGCGACGATCGTGATGGTCGGGATCGACCCGTTCTTGAGGACGTGCCGGAAGATGATCCGGTTCTCCGTCAGCCCCTTCGACCGCAATACGTCGACATACGGTTGACCCGACGCGTTGTGCAACCCCTGGATGAGCACCTGCGCGATGGGCGCGGACACGGGAATCGCCAGCGCGATCGCCGGCAGGATCACCGAGCGCACCCCTTCGTCCCTGATGGCGGAGACCAGCCCGAGTTCGAACGCGAAGAACTGCAGCAGCAGAAGGCCGACGATGAACGAGGGTGTCGACAGAAACGCCGCCGGAATGGCACGCGCGGCCTCCCGGATGCGTGCCGCCTTCGCGAACACCGCGGTCAGCGCGATGGCGAACGCGAACACGATGGCGAGCAGCAGCGCCGTGGACGCCAGTTTCAGCGTCGAGGGAAGCGCCGAGAACAACAGGAGTTCGACAGATTTGCCCGACGTCAGCGAGTAGCCGAGGTCGCCGTGCACGAACAGTCGTTGCACGGAGATCGCGAACTGCTCGAATGCCGACTTGTCGAGGTTGTAGTAGGCGATCAGCGTTTCGGCGTCCTCCGCCGAAATCGGGTTCTCGGGACTGTTGATCTGCGATTCGATCGGGTTGCCGGGAAGAACGTTGAGTACGAAGAACACGTGGGTGTAAGACAGGGCGATCACGACGAACGCCTGCCCCACCCGTCGCGCCAGGTACCAGTAGTTCGGTCTCATTGCGCGCACCTTCGGGACATGCTGCCGGATGTGGGAGTTCTGCGAAGTTTCTCGCACGGCCACCGTAGGCCGTGGACCACCGGTTATCCGAGTCTTCCACTCGTCCTGATTTCAACGCACAGCCTAAATCTCTGGTGTCCAACACCATTCGTGCACGGCCGACGAGTGCACATGCGGAAACGGTGTTCCGCTCACGCTGCGGGGAAGGCTGTACGACCCCACCGCCGCGGCCGTAACGTCGCCCGTGTGGTCACCGTCTGGATCATCGCGGGTGCGTTCCTCCTGTTCCGTGGGATTCCGGGCGTCGTCGCGCTGTGGCGGTCCCGGTCGTGGACCGGGTCCGAATGCTCGGTCGTCGACGTACGACCCGCGGTCACGTACGCGTACCGGGTCGGGGGCGACGAGTTCACGGGCCGGCGAAAGACATTCGATCCCGGACCGGCACTCGGCGCCGCCCTGCCCGACGCCGGCAGGAACGAATTCGTTGCCGGACAGGTCCTCTGGCTGTGGTACGACCCACAGGATCCTCGGGCCAGCGTCCTTCGGCGCAGTGCGTCCGTATCGATGCTCCTGGTCGCGCTGGGACTCACCTCCCTCGCCCTCGCGATCGTCCCCCTCTTCTCAGGAGATACCCCTTGACACCACGACAGCCGACCCTCGAATCGAGAACGGGAGACCCCCGATGAGTGTGATCCAGCGGAGCAGGACCTTCTACGGACTCGCGCTCGGTGAGCACGTGCTCGTCGACGCCATCCGCCGCGGCCGGGTCGACGAACTCGCCGCATTCGTCGACCGAACCGGGGCGGACTTCGTCCTCGTCGGCGCCGAACGGGTGTCGCGGAGCGCTCCCCGGCCCACCGCGGCCCTGTCCCCCAGTGTGTCCGCCGCGGCGCTGATCGCAGCAACGGCCGACGTCGGCGTGTTCGTCACCGCCGTCCCCCACCTCGACCACCCGTACAACCTGGCCCGCCGCCTGGCCTCGCTCGATCACACCAGCCGCGGCCGCGTCGGCTGGCTCACCGGCGTCGAGGACCGGACGGCGCCGGGCAACCTGGCCCGGGAAGGGGTCTGGATCGAGCCCGGACCGAGTTCCGCGGTGACGACCGACGCGATCCACGCCTCCCGCACACTGTGGGAAAGCTGGCCGGCCGACACGATCCGTGGACGCCCGGGCGACGTGCGCTTCGCCGACTCCGACCGCATCGTCTACGCCGACCACCAGGGGATCTTCGACATCGCCGGCCCGCTCAACGTCCCCACACCGCCGCAGCAGAAGATCCCCGTCGCGTGGTGGGCGCAGGAGGGTGACGACATCGTCTCCGCCGCCGAGGTTTCCGACATCGTCGTACTGGCAGGCAGCGACATCGACCGGCACGGCCCCGCCGTGCGTGAGCGCGCCCTGCTGTTCGTCGTCGACGATCCCGACGCCACCGGGGTGGACGGCCACATCGCGACCGTCACCGACCTCGACGCCGGCTTCTCCGCATGGCCGAAGCCGTCCAAGCCCCGCGGGTACCGGCAGCGGTCGCTCCGGGCGACGCTGCGGCTGCCCGATCCGGCACCGGCCCCGGCCCACCGCCGCCCGGTATATCCCGGATAGTGAGCGCACGTTCTGATCAAGTCGATTCTTAGACATGACTTTCCGTTTACCCACGCCTATCGTTTCGGAAGCCCACTGGCCTACCCACAGGCCAGGACTCCCTCCCGGCGGCCGACCCGCGGTGCCGTCATCCGATACAGGTGGTGCAGCATGATCGAAGTCCGTTCCGTCACGAAACGATTCGGGAAGAGAACCCGCTCCGTCGAGGTGCTCCACGACATCGACTTCTCCGTCGGCACCGGGCAGATCGCGGCGGTGATCGGCCAGAGCGGGGCGGGCAAGACCACGCTGTCGCGGATCATCAGCCTGCTCGAGCGTCCGTCCGAAGGGCGCATCCTCCTCGACGGGACGGACGTCTCCGGGCTGTCCGAACGGCGGTTGCGGGATCAGCGCCGCGCGATCGGCACGATCTTCCAGGCGTCGAGCCTCCTCGCCCGGCGCACCGCCGCCGAGAACGTGGCGCTGCCGCTGGAATTCGCCGGCGTCGGCCGCGCCGAGCGACGGGCACGGGTCGCGGAACTCCTCGAGCGGGTGGGCCTGTCCGAAAAGGCCGACCTCTACCCCCGGCAACTGTCCGGCGGGCAGCGGCAACGCGTGGGCATCGCCCGCTCGCTGGCACTGGCCCCCAAGGTCCTGGTGTCGGACGAGGCGACGTCCGGACTGGACCCAGCCACCACCCGATCCATCCTCGCGTTGCTGCGCGAACTGCGCGACGACCTCGGGCTGACGATCGTGCTGATCACCCACGAAATGGACGTCGTCCGCCAGGTCGCCGACGTGGTCACCGTCCTCGACGCGGGACGGGTCGTCGAATCGGGCCCGGTGATCGACCTCCTCCGCGACCCCCGTTCCGAACTCGGCGTCGGGCTGCTCCCGGACCGTTCCCACATCACCGCGGAAGACCGGGACGTGCTGTGGCACGTCACCTACGGCTCCGACACCGTCCCCACCAACTGGATCGAACTTCTCGGCACGGCCACCGGCCGGTCGATCGGGATGCTGTCCGGGACCGTGGAGTCGGTCGGCGGACGCCCGGCGGGCCGCGTCACCATCTCGGTCGCCGGTGACCATCCGTCCGTCGGGGAGTTCCTGTCCTCGTGGGGCCTGCACGGAACACGAGTCGACGACAACGCCACCGTCCTGGCCACCGAGGAGGCGGCGGCATGAGCGCCGGCAGTGCCGTCCTGGCCATCTCGACCCCGGTCGAGGAACTTCCCGAATTGTTCCTGCCCGCCCTGCAACAGACCGTGCAGATGGTCGGGATCACGGTGATCCTGGCCATCCTGCTGGGCACTCCGCTGGCGGTCGTCCTGCACAACACCGCTCCCCGCGGACTGTTTCCCAACCCCGCGATCAACGCGGTCGCCGGCTGGGTGGTCAATCTCGGCCGATCGCTGCCGTTCCTGGTGCTGATGGCCGCCATCATCCCGTTCACCCGCTTCGTCGTCGGCACGTCGCTCGGGGTGCAGGCGGCGGCCGTGCCGATGACGCTGGCCGCCACCCCGTATGTCGCGCGTCTGATCGAGAATTCGCTGCGGGACGTTCCACCCGAGGTCGTGGAAGTGGGCCGCGCATCGGCCGGCTCCAACTTCCAGATCATCCGCAAAGTGCAACTCCACGAGGCGGTCCCGACCATCATCGGCGCCCTGACGATCGCGTTGATCGGCATCCTCGACATGTCGGCGATCGCAGGCGCGGTGGGAGCCGGCGGCATCGGCAACCTCGCCATCGCCTACGGCTACAACCGTTTCGACAACACCGTGATGATCACGACGGTCATCGCGCTCGTGGTGCTGGTCCAGGTCATCCAACTCGTCGGCGATCTGGCCGCCCGCCTCACCAACCGGCGCTGAGCCTTTCACTCCCACCCAGATCAGAGGACTACACCCATGACGACTCGACCCCGCTCGGTGACGCGCGCCCGCGCTGTCGCGGCAGGCGGACTGACGGCCACCCTGCTGCTCCTCCTGACCGCGTGCGGCGCGGGCGGCGGCAATGACCGCACCGAGGGCGACGGCCCGCAGACCACGTTCAAGATCGGGTACACCGCCGGATCGATCCTGGACGAGAAACTCGCCAAGGAGGTCGCGAAACTCGCCCCCGACCACGGCATCACCGTCGAACCGGTGCAGATCGAGGATTCGAAGCTGAAGAACCTCGCGGTCTCCCAGGGCGACATCGACGCCAACCACAGCCAGCACCAGGAGTGGATGCGGGTGCAGAACGAGGACGGCAACCTCGGACTGTATGCGGCCGGCGACTGGTACGTCCTGAAATTCTCGGGCTATTCCGAGAAGTACGACAAGCTCGAGGATCTCCCCAAGGGCGCGAAGGTCGCGATTCCCGACGACCCGTCGAACCAGGCGCAAGCCCTGCAGACGCTGCAGGACCTCGGCCAGTTGACCCTGAAGGACGGTGTCGATCCGTCCCGCGTGACCATCCGCGACGTGAAGGACAATCCGAAGTCGTTCGAGTTCACCGAGGCCGCGCTGGCGCAGTTGCCGCGTACGCTTCCCGACGTCGACCTGGCGCTGGGCTGGCGGTCCAACTTCGACCTCGCCGACGTGCCGGACGACAAGATCGTCTTCAACGCCCCCGCCTACGAGCTGTATTGGATCGAGGTCGTCATCAACGAGAAGAACAAGGACAACCCCGATTTCGCGCCGCTCCTCGACACGTACCACGACCCACGGATCGGCCAGTTGATCGACAGCGACCCGTTCTTCTCCCGGGTGGCGCAGAGCATCGAATCGGCGCGGGCCACCGACCGGACCCAGACGAACGTCGACGGCGCCGCCGCGAAGCCCGCCGGCTGATGCCCGCGCAACGAGAGGTCATCCTCAACGTCAACGTGCTCGACGTGGGGTTCCACCCGTCCGCGTGGCGGGCCCCCGATCTGCACCCGACGTCGTTCATCGACCCGGACTACTACACCGAGGTCGCGAAGATCGCGGAACGCGGCACGCTGGACGCGCTGTTCCTCGCGGACGGTCCCGCGCTCCGCGAGGATCCGGCCGTCAAGCCGACCAGGGCGCTCGAACCCACCACCGTTCTCGGGGTGGTGGCGAGCGCGACGGAGCACCTCGGGCTGATCGGCACGGCGTCGACGACGTTCAACGACCCATTCGACCTCGCGGACCGGTTCCTGTCCCTCGACGTCGTGTCCGGCGGGCGGGTGGCGTGGAATGTGGTGACCACGTTCCACGCCGGGACGGCCCACAACTTCGGTCTCTCCCGGATTCCCGACCGCGAGTCGCGGTACCGCCGGGCCACCGAGTTCGTGGACGTCGTCACGGCGCTGTGGGAATCGGCGGCCACCGGTGACCCGGTGCACCACGACGGGGAGTACTTCCACGTGCACGGCGTGCTGCCCGTACCGCCGTCGCCGCAGGGTCACCCGCTGCTCGTGCAGGCCGGCGGTTCACCGCAGGGCCGCGCGCTGGCCGGACGAAGCGCCGACGCGGTGTTCTCGGCAGAGCTCACGCTCGACGCCGGGCGGCAGCACTACCGGGAGGTGAAGGACGTCGCGCGCGCGGCCGGTCGCGACCCCCGGTCGGTGAAGATCCTTCCCGGCCTCGTCACGGTGGTGGGCAGCACGGAGGCCGAGGCCGTCGCGCGCTACGAGGACTGGGAGTCCAAGGCCGCCGGCGGTTTCTCCGCCGAGCGGCTCGGCGGGATGCTCGGCGTCGATCTGAGCTCGCTCGACCCGGACCGGCCGATTCCGGAGGACCTGCTGCTGGCGCCCGTCGACCCGTCGTTCTCCGGTTCCCTCGGGTTCCGGGAAGCCGTCGTGCGGCTGGCACTGGAGAGCCGGTACTCGGTGTCCGAACTGCTGCGCAGAGCAGGCGGCTTCGGCCACCGGCTCGTCGTCGGCTCCCCCGAACAGATCGCCGACACCATCGAAGAGTGGTTCGTGGCGGGCGCGGCGGACGGATTCAATCTGATGCCGGACGGATTTCCCTCCGGCCTCACCGATTTCGTCGACCACGTCGTGCCGCTGCTCCGCGAGAAGGGGATCTTCCGGCACGAGTACGCGGAGTCCACGCTGCGAGGGCGCTTCGCGCCCCGTGAGTGGTTAGTGAGTCCAGAGACTCGTTAACCACGCACGGGCGGCGGAGCCGCCTACGCGGGTGTCCGGACGACGGTGAGGGCGGACTGCCTGCGGAGGGTGAAGCCCAGGCTCTCGTACAGCCGGATCGCCGTCGTGTTCGACTGCGCGGCGTGCAGGAACGGCGTCTCCCCGCGGGCGCGGATACCGGCCCCGACGGCGCGGACGAGCCGGGCACCGAATCCGCGGCCCCGGAAACGCTCGTCGGTGCAGACCGCGCTGATCTCGGTCCAGCCGGGCGGATGCAGCCGCTCTCCCGCCATCGCGACGAGTTCGCCGTCGACCCGGAACCCGAGGTAGGTCCCCATTTCGATGGTCCGCGGCAGGTAGGGTCCGGGCCGGGTGCGGCCGATCAGATCGAGGATCTCCGGAACATCTTCTGCGCCGAGGACTTCGGCGTCCGGGTCCGGCTCGACGTCCAGCGCGGTGCCGTCCATCTGGACCAGACCGAACGTGTCCAGGACCTCCCAGCCCGGCGGCGGCGTGTGACCGAATCCACGGAGCGCGGCCGTCGCGGACGGGCCGAGCAGTGCCGCCAGGTCCGTCCAGTCCTCGTCCACCAGGGCGTCCGGGTGGCCGACGTGCGGCGCGACGTCCGGGTGATACCGCGCCACCCGGCCCGACCACCGGGCGAAGTGCGCGTGCTCGCCGCGCAGGGATTCACGAATCGCGTCGTCCAGAGGATGGACGTCCGTCTCGGCCGGGGCCGCCAGTTCCGTGGTCATCGCACTCGGTTACGACGCGACGGTGCGGAGCCAGCGGAACCGGCTGCGGTGGAACACGATCGGTTCGATCTCCGACTGCACCCGCAGCTCGTTGATCCGCAGGACCACGATCGCGTGATCGCCCGCGGGCACCTGCTGGGTGACGGTGGTGTCGAGCCACACCGAGGCGCCGTCGATGAACAACGCACCGCCGTCGGTGGTCTCGGTGTCGAGGCCGGCGAACCGGTCACCGGTCTTCGCGGCGAGGACCCGGGCGGCGGCGTCGTGCGCCTCCCCGAGGACGCTGATCCCGACGTGCTCGAGGTCCGCGAGCTTCGGCCACGTCGTGGACGTGTTCTGCACGCAGAACGCGACCAGCGGCGGCTCCAGCGACACGGGCACGAATGTGCTCGCCGCCATCCCGATGCGCTCACCGTCGACTTCGGCGCAGACGGCGACGACACCGCTCGGGAAATGCCCGAACGCCTCCCGCAGCGAAGCCTTGTCCACCGTGCCGTCAGCCTGTGTCATGAGAGTTCCGTCCGTGTCCGGGCCGCCGCGGTGAGGATCGAACCCCACCGCTCGGCGTAGTCGGCGATGCGTGTGTCGGTCGTGTACGCGGTGTCGATGAGGTAGAGGCCCGGCGCGGGGGCCGTCGCGCCCAGTTCGACGAGCACCGGCTTGAGCAGCAGGTCCGGTGCCATCGCGTGCGCGGGCCCGGCCCCGAGCATCAGCGGCACCACCACGACGTCCTTCAGGCCGTCGCCGGTCGCGAACTGGTCGAGGAACAGTTTCAGCACGCCCGTATACGACGCCTTGAACGTGGGGCTGGCGAACACCACGAGATCCGACGACGCGACCGTCTCCACCGCCGCCGCGACCTTCTCGTCGCCCCACCCGAGCAGTCCCGGGCCGAGCTCGATCACGTCGACCGTGGAATCCACGGCGGCGCCCGTCACCGCGGCCGCGACCAGACCGGCCGCGTCCAGCGTCCGTGAACCGGGCTTGGGATTGCCGGCCACTACCGTTACCTTCATTGCTTCATCACCTCTCGCATGCGTACCCCGCCACCCTAGAGCACTCCGCGGTTGCGGTCGAATAATGCAGGGCAGGAACACAAGTCGGTAGCGCCGTCTTCGAATCACACCGATCGAAACCATTCCCCGCGACGACGGAACGGGCTAGGTTGCCTGTGGCCGCACTCCGTGGCCGTCCGATCGATCGTTGGGATTGTCGCGTGAAGTTCAGCCGTACCCTCGCCCTCGCCGCCGTTCCCCTCATGGCGGCACTGACAGCGTGCTCCGGTGGATCCGGCGACGCCGGCGGCGACACGGTCCGGATCGGCACCACCGAGGCCAGCGACCGTTCGTGGGAGATCTTCGAGGACAAGGCGAAGGACGCGGGCATCACGCTCGACGTCGTGAACTTCTCCGACTACTCGCAGCCGAACATCGCCCTGTCGCAGGGGCAGATCGACGCCAACCTCTTCCAGCACCTGCAGTTCCTCGGCGAGTACAACACCGGCGCCGACGACGACCTCACCCCGATCGGCGCCACCCAGATCGTGCCACTCGGCCTGTACTCGCAGAAGCACCAGAGCCTGGCCGACATTCCCCGGGGCGAGGAGATCGCGATCCCCAACGACCCCAGCAACCAGGCCCGGGCCCTGTTCGTGCTGAAGGGCGCAGGCCTGCTCACGCTGACCGGCGACAACCCGTCCCCCACCCCGGCCGACATCGACGCGAACGCGTCCAAGGTGAAGGTGACCCCCGTCGACGCCGCCCAGACGGCGCTGTCACTCGCCTCCGTCGACGGCGCGATCGTCAACAACACGTTCCTCGAGCGTTCGGGCATCGACCCCGCATCGGCTCTCTACAAGGACGACCCGTCGAGCCCCGCCGCCGAGCCGTACATCAACACGTTCGTCACCCGCTCGGAGGACAAGGACAACGCGACGTACCTCGAACTCGTGAAGATCTGGCACGACCCCGAAATCCAGGCCGCCGTGCGGGAGGAGTCGAAGGGAACGTCCGTCGAGGTCGAGCGCGACGGTGCCCAGCTCCAGCAGATCCTGTCGCGGGTCGAAAAGGGAATTCGTTCGGCGAAGTAGATGGCACCGATCGTCCGATTCGAATCCGTCACCAAGACCTTTCAGGCCGGAAAGCAGACTCTCACCGCCGTCGACGACGTCGATCTCACCATCGAACGAGGTGAGATCTTCGGCGTCATCGGCTACTCGGGCGCCGGGAAGAGCACACTGGTCCGGCTGATCAACGGCCTGGAACGACCCACCGGTGGGCGCATCGTCGTCGACGACGTCGACATCACCGCGCTGCCGGAATCGAAACTCCGGCACGTGCGCGCGGAGATCGGCATGATCTTCCAGCAGTTCAACCTGTTCCGCTCCCGCACCGTCGCCGGGAACGTGGCCTACCCCCTCGTCGTGGCGGGCTGGCCGCGGCAGAAGCGCCGCGAACGCGTCGCCGAACTGCTCGCGTTCGTCGGCCTGTCCGACAAGGCGCGGGCCTACCCCGACCAGCTGTCCGGCGGGCAGAAGCAGCGGGTCGGGATCGCCCGGGCGCTGGCGACGTCGCCGGACCTGCTGCTCGCCGACGAGTCCACCAGCGCCCTGGACCCGGAGACCACGCAGGACGTCCTCCGCCTGCTCCGCAAGGTCAACCGGGAACTCGGCGTCACCATCGTGGTGATCACACACGAAATGGACGTCGTGCGGGCCGTCGCCGATCGCGTCGCCGTCCTCGCGGAGGGCCGCGTCGTGGAACTCGGCACCGTGTTCGACGTCTTCTCGGAACCGCAGACGCCGGCGTCGAAGAGTTTCGTCAGCACGATCCTGCGCAACCGCCCCGACGCCGCCGACCTGGACCGGCTCCGCGCACGCTTCGGCGGCCGGATCGTCACCGCCGACGTGCGGGACGGCAGCCGCATCGGCGACGTCCTCTCCGATGCCGGCGGGCACGGCGTCCGCTTCGAGATCGTCTACGGCGGCATCACCACCCTGCAGGACCGCTCGTTCGGCAGTCTCACGCTCGAACTCGTCGGCCCGGACGACGGCGTCGACGACGTGATCCGCCGGTTGCGGGCCGTCACCGACGTCGAGGAAGTACCGGCATGACCACGAACTGGGACAAACTGCGCCCCGTGCTGTTCGAATCCATCGGCACCACCATCTACATGGTGCTGATCACACTGGTGGTCGGCGGGCTGATCGGGCTCGTGGTGGGCACGCTGCTGTACGCCACCCGGAAGGGCGGGATCCTCCAGAACACGGTCGCCCACACGGTGCTGAACGTCCTGGTGAACATCGTGCGGCCGATTCCGTTCATCATCCTGCTCGCCGCGCTGGGGCCCGTCACCCTCGCCGTCGTCGGCCGGACCATCGGCACCGAGGCGGCGATCTTCGTGATGATCATCGCGTCGTCGTTCGCCATCGCCCGCATCGTGGAACAGAACCTGGTGACCGTGGATCCCGGGGTGATCGAGGCGGCCCGCGCGATGGGCGCCGGTCCCCTGCGGATCATCGTCACCCTGCTGATCCCCGAAGCCCTGGGCCCGCTGATCCTCGGCTACACGTTCGTCCTCATCGGCATCGTGGACATGTCCGCGATGGCGGGCACCATCGGCGGCGGCGGGCTCGGCGACTTCGCTCTCGTCTACGGCTACCAGCGCTTCGACTGGCAGGTGACCCTCGTCGCCACACTCGTCATCATCCTGCTCGTCCAGGCCTCCCAGTTCTTCGGCAACTGGCTGGCGCGAAAGGCGTTGCGCCGCTGACCCCTGTGAGTACTTGTTAACCGCCGGCGGTTAACAAGTACTCACGGGAGGCGGAGCCTCAACTCCCGGCGACGCTCGCGGGTCACGGCGCCACCGCTCAGGGTGGGCGCCGATCCGACGAGGAGCGCGGTGTAGGGGTGCTGGGGATCGGAGATCACCTGGTGGGTCGGTCCGTCCTCGACGATGTTGCCGCGGTACAGCACGACGATCCGGTCGACCAGCGCGGCGACGGCTCCCAGGTCGTGGGAGATGAACAGCTGAGCGAGTTGCCGCGAATGCCCGAGTTCGGTGAGCAGTTTCAGGATCTGGATGCGGTTGACCGAGTCGAGGGCGCTCACCGGTTCGTCGAGCAGCAGCAGCGCCGGATCCAGCACCAGGGCCCGTGCGATCGCGATCCGCTGACGCTGCCCACCCGACAGTTCCGCGGGAATCCTGACCGCGATGTCGGCGTCGAGTCCGACGCTGCTCAGCACCGCCGCGACCTTCGACCGCACGACGTCACGGTCCAGCCCGCCGCGCACGATCAGCCCCTCGGCGATCGACTCGCCCACCGGGATGTCCGGGTCGAGGCTCAGCAGCGGGTCCTGGAACACGTACTGGACGGTCCCCGTCCGCCGGTGCGCCCGGCGTTGCGCGGCGGGCAGGTCGTCGACGCGCTGGCCACCGATCTCGATCGATCCGGCCGTCGGGGTGATCAGCCCGAGAATCGTGCGGGCCAGTGTCGTTTTCCCGGAGCCGCTTTCGCCGATCAGACCCACCTTCTCGCCGGCGTCGATCGTCAGGTCGACGCCGTGCAGAATCTGCCTGCGGTCCCCGCGGAGCCCACGCTCCACCCGGACATCGGTCATGCGCAGCAACGACTCAGACACGGGCGGCCTCCTGCCCGGTGAACGACTCGAGGCCGTATTCGCGATGGTTGTCGACGAGTTGGCGGGTGTACTCGTGCCGCGGCGCGGTGAGCAGGTCTTCCGCCCGCCCGGACTCGACGACGGCGCCGTCCCGCATGACGATCACGCTGTCGCAGACCTGGGCCACCACCGCGAGGTCGTGGGAGACCAGGACGAGGGCGAGGCCCAGTTCTTCGCGCAGGTCCTCGAGGAGGTCGAGGACCTCGGCCTGGACGGTGACGTCGAGAGCGGTGGTCGCCTCGTCCGCGATCAGGAGTTCCGGCTCCGCGGAGACCGCGATCGCGATGAGCACCCGCTGGAGCATGCCCCCGGACAGTTCGTGCGGGTACTGGCGGTACACGGTGTCCGCGTCGGTCAGGCCCATCTTCCGGAACAGTTCGAGCCCGCGTCGCTTGGCGTCGGCGCGGGACAGTCCGAGCGTGGACCGGAGTGCCTCGGCGAGTTGTTCGCCCACGCGGATGGACGGGTTCAGGTAGGACGCCGGGTCTTGGAACACTGCGGCGATGCGGGTGCCGCGCAGGGGTCGCCACTGTTTGCGCCCGAGGTCGGTGAGTTCGATGCCGTCGAAGTCGATCGAGCCTGCGGTGACGTCGATTCCGCCGGGCAGGATTCCGAGGATGGCACGGCAGGTCAGCGATTTTCCGCTTCCCGATTCGCCGACGATCCCGAGCGCCTCGCCGGGCGCGAGGGAGAAGTCGACGCCGCGGACCAGTTCGGTTCCGTCGTCGAGGGCGATCCGTAGATCGCTGACGGTGAGCACCGGCCTGCGGGGGCGCGTGGTCTCCCGCGCCGAAGTGGCATCGAGTGTGTCAGTGGACATCCGAGGTGACCTCCTCTTTCCTGGGGGCGCGTCGTGCGGGTCGGCCGGTCGCGTCCCGCAGTGCGTCGGCGATGGCATTGAGCGCCCACACGGTCGCCACGATCAGCAGCGCGGGGACGACGGGACCGAACGGAACCTGGTAGAGGTACTGCAATCCGCTGGCGAGGAGTCCGCCCCAGGTGGGGTCCGGCGGGACGACGCCGATCCCGAGGAAGGTCAGCGAAGACACGATGACGAGGCTGGCCCCGGTCATCGCGGCGAACGTCACCCCGACCGCGGGCAGCACCTTGCGCACCGCGTGACGGCGGATGATCCAGGACGTGTCGGCGCCCATCAGTTCGGCGGCCTCGACGTATTGGGAGTTGGCCACGGTCAGCGCCGCGGCGCGCGTGACTCGGTAGAACGCGGGCGCGATGAGGATGCCGACGGCGAACATCGCCTGCGCGAGTCCGTTTCCGAGCAGCGCGGTCATCGCGACGGCGAACACGAGGAACGGCAGCGTGATGAGCGCATCCATCAGCCGGAGCGTGAACCATCCCACGCTGCGCCCGAGATACACCGACAGGAAGCCCGGGATCACGCCGAGGAGGAATCCGACGACGACGCACTGCAGCGCCGACAGCACCGACACGGTCGAACCCGCCAGCAACCGGCTGAACACGTCCCGCCCGACGTTGTCCGTCCCGAGCCAGTGAGTTCCACTCGGGCCCTGCAGGATTGCTGCCGTGTCCTGCTCGAGCGGGTCGAACGGCGCAAGCACGGGCCCGAAGACCGCGAGCACCACGATCAGCCCGAGGACGATCACCGCGGCGCGAGCGGAGTGATAGCGCAGAATTGCTGTGAGCATGGGATGTCAGTCTCTCCGCTTGGTGGCCGGCTGCAGGACGCTCTGGGCGATGTTGACGACGATGTTGCAGAACAGCACGAACACGATCGCCACGACGAGCGTTCCCTGGACGATGGGAACGTCCCCGCGCAGCGCCGAATCGGCGGCGAGCCGACCGAAGCCGGGCATCGAGAACATGGTCTCCATCACGACGGCGCCGCCGATGAGCGTGGGGATCTTCATGCCCAGGATCGACAGTGCGGGACCGCTGCCGTTGCGCAGGGCGTGCACGAACAGGATCCGTGACGGACCGATGCCCCGCACCACCGCGCCGGTGACGTAGTTCTGATCCAGTTCCGCGACCAGTCCGGTGCGGAGTTGCCGCGCGATGTCGGCGACGACGTCCATGCTCAGCGCGATCGCGGGCATGATGATCAGCGACAGCCAGCGGCCGAAGTTCTCGTCCGGCGGGACGTATCCGGCCGACGGCAGCCAGTGCAGCCCGACGCTGAAGACGAGGATCAGTCCGATGGAGATGACGAACGGCGGCAGCGTCGACGCCACCGACGTGTAGGCCGTGATCGCCCGGTCGAGCAGGCTGCCCTTGTAGACGGCAGCCAGCACCCCGAGCCCGACACCGAGGACGAGTCCGATGACCAGCGCGACACCGGCGATGGAAGCGCTGACGGCGAGCCGTTCACCGATCAACTCGCTGACCGGGATCTTGCTGAACCACGAGACACCGAGGTCGCCGCTCAGCATGCTCGACATCCAGTCGACATACTGCTGCCAGACCGGCTTGTCCAGCCCGAACTCGGCGTTGATCCGGGCGATCGTCTCCGGGGTCGCGGCGTCACCGGCGATGCCGGCGGCCGGATTCAGCCCGCTGGCCGCACCGAGCAGGAACGTGATCAGGGTGGAGAACAGGAAGACCGGGACCACGATCAGCACGGTGCCGAGCACGACCCGCGCTGCCGTGCCGAGCGCGCCCGCATGCACCGGGAGAGCGAATGTCCTCCCGGTGCCTGCGGCCTCGATGTCTGCGGTGGTCACGAGACCGTGACGCCTTCCCAGCGAACCTGGGACGGCAGGATGTTGAGGTTCTTCAGATCCGGGTTGGACACGATGATCCACGGGTTGCTGAAGAGGTAGTTCGTCGGCGACTGTTCGACACCGACCTTGACGGCCTGCCACAACCGCGGCTTGTACTCCGGGTCCTCGAGCGGGGTGCGGCGCACGGTGTCGAGTGCGGCGGTGAACTCCGGCGACGCGTGCGGGCCGCTGAGGTTCATGATGCCTTCCGGACCGTAGACGGCGAGCAGGTTCTGCACCGGGGACTCACGTCCGATGGTGCCGTCCGTGGCCAGCTGCGGGTTCTTCGCGATGTAGACCTCGCTCTGCCACGTCGACGACCCGGGTGGGACCACCTTGATCGTGGACTCGACGCCGATCTTCTTCAGCTGCGACTGCACGAGTTCCGCACGGTTGGTGGCCGCCGACTGCGCCGTGATCTCGATCGACAACTGCCCGGGCGCGTAGCCCGCCTCGGTGAGGAGACGAGATGCCTTGTCGGGGTCGTAGTTCCAGATCTTCTCGATCTCCGGGTTGAACGCGAGGTACCCGTCGGGGAACGGCTGGCTGGTGGTGCTCCCCAGCCCGTTCGTGATGACGTCGACGAACGCCTGGCGGTCGAATGCGTACCGGAACGCCTCGACGATCTTCGGGTTGTCGAACGGCGCCTTGTTGAGGTTGATGGACACGTCGTTCGCGGCGAGCGACGGCTTCACGGTCACGTCGAGACCGGCGGCCTCGGCTTCCTTGGACTGCAGCGCGGGCAGCGTCGCGAAGTCGATGGAGCCGGACTGGACACCGGCGACGAGGGTGGCCGGGTCCGGGGCGACGCTGAGTTCGAAGTGGTCGATGTGGATGTTCTCGGCGTCCCAGTAGTTCGGGTTCTTCTCGAAGTACGCGTGATCCTCGGCGACGAAATCGGTGATCGTGAACGGACCCGCTCCGACCGGCCACACGCTGAGCTTCTGCGGGTCGGCGGCCGCCGTCGGGCTGGCGATCGCACCGGTGCGCCCGGCGACCAGGTACGGGATCTGGTAGTCGGCGTCGGCCAGGTGCAGCGTGACGTCGGTGGCGCTGTCCGCCGTAACCTCGGTGACGCCGGCGAGCTGATCGCGCAGGAACGAATCGTCCTGGGTCTTACCCCGGTCGAAGAATGCCTTCACCGCCTGCGAATCGAGGGCGGTCCCGTCGGAGAACGTCAGACCGTCACGCAGGCTGAACGTCACCGCGGTGCCGTCGGCGTTGTACTTCCAGCTCTCGGCGAGCGACGGTTCGACGTTGCCCTCGGCGTCGAGCCGGGTCAGCGACGCATACGCGAGGCTGATGGTGTTGATGTCGTTTCCGGTCCGGCTCGTCACCGGGTCCCAGGAAGTGGGGAGGTTGAACGCCCACTTGACCTCGGCGCCGTTCGAGCTGCTGCCACCGCCGCATGCGGTGGCGACGAGACCGACGATCACTCCGAGTATTACGGCGCCGGCGATCCGCCGGCTCTTCTTGCTCACTGGGTGCTCCTGACCATGCAAAAGTGGGGTGGTGATTCAGACGCTCGCGGACAGCGACGCGGCGGTGCCGGGAAGCGGGGCGGGATCGATTCCCTCACTCCGCGCACGGGTGTAGCGGTTCTCCGCGAAGGGCAGGCCGAGGTTGCCGCGCAGGGTGTCCTGTTCGTAGTCCTCCCGGACCACACCGCGCTCACGCAGGATCGGCAGCACCTCGTCGACGAAGCGGCGAAACTGCGCCGGGTGACCGATGTGGATGTTGATGCCGTCGAGGGCGTGACCGTCCAGCCAGCGCTGCAGTTCGTTCGCGACGGTCTCGGCGCTGCCGGTGAACGGCGACGTCTTCGGCGCGCTGAGCGCCTCGACGGTCTGCCGCAGCGTCAGCCCGCGGCCGACGGCGAGGTCGGTGATCTTCTTCGCCTGCGTGTAGAAGCTCCGCTCGGCGTGCTGCAAGGCCTCGGTGGGGAACGGCGCGTCGAGGTCGTACTGCTGGAAGTCGTGCCAGCCGAACGGCCGGCCGAGTTCCCGCAGAGACCTGCCGAAGTCGTTGTCCGCCAGCTGGGTCGCGCGCTCGATCTCGCGGGCATCGGCGTCGGTGTCGCCCACGGTGACGTTGACGCCCGGCAGGACCACGATGTCCTCGGGGGCGCGCCCGTACGCCGCGGCGCGGGTCTTGATGTCCGCGTAGAACGCCGCTCCCGCCTCGAAACTGGGTGCGTGGGTGAAGATCCCGTCGGCGATGCGCGCTCCGAGGTCGCGGCCCTGGTCGGAGTCGCCGGCCTGGAAGATCACCGGCCGGCCCTGCCGTGAGCGTTCGATGTTGAGCGGGCCCACCACCGAGAAGTGCTCGCCCCGGTGGTCGAGGGTGTGCAGCTTGTCCGGGTCGAGGAAGCGGCGGGCGTCCCGGTCGCGCGGGAACGCGTCGTCCTCGTACGAATCCCACAGCGCCTTGACTACCTCGACGTGTTCGAGTGCCCGGCCGTAGCGGGTGGCGTAGTCGTAATGCTCCTCGAGGCCGTAGTTTCCGGCGGTGCCCGAGTCGCCACTGGTGACGACGTTCCAGCCGGCGCGGCCGCGGCTGATCAGGTCGAGGGACGCGAACCGTCGCGCGAGGTTGAACGGCTGGTTGAACGACGTGGTCAGGGTGCCGACGAGTCCGATGTGCTCGGTGGCCACGGCGAGCGCCGACAGCAGGGTCAGCGGCTCGAGCCGGTTCAGGTAGTGCGGGGGCGAATCGGGGGTGATGAACTGGCTGTCGACGATGAACACGAGGTCGAACCGCGCCTGCTCCGCCAGACGCGCGTACTCGATGTACCAGTCGATGTCGACGCTGGCGTCGCCGGGGATCTCCGGATCCAGCCAGGTGTACGGGTGCCCGGGACCACCCGTGGGGGTGAGGACAGCTCCCAATTTCAGTTGCCGTCTCGTCATGTTCTCGCTCCTTCGTCGTCCGCCGTCAGGCACCTGCCTCGGCACGCCGCGTTGAAGTGTATGGAGCAAACAGACGCGTGCAGAGTATTAAATTCTCGATGTTTCAAAACATATTTCGTATGTCCCGCAGTGCTGCCGAACAAAATCCGATCAGTCGAAGAACTCGCGCGACGACTCCGCTACCGCCACCGCGACGACGTCGGCGAGCTGCCCGATCAGCTCGGCGTCGTCGGGCAATTGGGTGGCCGACAGGCGCAGCAGCTGACGTGCGGGTGACCGCACGAACGACCGCGATCCCGCTCCCACGGAGATGCCCTGCCGCGCCAACGCGACCAGCGCCGCTGTCTCGTCCGACACCGTCACCCACACGACGAGACTGTGCGGGCCGGCGAAAGCCTCGATGCCGCGGTCGATCAGGGCCTCGAGCAGCGTCGTGCGCCTGGTGGCGTAGCGTTCGTGTGCCGCCGTGACCGCGTATTCGGCGTCGGCGCTGCCGATCAGGTGGGCGAGGGTGTTCTGCAGGATCCGGCTGTTCGAGCCGACGCCGTGACTGCGCACCTTCATGGCCTTCTCGATCAATTCGCGGGAGCCGCCGAGCACGGACGTCCGCACGTCGATCCCGTACGCCTTGCAGTAGCTGCGGATCCGGACAACACGCTGCGGCAGTTCGCATCCCAGCGACGGCGGCTGGTCCGGTTCGAGCGGTCCGATCGAGTCGTCCTCGACCACCCAGACCGCCGGATGCCGTCGCAGCACGTCGGCGAGTTCGCGGGTGCGCCGCGCGCTGACCGCGTGGTCGACGGCGAACGGCGCCCCGGGCTGGAACACGAACAGAACCGCACCGGCCGTCAGGGCCTCGTCGAGCGCGTCCGGCCGGGGACCGTCGCGGTCGGCGCCGACGCCGACCGCATCCAGTCCCAGGTCGCGGAGAGTGTCGAGCACGCCCGGGCCGAGGGGCTCGTCGACCGCCACCCGGGACCCGGGCGGCGCCGCCGCCTCCACCGCCAGCAGCAGCGCCTCGGTGCCACCACCCGCGGTCGCCCAGGCCTCCGGTTCGAACGGCCACCCCGGCGCGACGGCGTTGCGCAGCCGCTCGGTCATCAGTTCCCGCCCGAACACATTCAACGTCTCGGCGTCCAGGCTGGACAGCAGAGCGTCGGACAGGGACGGCTGCAGCGCCAGGTCGGGCGCGTTCTGCGCCAGGTCGACACCGCGCCAGTCGGGGATGCCGCGCTCGGGCACACTGTCGAGCGGCGGAAGTACGACGGTGCCGCCGCGGCGGCGGGTCTGCACGAAACCCTGCTCCTGCAACCGGCCCCACGCGGTGACGATCGCACCGACGCTGAGGTCGGTCGCTTTCGCGAGTGCGCGGACGGTCGGCAGGCGGTCGCCGGGGCTCAGCTCACCCGACCGGATGAGGTCGGCGACGGCGTCGGCGAGTTCCGCGGTGCGGCCGTCGATTCGTTCGAGCAACCACTCCGGAGCAATCGTCTCCGACTCCAGCACCGCTGACATCCACACCCCTTCGATCGACAACCACTACCGGCCCCGCCCGGGTCATTGCGCGAGTGCGCCCGCCGGGTCGCGGAGGAGGACGTCGGGCGTGCCGGGCAGTCGCAGACGCTCGAGGAACTGCACGATCTCGGCAGCGACGGACCGGTGGGACACGTCGTTGAGAATGTCGTGCCGGCCGTCGTTGACGACGACCACCCGGGCACCCGGCAACGCGGACGTGACCGCGAGGACGTCCGCCACCGGGCTCAGGACGTCGGCGCCGCCGTGGACGACGAGGACGGGAACCTGCACGTGGGTCAGCGAATCCGCCGTGGCGACCGGCGCCTCCTCTCCGAGCGTGCCGCGGTCGAGCGCGCCCTCCTCGGCCAGGACGCCCCGGTGCACCGGACACGCGGAGCGAATCTCGAGTTCGCCCTCCCACCCTCCGGTGACGGCGTCGGTGCCCGCGACGAGGAGACCGGCGGCCACGACCCCGGACACCGCCGGATGGGTGGCGGCGAGGTCGAGCGCGGTGAGCGCGCCACTGTCCGACCCGACGACGGTGAGCGGGAGACCGGACTCGGCGTCGGCGATCAGCCGAGCGGCCGCGGCGGGATCGTTCTCCACCACCGCGACGCGGTAACCGTCGAACGCGATCCGCCGGGCGAACCTGCGGTACACGTGAGCATGCTCACCTCGGCCGGCGACGACGATCACCGAGCCACGCGCGGTCGCTTCGGGTTCCAGCCAGTCGATGTCCACTGATTACCTCACTCGGGGTGGTTGTTCGCAGGATTGACTGCGTCACCCTGACTCACCCGCGCGCGGTGAAACAAGAGTAATGCTCGAGCAGAACAAAACGCGTGTCTTCTCGTCGCACTTCGTGTTTTGTTCCGAACATATTCGTTTTGTGATCGACCCCCCGCCAATCAAGAGTATCGACGAAGGGACAGGCACACCGATGCCCGAGACCACAGGGTTCGCGACCCGGCAGGTCCGCACCGGCTATCAGCCCGGCACGCCGCAGAACACCGCGATCCCCCCGATCTACCAATCGGTTGCCTACGACTTCGGCAGCTTCGACCAGGCGCGGGACATCTTTTCCCTGCGCCGCAAGGGAAACCTGTACAGCCGCACAGGGAACCCCACCCAGGCCGTGTTCGAACAGCGTCTCGCCGACCTCGACGGCGGTGTCGCCGCGCTGGCGACCGGGTCCGGGCAGTCCGCCGTCGCCGTCGCCCTCCTCACTCTCGCCAAGTCGGGGCAGCACATCGTCGCGGCGCGGCAACTGTACGGCGGAACCGTCGACCTGCTCACCGACACGTTCGCGGACTTCGGGATCGACGTCACCCTCGTCGACCAGGACGACCTCGACGCCTGGCGTGCGGCCGCGCGCCCCGAGACCCGGGCCTTCTTCGCCGAGACGATCGGCAACCCCGTCGCCTCCGTCCTCGACGTCCGGGCCGTCGCCGACATCGCCCACCAGGCCGGGGTCCCGCTGATCGTCGACAACACGATCGCCACCCCGTACCTGCTCCGCCCCAAGGACTTCGGCGCCGACATCGCCGTGTACTCGGCCACCAAATTCATCGGCGGGCACGGAACTTCGCTGGGCGGGGTGATTGTCGACCTCGGCACGTTCGACTTCGGCGCGGAGCCGCGGCGGTGGACCCAGTTCACCGAGCCGTACCCGCGGATCGGCGACCTCGTGCTGTGGGACGAGTTCGGTCGCGACCGGAGCGCGTTCCTGGTGTACGCGAAGACGAAGGTCGTCCACGACCTCGGACCCGCACTGTCGCCGTTCAATTCGTTCCAGCTGCTGCAGGGGCTGGAGACGCTGGACCTGCGGCTCGAGCGGCAGGTCGGCTCGGCGCTGGCCATCGCCCAATTCCTGGACGGTCATCCCGCGGTCGCGAAGGTCAACTACCCGGGCCTGCCGCAGAACCGGTGGCACGACGCCGCCCGCAAGTACCTGCCGCGGGGCGCCGGCTCGGTGTTCTCCTTCGATCTCGCCGTCGACGACGCGAAGGTCGCGAAGTTCGTCGACTCGCTGCAACTGTTCGCCATCGTCGCCAACATCGGCGACGCCCGCTCGCTGGTGGTGCACCCCGCCACCACCACGCACAGCCACCTCGACGACACGCAACGCCGCGACGCCGGATTCGGCTATCGCACCGTCCGATTGTCCGTCGGACTGGAAAACCTGGAAGACCTCGTCGACGATCTGCGCGCGTCGCTCGACGCCATCACGGAGGAATGACATGCATTTCGGCTACTGGACGCCCATCTACGGCGGCTTCCTGCGCAACCTCGGCGACGAAGGCATGCCCGCCACCTGGGACTACGTCAAACGGCTGTCGCAGCTGGCCGACCGGCTCGGCTACCACACCACCCTCGTCCCCGAGCTCTACCTCAACGACCGCAAGGGCGTCGACGCGCCCAGCCTCGAGGCGTGGTCGCTGTCGTCGGCGATCCTCGCGGTCACCGAACAGCTCCGGGTGATGACGGCGGTGCGACCCGGATTCCACCTGCCCGCGGTCACCGCGAAGGAATCGGCCACCATCACCGACATCGCCGGCACCACCGACGCCGGTGCGGCACGGTTCGCGCTCAACGTGGTCGCCGCATGGTGGGAGGAAGAAGCGCGGCAGTACGGCGGCGCGTTCACCCGGCACGACGAGCGATACCGGCAGGCCACCGAATTCGTCGACGTCCTCCGCGGACTCTGGGAACACACCCCGTTCACCTACCAGGGCGAGCACTTCAGCGTGCGCGACTCGATCCTGTCGCCGAAACCCGCAGTCCATCCTCCGGTCTTCGCGGGCGGCGAGAGCGAGAGCGGCCGCGAATCCATCGCGACGTTCGCCGACTCGTACGTGCTGCACGGCGGCACCGTCGACGAGGTGCGCACGAAGATCGCCGACATGAACGCGCGGTCGCAGCGAATCCACCAGCGGGACATGGCCGAATTCGGCATGTCCACCTACATCATCGTGCGCGACACCGAAGCCGAGGCCCGCGCCGAACTCGAACGCATCACCACCGTCGACCCGCACTCGCCCGGGTACGCGTCGTTCGAGGAGTTCGTGAAGAACTCCGAACTCGACGTCGAACTGTCCCGGCGCGAATACTCCGTCGGCACGCGTGGGCTGCGCCCCGACCTCGTCGGCACACCCGAACAGGTCGCCGAGAAGATCCGCGCCTACCAGGACGCCGGCCTCACCCTGCTGCTCATCCAATGCTCCCCCGCGCACGAGGAACTCGAGCGCATCGCCGAGCAGGTGTTCCCGCTGGTCCCCACCCGTGAGTACTTGTTAACCGCCGGCGGTTAATTTGTACTCACGGGTGCTGCCCTTGACCGGACCCCTCGCCGCGAGTAAGGATCGAAAGAGCGCGAGGGGATTCGTCATGGCAGACATCGAAGTCGACTATTGCGTCGTAGGAGCCGGATTCGCCGGACTGACGGCGGCGCTGCGCCTGAAACAGGCCGGGCACACGGTCGCGCTGATGGAGGCCCGTGACCGGATCGGCGGGCGCACGTTCACCGAGACCCGCGACGACGGGTCGTGGATCGATCGGGGCGGCGCGTGGATCGGGCCGGGGCAGGACCGGATCTACGCCCTGATCGACGAATTCGGCGTCGCGACGTACAAGCAGTACACCGACGGCGAAGCCATGATGGTCGTCGACGGCAAGCAGTACCGGTACAAGGGCACGATTCCCCTGACGATGAGTCCCTGGGCCACGGCGAATCTCGGTGCCGTGTTCTTCGAACTCGGCCGGATGTGCAAGACGATTCCGCTCGAGGCGCCGTGGGAGGCGAAGAAGGCCGCGAAGTGGGACGCGATCAGTCTCGCGAAATGGCTCGGCGGCAACACGTTGTCCAAGCCCGCCCACGACCTTCTCGAGACCGCCGTCGCCGGTTGCTACACGTCCGCCGCGTCCGAGGTGTCGATGCTGTTCGTGCTGTACCAGATGGCGTCGGGCGGCGGTCCCGGTTTCGTTCTCGGCGTGAAGGACGCGGCCGAGGATGCGCGGCCGGTCGGCGGGATGGGGGCGATCTACCGCCCGATGGCAGCCGAGATCGGCGACGCACTCCACCTGTCGCAACCCGTCCGGGACCTCGCGCAGGACGACGACGGCGTGACCGTCCGCTCCGCGGACCTGGCCGTGCGGGCGCGGCGGGCGATCGTCGCGGTGCCTCTCGCCATCGCGAGTCAGATCCTCTACGAGCCCCTGCTCCCGATGGATCGGTCGTTCCTGCACCAGAGGATGCCGAGCGGCGCCGTCATGAAGATCGCCGCCGTCTACGACGAACCCTTCTGGCGCGCCGACGGATTGTCGGGGCAGTCGGCGGCACCCGACTCCCCCGCGACGATCACCATCGACGCGTGCACCGACACGGGACGTCCCGGAGTTCTGTGCGTGATCGTCGAGGGGCCGACCGCCCGCACGCTGGGGACGCTGCCGGAAGCGGAGCGGAAGACGGCGGTGCTCGGGGAGTTGACCGAAAGGTTCGGAGCCCGGGCTGCCTCCCCCGTCGACTACGTCGAGCAGAACTGGAGCGTCGAGCGGTACTCCGGCGGCGGCATGCTCAGTCATGCGCCGACGGGAGTACTCACCCAGTTCGGCCACGCCCTCCGCGAACCCTGCGGTCGCATCCACTGGGCGGGCACGGAGAGTTCGTCCGTGATGTGCGGCTGGGTCGACGGCGCCGTCCGCTCCGGCGAACGCGCCGCGCTGGAAGTGACCCAGCGCGACGGCGTGCTGTCACCGGCCCGGGCTCAGTAGTAGACGGCGCCCGGCGCACCCCCGCCGACGGCCACCGCGTCGCCGGTGATCCCGACGCTGCGCGGCGATGCCAGGAACGTGACGACGTCCGCGACCTCACTCGCGTCGATCAGCCGGTGGATCGAATTGGTGGCCAGCCGCGACTCCAGTTCGGCAACGGGCACCCCTTCCGCCTCGGACTGCTCCGTCAGCCGGTCGACGAGCCGTTCCGTCCGCGTCAGTCCCGGGTGCACCACGGTGACGTTGACGCCGTGCGGTCCGAGTTCGTCGGCGAGGTTCTTCGTCAGCGCCGACACCCCGACGTTCCGGACGGTCTGCGCGATGGAGTTGGCCTGGCGTGCACCGAGCCCGCTGATGTTGATGATCCGTCCCCACCCCTGCTCGACCAGGTGCGGTGCCACCGCGCGGGCGGTGCGCAGATAGCCGAGCACCTTGATCTCGAACTCGTCGCGGACCACGTCGTCGGTGGTGGACGCGAAGTCGCTCGGCTTGCCCGCACTCCACGGTGTGGCCGCGGCGTTCACCAGAATGTCGACGCCGCCGAGTTCGTCGACGGTTCGCTGGACGAGGGCGCCCACCGACTTGTCGTCGCCGGTGTCGGTGGGTACCCCGATGACCCGACGGCCGGTCTGCTGCGACAGCGTCTTCGCCGCCAGTTCCAGCGCCTCGGCGCCCCTGGCCGCGAGCACCACGTCGACCCCCTCCGACGCGAGGCTGCGCGCGATCGCGAAACCGATTCCGCGACTGCCGCCGGTGACGACGGCCCGCTTGCCGCTCAGACCGAGATCCATTGCGTTCTCCTCATCTCCGCTGTCCACCCCTCGATTCGAGGGTAGGACCACGACGCTACAGAGTCACGGATTCGGTTCAGCGTGAGGCCAATTGCGCTCCGCGCCCGTGCGTGGTTGACGAGTCCAGAGACTCGCTAACCACGCACGGGTGGCGAAGCCGCCTACCGCTGGATCGACTTGATCTCCAGGAACTCCTCGAAACCGAGGACCCCGGCCTCGCGACCGATGCCCGACTGCTTGTACCCGCCGAACGGGGCGTTGGTGTTGAACGCCCCGCCGTTCACCTCGACCTGGCCCGCGCGCAGCTGCCGTGCGACGCGGTCGGCCCGGTCCTGGTCGCCGGACCAGACACCGGCGGCGAGCCCGTATTCCGTCGCGTTGGCGATCCGCACCGCGTCCTCCTCGTCGCGGTATCCGATGATGGACAGGACGGGACCGAAGATCTCCTCCTTGGCGATGGTCATGTCCTCGGTGACGCCGGAGAACACGGTGGGGCCGACGAAGTAGCCGGAGTCCTGTCCGGTCTCCCGGCCGTCGAGGACGGCGCGCGCACCTTCCGCGATGCCCTGTTCGATGTACCCGCGGACCCGCTTCAGCTGGTTCGAGTTCACCAGCGGCCCGAGCACCGACGTGGCGGCCGTCGGGTCGCCGACGGAGTAGTTCTGCGCGACCTGCGCCGCGATGGCGGAGGCCTCGTCCACCTTGTCCGCGGGAACCAGCATCCTCGTGAGCGCCGAACAGGTCTGGCCGGAGTTGAGGAAACACTTGGCCACCCCGTCGGTGACCGCCTTCGTCAGGTCGGCGTCGTCGAGGATGACGTTCGCCGATTTGCCGCCGAGTTCGAGTGCCACCTTCTTCACCGTCTCGGCCGCGACCACCGCGACCCTCTTGCCCGCGCGGGTGGAACCGGTGAACGAGACCATGTCCACCTCGGGGTGGCCGGCGATCGCCTCGCCCACGACGGGCCCGAATCCGCTGACGAGGTTGAACACACCTGCGGGCAGGCCGATTTCGTCGAAGATGTCGGCAAGCGCGTAGGTGGCGAGCGGCGCGACCTCGGTCGGCTTGAGCACCACGGTGCATCCCGCGGCCAGCGCACCGCCGACTTTCAGCACCACCTGGTGGAGCGGGAAGTTCCACGGGGTGATCGCACCGACGACACCGATGGGTTCGCGCACGATCAGCGAGTTGCCGACCTCGTGGGCGTCGAAGTCGTAGGTGGCGGCCAGTTCGGCGAACGCGGCGAGGTTCGCGAGGGGCATCCCGATCTGGATGGGCTTCGCGAATCCGAGCGGCATGCCCATGTCGCGGGACACCAGGGCGGTGAAGTCGTCGAGGCGCTCCTTGATCAGGGCGGCCGCCTTCCGGAGGTACTCGCCGCGTTCCGTGCCGCTGAGCGCGGACCATGCGGGGAAGGCGGCCCGCGCGGCCTTCGCGGCGAGGTCGACGTCGTCGGGGGTGCCCTCGGCGACCACCGCGATGACGTCCTCGGTGGCCGGGTTGACCACGTCGATCCGGCCGGTCCCCTGCGAATCGACCCAGGATCCGTCGATGTAGATCTTGGTCCGGTCCAGAACTTCGCTCATCGGTCTGCCTCCAGTGAAAGTGTCGTGGAAACGCTGCGCCCCGCAGCCTACGACCGGAGCCCGCCGGTTCGGGGCGAATGCGATCTCCCCGAACCACCCACCGGTACGGCACCGATCGCGGACCATCGACGTACGCCGCACAGTCAGCAGGAGGAGCGATCAGATGCGCACGCAGTCACCGGCACGGACCGTTCTCGGGGTACTCGGGATCGCCGCCGCACTCACCGTCTCGGCGTGTGGCTCGACGGACGAGTCGGGGACCGCCGAACCCTCGCCCGGTGGCGTCACCGTCACGACATCGGACGCAACCACCACCGCCGACGTCCCACCGACGTCCGCCACCACACCGACCACTCCGCACCCCGACCGCTGCCTGATCGGCGAACTGCAGGTGACGCTCGGAGAGCCCAGCGGGGCCGCCGGATCGCAGGAGATCCCGCTCGTCTTCACGAACACCGGCACCCGCGACTGCATCCTCCACGGATACCCCGGGGTGTCGTACGTCGCGGCACCGGACGGTCCGCAGGTGGGTGCGGCGGCCGAGAGGGACGGCGGAACGGAGACTCCCGTGACGGTCGCTCCCGGCGCGCGGGCCACCGCCGCGGTGCGTGCGACGGTGGTGCAGAACTATCCCGCCGACACGTGCGGCCCCACACCGGTCGCGGGCTTCCGGGTGTATCCGCCGAACGACACCGGGTCGGTGTTCCTCCCCTACCCGACCACCGGCTGTGCGCAGACCGGTGTGAAGCAGCTGTCGGTGCAGCCCGTCGCGGGGTGACCTTGTTCACCCGCACCGGGTGAGTCGGCTCACCCCGGGCCCGACCTACCGTCGGGATAGGCGTGGTCGCGCAGGAGGAGGGCGGAGGCATGTTCGAGATCATCCGCGAAGTGCATTCCGAGGTTCGGCACCGCCGCGGCCCGCGGCATCACCATCATCTCCTCACCCGGCCGGGGCGCCGGGTGCGGATCATGAGACACCTCCTCATGTGATCCTCCTCATGTGATCCTCCGGGGCCGGAAACCCTCCCACCAGCGCTGTTCCTTGCCTTCGCTAACCATCGGCGCGGATGGGTACTATCCGACGTCGTGACTGACAGCAGGCTGGAATCGGCGAATGTGTCCAGAGACGACTCGGACGAGTCGCCGATCGGGACCCCGCCGCAGTCGTCTCCTGTCGGTCAGTCGGTCCGCTCCGCTCGTCTTTTCGCCATCGTCGCGTCCCTCTTCGGGGTGCTGCTCACGTTGTCGCTCCCGTTCCTTCCGGTCGAGCAGGACAGCGCGACCCTCACCTGGCCGCAGAACGGCAGCACCGGAAGCGTCGAGGCCCCGCTCGTCTCCTACGCGCCGCTGAGCCTCGACGTGCGAATCCCCTGTTCGACGGTCGGCGAACTCGCCGGCCGCGGCGGGCTGCTGACCTCCACCGCCCCCGCGGGTGCCGCCGACGCCGGGAGGTACGGACTGGTCGCCAAGGTGAATGCGGCGACCGCGGACGGTCCCGCGGGCGTCGAGGTGGTGCTGCGGAACAAGGTGCTGCTGTCGTCACCGCTCGACGGGCTACCCGCCGACTGCACGCTCGTGGTGTCCTCGGATTCGACGCGGACCACCGCCGGCTTCGTGACGGCAGGCCAGGACGCCCCGACCGTCGTCGACGGTGACCTCCGCCCGCAGATGGTGGGCATCTTCAGCGACCTCGACGGGCCGGTGCCCGACGGCCTGCAGGTGACCGCGCAGATCGACAGCCGGTTCTCGTCGACGCCGTCGACGATCAAGTTCGTGGCCATGGTGGTGGGTGCGCTGGCCACGATTCTGGCGCTGGTGGCGCTGCACCGTCTCGACAACGTGGACGGTCGCCGGGCCCGGCGATTCCTGCCCACCCGCTGGTGGTCGTTCGGGGCCGTCGACGCCGTCGTTCTCGGCACGCTGGTGCTGTGGCATTTCATCGGCGCCTCCACCTCCGACGACGGCTATCAGTTCAACATGGCCCGCACCTCCGAGGCCGCGGGCTACATGGCCAACTACTTCCGCTGGTACGGCGTCCCCGAGGCGCCGTTCGGATCGCCCTATTACGACGTCCTCGCGGTGCTGGCGAACATCACCCCGGCCAGCCCGTTCGTGCGTCTGCCCGCGCTGCTCGCCGGCATCGTCGCGTGGCTGGTGATCAGCCGGGAGGTCGCACCGCGACTCGGTGCCGCCGTCCGGGGCAACCGGCTCGCGCTGTGGACGGGCGGGCTGGTGTTCCTCGCGTTCTGGCTCCCCTACAACAACGGCCTGCGGCCCGAACCGATCGTCGCGGTGGGCGTGCTGCTCACGTGGTGCTCGGTGGAACGCGCCGTCGCGACCCGTCGGCTGCTGCCCGCCGCGGTGGCGATCCTGGTCGGTGCGGCCACGCTGACCGCGGGCCCGTCCGGGTTGATCTGCTTCGGCGCCCTCGTCGCCGGCGCCCGGCCGATCCTGCAGATCGTGATCGCGCGGGCCAAGACGGTCGGCTATCTGGCGCTGCTCGCGCCGCTCGTCGCGTCGGGAACCGTGATCCTGGTGGCGGTGTTCGCCGATCAGACCCTCGCCGCCGTGATGGAGATGCAGCACGTGCACGCCATCGGCCCCAACGTCCCCTGGTTCGACGAGTACCTCCGCTACCAGTACCTGCTGAACATCTCCGTCGACGGTTCGCTGTCGCGCCGGTTCGGTGTGTTCGTGATGGTGCTGTGCCTGGCGGTGACAGTCCTGGTGATGCTGCGCAAGGGTGGCCGGATTCCCGGGACGGCGACGGGACCGTCGCGGCGGCTCATCGGCATCACACTCGCCGCGATGGGCCTGATGATGTTCACGCCCACCAAGTGGACGCACCACTTCGGCATCTACGCGGGTCTCGCCGGGTCGCTCGCCGTCCTGGCGTCGGTCGCGGTGAGCACCTCCGTGGTGCGTTCGCCACGCAACCGCGCCCTGTTCGCGGCCGCCGTGCTGTTCCTGCTGGCGATGTGTTTCACCAGCACCAACGGGTGGTGGTACGTGTCCAGTTACAGCGTCCCGTGGTGGGACAAGCCGGTGTCGATCGGCGGCCTCGGAGCGGGCACGATCCTGCTCGGCGCCACCCTGGTGATGCTGCTGATCGCGGCGTGGTGCTACTTCCGCGAGCCCTACACGCGGGGCGACTCCGTGCGCAGGCGCCGGGTGTGGGCACTCCCGCCGTTGACGGTCGCGGCCGCCGCGATGGTGCTGTTCGAGGTGTTGTCGATGGCGAAGGGCGCCGTCGCGCAGTACCCGGCGTTCTCCCTCGCCCGCTCCAACGTCGACGCCGTCACCGGCGCGCCGTGCGGCCTGGCCAACGACGTCCTGCTCGAAACCGATCCCAACGCGTCACTGCTGCAACCACTGTCGGGTGACGCGGCGACCACCCTCGCGGGCACCGGCAGCGCCGGCTTCAGCCCGAACGGTGTCGCCGGAGACCTCAGCGCCGACGAGGAATCGTCGGATGCCGGTGTCGCCAACTCCGTCAAGACCGACAACACCGAGCAGACGGCGTCGAGCAACGCCGCGGGCACCGGTGGCGGCGCCGGCGCGGTCGGTGTCAACGGCAGCGCCGTGGCCCTGCCGTTCGGACTCGACCCCGCGAGCACCCCGGTCCTCGGCAGCGACGGCAGCGACGGCGACGTGTCGCTGACCACCGGCTGGTACCGACTGTCCGGTGCCGAATCGGACACCGGTGCGGGTGACCTCGTCTCCATCGCCGCGGCGGGTCGCATCCGCTCCGTCGACGCGGACGGCGTCGTCACCTACGGCCAGAACCTCGAGGTGGAGTACGGCACCGCGCAGCAGGACGGCACGGTCGCGGTCGGAGGACGGGTGACGCCGATCGACATCGGCCCGGCGCCGTCGTGGCGCAATCTGCGTGTTCCGCTCGATTCCCGGCCGGGCGATACGGATGTCATCCGGCTGGTGGCGTCGGACGCGGACAGCGATCCGCAGCAGTGGCTGGCGGTCACACCGCCGCGGGTTCCGCGGACGCAGACACTGAACGACGTGATCGGATCCGAATCGCCCGTCATGATCGACTGGGCTGTGGGCCTTGCGTTTCCGTGCCAGCGGCCGTTCGATCACCGGGCCGGTGTCGCGGAGGCGCCCGAGTACCGGATCCTCCCGGACCGTCCCGGCGCGATCATGACCAGCCTGTGGCAGGACCGGTACGGCGGCGGCCCCCTCGGCTGGATCGAGATGACCCGGGCGAGCCGAACCATACCGTCGTACCTGAAGAACGACTGGGACCGCGACTGGGGCGGCGTGGAGCAGTACTCCCCCCTCGACGCCGGTGCGACGGCCGCGGAGATCGACACCACCCGGACTCAGCGTTCGGGTCTGTGGAATCCGGCGCCGATCATCACCGCCTACTGAGCGTCGGTGACGCGCCCGCACCGGGCGCGTCACCGTTCACCTCAGAGTTCGAATTCGGCCGGCGCGATACCGACCGCGAAACAGGCGTCGCGCACCACGTTTCGCTCGTTCTGGTCGAAGTTGCCGTCGGCGCCGCCGATGACGATGCCGATCTGGATGACGGCCCGAGCCTGGTCCTGCTTGGTCTTCAGCTTCGCGATGGTGGCCGTGGCCTCGATCTTGCCGAACTCGAAATCGGACTGCAGCTTGCTGCAGTACCAGTCGAACTTCTGGCTCAGCTCGTCCGACGGGAACACACTGAGCGCCTCGTTGCTGGTGATCAGCCCCGCCGTCTTCTGCCGCTCGGACGGGTCGATGGTCCCGTCCGCCGCGGCGATGAGGGCGCACATGGCCATCGAGGCGTTGGCGAACTCCTTGTTCTGGAACTGCGCCGTCTTGGTCTTGAGCTGACCGTTCATCTCGAACGCCTTTGCCTTCAGCTGATCCCAGAAAGCCATTGGACTCCTTCTTCACGTGCCCACGCACGGTGCGTGTGGTGTCCAATTTGCCAGGTTTCGCGCGCGGACGTCGCCGCGGTCGGTCTACCAGCGCAGTCGCATGCGGCTAGCTCTGTGTCTGGCGGCGGACGATCTCGTTGATCCAGATCGGCGCGTACGGGGACGTGCAATTGGGCGGGGTCGGGTAGTCCTTCAGCACTTCGAGGCGTTCGCCGATGCCGATCGCGCGGGCACGAAGCTCGGGGTGATGGATGCCGATGTTGGCGAGGCATTCGTTCATGGCCCACTGCAGGCGGTCCGGCGCGTCCTTCATGTGCGCCTCGATCAGGTCGAGGAGTTCGGGCAGATCGAGGTCGCCGGAGTCCTTCGCCACGCGGTCGCTGGTCAGCGCCCAGCCGGCGCTCGCGACGACCGGGTCGGAGTCGGCGAACCACGCCACGCGCAGTTCCTCGACGTGCGGGCTCTTCTTGACGACATAGCTGACGAGCCAGCCGTGCACCTTGGGGACGCGGGCGTCGCGGAGCATGGCGTCCAACTCGGACGCGCTGAACGCCTTGGGGCGGCAGATCAGGATCGCGACGAGACGGGCTGCGGTGTCGCCCGTCGCCCACAGCTCGCCGGCGAGGTCGTGCTGAGTCTTGAGACTCTTGGCGACCGCGCGCAGCTTGGTGAGGTTGACCCCGTGGTCGTCGCCGTGGCGTTCGTTCACGGCGCGGATCTTCGGATCTTCCAGGGCCGCCAGTTCCGCCATCACGTCGCCGACACTGGCCTGCGGTACCGCACGAGTCGCCACAACGATCTCCTCTACTTCTCCTACTTCTCCGCCCGATGTCGCGCCCAGCTTACGTCGGGCCTGACCGTCTAGGGCCGCAGCGACTGCAGGTCCGCCGTCGGCACGTGAATCCACCCCTCCCGCTCGGCGACGTCGCGGTCGCCGCCTTCGGGTAGCGCCGTGCAGCCGAGGGCCGCGGCCCGCGCGATGACAGCGGCGAGCACGGCGTCGAGTGCGTCGTCCGATTCCCGGCAGATCGTCTGGAAGGCACCGAGTTCCATCCAGTCCGCGGCGGCGAGGAACGCGTCGACCAACTCCCCCAGCGTCACCCGGTTCTGCACGCTCTTGTATCCGCGTGACACCAGCCCCCAGGTGCGCAGCGCCGCCGCCGGATACGCCTCCACCACCCGGCCGTCGACGCGTCCGACGTCGACGCCCAGGTCGCCGAGTTCGGCGAGGATGCCGGCGCAGCGCAAGGCGACGTGCGCGATGAGGTCCGCCGACACGCTGAGCGGCGCCATTCCCGTCGCGGCCTGCACCGCGAGGTCGGTGCGCCGCTTGGTCAGCGGGCGACGTCCCTCGCGGTTCGCGAGACCGCCGGTCGCGGGCAGTCGGCCGGCGTGGTGCTCGGACACCATCCGGACGAACGCGTCGGGCCAGCCGAACGGTGCGTCGATACCGGTCCTGTCGCACGCCAGGACGGCCTCGGCGATCGCATCGTTGCCGACTCCCAGCCGGATGGACTCCACGCGGGCCACGCCGTCGGACCAGTCGACGACGGCCAGGGCCGTCTTCTTCGGCTCGGCCGCCAGGTCGACTCCCACGGTGCGCACCGGACCAGGCTAGACCGCGGCCCGGGAATCCGTGCTGACCTGGCATTACGGTTACATTCGCGTTACCGCTCGCGGCGGTTTCCGCTCCGACCTGCTGAATCTGCAGAAGTGATGCAACGCATCAGTTAGTTGTTCTGTACAGATTCAGCCCCTCCGACCATTGTGGTCTGCACTACTCGACCACAGGGCGCACTTGCGCACCGTTCGGAGGATTGATGCCCGACACCCACGCCGCCCCGATGCTGGAGAAGCACACCATCGGGTTCGTCCCGGAATCCGATCGCCACGGCAAGGTCCGTGACCTGTTCACGTTGTGGTTCGGCGGCAACCTCGCGCCGCTCCCGATCGTCACCGGCGCCCTCGGGCCCAGCCTGTTCGGACTCTCGCTGTGGTGGAGTCTCGTCGCGTTCGTCGTCGGGCACCTCGCCGGCGGCGCGCTGATGGCGCTGCATTCGGCGCAGGGACCCCAGATGGGGATCCCCCAGATGATCCAGAGCCGCGGACAGTTCGGCACCTTCGGCGCGCTCATCATCGTGGTGATCGCCGCCGTCATGTACCTCGGCTTCTTCTCGTCGAACATCGTCCTGGCCGGCCAGTCGATGCACGGGATCGTCGACGGCATCCCCGTCGACGTCGGGATCGTGGCCGGCGCTCTCGGTTCCGCCGTCATCTGCATCATCGGGTACCGGTTGATCCACATCCTCAACCGCATCGGCACCTGGGTTCTCGGAATCGGGATCCTCGTGGGGTTCTTCGCCATCCTCACCGGCGACCTGCCGTCGGACTTCCTCACGCGCGGCGACTTCAACTTCGCCGGGTGGCTGGCCACCGTGTCGCTCGGTGCGCTCTGGCAGATCGCGTTCGCGCCCTACGTCTCCGACTACTCGCGGTACCTGCCCAAAACCGTGGGCGTCCCGTCGACGTTCTGGGCGACGTACCTCGGCTGCACCCTCGGCTCGTTCCTCGCGTTCGCGTTCGGCGCGGTCGTCACCCTCGCCGCACCCGTCGGCATGGGCACGATGGACGGCGTCAAGGCCACGACCGGAAGCCTCGGCAGCGTCATGCTGGTGCTGTTCCTGCTCAGCGTGATCAGCCACAACGCGCTGAACCTCTACGGCGCCGTCCTCGCCATCATCACGTCGATCCAGACGTTCCGCGCGCGCTGGATTCCGACCGCCCGCGCCCGGGTGATCCTCTCGACGATCATCCTCGTCGCGGCGTCCGTCGTCGCCATCGCGCTGTCGGCCGACTTCGTCTCGCACTTCGTCGATCTGGTGGTCGTGCTCCTGGTGGTCCTGGTGCCGTGGACGGCGATCAACCTCATCGACTTCTACATCATCCACAAGGGTGTCTACGACCTCGACTCGATCTTCCGTTTCGACGGCGGCATCTACGGCCGGTTCAACTGGACGGCCATCACCGCGTACCTGCTCGGCATCATCGTCCAGATCCCGTTCATGGCCACGTCCCTCTACACGGGGCCGGTGTCGGCGTTCCTCGGCGGCGCCGACCTGTCCTGGGTGGCCGGGCTGGTGGTGACCGGGCCCATCTACCTGCTCCTGGCGCGTCGCGGTCCCGGCCGCTCCGCCGGCGCGTACGCCCCCGGCACGCGTGAGACCGCACGGCTCTAGACGCCGAACGCAGACCGCCCGATCCTGTTACAGGATCGGGCGGTCTGCGTGTGCCGGCCAGTCGGGCAGGGTTTCGCCGTTGTCCACCACGGGACCGCGGCGGCTCGTTAGGGTCGAAGGACACCCGCGTCCACCGGAGCAGAGAGTAGTCGCAGATGTCCAGTTTCCCGGGCCTCACCCACGTCGCGATCACCGTGTCCGACCTGGCGGCCAGCACCGCCTGGTACACAACATTGTTCGGTTCGGCACCCGTCCTGGACGAGGACGAGGAATCGGGCACGTTCCACCACACGGTGTTCGCGCTCGACGGGGGCATGCTCTTCGGCCTGCACACCCATCCCGACAGCGGCGCCCCCGCCAGGTTCGACGAACGGCAGGTCGGGCTCGACCACATCGCGTTCCAGTGTTCCCCCGACGCACTGCCCGGATGGGTGGAGCGGCTCGACGCACTCGGCATCGCGCACGGGGGCATCAAAACGGCGCACTACGGGTCCGGAATCTCGTTCCGCGACCCGGACAACATTGCGCTGGAGTTCTTTGCGCCTCCGGCACCCGTGAGTACTTCTTAACGTCGGGCGGTTGATAAGTACTCACGGGCGCCGAAGGCGCATAATCCCTTCCAGCTCCTCGTCGCTGAGGAGGCCGCGCTCGAGGACCAGTTCGGTGACGCTGCGGTCCGAGTCGAGGGCGTCCGCCGCCAGCCGGGTCGCCGCCTCGTAGCCGATGTGGGGGCTGAGCGCCGTGACCAGACCGATCGACCGTTCCACCCCGGCACGCATGTGCGCGACGTTGGCGGTGATCCCGACGACGCAGCGGGACGAGAGGGCCTCGCAGGCCGCGGCCAGGTGGCTGAGCGACGCGAACAGGCTGTGCGCGATGATCGGCTCGAACGCGTTCAGCTGCAACTGGCCGCCTTCCGCGGCAACGGTGATGGTGACGTCGTTGCCGATGACCTCGAACGCCACCTGGTTGACGACCTCCGGGATGACGGGGTTGACCTTGCCCGGCATGATGGACGACCCGGCCTGCACCGCAGGGAGATTGATCTCACCGAGCCCGACGCGGGGCCCCGACGACAGCAGCCGCAGGTCGTTGCACATCTTCGACAGCTTCACGGCGGTGCGTTTGAGCACCCCCGACAGCTGGACGAAGGAGCCGACGTCCTGGGTGGCCTCGACGAGGTCCGTTGCGGTCGCGAGCGGCAGTCCGGTGACGGCGCGCAGTTCCTCGCACACGAGCCGGGCGTAGTCGGGGTGGGCGTTGATTCCGGTGCCGATGGCGGTGCCACCGAGGTTGATCTCGGTGACGAGCAGCGCGGCTTCCTCGAGCCGTTCGGCGTCCTCCCGGACCATCACCGCAAACGCCCCGAACTCCTGGCCGAGGGTCATGGGGACGGCGTCCTGCAGCTGGGTGCGTCCCATCTTCAGGTGGTCCGTGAACTCGGCGGCCTTCGCGGAGAAGGCTTCCGCGAGTGCATCCATCGCGGCGCGGAGTCGGCGAATCGCGAACTGCAGCGCCACCTTCAGAGCGGTGGGGTAGACGTCGTTGGTGCTCTGGCTCAGGTTCACGTGTTCGAGGGGATGCAGAAACATGTAGTCGCCGGGCCGGTGCCCGAGCAGTTCGAGACCGCGGTTGGCGATCACCTCGTTGGCGTTCATGTTGGTCGACGTGCCCGCCCCGCCCTGGATCACGTCGACGACGAACTGGTCGTGCAGCGCGCCGCCACGGATCTGCTCACAGGCGGCGACGACGGCGTCGGCGCGGCGCTCGTCGAGCAACCCAATACGCCGATTCGCGACCGCGGCCGACTGCTTGACGCACGCCAGGGCCGCCACCAACTCCGGGTAGCGGCCGATCGGGGTGCCGGTGATCGTGAAGTTTTCCAGCGCCCGCAGGGTGTGGATGCCGTAGTGGGCGTCGAGCGGGACGTCCCGCTCCCCCAGCAGGTCGTGTTCGACGCGTGTGCGGACGGGCTGGGCGATGCGGGACATCGGGTTTCCTTCGGGGTGGCTAGGCGAGCGGGGTGGCTAGGCGAGCAGGTGGATGCGGAGACCGGGGTCGGTCGCCGCGTCGTACAGGGTCAGGGCCAGCGCGAGGGCGCCGTCGACGGCGGCCCGGTCGGCGGCGGGTGCGGCGCTGGCCGCGGCGAATTCGGCCTGATGGTTGACGGCGGGTGCCGAGTCGATGCCGATGTAGGGGTGGATCGCGGGGAGCACCTGCGAGACGTTGCCCATGTCGGTGGACGCCCGGTTCATCAGCGAGTCGGCGCCGGTGCGGAACACCCGGCCCAAACCCTCCGCGTTCCGGACGTACGACGCGAGCAGCGCTTCGTCGGTGCGGAACTCCGAGTACGGTTCGCTCTCGGGGGCGATGGTCAGTTCGCATCCGGTGGCGACGGCGCCGGCCTCGAAGCAGCGGGCGACCCGGGGTTCGATGCGGGCCAACTCGTCCAGGGTCTCGGCGCGCACGTACCAGCGACCTTCGGTGCGCTGGGGAATGGCGTTGGGCGCTTCTCCCCCGCGCGTCATCATCCCGTGGACGCGGGTGCTCGCGGGAAGCTGTTGCCGGAGCAGCCCGATGGCGACCTGCGCGACGGTGAACGCGTCGGCCGCGTTGACGCCGCGCTCCGGGTACGCCGCGGCGTGCGCGGCCTTGCCGTCGTATCGGATGTGACTGTGGGACACCGCGTACGGCTCGGCGCGGGCGACGTCGACCGGCCCCGGGTGAGCCATGACGGCGGCGTGGACGCCCTCGAACGCCCCGCGTCTCAGCATGTCGATCTTGCCGCCCCCGCCCTCCTCGGCGGGGGTGCCGAGCACCGACAGGGTGACGCCGAGGTCGTCGACGAGCGGCGCGAGGGCCAGTGCCGTCCCCACCGAGATGGCGGAGATGACGTTGTGCCCGCACGCGTGCCCGAGTCCGGGGAGCGCGTCGTATTCCGCGCAGACTGCGAGGTGCAACGGTCCGGTGCCGACGTGCGCGCGGAACGCGGTGGGCAACCCGACGTACTGCTGCTCCACCGTGAAACCGGCGTCCGAGAGCACGCCGGCGACCCGGCCGCACGAGCGTTCCTCCTCCCACGCGACCTCCGGGTGGGCGTGCAGGTCGTGCGACAGTGCCAGGATCCGGTCTTCGGCGCGTCTGGCCCCGTCACGAATCGCGGCGCCGGCGCTCACAGGTCACCCGGGACGCCGTAGGACGGGGCGGCCGTGGGGTCGACACCCCGCACCCGGTAGTCCCGCTTCTGCGGTTCCCACACCGTCCACAGCCGGCGCAGTTCGCCGACCGGGTCGTCGTGCCAGTCGACGCGCAGATCGGTGACGGCCCACGGCACGTCCTCGACCACCTGCATTCCCGCGGAGTGCACGGGCCCGGCCTCACCGCCGGCGGTGACCGCGGCGGTGAGACCGTCGAGCAACCGGGCCTCGAACGTCGGGGCGGTGCTCGACACGTAGCCGAACAGCAGCGACCGGATGACGCCTTCGTCGCGGAGCATGTTGCCTGCGACGGCGGCGCCGCTGCCCTGCGCGCTGCTGTGGATGCCCAGCGTCTGCGCTCCCGAGTGCACCGCGGTTCCGCCGTCCGCATCCACGACGACGATCTGCCGGTACTCCGGGAATTTCTCTTGCGCGAGTGTGGATTTCAGCGCGGCTTCCGCGTTCTCACCCGACGCGAGCGCGTCGAGGCCGACCGGTCCCAGCTGCGGATTGGTGACGTTCTGGGAGGCGACGACACCGACGCCGGACCGCACGTGCAGGCAGCGCGACGCCACGGCGGGGCTGGAGGAGCAGACGACCATCCCGAACGCGCCTGCGGGATCACGGGCGACGAGTGAGAACGTCATGAGCTGATCACTGCCGTCGCGTCGATCTCGACGAGCCATTCGGGCCGGGCCAGGGCGTCGACGACGATGCCGGTGGACACCGGATGCACACCCTTCAGCCAGCGCCCGACCACCCGGTAGACAGTCTCCCGGTACCGGACGTCGACCAGGTAGACGGTGACCTTGACGACGTCCTCCAGGCGGCTGCCCGATTCCTCGAGCAGCATCGCGATGTTCGCCATCGCCTTCTCGGCCTGGGCCTCGACGTCGCCGATTCCGACGGACTCCCTCGTGTCGAGGTCCTGGCCGATCTGCCCGCGGAGGTACACGACGCCGCCGGCGACGACGGCCTGCGCGAGATCGTTGTCGAGGTTCTGCTCCGGGTACGTCTCGCGGGTGTTGAACGGTCGGATGCGGGTGTGGGTGGTCATGCCGCACCGCCGTCGACGTTGTCGGACAGTCCCGCCGCGGCCTTGACCAGGCCGAGCGGCCCGTCGAAGTCGAAGTTGCGGTACACGGCGGCGAGCTGCGCGAACGGCGGCGACTGGGCGAAGAGCTGGAACGTCAGCCGGTGCCCGGCATAGTCGCTGTTGAGCAGGTCGCGGGCGAACGCGAGGAGCTTGCGGCGGTCGTCGGCCACCCAGTTGTCGTTGATGGAGTAGAACTTCTCCAGCCACGGCGCGACGTCCGGGTCTGCGAACGTGGCGGCGTCCGGGGTGATGCAGATCTGGCCGCCGCACAGTTCGCGGGCGAAGTGCATCATCGCGGGCAGCTGGCTGAGCGCCATCACCCGGCCGGTGTAGAGCAGGGACTGGTTGGGCATGAGCAGACCGCCGGGGCTGGGCTCGGCCAGCGAGATCGCGGCGGTGAGGTGGGCGTTGATCGTCTCCCGATAGCAGGCGAGCTGGGCGAGCTTCTCCTGCACGGCCTGCTGCTTCTCGAGCCCGCTCTGCTTGACGTTCCACAGCGCCGATCCGATCATGAGGTCGGCGAGGTGCAGGGTGCGCTGCACGAACGGGAACGCGCTGTAGCGGTGCAGGGTGGAGCGGATGAACGTCGCGGCCCGGGTGTGCCGGTAGAACAGCACGTCCTCCCAGGGGATCTCGACGTTGTCGAACACGACGAGCGACTCGACCTCGTCGACCCGGTTGGCGAGCGGGTAGTCGGCGGCGGGTGCGCGGCCGGCGAACCCGTTGCGGGAGATGTACTTCAGCCCCGGCGCACCCATGTCGAGCACGAATCCGACGGCGTAGTCGGACAGTTCACTGTTGCCCCAGTTCGCGATGGTCGGCTTGGTGAACGCCTGGTTGGAATACGCGGCGGCGGTCTCGTACTTCGCGCCGCGCACGACGATGCCGTTGTCGGTCTCCTTCACGACGTGCAGAAGCATGTCGGGGTCCTGGTCCTGCGGGGCCTTGGACCGGTCGCCCTTGGGGTCGGTGTTCGCCGACACGTGGAACGGGTCCTCCCGGACCGACCGCTCGAGGTGGCGGCGGATGTTCTCCGAGAAGCGCGGGTCCACCTCGTTGAGGACGTCCTGCCCGTCGAACAGCGACCACATCTCGCCGATGGTCTCGTCGCCGACGCGGGTGACGACACCTCGGGTGTCATCGAGCACCAGGTCGACGGCGGCCCGCTTGTCGAGCCAGTCCTGCTGGGTGCGGGGCAGTTTGTTGGCGATGGCGTTGCGTTCGCCGGAGTCGGGGTCGACGTACGTCATCGCGTCCTGCGTGGCCTCGTCGTGCGCGAGGTCGTAGATGCGGGCCCGCACGTCGACGATCGGCTTGAACATGGGATGGTCGGCGACGTCCTTGACGCGTTCCCCGTCGACCCAGACCTCGCGGCCGTCCCTGATGGACTCCCTGTATTCGTCTCCGGTGCGGATCATTTCGTGCTCCTGGTCCTCGGCGCGGGGTGTGCGTCCGGGTAGTCGGGAAAGGTGGAAGGTTCGAATGCTGCCGGCTTGCTGTAGGTGTGGGCGGCGTAGACGAGCGGGTCCCCGGGGTGCGCCTCCACGGCCGCGACGCGTCCGATGTAGACGCGGTGGGTTCCGGCGTCGATGACCTCGTGGACGGCGCAGTCGAACGAGGCGATCGCGTCGTGGACGCGCGGCGAACCGGAGTCGGCCACGGTCCAGTGCCCGCACGTGAAGTCCCACCGCTGCTTTCCGGGCCAGGGGCGGCCCGCGAACGTGTCGGCGACGTGATCGTGCTGGGTGGCAAGCACATTGACGCAGAACACGCCGTTCGCCGAGATCGCGTCGTTGACGGGACTCCGTCCGTGGAGGCAGACCAGCACCAGCGCCGGGTCGGCCGAGACGGAGCACATCGCGCTCACGGTCTGCGCGGCGCGCCCGCCGGGACCGTCGGTCGCGACGACGGTGACTCCGGTCGCGACGGCGCCCATGGCCGTGACGAAGTTCGCGGTCGAGTTGTCCGGCACCGGTGGGGCCACCGATGTTCGGGCCGTCGTTTCGACGGCTGAGTGAGGGTCGGCGATCGGCATGACGGGCTCCTTTCTGTGTGCGGTGAGCGAGGAGTTCGTGCCGTGGAACCAATCTTGAAGTCCGCGGCGAAATCTGTACAACACAGATAAGTGGAGCACTGCATAACAAAAATCGATGCAGCAGGAACGGGTGTCCCGCGGCTCTTGGACCAGCGATAATTCCTACATCAGCCGATGCGGACGGGGACGATCATGACGCCACTGCAGCGCTACATAGCCGAAGAGATCGCGATCGACCACGCCGACGGGCTGCTGACGCGCCGGGAGGCGCTGCGCAGACTCGGGCTCATCGGCCTCGGGGTGGCGGCGGCGACCTCCCTACTCGCCGCGTGCTCCACCGGCAGCGACGAGCAGTCCTCGACGTCGGCGCCGGCGACACCCGGTGGAGCGACACCCCCGCCGCCAGGAACGGCCGACGCCGTGAGCACCGAGTCCGTGACGTTCGCAGGCCCGGACGGGCGGGTCCTGCAGGGCGCCTGGGCCGAAGCGGCCACGCCCCGCGGAACGGTACTCGTGGTGCACGAGAACAAGGGCCTCACCGATCACATCCGTTCGGTGGCGGGCCGATTCGCGGGCGCCGGATACTCGGCGCTCGCCGTCGATCTGCTCTCCGAGGAGGGCGGGACGGCGACGTTCACCGACCAGGCGCAGGCCACCGCCGCGCTGGCCACCGTGCCGCCGGAACGCTTCGTCGCCGACATGAAGGCCGGGGTCGACGAACTCGGCCGCCGGGTACCGGACAAGAAGGCGGCGGCGGTCGGGTTCTGCTTCGGCGGCGGCATGGTGTGGCAACTCCTCGCGTCCGGCGAACCGCGGCTGGCCGCGGCCGTCCCCTTCTACGGACCCCTGCCCGAGGGCGCGGACTTCTCCGGGTCGAAGGCCGCGGTCCTCGCCATCTACGCGGAACTGGACGCACGGGTGAACGCGTCCCGCGACGCCGCCGCCGCGGCCCTGACGAAGGCGGGGCTGCCGCACGAGATCGTCACCGTTCCGGGGGCCGATCACGCGTTCTTCAACGACACCGGGCCGCGGTACAACGCGACCGCGGCGGCGGAGGCCTACGAAACAGTCCTCGCCTGGTTCGGCGAATACCTGGGTTGAGGCGGGCGCATCAGCAGTGCGGCCACGAGGAAGCAGCCCGCGCCGACGAACGTGCCCAGATCGGCGACCCCCGCGTTCTCCACCACGTCGGTGCCGAGCACGATGAACGCGGCGACCGCGGACACCCCGAACGCCACCGACCCGATCATGTTCAACCAGGTACTGCGCCAGTTCCGAGCGTGCGGATCCCACAACTTGTCGGTTTCGGTGGTGGCCACCACGGCCATACCGCTGGCGACGAGGAAGGCCGTCGACCCGAAGAGGTCGGGCCGCCACCCCCACACCCGATCCTGTTCGACGGTGAGCCCGTGGATCAGCGCGACCCCGGTACTCACGTTGAACAGGAGGGTACCGGCGAACTGGACCACCGCGGCCCACCAGTCGTAGCGTTCGACCCGGTGAGATTCAGCCCCGGGCACCGGTCTGCCGCTGAGTCGCAGCTGGATGAATCCGGCGGCGGTGAAGAACAACGATCCGACGAAGTACGTGATGTTGTCGAGTTGGGGGCCGACCGCGTGGCCGAAGACGCGTGTGGCCGCGAGTCCGAACAGGAAGGAGCCGATGACGAATCCCCACGACTCCCGGCGCAGGCGCAGCATTCGGCGCGGCGCGGAGGAGGTGCGGTTCTTCGGCATCGTGACAACGTCCCCCTCACCCGTCGGCCCGGATCCTCAGACTCTCTGAGAACCCCGGCCCGGTCAAGGCCGGGCGCGGAAATTCGGCTGCGAGTCCACGCGGGGTGTGCCAGGGTCGAACCATGACGAGCACCGGCGGAATCACGATCAGAACTGCGACCGAGCAGGACTGGCCGAGGATCGTCGTGCTCAACGAGATCTGCTTCGTGACACCGCAGACGGAAGAATTCACCGCCCACTGGAGGCAGCTCGTCAGTGGCGAACCGCCGGTGATCGCACTGGACGGGGACGAGGTCGTCGGCGCGACCATGGACATTCCCATGACGGTCACCGTTCCCGGCGGCGGCAGCGTGGCGGCGGCGGGCGTCACCGCGGTCACGGTCGCGCCCACCCATCGGCGGCGCGGTGTTCTCCGCGCGCTGTACACCGAACACCACGCGCGGATCCGGGCGTCGGGCGTGCCGCTGTCGATCCTCACCGCCAGCGAGGGCGGCATCTACGGCCGGTTCGGGTACGGACCCGCGACCGTCGAGTCGACGGTGAGCATCGACCGCCGCTTCGCCGTGCCGCATCCGAAGGCACCGGATCCCGGCGGTGTGCGGATGGTCCATCCCGCGGAGACAAGGCCCGCGTTCACGGACGTCTACCACCGCTGGCAGCAGGTGACACCGGGCGCGCAGGTGCGGCCGGAGTTCGTGTGGAACCGGATCTTCGCCGACCGCGAGAGCGAGCGGGGCGGCGGCACAGCGTTGTTCGGGATGGTCCACGACGACGGCTACGTGCTGTACCGCCGCGCCTCCGGCGACAACGGATCGTTCGCCCGGGTGGAGGAGATCCGCACGGTCACCGGCGACGCCCACGCCGCGCTGTGGCGGGCGATGCTCGGCCTCGACCTCGTGCGCCGCATCGAAGCGAACCTCACCCCCGAGGATCCGCTGCCCTACCTGCTCACCGACGGCCGGCTCGTGCGCACCTCCTCGCGTCACGACGAGCTGTGGGTGCGGATCATGGACGTCCCCGCCGCGCTGGAGGCCCGCACGTTCCGCGGCGACCTCGACGTCGTGGTGCAGGTCGATGACGGGTTCCTGGACGCCGGTGGCACATTCGCGCTCACCGTCCGGGACGGCAAGGCCGTGTGCACGCGGACCGACGCCGCACCGCAGGTGGTCCTCGACCTCGACGTGCTCGGCAGCCTGTACCTCGGGGCGCACCGGCCGCGGACGTTCGCGGCCGCGAACCGGCTGTGGGCCGCCGACGCCGACGTCCTCGACCGGTTCGAGCACGCGTTCGGCTCCGACCGCGACGCCCAGATGGGGTGGGGGTTCTAGCCCTGTTCTAGCCCGCCGTCCGTGCCTGTTTCGCGAACACGGCCCGCGCCCGCTCGGCGACGGCCCGGGCCCGCGCCGTGCTCCGGACCCCCTTCAGCCGGGCGAGGACGACGGGGAGGCCGGGAACGTCGTCGGCGATCGGCAGTGTCGCGACCCTCCCGCCGTCGTACGTCCGGCCCTCGGCGGGCCGCTGGTTCAGTATCGAGAAGCCGTGGCCGCGGGCAACGAGACCACGCACCGTTTCGTAGCTCGCCGACCGGTAGCGGACCATCGGGGTGACCCCGGACCCCGACAGCATGGCGAGGAAGTAGTCGCGGCTGCTCGGCAGGTCCAGCAGCACCATCGGTTCGCCCTCGAGGTCGGCGAGCGCGATGGCGTCGTGGCCGGCCAGCCGGTGGTCCGGCGGCAGGACGACATGCGGCCGGGCGACGCCCAGCGTCTCCGTCTCCATGTCGTCGCCCAGTGCGAGGTCGTAGGTGAGGGCCAGTTCCGCGGTGCCGTTCCGCAACGCCGCCCGCACCGCCTCCGCCTGCGTCTCGACGACCTCCACCTCGAGGTCGGGGTGCTGATCGCGCAGGTCCGAGATGAGCGTCGGGAGGATGAACGGGGTGAGGGTGACGAAGCAGGCCAGGCGCACCGTTCCCCGGACGTTGTCCTCGTGGCCGCGCGCCGCGTCGAGGACCTCGCCGAGATGGGCGAGGACGCTGCGGGTGTCGCGGAGCATCTCCTCGCCCGCCGCCGTGAGAACGAGTCCGCGGGACCGTTGCCGGATGAACAGCTGGGTGCCGATCTGGTGCTCGAGTTGGGAGATCGCCGACGAGACCGCCGACTGCGCGACCATCAGTTCGTCGGCGGCCTTCGTCATGCTGGAGAAGTTCGCGGCCTCGACGAAATACCTGAGCTGGGTGAACGTCACGTCGGGTCGTCGTTGCATGCGCTCTCCTCGGGATCTGAGGCCACCAGGATCGCAGGTCTCCGACCGGGGAGCCACCCACGACACCCGCGGCGGCCGCGACCCCTTCAGCGGACGTCGGCCTTCACGAGGTCGGGGTCCGGCTCCGATCCGGGGCCGTCCTCCGGCGCAGTGCGCGGGCCGCTCGCGGACCGCACCGACGCGCCCCGCACGTAGCCGACCGCGCCGAGGAGCGCGAGCACGGCCAGCGTCCCGAGGGTGAACAGTTCGAACGTCCCCTGGCTCACGCCCCAGATCTCCGTGAAGTCGTAGTCCAGGCCGAACACCGATTCCAGCGTGCCGGGGAACACCGCAACCCACGAGCCGAGCAGCACCCAGGTGAAGCAGAGGGAGCCGAGGACGCGGAAGCCGACGTTCCCGGTGGGCACCCGGAACGGCCGCGCGACGTTCGGGAACCGGGTGCGCAACCGGACCGCGGACGGGATGACGATCAGGTAGCTGAGCAGGAACGTCGAGATCGAGATCGTCAGCACCACCGCGAAGATGGAACCGCCGGACCCGGTGATCTGCATCGCCGCGATCATGAAGACGGTGGCGACGAGTCCGGACAGGAAGTTGACGCGCACCGGCGTTCCGAGGCGCGGATGGAATCGGCCGAAGAACCCGCCGAAGAAGGCGCCGTCGGCCGCGGCCATCGCCTGCATGCGGTCGCTGATGATCATCCACGCCGCACCCTGGGTCATCAGGATCACCGCGAAGATCACTCCGGTCACGGTCAGCATGGCGGGTGCGGCGGGTCCGTAGACGCTGTACACGGTCGCGACCGCCTCGAGAAGGCCGCCGACACCGGTGATGTCGTCCGCGGGCACGACGAGGAGGATCGCGAAGATCGGCAGTAGGTAGGATGCGGCGGCGATGCCGCAGGCGCGGGCGATCGAGATCGGGACGTCGCGGGCGGGGTTCTTCATCTCCCCGGCGGCACTGTTCCCGGATTCGAAACCGAGGTAGGAGAACAGCAGCAGCGGCGTCACCCCGAGGAGCCCGGTGAGGGTGGGGCTGAAGTCTCCCGCGGAGATGCCGGCGAAACCGTTCTTCGCGGCATAGATCCCGGTGGTGACGAGGAAGAACAGCAGGAAGACGATCTTCAGGAACGCGCCGACCGTCGGAATCCATTTTCCCCGTGCGAGACTCACCACGGCCGCGAGCACCGTCAGCCAGATGAAGACCAGCTTGAACAGGTAGTCCGTCACCGACCCCGCCTCGAATGCGGTGACGTAGTGGTTCCAAGTCTCGGCGGCGATGAACGCCATCGACCCGCCGACCCACACGGGCTGGGTCACCCACGTCAGCAGCGACGCGAGGGCGGCGAGTGGCCGGCCGAACGCTCGCCGCACCCACACGTAGACGCCGCCCTCACCGGTGAACGTGCTACCGATCTCGGCGAAGATCAGACCGTACGGCAGCAGGAAGAACACCGCGAGAACCAGTGCCCAGGTGAAGGTCTCCGCTCCGAACGTGGACACCTGACCGAGAACCTCGACCGACACCACCGCCGCGACGATGAGGAAAACGATGTCGAAACGGCCGAGGGACTTCTTGAGATGTCGGGTCTGTTCGTCCGCCAGGGCGGTGGGGGTGTTGTCGCTCATCGGTGCACCTCGTTGCTGGAATCGATAGGAATGCGCTTGCGCGTTACCGTGTTTCGGCCGGCGCGGTGTCGGTCTTCGGCGTCAACGTTGCAGTGATGCCGGTCACTACTCTCGTCCGCACCCAGCAAATCTGTACAGCACAAAGATCCGGGGTAGTGCATCAGTTCTGCAGATGCCATGACTCCGATGAATCCCCGCGGCTAGTCCGGGGTGAACTCGGCGATGGAGCACGACAGCACGGTGTCGAGGTAGCGGAGGACGCTGTTGCGTGCGGTCCACGGCTCGATGCGCCGGTTCCGCGCGATGATGTGCAGGCCGTAGGCGTCCTCGAGGCTCACCGCGGTGCGGGCGATCTCCTCGGTGGGCATCGACGGCGTGAACACGCCCTGGGACCGGCCGATCTCGAGGACCGTGCTGTACAGCGACACCTCCAGGTCGAACAGCGTCGACAGCAGTGCGGAGTGCGTCGCGTTGCGGCTCGCGTGGAGATGCAGTTCGTAGAGGACCGTGCACAGCGGATCGTCGGCGGCATCGGGGATACCCAGGCGCACCGTGGTGCGCAGCCGCTCGACCGGATCGGCGAGATCCTGCACCGCGTCGTGCCTGCGCCGGTAGAACCGGTCGACCGCGTGCTCGTGCACCTCGACGAGCAGATCCTCGAGTGACGGGTAGTAGTAGCTGACGAGACCCGCCGACAGGCCCGCCTCCTCCGCGACGTCCTTGATGCGCAGCCCCGTCATGCCCCGCTTGGTGATCGCGGTGGTGGCCGCCGAGACCATCTCACTGCGCCGGACTCCCTGTCTCTTCGGACGTGCCATGACCATCATTATTGATGAACTTCATCAATAAACAAGTAGCGATCGGGTCGGTATTTCTCCGCCGAGCCTGGACTTTCCCCCCTCGATCGGTATTTATTTGAGACACATCGCAAAGAATCGCCGTCTCGGCGACAGTGGAACGGCCGGCCAGCCGAGTGCAGAGGCCACCACAGCGAGCCCACTCTCCGTCTCCAGTCAGGAACCCACCGTGCGTGATCCGCGATACGACATCCTGTTCGAACCGGTCAAGATCGGACCGGTCACCGCCCGCAACCGGTTCTTCCAGGTCCCCCACTGCAACGGCATGGGCTACCGCGACCCCTCCGGCGAGGCCTACATGCGGCGAGTCAAGGCCGAGGGTGGCTGGGCGGTGGTCTGCACCGAGCAGGTCGAGATCCACCCCACCTCGGACATCGGCCCGTTCATCGAACTGCGCCTGTGGGACGACCAGGACCTGCCCGCCCTCACCCGGATCTCCGAGAAGATCCACGAAGGCGGCTCCCTCGCCGGCATCGAACTCGCCCACAACGGCCTGAACAGCCCCAACCTGATCAGCCGCGAGACCCCGCTCGGCCCGCAGAATCTGCCCGTCGTCTCCTGGAACTACGACCCCGTCCAGGCCAGGGCGATGACCAAGTCGGACATCGCCGACCTGCGGCACTGGCACAAGGAGGCGGTGCGCCGGTCGCTGAAGGCCGAATACGACATCGTCTACGTGTACGCCGGGCACGCGATCGGCGGCCTGCACCACTTCCTGTCCCGCCGCTACAACAACCGGACGGACGAGTACGGCGGCAGCCTGACCAACCGCGTGCGCCTGCTTCGCGAGATCCTCGAGGACTCACGCGAGGTCGCCGACGGCAAGGCCGCGGTCGCGTGCCGCATCTCCGTCGACGAACTCCTCGGCGACGAGGGAATCACCCGCAGCGAGATCGAGGACGTGATCGGCCTGCTCGGCGAGACCCCCGACCTGTGGGACTTCGTGCTCGGCAGCTGGGAGGACGACTCCGTCACCTCGCGGTTCGGACCCGAGGCCGAGCAGGAACCGTACGTCCGGGGACTGAAGCAACTCACCACCAAACCCGTCGTCGGTGTCGGCCGTTTCACCTCGCCCGACACGATGCTGCACCAGGTCAAGAGCGGCATCCTCGACTTCATCGGGGCGGCCCGCCCGTCGATCGCCGACCCGTACCTCCCCCGCAAGATCGAGGAGGGGAACCTCGAGGACATCCGCGAATGCATCGGCTGCAACATCTGCGTGTCCGGTGACTTCACGATGTCGCCGATCCGCTGCACCCAGAACCCGACGATGGGCGAGGAGTTCCGACGCGGGTGGCACCCGGAGCGGATCAAGGTCCGGTCGAGCGAGTCGAACGTGCTCGTCGTCGGCGCGGGTCCCGCCGGACTCGAGGCCGCACGTGCCCTCGGGCAACGCGGCTACACCGTGAGCCTCGCCGAGGCGAGCCGCCAACTCGGTGGCAGGGTGACCCGCGAGTCGAAGCTGCCCGGGCTGTCCGCCTGGATCCGGGTGGTGGACTACCGGCAGCAGCAACTCCGCAAGCTGTCCAACGTCGACGTCTTCATGGAAAGCGAGATGACCGCCGACGACGTCATCGACAACGACTTCCACCACGTCGTCGTCGCCACCGGCTCCAGTTGGCGCCGCGACGGCGTCGGCCGGTGGCACACCCACGCCGTGCCCGTCGACGACCACGCCGACGTCCTCACACCCGACGACGTGATGGCGGGGCTACGACCCGCCGGGAACAAGGTCGTGCTCTTCGACGACGACCACTACTACCTCGGGGCGGTCGTCGCCGAACTCCTGGCGAAGGAGGGATTCGACGTCACCCTGATCACGCCGGCCGCGCACGTGTCGCAGTGGACGACCAACACCATGGAAGTGGTCCGGATCCGCAAGCGAATCATCAAGGCCGGGGTCCACGTTCAGGTGAACCGCGCCGTCACCGCGGTCACCCCGCAGGGCGTCCGCACCGTGTGCGCGTTCACCGGCGACGAACAGTTCGTCGACGCGGACGGCGTCGTCCTCGTCACCGCCCGGCTTCCGCACGACGGGTTGTTCCACGACCTGCAGTCGCGCGAATCCGAATGGGCCGGCGCCGACCTGCGCAGTGTCCGCGGCATCGGCGACGCGTGGGCGCCGTCGACCATCGCGGCGGCCGTCTGGTCGGGTCACCGGTACGCCGAGGAACTCGACGAACCGCCCGCGCCGGGCCCGGTCGCCTTCCGCCGGGAAGTCACCGGCCTGTCCATCGAACCCGTCAGCACACTCACGATCCCCCCGTTCGCCACCGCACAGAATTGAGGAACACCACCATGACCGCAGTACACCCCATCCCCACCGGCGCCGAGAACGTCGCGGCGATGACCCCCAGCGCCTACGTCACCGCGGACACGCTCCGGGCGGGCGATCCCCGGGAACACGAAATGGTTCACCTGAGCAGCGGCGACGAGAAGTTCACCGTCGGCTCGTGGCGGGCCGAGCCCTACCGCGAGTACATCGAGTCCTACCCGGGCGACGAATACACCCGGGTCCTCGAGGGTTCCGTGACGTTGACGGCCGACGACGGGGTCGCCCACACCTTCGGCCCCGGCGACGCGTTCACCCTGACCAGGGGGTGGCGCGGGGAGTACCGCGTCGACGAACCCCTGCTCAAGCAGTTCGCGATCTACGTTCCCTGACAACACTTTCGAGCACGAGGATGACGATGACCGATCCGACCACACTCGACGACTGGACGGCGCTCGCCGCGACGATCACGCCGCGCCGCGAACTGTTCGTCGACGGCGCGTTCCGTCCCGCGAAGTCGGACGAGACGTTCGATTCGATCAATCCGGCGACCGGCGAACTCCTCGCCCGGGTGTCCGCCGCGGACACCCCCGACGTCGACGTGGCGGTCCGGTCCGCACGGGAGGCGTTCGACTCGGGCATCTGGTCGCGCAGTCCGGCGTCGCACCGCAAACGGGTCCTCCTCAGGCTCGCCGAGCTGATCCTCGAGCACCGCCACGAGCTCGCCCTGCTCGACTCCCTCGACATGGGCAAGCTCGTGGTGGAGGCGCTGACCGTCGACGTCCCCTCGGCCGCCGCACTTTTCACGTTCTACGCCGAGGCCCTCGACAAGATCGGCGGGGAGATCGCACCCACCGATCCGGGAAGTCTCGCGCTCGTCTCCCGCGAACCGCTCGGCGTCGTCGCCGCCGTGGTGCCGTGGAACTTTCCGCTCGATCTGGCGGTGTGGAAGCTGGCGCCCGCCCTCGCCGCCGGAAACAGCGCCATCGTCAAACCCGCCGAGCAGGCCCCGCTGTCGGTGCTGCGCCTGGCCGAACTCGCCGCCGAGGCGGGCCTGCCGGACGGCGTCCTGAACGTCCTTCCCGGTCTCGGCGCCGCCGCCGGCGCCTCACTGGGCCTGCATCCCGACGTCGACGTCGTCGCCTTCACCGGTTCCACCGAGACCGGGAAGAGGTTCCTCCGGTACGCGGCGGACTCGAACTTGAAGCAGGTCTGGCTCGAATGCGGCGGCAAGAGCCCGAATCTCGTGTTCGCCGACGCCGATCTCGACGAGGCCGTGGAGAAGGCCGTGTTCGGCGCCTTCTACAACCAGGGGGCGGTGTGCTCCGCCAACTCCCGGTTGCTGGTCCAGGAGTCGGTCGCCGAGCAGGTCACCGACGCCCTCGTCCGCCGGGCGTCGTCGATCCGGCCCGGCAACCCGCTCGACCCCGAGTCCACGCTGGGGGCCATCGTCGACGAGAGGCACACCCGGACGGTCGCCGGTTTCATCGAACGCGCCCGCCCAGGCAGCCGGGTGTTGCTCGGCGGCAACCGGACCACCGTCGACGGCCGGGGATGCTTCCTCGAACCGACGATCCTCGGCGACGTCGCCGAGGCCGCCGAGGTGGTGACCCAGGAGGTGTTCGGACCGGTCCTCACCGTCCAGACGTTCACCGACGAGTCCGACGCCGTCCGCATGGCCAACGACAGCATCTACGGGCTGGCGGCGTCGGTGTGGACGGAGAACCTGAACCGGGCCCACCGCGTCTCCGCGGCACTGCGGGCGGGAACCGTCTCGGTCAACACCGTCGACGCCATCAGCGCGCAGACCCCGTTCGGCGGATTCAAACAGTCCGGTTTCGGGCGCGACCTGTCCCTCCACGCGATGGACAAGTACACCGGGCTGAAGACGACGTGGATCCGGCTGCGGTGACAACCGGGCGAATGTACCTTTCGGTGCACCCGGGGCGCCCGGAGGTACATTCGCCCCGAAACGTGGCACCCCACACCGGCGGGTCGAGCCGCTAAGCTGGCGCCATGTTCGCCCTCGCCCCCTCGGAACCGGATCCGCAATTGCGCTGTGCCACAGCACTTCATGGCAATACCTCCACGATGGAGGCGATCACGGTACGCCGACTCGACGCGTCGGACTGGGAGTCGGTACTGCGGATCTACTCGGAGGGGATCGCGACGCGACGGGCGACGTTCGACACGGTGACCCCGACCAGGCCGGAGTTGGACGCACGCTGGCTGGACGGGCACCGGTGGGTGGCCGAGGTGTCGGGGACGGTGGCCGGGTGGGCCACCCTCTCCCCCATCTCCTCGCGACGCTGCTTCCGTGGGGTCGCGGAGAATTCCGTGTACACCGCCGGAGAGTTCCGCGGTGAAGGCGTCGGCACCGCACTGATGCGCCGGCTCATCGACGAGGCCGACTTCGCGGGACTGTGGACGCTGCAGGCCTCGGTGCTGGCGGTCAACGCCGGTTCGATCGCACTGCACCACTCGGTGGGCTACCGGACGGTCGGGGTACGGGAGCGGCTCGCGCAGATCGACGGCGTCTGGCACGACAGCGTCCTGCTCGAGCGCCGCCGGGACACCTGACACCGCAGCGCCCCGGGGATACCGTGGAGGAATGCTCCCCATCGTCGATCTCGCCGAACTGGACACACCGGCCGGGCGGGAACGGTTGCGGGAAATCACCCACCACGTGGGTTTCTTCTACCTCGACGGACACGGCGTGGAGCGGGAGTTGCTCGACCGTGTGTTCACCGTCGCACGGGAGTTCTTCGCACTGCCCGACGACTCCAAGCAAGCCGTCGCGATGGTGAACAGCCCGCACTTCCGCGGCTACAACCGCGTGGGCGGTGAGCTGACCAACGGTGAGACCGACTGGCGCGAACAGATCGACATCGGACCGGAACGGCCGCCGATCCCCGGCGCCGCCGACTACCTGCGCCTGCAGGGGCCCAATCAGTGGCCCGGCGACCTTCCCGACCTGGAGAAAACGATCGAGGCGCTGGACGCCGCACTCGCCGACGTCGGGATGCGACTGCTGCGGCACTGGGCCGCGTCGCTCGACGCCGATCCCGCGATCTTCGACGACGCGTTTGCGCACGCCCCCGCCACCCTGATCAAGGTGGTCCGCTACCCGGCGCGGCCGAGCGCGGACCACACCGGTGAGCAGGGGGTGGGCGCCCACAAGGACTCGGGTGTGCTGACGATGCTGCTCCTCGAACCGGGTTCGTCGGGACTGCAGGTGGAGACCGAGGACGGCGACTGGATCGACGCGCCCGCGCGGGCGGGGTCGTTCGTCGTGAACATCGGCGAACTGCTCGAGGTCGCGACCGGTGGCTACCTCCGGGCCACCCGGCACCGGGTGCTCACGCCCGCCGGTGCGCCCGAGCGGCTGTCGGTCCCGTACTTCCTCAATCCCGCTCTCGACGCCACGGTCCCGGTGATCACCCTGCCGCCGCATCTCGCCGCACGAGCCCGCGGAATCGAGGACGACCCGTCGAACCCGCTGTACAACACGTACGGCGAGAACGCGTGGAAGAGCCGCACCCGCGCCCACCCCGACGTCTACGCACGCTGGTATCCGGACGAGGCGGAACCGGGGTAAAACTCCCGCCACCACCGGGAGTAATGTTCCCGCAGTGTTGCTCCTGACCTCTCGGCGTTACGTCGACCTCCGCCTGCAGGCGAGTGCCATCTGTCCGCGCTCGCGCTGACGCACCGCTTCACTCAGGACTCTCTCTCGCCGTACCCGCCCCACCGGGCGCAGTCTCACGGCCCCATGCGAAAGGCACACCCATGCCCAGCCCCGCGCTGTCCACGCGCGCCGAGACCACCTCTCGGCGCCGACTCCCCCAGTGGGCCACGTCGTTCGGCCCCCAGATCGTCACCGGACTCGTCGTCGGCGTCGTCCTCGGTCTCGTCGCCCGCGCCATGCCCGTCGCCGCCGACGGCAACGAGAACTGGCTCGTCGGAACCGTCCACACCATCGGTTCCAGTTATGTGAAACTCCTTACGGTCGCGGTGATTCCGCTGGTGTTCACCGCCATCGTCAGCTCGATCGCGAACCTGCGCGAGGTGGCCAACGCCGCCCGCCTGGCGGTTCAGACGCTGCTGTGGTTCGCGATCACCGCGTTCATCGCCGTGATCATCGGCATCGTCGTCGGGTCGATCACCCAGCCCGGCGCCCGCACCGGCGTGAGCGCGGCCACCGAGAAGGCGCCCGGCACCACCGGTTCGTGGTGGGCGTTCATCACCGGACTGGTCCCCAGCAACTTCCTCGGCCTGAACGCGAAGACCACCGTCGCCGAGGGCGCGGCCAGCACGTCGCTGAGCTTCAACGTGCTGCAACTGCTCGTCGTCGCGGCCGCGATCGGCATCGCCGCCCTGAAGGTCGGGGCGAAAGCCGAACCGTTCCTGCAGTTCAACGCATCGCTCCTCGCCATCGTGCAGAAGGTGCTGTGGTGGATCATCCGTCTCGCACCGATCGGGACCGCGGCGCTGATCGCGAACGCCGTCGCCACGTACGGCTGGGACGCCATCGGCTCCCTCGGCTGGTTCACCGCCGCCGTGTACGTCGGCCTGGCCATCGTGTTCCTCGTCGTCTACCCCGTCCTGATCCGCGCACACGGACTGTCGGTGCGCGCCTTCTACTCCGGCGTGTGGCCCGCCACACAGCTCGGCTTCGTGTCGCGGTCGTCGATCGGCACCCTGCCCCTCACCGAGCGGGTCACCGAACGCAATCTCGGTGTCCCCCGCGAGTACGCGTCGTTCGCCGTGCCGCTCGGGTCGACCACCAAGATGGACGGGTGCGCCGCGATCTACCCTGCGATCGCAGCGATCTTCGTCGCCGAGTTCTACGGTGTGCCTTTGTCGTTCACCGACTACCTGCTGATCATCGTGGTGTCGGTCATCGGTTCCGCGGCCACCGCAGGCACCACCGGAGCCACGGTGATGCTGACGCTCACGCTGTCGACGCTGGGGCTTCCCCTCGCCGGTGTCGGCCTGCTGCTGGCGGTCGAGCCGATCGTCGACATGGGCCGCACCGCGGTGAACGTCACCGGTCAGGCGCTCGTCCCCACGATCGTCGCCAAGCGGGAGGGCATCCTCGACGAAGCCCGCTACAACGCCGAGCGCACCGGCGACCCGTTCCAGGACGACGACACGGTCGCCGCGGCGTAGCGAACCCTCGACGAGAGCCTTCCCCACATGGAAGGCTCTCGTCATGGCCGACCTCAGCACGATCAAACGACGGATCGTCATGCAATTCCAGCGGCACGTCGCCAACCCGCTCACCGCGCGACTGTCGGGCCAGACCCTCCTCGAGACCACCGGCCGGGTGAGCGGGCAGCCCCGCGTCACGCCCATCGGCGGCCGGAAGACGGGCACCGAGTTCTGGCTGGTGTCCGAGTTCGGGGAGAAGTCGAACTACATCCGCAACATCCGTGCGAACAACGCCGTTCGCCTGCGGCTCCACGGCCGGTGGCACACGGGCACCGCGACACTGCTGCCCGACGACGACACCCGCGCCCGGCTGTCGCAGCTGCCCCGGATGAACAGCACCGCCGTCCGCGCGGTCGGCACCGACCTCCTGACGGTCCGGATCGATCTCACCGACTGAGATCCGACCCCCACAAACGCCCGCCGAATTGCCATCCGCACACGCAATAGCGACCGCATCCAACCAATCGCCGAGCATCTACGGACCAGTCAGTCCGAACGGCCGTTCGGACATGCACGTTTTACGGCCTGGCCAGGTGTGATGTTCGCAACTCCGCGTTCGGCCTGCACGCCGGGCGCGGATTTGCTACCGCTCGTCGCGCTCGAATCGAGCAGCTTGCAGATGGGACTTAGCCTCCGCTAATCTGCGGTTTCGCGTGGACATGCCAAAGTCCGCATTTCAGACAACGACGTCTGCCTCACCGGCGCATCGGTACGGGGCCGGTTCTCTGCCGTGATCCTCTCGCCGACGCCACCCGTGCGTCCAGCACGGACCCCCATTCGGCGAGTATCGCGAGGAGACAGTCGGTTGAACACGAGTGCCACCGAGTCCGGCCTGTACGACAGGACGCTCGACAAGAGCAGCTGCGGCGTGGGCTTCATTACCCGCAAGGACGGCATTCAGACCCATGACGTCCTCCTCCGGGGCCACGAGGCCCTGTGTGCCGTTCCTCACCGCGGTGGCATGTCCGCCGAGGGTGTCGGCGACGGCGCCGGCGTCTGCGTCGACCTGTCGGTGCCGTTCTTCCGCGCCCTGACCGGTGACGCCGAGCTCGAGGCGGGCCGCTTCGGGGTCGGCAACTTCTTCCTCCCCACCGACGTCGCGTTCCACGGCGACGCGGAGGCCGTGATCGAGCGGGCTCTCGCCGCGCAGGGGTTCCGGGTGCTGCTCGAGCGGGACGTGCCCGTCGACGCCACCGTGCTCCGGCCCGCGGCGATACGGCACCAGCTGCCGATCCGGCAGTGGGTGTTCACCGCGCCCGACGCGTGCGCCGACGAGGCCGAGTTCGACCGCCGCATCCACGACGCCCTCCTCGCGATCGAGGCCGTCGCGTACACCCGGCCCGATCTGGCCGGGCTGTACCCGCTGTCGCTCAGCGCCCGCACGCAGGTCCTCAAGGGCCGCCTCAACTCGAACGAGGTGATGCCCTACTTCCAGGACCTCGTCGACCCGGCGCACGCCATCCACACCCTGTACTTCCACACCCGGTTCTCCACCAACACCGACCCGCATCCGACGATGGCGCAGCCGTTCCGTCTGATGGCGCACAACGGTGAGCTCAACACCGACAAGAAGAACCGGCTGTCCGAGACGGCCCTGGCCCGTGCCCGCAACCGGGAGATCGTCCGTCCGCACGGCCAGTCCGACAGTTGTCGCCTCGACCAGACGCTGCAGAGCCGCGTCGTGGAGGACGGCCTGGACCTGGTGACCGCGGTCGTGTCGATGATGCCGCCGGCGTGGGAGAACGATTCCGCCCTGTCGCCCGAGGTGCGGGCGATGCTCGAGTACTTCTCGCTGTACGAGGAGAAGAACGACGGTCCGGCTGCGCTGATCTTCGGTGACGGCACCGTCGTCGGCGCCCGGCTCGACCGGCTCGGACTGCGTCCGCTGCGTTCGGTGGAGACGGACGAGTACCTGTGCGTCACGTCGGAGGCCGGGCAGATCGACTTCGACCCGGACACCGTGCTGCACCGCGGACGCATCGAGGCCGGCGGGATGCTGTACTTCGACCACCGCGTGGGCCGCTCGTACTCCACCGACGAGGCGCTCGAACTGCTCGCCGCCCGCAACGACTACCCGACACTCGTCGCGGAGGCCCGCCGGACCATCGAGGCGCTGCCCGAGGTCGAGGCCGAGCCGGGTCCGCTGCGCTACAACGGCGACCTCGAGCGCACCCAGCGCTACGTCGCGTACTCGCACAACCAGGAAAGCTTCAAGTTCATGATGGACCCGATGCTCGCGTCGGGTCAGGAGAAGATCTCCGCGATGGGCTACGGCAACGCCATCAACGCCCTCTCCGATCAGGAGGGTGGTGTCGCGAAGTACTTCTCGCAGCGTTTCGCTCAGGTGACCAACCCGTCGCTGGACAGCATCCGTGAGGCCGACGGCATGACGCTGCGTGTCGCGCTGGGCGCCAAGCCGAACAGTGGCGCGCAGTCCGCGCCGCAGATCGTGGTGCCGTCGCCGATCCTCACCCACATGGACATGCTGCGGATCCGCAAGCAGTCCGAGACGCCGGTGCAGCGGTTCCCGATGCTGTACACCCCGGTGCACGGCGACCCGGCCGCCAACGCGGCGGCGCTCGAGGCCGCGGTCGACGGGCTGTGCGACGAGGTGGAGGCGTTCGCCCGCGAGCAGGGCGGCATCGCGATCCTCACCGACCGTCACGTGGCCACCGACCGTGCCGCGCTGCCGATGATCGTGGCGATCTCCGCCGTCAACCAGCGGCTGATCGAGGAGGGCCTGCGCCTGCGGGTGTCCGTCGTCGCCGAGAGCGGTCAGATTTCGTCCTCGCACCACGTCGCCGCCGCCCTCGGTTTCGGCGCGGCCGCGATCTACCCCCTGGCCGTCCGTCTGCGCGCCGAGGAGAAGTTCGCCGACGACGCCGACCAGGCGTTCAAGCGGTTCGCGAAGGCCGCCGAGAAGTCGCTGATGAAGACGATGGGCCGGGTCGGCCTGTGCACCGCCGAGAGCTACATCGGCGGCGAGTTCTTCGAACCCAACTACCTCGACACGGACGATCGGGTGCTGCGCCGCTACTTCGCGAACGTGAAGACGCCGGTCGGCGGCGTCGGGTTCGCCGTCATCGCGCAGGCCGTCGCGGACTGGCACCAGCGCGCGCTGTCGGTCACCGGGGAGAAGGACGTCCCGCTGCTCGGCCTGTTCAAGGAGCGGGCGGAGGGCGCAGGCCACTCGTACGGCACGGCGGCCGTACGCGGCTTCGTCGACCTCACCGAGGAACCCATCGCGTTCGACACGGCGGGCACGCAGGACCACACGGAGTCGCTGCGACTGCTGCCGCTGAACCGGCTCGAGGACGCGTTCGGTCTCGACGACGACGCCTACCGCAACGCCGGTTTCCAGAAGCTGACGCACGAGGCGATCGACCGCTTCGAGATCACCCCCGGCTACCGTGCGTTCGCGCGGACGATGGCCGACGAGCGGACCCGTCGTCCGGCAGCGCTGCGCGACGTCCTGGATCTGCCCGCCGACGTCACGTTCCTCACCACGGCGGCCGAGTTCCGCAAGCAGATGGGCCGCTTCTCCCGCAAGGGCAACAACAGCTTCGCGGTGCGCGGACTCGCATCCGAGGCCGTCGGCGACGACGGGTTCCGGCTCCGGCTCACCGGCCCCCACGCGGGCGAGGCCGCCGTGCTCGCGGCACTCGGCGAGTCGCTGGTGATGCGGTTCGGCGACGACCTGCGCGAGCACCGCGTCGACGGTGACGCGCTGCTCGTGCGCACGTCCGGTGAGGCGCTGCGGTGCCTGTCGCTGCTGCGCACCGCTCCGGCGAGCCTGCCGATCGACCGGGTGCAGAAGGCCAGCGAGATCACCCCGTTCCTCACGTCCGGCGCCATGAGCCACGGCGCGCTGAACTCCAACGCGCACGAGGCCGTCGCGCACGGCACCAACATGGTCGGCGGCATGTCGAACAGCGGTGAGGGCGGCGAGCACATCTCCCGCTACGGCACCATCCGCGGTTCCCGGATCAAGCAGTTCGCGTCGGGCCGCTTCGGTGTGTGGGCCGGCTACCTCGCCGACCCGATGCTCGAGGAACTCGAGATCAAGATCGCGCAGGGCGCCAAGCCCGGCGAGGGCGGGCAGCTGCCCGCACCGAAGGTGACCGTCGAGATCGCGGCCGCGCGCGGCGGCACTCCCGGCGTCGAACTCGTCTCTCCCCCACCGCATCACGACACGTACTCGATCGAGGACCTCGCGCAGCTGATTCACGACTGCAAGGCGGCGCGGGTCCGCGTCATCGTGAAGCTCGTGTCCTCGGAGGGCATCGGCACCATCGCGGTGGGTGTCGCGAAGGCCGGAGCCGACGTCATCAACGTGGCAGGCAACACCGGTGGCACCGGTGCGGCCGCGGTGACGAGCCTCAAGTACGCCGGACGTTCGGCGGAGATCGGCGTCGCCGAGGTCCATCAGGCGTTGTGCGCCAACGGTTTGCGGCAGAAGGTGCTGCTCCGCTGTTCCGGCGCGCATCAGACGGCCAGCGACGTGGTGAAGTCGGCGCTGCTCGGCGCGGACAGCTTCGAGTTCGGCACCACCGCGCTGATGATGCTCAAGTGCGTCATGGCCAAGAACTGCAACGTCAAGTGCCCGGCCGGTCTGACCACCAACCCCGAGCTGTTCGACGGTGACCCGCGCGCGATGGCGCAGTACCTGCTCAACATCGCGCACGAGACCCGCGAGGTGCTGGCCGAGCTGGGCATGTCCTCGCTGCGCGAGGCCCGGGGACGCTCGGATCTGCTGCAGCTGCTGGACCACCCGTCCAGCGTCGGCCAGCTCGACCTGCGCGCGATGCTCGCCGTGGTCGACGAGGTCACCATCGGCGATCCGGTGTACCTGGAGAAGGACTACACGCTCGACGACGGCTGGCTCGTGCAGTTGCGTGCCGCGCTGATCGAGCAGGGCGAGGCCACAGTCGAACTCGGCGACGGCGTGCACCTGAGCAACCGCAACAAGAGCGTCGGCGCCCAGCTGGCGGTCGACATCGAGCGGATGCTCAACCACGAGCTCACCGACATCGCGCTGCCCGCCGTCCTCCGCGACGAGCGCGGCCGCGGCTACCTGCGCGACGGCAGCGTCCGGATCGCGACGTCCGGGTCGGCGGGCCTGTCGTACGGCGCGTTCTGCAACGACGGCATGGCCCTGGTGCACACCGGCACCGCCAACGACGGTGTCGGCAAGGGCGCGAACGGCGGCAGCATCGTCGTGCGCTCCCCCGGTGGCGGTTCGGACCGCCACGGCGGCAACGTGCTGATCGGAAACTTCGCACTGTTCGGCGCCACCGGTGGCCGCACGTTCGTCGAGGGCCAGGCGGGTGACCGCTTCGCCGTGCGCAACTCGGGTGCGACTGCGGTCGTCGAGGGTGTCGGCGACTTCGCCTGCGAGTACATGACCAACGGCGCCGTCCTCAACCTCGGTGGCTTCGGCAAGGGCGTCGGCAACGGCATGAGCGGTGGCTTCGTCTACCAGTACGACCCCGAGAACAAGCTGCCCGGCAAGGCCAGCGCCGACTCGATCCTGCTCGGTTCGATCACCGGCGACGGCGAGCACGCCGCGCTGCACCGTCAGGCCGTGCACGTGCTGCTCGGGTGGCACCTCGAGGCCACCGGCTCCGCCAAGGCGGCGTGGCTGCTGGAGAACTGGGAGACCGAGCAGCACCACTTCGTGTACGGCATGCCGCGCGCGCTGCTGCAGTACCAGGACAGCGACGAGATCCTGAAGGCCAAGCCCCGCAAGGACCTGGCCGACGAACTGGCCGCCGCGCTGGTCGGGCACCAGGTGCGCAAGTTCAAGCTGGACTACCGGGACGGTCACGCCGTGCTGGACGGCGCCGTGCCCGGCTACGGCGAGGCCGACACCGAGGCGATGTTCGCGCTGCTGAACAACTACACCGTGCTGAACGCGGCGCAGGAGATGGCGCTGTCCAAGCTGCCCGGTGTCACGGATCCGTCCGACTCGGCCGTCGACAAGGCCGTCCGCAACCTGCTGCTCACCGAGGACTTCTTCCTCATGCAGCGGTTGCAGCGCTACGCACGGGAAGCGTTGAAGGACTACAGCGACGAGGATCTGGCCGTGATGGTGGCGGCCAAGCGGCTCGCCGACTACAAGGATGCGCTGCGCCGCCGCAACGTCCGGTCCATCGACGCCCCCGGCACGTACGGCTGGATCGTGCACCAGGATGCGAAGAACGTCGACAAGATCGGCCGGCTGCCCGGTTTCGAGGAGCTGTTCGCGCAGCACGCCCTCCCCGATCTGATCCCCACGAGAGACGTGGTGCCCTCATGAAATTGCCCTACATTCCCCAGGACGCCCCGTTCAGCGAGGACCAGCGCGTCTGGCTCACCGGCTTTCTCGCCGGAATGAGCTCGCGTCTGGTCGTCGGCGGCTCCGACGCGCCCGCCGGGGCGGCCGGTGGACAGCTGCCCGCCATGCACGTGCTCTACGGCAGCCAGACCGGAAACGCCGAGGGTGTCGCGGAAGACGCTGCGGCCGCGGCACGTTCGCACGGCTTCGCGCCGGTCGTGAGCGCCCTCGACGACGTCGACACGGACGCACTCGCCGCGATGCAGCGCGTCCTCGTCGTCACCTCCACCTACGGTGAGGGCGAGATGCCCGACAACGCCGAACTGTTCTGGCAGGCGCTGGCCGCGGAAACCGCACCGCGGCTCGAGACCACCGACTTCGCGGTGCTCGCACTCGGCGACACCGGGTACGACGGGTACTGCCAGGCGGGCAAGATGATCGACACGAGGCTCGAGCAGCTCGGGGCCCACCGCGTCACGCCGCGCGTCGACTGCGACGTCGACTACGAGGACGCCGCCGCCGCGTGGGTTGCCGACACCCTGCCGTTGTTCGCGGCCGTCGAGGGCATTCGCGGCGAGTCCGCCGTCGCCGACGTCGCCGAGCCGGTGACGAAACCGGCCCGCACCCGGTCGCAGTGGAACCGCAAGAACCCCTACGGTTCCACGCTGTCCGTGAACCGGCGGCTGTCGAGCGACACATCCGCGAAGGAGATCCGCCACTACGAGTTCGCGCTCGCCGACAGCGGTCTCGACTACGAGGCCGGTGACGCGCTCGGTGTGATGCCGATCAACGATCCCGCCCTCGTCGACGCCCTCGTCGACCGGCTGGGTATCCCGGCCGATGCCGCCGTCACCGGCAAGGAGCGCCCGTTCAGCGACCTGCTGCTGCACGCGTACGAGATCTCCACGCCGAGCCACGAATTCATCGACGAGATCGAGAAGCGGGCGGGCGACGAGGAGCTGAGCCACGTGCTGCGGCACGGCGACAAGGAGGCCCTCGACGCCTGGTTGTGGGGCAAGGACGTGCTCGACCTGCTGCTGCTCGAACCGTCGGTGACATTCACGGCGGACCAGTTCGTCGGACTGTTGAAGCCGTTGCAGCACCGGGCGTACTCCATCTCCTCCAGCCCGCTGGCCAACCCTGGCAGCGTGCACCTGACCGTCGCCAGCGTCCGCCACAGCTCCGCCGGACGCGACCGCGGCGGCGTGTGCTCCACCTTCCTCGCCGATCGGATCGCCGAGGGCGGCAACGGCGGGATCTTCGTGTCGAAGAACAAGTCGTTCCGCGTGCCCGCGAACGACGACGCACCGATGATCATGGTCGGCCCCGGCACCGGCATCGCGCCGTTCCGCGCGTTCCTCCAGGAGCGGCAGGCGCGGGGCGCGTCGGGACGCAACTGGCTGTTCTTCGGCGACCAGCATCGCGCGTCGGACTACATCTACGAGGAGGAGATCGCCGCGATGAGCGACAGCGGTCTGCTCACCCGCCTCGACCTCGCCTTCTCCCGCGACCAGGCGGAGAAGATCTACGTGCAGAACCGGATGATCGAGAACGGCGCCGAGTTGTTCGCCTGGCTCGAGGACGGCGGCCACTTCTACGTCTGCGGCGACGCCACCCGCATGGCGAAGGACGTCGACCGGGCCCTGCACGAGGTGATCGCCACCCATGGCACCCTTTCCACCGAGCAGGCCGCCGACTACGTGACCAAGCTCAAGAAGGAAAAGCGCTACCTGCGCGACGTGTACTGACCACGTCGGCAGCTACTCACGAGGAGCAAGAACAATGGCAGTGGTGATTCTGTACGGCAGCGAGGGCGGGACCTCCGAACTGGTGGCCGACAACATCGCCGACGTGCTCGGCGACTACGGCGACACGTCCCTGTACGACATGATGGAATTCGATGCGGGCGATCTCGACCCCGCGAACTTCCACGTCATCGTGTGCTCCACGTACGGTGAGGGCGAGCTGCCCACCGGCGCGGAACCCTTCTTCGAAGGGCTCGAGGAGGACGAACCCGACCTCACCGGCATGCAGTTCGCGCTGTTCGGCCTCGGCGACAAGGTGTACGAGGAGACGTACAACCGCGGCGGCGAGATCATGGCCGCGAAGCTGATCGCCCTCGGCGCGGTCCAGGTCGGCGAACACGGTCGGCACGACGGCTCCGGCTCCGTCCGCCCGAAGGATCAGGCCGAGGAGTGGGCCAAGAACATCGGCGAGGAATTCCTGGGCTGACACCCCTCAGGCCGGGAGCCGCGACTGCACGCTCCGCACCCAGTCGCGGCTCCCGTCGAGGTAGTGGTCCCGCGCCGACGCGAACAGGTGAACGCTGTCGGCGCCGGGCCAGTCCGCGGGCAGCATCCCTTCCGGCAGGCCCGGGTCGACGTACGGGATGATGCGCCATTCGTCGAGCAGCGGCACGAAGCGCACGAACGCTTCGCGTGGCGACACCTCCCCAGTGGCGGCGAGTGCGACGCGGTGGCGGTCCAGGAAGTCGCGGTGCCGCGCGGCGATGCCGCCCAGATCCCACCACCGGGCCGCCGCGTCCCCCATCGAATCGGGGACGAACACCGACGTCGACACGAACGTGGTCACGTACTCGGTAAGACCCAGCGCGTCGACGATGTCCCCGACCTCGGTTGCGAGGTATTCGGGGGCGATCCACAGTCCCGGCGACACGGTTCCGCACCCGATCCAGCCGAGCCGCCTGCGCAACTGGTGTCGCGCCGCTCGCTGCGATTCGGGGATGGTGAACGAGATCAGCCGCCACGGATCGGTGTCCGCCATCTGACGGAAACCGAAGATCCGCGGATCGCCGCGGGTGAACATCGACTCGGCCTGCTCGGTCACCTCGTACCCGCTGCGGCCGTCGCGGGCGCGGGGGCGGAGCACTCCCTTCTTCTTCAGCCGGGCCACCGCGATGCGCGTCGATTCGGGCGGGATACCGACCGCCTGCATCACTTCCACGAAATCCGCGATCGCCACCCACCCGCCGACGTCGCGCACGTACGCACCGAGCACGGTGCGGATCAGCGACGTGGCGCTGCCCGGTCGCGAATCGAAGTCGTCGAGGATCGCGCTCGCCGGTTCAGTCGGCGAGTTCATCACGGATCGCGAGTATCCCGGCGCACACCTCGCCGAAACTCGTGCTCAGCGGGCTCAGGCCGAGACGCAGTCCCTGCGGGGCCCGGAAATCGGGTATGACGCCCTTCGTCCACAGTCGCTGCACCACGACCTCGAACCGCGGGTGGTCGATGATGACGTGACCGCCCCGCTCGGCGGAATTCTCCGGTGATCCGATCTCCACGCCGAGCGGAATCAGCACCTCGCGCACGAGGTCGAGTGCGTACTCGGTCAGGGCGATCGACTTGGCCCGCACGGCGCCCATCCCGACCTCTCCCAGGAGGGCCAGGGTGTCCTGCAGTGCGATCATGCCGAGGACCGACGGCGTTCCGCTGATCACGCGCCGGATCCCCGGCGCCGGCTCGTAACCCTGCGCCATCGTGAACGGGTTTTCGCGGCCCATCCAGCCCCAGATCGGCTGCACGAAGTCCTGCTGATGGTCGGCCCGGACGTACGCGAACGCCGGTGAGCCGGGTCCGCCGTTCAAGTACTTGTACGTGCACCCGACCGCCAGGTCGACACCCCACGCGTCGAGGTCGAGGGGAACCGAGCCGACGGAGTGGCACAGGTCGAGCAGCAGGAGCGCCCCCGCCTCGTGCACCACCCGGGCGGCCCCGGCCGCGTCCACCAGGTAGCCCGAGCGGTACGCGACGTGGCTGAGGACGACGAGCGCGGTGTGTTCGGAGACCACGGACCGCAGGTCGTCGACGGTGACGCCGCCCCGGGTATCCGATTCGATCCACCGGAGGGTGAGCCCGAGTTCCCCGGCGATGGATTCGAGCACGTACCGGTCCGTCGGAAAGTTGTCGCGGTCCACGACGATCTCGGTGCGTCCCGGCCGCAACGCGAGCCCGCCCCTCGCGAGTTTGTACAACAGGACCGTCGTCGAGTCGCCGATGGTGGTCTGCCCGGCGGCCGCGCCCAGCGACACCCGCGCGAGGGTGTCGCCGATCGTGATCGGCAGTTCGTACCACTCCTCGTCCCACCCGCGGATCAGCCGGCCACCCCACGACTGCGTGACGAACGCGGTGATACGCTCGGCGCTCGCCTTGGTGGGCCTGCCGAGCGAGTTCCCGTCGAGGTAGGCGGGCACCGATCGGTCGTCGGCGCCGATGAACAGGTCGCGGTACGAGCGCAGCGGGTCCGCGGCGTCGAGTTCCGCGGCCCGGGCCGCCAGCACATCCGTGGACGCGGTCATCATCGCCCGATCTCGGTGCGCACGGCCAGCAGTTCCGGGAAGAACGTCAGTTCGAGGGCCTTCTGCAGGAATCCCACACCGCTGGATCCTCCCGTCCCGGACTTCATCCCGATGGTCCGCAGCACCGTGCGCATGTGGCGGAAGCGCCACAGCTGAAAGTTCTCCTCGAGGTCGACGAACTCTTCGAACGCCTCGTAGACGGCCCAGTGCTCCTCGGAGTTCTCGTACACGAACTTGATCAGCGGCATGAGATCGTCGTTCAGGCTGTAGGCGGCGGTCACGTCGCGGTTCAGCGCGGACGCCGGCACGTCGTATCCGAGCCGCGACAGGCACTGCCAGAACGCGTCGTACAGACTCGGCTCGCGGAGCAGCCGGTCGAGCAGTTCGTGGGCAGCAGGATCCGCCTCGAACACCTTCAGCATCCCGGCGTTCTTGTTGCCGAGCACGAACTCGACGGCGCGGTACTGATAGGACTGGAACCCGGACGAATTGCCGAGGAACTGCCGGAACTCGGAGTACTCGGTGGGCGTCAGCGTGGCCAGCACCGACCACTGCTCGGTCAGCGTCTTCTGGATGTGCTTGACGCGCGCCACGCACTTGAGCGCCCTGCCGATGTCGTCCGCATCGAAAGCGTCCCGGGCCGCGAGAGTTTCGTGCAGGACGAGCTTCAGCCAGAGTTCGGTGGTCTGGTGCTGGATGATGAACAGCAGCTCGTCGTGATGCTCGGGCCTGCTCACCGGTTTCTGCGCGCTCAGCAGGGTGTCGAGGTCCAGGTACGAGCCGTAGCTCATCCGCTCGCTGAAATCGGTGACGATCTCTTTCTCGATGGCTCTGGTATTGGCCTGCACGCCCATGGCCGTCCTCACTGCTGGTGTTCGAGTACCGGGCTCCGACCTCCATATTACATAATCGTGGCGACCGCTACGGTTATCGAATACCCGCTGGCCCGCTCCTCGGACCTCAGACCAACTCGGCCGCCCACTCGGCGAAGCTCTGCCAGCCCACCTCGGGGTAGAGCCGGCGCAGTTCGCCGATGTTCGCGTCGTACCCCGTGTCGGTGAGGAAGCGGAACATCGCGCGCATGTCCGGCGACGAGATCGCGTCCGCGTCGGACGAATGGGCATGCACCGGTGTGCCCAGCACCCCACCGAGCACCTCCGCCATTCGACGAGGCGTCGGATCATCCGATGCCAGGTCGATTCTGGTCCCGGCAAATCGGTCCGGATCGCCGAACACGAGGGCGACGAACCGGCCGAGGTCCCGGCGCGACAACTGCTGCAGCGGGGTGTCGACGGGCAGAGGCAGATCGAGCCGGCCGTGGCGGATGCCGTCGAGGCCGCCGAGCAGGTTGTCGTAGAAGTAGGTCGGGCCGACGATCGTGTACGAGACCGAGGATTCTCGCAGCAACGCCTCGGTCACGGCCTTCGTGTCGAAATGTGGCACCCCGGTGCTCTTGTCCGCGTCGGCTACCGAAGAGAACACCACGTGCGGAACACCGGAGTCACCGAACGCGCCGACGAGCGCGGCACCCTGAGCGATCTCCGCCTCCGGGCCGTCCTCGAAAGGCGTCGTCACGGCGAACACGCCCGCACACCCGTCGACTGCAGACGCGATCGCCGCCCGATCGGTGATGTCGGCCACCGCGATGTCGACACCTCGCAGGCGCAACGCCTCTGAGCGAGAGGAGCTTCGACGGACGAGCGCTCGGACCTCACGCCCTCGCTCGAGCAACGCGTCGACGACAGCACCTCCTTGACCACCCGTCGCTCCGACGACTGCATACGGCTCACTCATGGGCACAACCTCTCTCCTCCTCGACCGCGCCAGCGTACTCGCAGGCCCCGCCCGCACCTCGGACTACTCGGCCATTTCGGAGACCGCGACCGCGGGGTGCGCGGCAGCGGTGCGCTGGGGTTGTGCGACGAGGATCAGTACCAGAGACAGGAGCAGTCCTGCGACGCTGACCGCGATGAGCGTGCCGTACCCGCCGGCGCTTTCGACGAGGCGTCCACCCATCAACGGGCCGAGCGCGAATCCGCCGCCGATGGCGAGGTTCGCCAGGTTCACCAACTGCCCGGACCGATCCAACCCGGAGAGGGTGGCCATGAGGTAAGGAAGGATGAAGGTCCAGGTGAACTTGAAGAGCAACGCGGCCAGGGTGAATCGGAGAACCCCGGGCATTCCCGCCAGCAGCGCGACCGACAGGGTCATCGCGAGGTAGCCCACGAGGAGATTGAATCGGGTGCTCGGGCGTGCACCCAGAACGGTGGCCCCGACCGACCCTGCGATGCCGAGCACGGTGGCGATCGACAGGATCACGCTCGAGGTTTCGTTGTCGATCATCGACGCGCCCGCGATGCCACCGAGGAACGTCCAGATGCCGCTGAGGCTGACATAGAAGGCGAGCAGCGCGATCAGGCCCACGGTCGCACGAAGGGCGTAGTTCGCTGTGGGGAGCGTGTCTTCGTCGCCGGCGCGGCCCGCGAAGGTGTTGCGTTGCGGCAGGAAGCGGACGAGCGGGAGGACGACGATCATGAGAATGGCGAGAACCCAATATGCGATGCCGATCCCGAAGGTGCCGAAGAACTTCGGGAGTACGGCCAGTCCGATCGCACCGAAGCAGAGTTGCCCCATCAGCCACAGGCCGTAGACACGGTTGCGGTCCCTGGTCTGGGCTGCGAGTGACATACACAGGACCATCAGCGATCCGCCCGCGAGGGAGGTCAGGAATCGGACCGCGACCAAGGTTCCGTATTCGCCGATGTAGGCCGAGCCGATATTGCCGATGATGAAGATCGTCCCGAAGATCGTGGACATGGTGCGGAGGTTGTACTTCTTCATCCACCACAGCGCGGGAATCGACGCGATACTCATCGCACCGAGTTCGGCAGCGAACAGATCACCCGTCTGCGACGGACTCAGTGCGAGCTGCAGTTGCAGTTGGCTTGCCGCGGCAGGCGCCATGAGAAGGAGCATGGCGACAACGGCCGAGAACAGGACGATGACGGCTACGCGTCCTGCGGAGTTGGGGTCGGCGCTGTCGAAAGGGACGCGTCGACCGTCGAGCGACTGGGGCATCGAATGTTCCTTCGTGAAAGGGGGAATGCGGATCGCCGTCAATGCCCTTCTGCGCGTGCTCCGATGCGCCCCAGATCATCTGCTGCTATCAGGATGACCGGCTTGCCCGCACCGTGTCGGGAACCGAAGGCAGCGACGGCTTCGGAGAGTGGCCGCACGCTTGTTCCAGGTGGCCGCAGGCGACCGTCCCGGACCCGGCGCTCGAGGCGGACCAGGCACTCACGATCGGATTCGACGACGAAGAATATCGCCCGTCCCTGCTCGGGCATCACCCGCGGGGGTTCCGCGATGGTGACGAGGACGCCACCGGAACGCACCAGTTTCGCTGAACGGTCGAGTGTTTCGCCGCCGATGACATCGAGTACCACGTCGACCTCGCCGAGATCTTCGAGCCGGTGTCGATCCAGATCCACGAAGGCGTGGGCGCCGAGACCGAGAACCGTGTCAGCGTGCCGAGCACGACCGGTGCCGATGACCCGGGCGCCGGCGTCGAGCGCCAGTTGCACTGCCATCGACCCGACCGCGCCGGCCGCACCATGGATCAGTACCGTCTGCCCCGCGGCGAGTCGCCCGTGATCGAACAGCGCCTGCCACGCGGTGAGCCCGGAGATCGGCAGGGCGGCGGCCACGGTGTGATCGACACCGCCCGACAGCGGCGCCAGGTTTCGGGCCTCGACCGCGACGTACTCGGCGAGCGTACCGTTGCGGGTCCAGTCGGCGACCCCGAACACGCGCTGACCGATTGTCAGACCGGTCGTGCCATAACCTAATTCAGCAACGACGCCGGAGAGTTCGTGCCCGGGAATGGACGGTGCCCGGTCGCGTCCCGCACGGTCGGACCAGGTGCCGGGCCAGTCGAGCTCACCGGGCGTGAAGCTCGCGGCGTGCACGCGGACGATGACGTCGTTCTCTGCCGCATGCGGGTACGGAACTTCCGCCACCGACAGTCCACCGACACCGGATTTCTGGTCGGACGCGATGACCGCTTGCATGAAAACCTCACTTCGTTTCGTTTCGATTGCGCGACGTGTCGTCGCGGCGGCGCTCAGGCCTGGTGCTGACGTGCGCTGGGGTGGCGCAGAGCAGGTCGGTGACCTCGACGTTTGCTGTATTCAGCATGCTCTGAGGCTAGTACGGCAGCGAGCCGCCGCGTGGGCCACTTCCACACCGAATTCGGGGTCCACTCACGGGAGTTGCCGGACCAACGCCTCCACGGCGGCAGGCCATGCGCTCTGCGCCGGCGCGGCGAAACCGACGACCAGACCGTCGCGGTCGACGTCGACTTCGGGATGGCGGTAGAGCGCGAGACCCTCGACAGCGAGATTCCGCCACGCCGGTTCCTGCGCGGCGGCGCTCTCGTTGCCGCCGGCCAGGTGCAGCAGCACATGCAGGCCCGCAGGCAGTCCGGTCACGCGAGTGGCAGGCGACGACCGGCCGACCGCGTCGACGAGCTGCTCCCGCCGGCGACGGTACTGCGCGCGCATCGCACGAATGTGCTTGTCGTAGGCGCCGGTTCGGATGAACTCGGCCATCGCCAGTTGGTCGACGAAGCCGCAGGTGGCCTCGGTCTCGCCCTTCTGGCGGGCCACCGTCTCGACGAGCCGGTCCGGAAGGACCAGCCAGCCGAGCCGGAGGCCCGGGGCAAGGGACTTGCTCGAGGTGCCCATGTACACCACCCGTTCGGGGTCGACACCCTGAAGCGCGCCGACGGGGCTGCGGTCATAGCGGAATTCCCCGTCGTAGTCGTCCTCGATGATCACGCCGCCGGTTCTGCCCGCCCAGTCGACGACGGCCGCGCGCCGGTCGGAGCGCAGCGGTACGCCGGTCGGGAACTGGTGCGACGGGGTGAGCAGCACGCCACCCACATCCTGCATGTCGTCGAGCGCGGCGACATCTGCGCCACCGCCGTCGACGGCCAGCGGCGGACAGCGCAACCCTGCCGTGCGCAGTGCTTCGCGGTGGGTCGGCAACCCGTAAGACTCGACGGCCAGGGAGACCACCCCGGCACCGGCCAGCGCACGGGCCAACAGGGTGAGCCCCTCCGCGGCACCACAGCAGACCACGATGTTGTCGGGCCTGCAGACGACGCCGCGAGCCCGCGCCAGGTACTCGGCAAGCGCCAGACGCAGTTCGGGACGGCCGTACGGGTCCGCGTAACCGAACGCCTCGAACGGGACCGCGTGGAGCGCCTGCTTGACGGCGCGACTCCACTGCCCGCGCGGGAACGACGACAGGTCGGGCTGTCCCGGTCGCAGATCGTGGCCCGGGCGGCGCGCCGGCAGCCTCCGCACGCGAAGCCCTTCGGCCCGCACTGCCTCCGCAGCACGGCGGGACACCGTCGTCCCGGAGCCGTGTTGTGACGTCAGCCAACCCTCCTCGACGAGTTCCGCGTACGCCCGCGCCACTGTGTTCCGCGCGATGCCCAGGTCCGAGGCGAACGCGCGACTCGACGGCAGCCGAGTGCCCGGGGACAGCCGGCCCGAACGGATGGCGTCACGCAGAGCGTCCATCACGCTGTCGCGGACCCGGCCGGCAGGCCGCTCGAGGTGCAGATCCAACCCGGCCCTCGGGGCCGGTGGTGGATCGGTGTCCGTGGTGTCGGCGGACACCCCTTCGTCGGCGCTCAGCACATCCTCCAGTTGACGGGAAGGCCTGACCAGGAGCTTACGCCGGTGCGGGCATCTCGCCGCGGATGCCGAGTCAATGCAACAACGAAGAAGGTGGCACACCGTAGCGCTGCCGGAACGCGGCGGCGAACCGGCCGAAATGAGTGAACCCCCATTTCAGGGCAACGTCGGTCACCGAACGGGCCGAGCCCGAGGCGAGTTCGGCTCGGACGCCGGCGAGACGGATCTCGGTCAGGCATTCGCGGGGAGTCTTGCCGAGGTAGATGCGGAAGCCCTCCTGCAGGCGCCGTACGCTGACCCCGGCGACGTCGGCCATCTCCGCTGCGGTCCACAGACGGTCGGGCTCGGCATGGATGGCATCGATCACGCGAGTGACGATCCGGGGTCGGACAGCGTACCGATCGTCGGTCTCGTCCGGAAGAACAGCGAGCAGGAATCCATCGGTGAGCGATGCCGCCAGTCCCTGTGCCACATGTGTGTTGGTCAACAGCGCGTCATCAACGGGTTGATCGACAATGCTGCTCAGCAGTCGAAACCAGCTTGCAGCAGCGGGCCTGCGCAAATCGATCTGATCGGGGATCACTGCGTCGGCTCGGCCTGTCACGCGCCACAACTCGCGTTGGACGAAATCCCGATCGATCTTGACGCCGAGAATCGTGCAGGTGCCCGGCCACCGCGTGATATCGGCCGGCGTGTCAGCGGGGTTGACCGTGGCGAAGCCCGGGGTGGACACGACGAGTCGCCCCCTGATCCGGGTCTCCAGCTCGCCGCGAAGCGGGATGTTGATGCCGACGGCGCCGGGATGCTCACTGTGAACGGCAACATCAGCGCCCCAATTGATTCGCACAATGTGCAGCGGCCCGAGATGCAGGGCCGACACCCCTGAAGACGTGGCAGGGCCGGAAGCCGCCAGGGGCATGAGCTCATGCGGAAAATAGGCGTCGGATACTGCATGGGACACCGCGTCCCAATCGGGATTTCGTATGCCACCCCCGGGGTGCTCGCCGCTTGACTGGGTGCCGGAAAAGCTCTCGCGCAATGTAATCGACCTCGCGGTGAACGGATCGCCACGCGGCGTGTCCGTGCCTATCTTCTATCACACTCACCGCAGAATCAGAAGAGAGCGCGGATACGACGGTCCGACACGGACCGCCGCCCGACGGCTCAGCGATGACGCCGCCTTCGAACAGAGTTTCGGTATTCCGACGTCACATCGCCGGGGTTGCGATATTCTGACTTCGTCTGTCGCAATGTGGAGGTGTCGTGTCGAAGGCGAGAACTCGCAGCGGCAACGTTCCGTCCACCGCGACCAGCTTCGTCGGCAGGCGTCAGCAGCGCAAGGAGATCCGCGACCGCCTGGCGAACGGACGGCTGGTGAGCCTGATCGGGCCGGGCGGAGTCGGCAAGACCCGATTGGCGTTGCACGTCGCCGACGAGACGAACCACCTTTTCGAAAACGGCGTGTACTTCGTCGAATTGGCGTCCGTCTCGGACGGAGGCGACGTACCTTCTGCAGTCATTCACGCACTGGGAATTGTCGATCAGTCGAATCGTGACGCCACGGCAAAGCTGATCGAATATCTTCGCGATCGCGAGATCCTGCTCATCCTCGACAATTGCGAGCACGTGCTCCCGGGGTGCGTCGCATTGGTCAGCGAAATTCTGCGATATGCGCCGTCGACACGGATTCTGGTCACTACCCGCACCTCGCTGACGATGACCGAAGAATTCCTTTATCCAGTACCTCCACTCACCGTTCCCGATGACGCGGCGCCGGTCACCGTGGAATCCTTGTCGCAATTCGAGTCGATCCGATTACTCCATGAACGTGCGGAGGCCGCCTCGCCCGGTTTCGTCCTCGACGAGCACAATGCTGCCGCAGCGGCGCGTTTGGTTATTCAGCTGGAGGGAATTCCGCTGGCAATCGAACTCGCGGTCGCCCGAATGCGCATTCTTTCGCTCGACCAGATCCTGGAACGACTGACGGACCGATTCGGGCTGCTCACAATGGGAAGTCGATCGGCCGCACCGCGCCAGCAGACCCTCCGATCGCTCGTCGATTGGAGTTTTGCACTCTGCACGGAACCGGAACGTGATCTGTGGGCGCGCCTCTCCGTTTTCGCAGGCAGTTTCGACCTGACGTCGGCCGAAGGCGTGTGCGGGGGCGGAGACGCCGAGGGCGGCCACCTGTCCACAACCACGCTCGATCTGTTGAGTTCCCTGGTGAATCAATCCATCCTCGGAGTCGAGGACCAAGAATCGACGATGCGCTTCCGGATGCTGGAAACCATCCGGGCCTACGGCGCAGAGATACTCGCGCTGACGGGAGACTCCGAGAAATTCCACAGCCGCCACCGTCAGTACTTTCTCGGCGTGGTCAAAGGCCTGGAACGGTCCTGGTGCGGGCCCGACCAAGCCGCCTCTGCCAAGTGGATGCGCATCGAGCGGGAAAATCTCCGCGCCGCGCTGGACACCGTAGGCCCGGGCCACGACTACCAACTCGAGTTGATCGCCGGACTGCGATATCGCTGGTACGCCGATGGATACATTGCCGAGGGTCGCAGGTGGGCAGACGAAGCGCTCGACGCACCCGACGGTGACCGGGCGCCCACGCCGGCCCGGGCAAAAGCGCTGTGGGTCGCTGCCAGGGTGTCGCTTCTCCAGGGCGACCACGAGGTGGCAGCACTGCGCCTCGACGAATGCGAAGCATTGGCGACGCAGCTTCACCTTGCTGATGCGGCGGCCCACTGCGTCGGGCTGCGGGGACTCGCTGCACAGCTTCGCGGCGACCTTGCCGAGGCCGAGACTCATTTCGAGGTCGCGCTGCGAGAGTTGGCCGACGTCGGCGAGACCGCCGAATGGCTGATGGCGTCCTTCGAGTACGCCGTCGTGCTTTCCCTCGACGGCCGTAGCGCGGAAGCCTCGGCCGTCAGCACGTCGGCGCTGGCCGTGTGCCGGGATCGCGGTGAACGATGGGCGCGCTCGTACCTGAAGTGGAGCCAGGGCCTCGACCACTGGCTGCAAGGCGACTTCACCGCGGCACATGAGACCGCGCTCGACGCGCTTCGTGATCACCGCATCTTCGATCCGTCCCTGGGGACCGCCCTGATGACCGAGCTTCTGGCCTGGATCGCGGGATCGACCGGTCAGTTCGAGCGCGCGGCACAACTGATAGGGGCCTCTCGAAGCCTGTGGCGGCGCACGGGCACGGAATTGGTGGCATTCGGACCGACACTCACGGGATATCACTCTGCCTGCCGCGGTCTGCTCGAGCAGGCCATGGCGCCTCGGGCCCTGTCGGCAGCTCTACAGGCAGGCGCAAAGCGGTCCCCGACGGGAATCATCGCCTATGCACTGGCGGAACAGGTCGCCGAGTCGATTCCCGAGGATGAGCCACCCGCGCTCACCAGTCGGCAGCAAGAGATCGCAGCCCTGATATCGAAGGGCCTGACCAGTCCACAGATCGCGGCGGCTCTCGTGATCTCCGTGCGCACCGTGGAGAGCCACATCGAGAACATCATGACGCGCCTCGGGTTCGTCTCGCGCAGCCAGATCGCCTCGTGGTACATCGGACAGTCCCACTGACCGGACCGCGAACTCGTAGGTCGGAACCGTTTCACCGCGTTCGACGCTGACCGCACCCAGTACGGACATCCGCAACTTCCGTACCCCCTACCGTGATCTGCCCCATGTGCGTAATCGCTCGCTACGGCAGATTACGACGGACCACACGTTGTGACCTACCCCATTCGCGCAGCCCGATGGTGCGTCCGATCACACCGTGGCTTGGTGCAACACAGTCCACGCCGGGGCATCCGGCCGAAATTCGAAGGAGTCCCCATGGCATCGCAGTTCGAGGCCCGACACTCCGGCCAGGAGCCTCGGCGAGCGGACCCCGAGAATCAGGCACACGAGGACCTCGCGATGGAAATCAAGGCCAAGACGCCGATCACCGACACCGTCACGCAGCTGACCCTCGTCCGCGCCGACGGTCGAGACCTCCCCGAGTGGACGCCCGGTTCCCACATCGACGTCGTACTCGGACCGGACATGGTCCGGCAGTACTCCCTGTGCGGGGAACCCGGCGATCGTCGTTCGTGGCAGGTGAGCGTCCTGTACCAACCCGACGGCCGAGGCGGCTCCACACGCCTTCATCACGAATTACGCGAAGGCGAAAGCATCACCATTCGTGGGCCACGCAACAACTTTCACCTCGTCGACGCGCCCCGGTATCTGTTCATTGCGGGAGGAATCGGAATCACCCCGTTCCTCCCGATGATCACGTCGGTCGATCGAGTGGGCGCCGAATGGTCCCTGATTTATGGAGGTCGCAGTCGACGCAACATGGCATTCGCAGACGACCTGAAACAGGCTCACCACGACCGCGTGACGTTGGTTCCGGCAGACATCCACGGGCGGATCGATCTCGCGCGCATCCTTGCGGATGTCACTCCCGAAACCGCGGTGTACGTGTGCGGCCCGGAGAGTCTGCTGTGTGCTGTGGAGGCGATGGCCGCCGACTTCGACAATATCGGCGAAATTCACCTGGAGCGGTTCACTCCGAAAACTCCGACGGACGCACCCGTCCTCGATGAATTCGAAGTCGAATTCGTCCGGAGCGGTATCACCGTCTCGGTCGGATCGGATCAATCAATCCTCGACGTAGCACGGGCCGCCGGCATACCCGCACCATTCTCCTGCTCCGAGGGAACGTGCGGGACCTGCGAAACAAATATCGTGTCGGGCCTGGCCGACCACCGCGATTCAGTTCTCAGCCCCGCAGAGCAGGAAGAAAACAGCACCTTGATGATCTGCATCAGTAGGGCTGCGTGTCCAAAGATAACGCTCGACCTCTGACAGCCCACCGAAGAGAGGAAAACAATGACTGGGTGCCCGGTCGCTCATACCGCCGCAGGATTCTCGTTCTTCGACCGCGAATATCAGGAGAATCCGGGGGCCTCGCTGGCGTGGGCTCGCGAGAGCCAACCGGTGTTCTACAACGACGATTCGGACTACTGGGTCGTCACGCGGCACGAAGACGTGAAATCGGTCTTCAGCCAATTCAATCACTTCTCTGCGGCCATCACCCTGACGCCGGTCACCCCTCCTTCCGAGGAGGCCGGCGCGCAGCTCGGCAAGTACAACTTCGCGCCCTGCCCTGTCCTCGCGGATTCCGACCCGCCCATGCATCGGCAGTACCGCCGGCTGAACGCTCCGGCATTCATGCCGGACCGGATCGACCCTCTCGCTCCCTACATTCGGGATACGACGAACGCCTACATCGATCAATTCGTCGATCAGGGTCACGCCGATCTCGTCGCCGATATGCTCTGGGACATCCCCTGTTTGGTCGCTCTGCAGTTCCTGGGGATTCCCGAGGAGGACGTCGACACCGTACGCAAGCTGGCCACGTCCATGACCGAATTCGTGTGGGGCCGGCCGAGCCCAGAGGAGCAGATCCGTGCCGCCGACGGCCTGGGCCAGTTCTGGGAGATGGGTGAACGCGTCATCGGGAAACTCAAGGAACTCGACAATCCACCAGGGTGGCTGGGCCATGCGATCACGATGCAGCGCGAACACCCGGACGTCATCTCCGACACGTGGCTGCAGACGAACGTCATGGGTGGCGCGATGGCGGCGCACGAGACCACGACGAATGCCACCGCGAACGCGGTCGTCACTCTGTTGAGGAACCGCGACCAGTGGGATCGCCTGTGTGCGGACCCATCTCTGATCCCCGCGGCGGTCGAGGAGTGTCTGCGACTCAATCCCTCTGTGGCCGCTTGGCGCCGAGTCGCGAAGCAGGACGTACAGGTCGGCGACGTGACGATTCCCGCGGGCGGAAAGATCCTCATGGTGATCGCGTCAGCGAACCAGGACGGCTCCGTGTTCGACGATCCCGAACGGTTCGATATCGACCGAGACGCCAAAGCGCACATCGCATTCGGCGCGGGAACACACATGTGCCTGGGTAACCATCTCGCCCGGCTGGAGATGATCATCTACCTGGAGGAACTGACGCGGCGCCTGCCTCACATGACTCTCGATCACCAGGAGTTCCACTACGTTCCGAACACCTCGTTCCGCGGCCCGGAGTCGCTGCACGTCAGTTGGGACGTCGAGAAGAACCCCGTCCTCACCTGACCGGCCCTCGCGCGCCGAGCACTTTCGAGTACTCCCGAACGCTACGAACGGAGAAAGCACGCATGACCACCAACTCCATCGACTTCTCTGATACCAGGACCTGGCCGCCACTGGACGGACTCGCGCCGGGATTCGACGGCAACAAGGCCGTCAGGTCGAGCAGTGTGGCCGGCCGCAACATCGTGTTCACCAACTCCCACGGCAGCCGGGTGTCGCATCGCTTCGGCACGGCCACCGTCGAATGGAGCTACGAGCCCGGAGCCGGCGACCCGCACCCCGCGATCTCCGGAATTGACGACTACGAGGCCTTCGACGTCGCAGAAGGGTTGGTGTACACACAATTCCATCATCGTGAGAACGTGCCGAATACAGCAGTCAGCCTCGTCCTCGACTTCGACCACGGACGAAGCCTGGCCATCGTGAGCACGATCGGAGATCCGGCCGAAGGCCGGACCCGGGTCCAGCACAACTTCCTGCAGGGCCGCATCGAGGGACTGGAGACCCGCGGACCGGAACCGGCACCCACGACCGCACTCCTGGGTCGACGATTGCTGTGGACCTTCAGCGACGATCACAGCTACGAGCACATCTACCTCGGACAGCACTCGTACACGTGGCACTGTCTGGCCGGACCCGCGGCCGGCCTTGCGGACACCGACGAGTGCACGACCTATCAACTACGCCCCGGAATCTACGTCTTCGCCTCGCGGGAAAAGGTGATCCCCTGCGCGTCGGTCACCATTGCCGATCACCGCGATATCACGTCTCTGCGATCGTACGGGGCCCTCTTCGGGCTGGACGAGACAGGTGAACTGCCGACGCACTTCACGTTCGGCGCAGTAGGCGAGCTACTCAGTCACACGATACGAAACACTCACTCCTGAAAGGACAAGCCCATGTTGGCCAAAGGAAACGTCAAGGTCACCGACCTGCTCTGCGCCACCCCGCCCGCGATTCCCGAGGGTTCGCACGCGATGACACAGCTCGTCGAACTCCCACCGGCAGACCCCGGACTCGCGCCCCATCGCCACTCCGGACCGGTGTTCGGTTACGTACTGGAGGGAAGCATCTTCTTCGAACTGGAAGGCGAAGAGCCCCGGGTAATCGTTGCGGGCGAGGCGTTCTGGGAACCCGGCGGTGACGTCGTGCACTACCAGGTCTCCAATCCCGATCCGCAGGCCTGGAGCCGGTTCGTCGCCGTGTGCATCTGCGCTCCCGACGTGGACATGATCACCATGCTCGAACCGGAAGAGATCATTGCCCGCGACCATCTGCGTCACCCCAGCGCACGTCAGCACCAGGGCTGAGCGCCGCTGCGACTCCGAGTCGCGCAATCGAGACGAAATGAGGATTCATGTCAATACTGTCGCGACGGGCGGTGGCCGACGTCATTGCCCGCCGGTTCGCCGCCAAGATCAACTCTGCGATTCACCCCGCCGGCGAACCGCGGTTCCCTGAAATCGCTATTCGCACCACCGATATCAGCATCGAGACGCGCCACGGTCCGGTTGCTGCGACCATCTATCCCCCGCAGTCGCCGACAGGCACCCCCGGGGTGTACGTGAATGCTCACGGCGGCGGCTTCGTAGTGGGACGCCGGGAGCAGGACGACGCCTGGTGCCGCTTCCTCGCCGCCCACGCCAATGTCTATGTGCTCAATACGGATTACGCGTTGGCGCCGCACAAACGATTTCCCACGCCCGCCGAGCAGTTCTACGACGTAGTTCAGTGGGCATCGGCACCGGAGCGTGACTGGGACGGCAGGCGGTTGTGCGTCGGCGGCCAGAGCGCGGGAGGCAATCTGTCGGCAGCCGTGTCGCGGATGTCGCTGGAGAACGACGGCCCCGCCATCTCGTTGCAGATTCTGCACTACCCGCCGCTCGACATCGTGACGCCTCCCTCCCAGAAGCCGTCACCGCTGGGCTCGAAAGCCGTCCTGCAGCCGTGGTTGTGCGAGGTGTTCGATACCGCCTACACCCCCGATCGCGCACAACGTAGCCACCGGTTCGTCTCGCCGGCATGGGGAGACAACGCCAACGGCATCGCGGGTATCGCACCGGCATTGGTCATCACCGCGGAGTTCGACCGACTGCGCAGCGAAGCCAAGCGGTACGCGGACAAGCTCGAGGCGGTCGGCGCGCTCGCCGAGTACGTCGAGGTGCGCGGTGTCGACCACGGTTACGACATCATGACCGACGAGACCGAGATAACCCGCCGGATGTACGAGGTGATCGCCGCTCACGTCAACCGGGCGATCGACTGAAACATTCAGTCCCACAACCATTCGACAACCTACCCAAAAGGAACAATATGAGCAGCGTAAATGTCGGCAAGCAGCACCCGACCGTCTACAAGAGCCTGGTGAAGCTGGACGCGGAAGTGAAGTCCGCTCTGGATCTTGCGGGCGTGGATCCGCTTCTGGTGGAGTTGGTGAAGATCCGCGTCTCCCAGCTCAACGGCTGCGCCTTCTGCCTTCGCATGCACACCCGCGACTCCCTGGCCAAGGGCGAAAAGGCTGATCGGCTCGCGGTCGTCGCGGCGTGGTGGGAAGCGCAGTACTTCAGCGACCAGGAGCGTGCTGCGCTCGCCCTCGCCGAACAGGTCACCGGTCTCGCCGTTCCGGAACGGCGCACCTGGGACGACGGCTCCCTCACAGACGATCAGGTGTCCGCGATCAGCTGGCTCACGATCGTGATGAATGCCTGGAACCGGGTTGCCATCACCAGCCACTACCCAGTGGCGCCGTAGAGCGTGCATTCTGTGGGTCGCCGAGTGTGACGATGTTCGATATCCCAGTCGCGTACGCGACGATGTTCGTCGGAGCGGTCGGTGCCCTCGTCCCGATGTGGCGAGCGCACGGAACCACCTGCCGGGTCCGGATCGCGCACGCCGCGATGGCGCTGTCCATGGTCGCGATGATGATCCCCGGCATGCCGGCAGGGATCCACCTGCTGGAGGGTGCCGTCCTCATCGGCCTCGCCGTGTTCGTCACCGGCGAGACCATGCACCGCCGAACCGCGGTTCCCTGCGCGGTCGACCTCACGGCCATGGGGGTGCTGCTGCTCCTGGCGCCGACGTCCGCTGCCACCCCAGCGGCGTCGGCGCCGGCACCCTCCGGCCACCATCACGGTGGCGCAGGAATCTCGACGGGCTGGCTTCCCCTCGTCGTGCTCGTGTGCTGGGCCCTGTTGACCCTGCACCTCTATCGCTCCACCCCGCGCCGCGAGCGTCCCGGCGTCAAGTTCGCGGCGGCGGGGTCGGCACTGATGATCCTGGGCATGACCCCGATGGTCGTCTGACACCACAGAGGGGCCCAGAACAGCGTCCTCGCCCACTTCGCAAAGCCGTTCAGAGAAAAGAGTTTCCGTGACCCGCGTGTCCGAACCCACCGCACCACAGACAGTCGAGCTGACCGACGAGGAAGTCTTCGCCGGCCACCTCGGCGGCAAGCTGTCCGTCGAGCTGACCGCCCCCCTCGATTCCCAGAGGGATCTGTCCATCGCTTACACGCCCGGTGTCGCGCAGGTCTCCCGCGCCATCCACGCCGACGAGACCCTCGCCGACCGCTACACCTGGACCAACCGCCTCGTGGTCGTCGTCTCCGATGGCTCCGCGGTCCTCGGCCTCGGGGACATCGGCCCCCGCGCCTCCCTCCCCGTCATGGAAGGCAAGTCGGCGCTGTTCAAGAACTTCGCCGGCCTGAACTCGATCCCGCTGGTCCTCGACACCCAGGACCCCGACGAGATCGTCGAGACCCTGATCCGGCTGCGACCCAGTTTCGGCGCCGTCAACCTCGAGGACATCTCCGCACCCCGCTGCTTCGAGATCGAACAGCGGGTCATCGAGGCCCTGGACTGCCCAGTCATGCACGACGACCAGCACGGCACCGCCATCGTCGTCCTCGCCGCCCTCAAGGGCGCGGTGAAGGTCCAGGACCGCGACATCCGTGGGTTGCGCGTGGTGATTTCCGGTGCCGGCGCCGCCGGTGTCGCGTGCGCAAACATCCTGCTCGCCGCCGGGATCGCGGACGTGACGGTGCTGGACTCGAAGGGCATCGTCTCCGAGGATCGTCAGGATTTGAACGCGGTGAAGGTCGACCTGGCCGGACGCACCAACCCGGCCGCCCGCCGCGGCGGTGTCGCCCGGGCCCTCGACGGTGCAGATGTGTTCCTCGGCGTGTCCGCGGGCACCGTCCCGGAGGAGTTGATCGCGACGATGGCGGAGAACTCCATCGTGTTCGCACTGTCGAACCCGGACCCGGAAATCCACCCCGACATCGCCCGCAAGCACGCGGCGATCGTCGCCACCGGCCGCTCGGACTTCCCGAACCAGATCAACAATGTGCTCGCCTTCCCCGGCGTGTTCCGCGGTGCCCTCGACGCCGGTGCCCGCCGGATCACCGAGGGCATGAAGCTCGCCGCCGCCGAGGCGATCCTCTCGGTCGTCGGTGACGAGCTGGCTGTCGACAGGATCGTTCCCAGCCCGCTCGATCCTCGCGTCGCCCCCGCTGTCGCGGAGGCAGTCGCCGCCGCAGCGCGGGCCGACCGTGTCACCGCATGGCACTGACGACCGTCTCCGTATGTCACGATCGACCGACAGTGGATCCGGCCCACTGGCGCGAATCAGCCAGCTGCACTTCGGTGGGCGACTATTTCTTCTTCGCTCCGGAGAGCGAAACAGACCACGCCCGCTATCTCCGAGAAGACATCGCCCGCGGCATCTGCGGAGGCTGCGCCGCCCGCCACCACTGCCGCCGGTACTCGCTCGAGACCGCACAGCCGTACGGCGTGTGGGGAGGCTTGACCGAATGGGAACGCAAAGAGATTCTCGAGCGATCCAGCGCATCGTGACGACGGCGACCGGTCCGGGTGACGTGCGTGAAGGCCGAATCGTCAGGCGCGTCACCCACCGGCATGCGGGCTCGGACTCAGACTCCCGCCGCCGAGACGAGCTCCCGAATCTCGAGAGCTTTGTCCAGCATCTGACTTGTGTCCCGCCACCAGTCCTGCAGGTGCAGGTCGAGGATCAACTCGTCTGCGCCCGCACTTGCCACGGAGGCGATGTCGTCGAGAATCTGCGCGGTTGTGCCCGAGAAACCGATCCGATCGTCGCCGAGCGGAGTCTCGGAGAACGCGACGTTCCCCACCACGATCATTTCCATCTCGGACGGGTCCCGCCCCGCGGCGGCCGCGGACTGGCGGATCACGTCCCACCCCGTGCGAAGCTTGTCAGCACCGGCGGCGCCAGGCGTCGGGAAGAGCGGCATCCAGCCGTCGGAACGTCGGGCAATCCGTTCCAGCACACGTGCATTGGGGCCTCCTGCCGAGCTGACATCGACATCGCCGGCCAAGATGACGGGGATCGGCGACGCGGGCTTCGGCAGGACGTAGGCGTTGTCGATGAGCGTGTGGGGCCCGCGATAGTTCACTGGATCCGGCCCCCAGGCTGCGTCGAAGACGTCGAGGGTCTCGTCGAGGAGTCGGCCGCGGTCGGACTTGGCCATGCCGACCGCCTCGAACTCGTCTACTGCCCAGCCTGTTCCCAACCCCGCGACCACACGCCCGCCACTGATCTGGTCGAGCGTCGCGAATCTCTTCGCAAGTTGGAGAGGCTGATGAAGGCCGGCAACTATCACGCTGGTGCCCAGTCGGACTCGCTCCGTCACCACTGCTGCGGCGGTGAGGACGATCAGCGGGTCAGCCGCTTGCCGATACGCGGACGGCCACGGCGCGCCCGGAGTAAAGGAATCGCGGGGTGCCACCGGAAACAACAGTCTCTCCCAGGCCCAGACACTGTCGAACCCAGCGCGTTCGGCAACTCTGGCTACTTCCGTGACGTCGTGACGCAAATCAGTGCCGATCCGCTGGGGCAGTCGAAGTCCAAGTCTCATGAGTCAAGAATGAACGATCGTCGTCCTGGTACAAGGAGTGAATTTATCCTGGTATTCGCGCCACCTGGATCGCCGCCGTCCCAGGTTCGGCTTCCATGAAGAATGTGAACGCACGTCCCGAAGTCCGTGCCCGTCGCGGCGAGTTCGGCGCTTTCCTGAAGAGCCGCCGGGCCCGCATCACGCCGGAGCAGGTCGGCCTGCCCACCGGGGGGCGCCGCCGGACCCCGGGATTGCGACGCGAGGAGATTGCCCAACTGGCCGGCGTCGGAGTCACTTGGTACACGTGGCTCGAACAAGGTCGCGACATCAAGGCATCCGAGCAAGTGCTTACGGCGATCTCGCGGACGCTACGGCTGGATCTGCACGAGCACGCACATTTGCTGACGCTGGCGGGCGTGACAGAACCGTCGAGCGCGACGGAGTGCAATGCCGTCACGCCTTCGATGAAGGCAATGATGACCAAGCTCGACCCCTATCCGGTGATAGTGAGCAATGCGCGCTACGACGTCCTTGCATATAACCGGGGCTACTGCTGGCTGATGGGCGACCTGGACGCTGTTCCGTCCCGGGAGCGGAATCTTCTCGTCCAAAATCTGCTCAACCCGCAGTGGCGGGCGCGCATTGTCGGCTGGGAGGAGCACATTCCCCGTATCGTGGCGGGCTTCCGCGCCGCGTGGGCGGAGCACCTCGGTGAGCCGGCGTGGAAAAACTTGGTAACTCGACTGACTGCCGAGTCTCCCCTGTTCGAACAGCTGTGGAAGCGATGCGACGTGACCCGCGAGCCCGTCACCGATCGGCGCTTCGAGCACCCCGCTGCGGGGCCGCTGACGTTCCACGTGACCCACCTGAACGCCGGAGTTCATTCGGAGATCACGATGTCCACCTTCACACCGGCCGACGAGGACACGGCATCGAAACTGCCGACCGCGGCCTGCCGGCGATGACTTTGCGGCCCTGGCCGTGTCAGTATTCGCATGAGAACACTCGCGATCACCCAGAACATCACCCTCGACGGCTCGATCGAGATGCTCGGCGACTGGTTCGACCCGGCAGACCAGGATCCAGAGTTGCTGGAGGCGACCAACCGGCAGTCCGAGCGCGCGGACGCCATGTTGCTGGGTCGGCAGACGTTCGAGGACTTCCGCAGCTATTGGCCCCGACAGACCGACGACCGGACAGGCATCACCGATGAGCTGAACCAGATTCAGAAGTACGTCGTCTCGTCCACTATGTCCGACCCCGAGTGGGAGAACTCGACCGTGCTCACGGGCGACTGGATCGCCCAGGTGCGAGCCCTGAAGGGGCAGGAGGGCCGTGACATCATCGTCACCGGTAGCGTCACGCTGACCCATGCCCTGATCGAGTCCGGTCTGGTCGACGAGTACCGGCTGTTCGTATACCCCGTCGTCCAGGGTCGGGGACGACGGCTGTTCCCCGACGGCTACGAGACGCCGAGGCTACAGCTGGTCGAGGCCCGCGGCTTCCAGAACGGCGTCTCCCTGCTGCACTACACCGTCTGAGGACTCCACCGAGGCCGGTCGGCTGGCTCGCTCACCTCTCGGACGACCGAACGTCACGCATCAGTCGCGCCAGCTACTGCGCATCAACGACGTCCCCGCCCTCGACGTCGGCCCGGCCGGCGAGATGCGCCGCCAGCAGATCCGTGTCCGACAACACGGCGATCGTCTCTCGCAACGCGTCATAGTCGTCGGCGCCCAGCAGGACCGCGGCGCGGTGCCCGTTGCGGGTGATCTCGAACCGCTCATGGGTGCGTTCAGCCTCCTCGACCAGCCGCGGCAGCTGGGCTTGGGCATCAGCAACAGGAAGAGTCGTCATGTACGTATTCAAGCCCAAAATGTGCGCACCTACCGCTCCGCGTCAGCAGGAGCTGTGGTGGTGGTGGCCGTCGGTGTGGGTCGCTTCGTCCGCGTCGGGAGGTCTGGTGGTGGCGGCAGCAACCAGGTGGTGGTCGGCTCCGTCGTCCGTGTCACGGGGAGCACCTCGAACGTCGTCTGCACCACCATCGACGGGATCGGCACGCACCGCAGCCCGGCCACCTGGAAACCGCGACTGCCACGGTTCGGCACCATCGCGCGGAAGTCCGCGACGCTGCCGACCTGACGGGTCTCACCCAGGACGCGATCTCCGAACTCCACCGACCACGGCCCACCGCACGTCGGAAGATTCGTCGCGTGGTACTGGATGCGGTCGCCCGGCTGCCCGCTCGGCGGAGTGACGAAGAGGACAGGCCCGGCGGGATCGAGCATGCGCGCCGCTTCCCTGTCGGGTTCGCTCGACGCACCGCCGCCGGTGTGGACTGCGAGCAGGACAGCAATCGTCCCGACGAATGTCGTCGCCGCCAACCAGGGTGTCTGTCGCACCGGTCTCACCTCGCACCCTCAATTATGCGGCTTCGCCGCCCACTGCAGGCCTGTCTCGTCGTCGTACAACGCGGTCGACGGGTACCAGTCGGGATGCGGGGCGGCCCGTCCGGTCACGCGGCGGTACTGCGCCGACCACCGGTCGGCAACACCGAACGCGAAGGCGTAGGGGACGGCGGCGAGGAAGCACTCACGGACCGCGGCGGACCCGATCGTCGTCGACCGGCCCGACAGCACGCGTTCGAACCCGGCGGCGCCCGCCCACACGTGGCGTCCCGTCGGCGTGTGCCGAAGACCCGTTCCCGCAGCGAACACGCCGAGGGAGCCGATGACGAATGCGACGAACGGAGCACCGAGGATCGTGGGACCGAGTACGCCCAGGAATCCGAGTGCGGCGAGAACCGTGCACAGGCACGCCATCGCCCGCCCGATCCACGTCCTGACCGAGAGCACGAGCAGATCATCCCGCGCCGCCCACGACCGGCATGCGTCGGACATCGCGCGCATGCCCTCTCTGACCGCGCAGCCGGATGTCGGCGAGCCGTCGGCAACGAATACCCCACCCGGCGAACGGATTCCGAGGTGATCGGCCAACACCCGCGAAATGGAGTCGATCCGCCTCCACCGTTGTGGGGTGCCGATCCCCTCGATCTGCCACAGGCCGTCGTCGACCAAGGTCAGCCGGACCACCGACTGTTCGGCCAGGTGCAGCAGTGTCGCCGTCGGCGCGCTGTCGCCGATCCACTTCCGCACGACGAATTCGGTCTGTGCAGGCCCGAGACCGGGCACGGGTCCGTACCGCACCGGCGGCTCGGGGAGCTTCTCGCGGGCACTTCGCGACCACAGCCGACCCGCGCCCCACGCGACGACCGACAGCCCCACGGCGCCCGCGGCGAGCCCGAACGAGTCGCCGACGATCGCCGCGAGCCCACGCGCATTCGACGTCGGCCCCCACACCAGGGGAAACAGCAGTCCTGTACACGCCGAGACGCCGAGGAGTACAGCAACGGCAACGCGCATCCTCGCCGCATCCGACGCGCGACCCCGCGCCACGCTGCGGACCTCCTCGCCGGAATCGGGCTGGTACTCATCGCCGTTGTCGTACATTCGCCTACCTCGTCGCCGGGAATATTCGCTGATACCGCAATCCTCGGCACACCCACCCCCGGCAACCAGACGACACAGGGACTACCGGCCCCACCTCGAGGTGCACGATTCCTCACCCCATCGGGGAGGACGCTCCCACGCACCGTGTGATGTCGTGGCGGCACCCGGAGAATCCGAGCAGTCCACGGTTCTTTGGGCGAGGACGTGGCGATAGTCTGGGGAAGACGTCTCTTCGAGAGGTGGAGGATGTTTCCCAGGTCCCCCGAGGGGAACACGGGCGGATAGCTGGCTGATGACCGACGACGACCCGCTTCGAACACATCGTGATGTGGTCAGCACGGTGTTGGATCAACTGCGCGCGGTCGGATTCGATGACGCCCGGGAAATCGGGCGCGGAGGCTTCGGCTTGGTGTATCGCTGCATCCAGTCCGCTCTGGACCGCACGATAGCGGTGAAGGTCCTCACCGGCAGCCTCGACGAGGAGAGTCGAGCCCGGTTCCTTCGGGAGCAGCGGGCGATGGGCCGACTGACCGGGCACCCGAACGTCGTGAGTGTGCTCGAGGTCGGCGTCACCGACAGCGGCCTCCCCTTCCTGGTGATGCCGTACTACCCGCAGGATTCCCTCGACGCCCGAATCCGAAGGCACGGGCCGCTCACGGTGGAGGAGTCGCTGCGGCTGGGAGTGAAGATGGCCGGCGCGCTCGCCACCGCGCACCGGTCCGGCATCGTGCACCGCGACGTCAAGCCCGGCAACATTCTCCTCACCGACTACGGCGAGCCGATTCTGACCGATTTCGGGATCGCGCACATCGCGGGCGCTTTCCAGACCGCGACGGGCACTGTCACCGGGTCGCCGGCGTTCACCGCACCGGAGGTCCTCGGCGGTGACGTGCCGAGTCCGGCGTCAGACGTATACGGGCTCGGGGCGACGCTGTTCGTTGCGCTGACCGGGCACGCGGCGTTCGAGCGCCGCAGCGGTGAGCAGGTGGTGGCGCAGTTCCTGCGGATCACCACGCAGCCGGTGCCGGACCTGCGGGAGTCCGGTATCGACGCCGACGTGTCCGCGGTAGTGGAGCAGGCCATGTCCCGGGATCCGGCGGAGCGGCCCACCGCCGCGGCACTGGGCGAAGACCTGCGGGAAATTCAATCCCGCCGGGGTGCCCCCGTCGACGAGATGGCACTGCGCCCCGAGCGGGGCGCAGTGGACCCGGTGCCGCTGACCGCCGGGGGCACCGGTGTCGGCCGGCCCCTGCCCAACGGGCACCCGTCACCGGCAGGGACCGGGAATCTTCCCGTCGAGTTGACCAGCTTCGTCGGCCGCCGAACAGAACTCACCGAGGCCAAGCGGCTGCTCTCGGCGTCGCGGCTCGTGACGTTGACCGGAATCGGTGGTGTAGGCAAGACCCGGCTGGCGCTGCGGGTCGCGGCCAACACGCGGCGAGCGTTCGCCGACGGGGTGTGCCTGGTCGAACTCGGCGAGCTACGCGACGGGACGCTCCTTGTCGAGGTGGTGGCGACCGCGCTGGGGTTGCGACAGCGTTCGCCGAGAGCGCTGCAGACCGTAATGGAGTTCCTCACCGCACAAGAGATGCTGTTGATACTCGACAACTGCGAGCAGGTGGTGAACGCGGCAGCGGAGCTGGCGGAGACACTGCTGCACGCCTGCCCCGGCCTGCGGATACTCGCCACCAGTCGCGAAGCCCTGGGCATCGGCGGGGAAGCGGTCATGCGGGTACCCCCTCTGACGGTTCCGAACTCCGACCGGGAGCCTCGGCCGGCCGGCTTGCCCCACTACGACGCGGTGACATTGTTCGCGCAGCGGGCCACCGCCGCGGTGACCGGCTTCGAGATCACCGAGGACAATGCTGCCACCGTCACCCACATTTGCACCCGGCTGGACGGATTGCCACTGGCGATCGAATTGGCTGCGGCCCGCCTACGCGCGATGTCGCCCGAGCAGATCCTGCAGCGGCTGACGGACCGGTATGCGCTGCTGACCCGCGGCAGCCGGGGCGCGCCGACCCGGCAGCAGACGCTGCGGTGGAGCATCGACTGGAGCTACGAGCTGTGCACCCCGGAAGAACAGCAGCTCTGGGCTCGACTGTCGGTGTTCGCGGGCAACTTCGAACTCGATGCCGCCGAAGAGGTGTCCATGGACGACGTGGACCCGGACCGTCGGCTCGATATCGTCGCGTCCCTGGTGGACAAGTCGATCCTCCTGCGCGAGGAATCAGGGAACGCGGTGCGATTCCGGATGCTCGACACGTTGCGTGACTACGGTCGGGACAAGCTCGAACGGGCCGGCGCCTACCCGGGCCTGCGTCTACGGCACCGGAACTGGTACCGGAAGCTGGCCCTCGACGCGGAGGCCGGATGGATCAGTCCCCAGCAGGTCAGCTGGCTTGTCCGCCTCGATCGGGAACTACCCAACCTGCGCGAAGCGATGGAGTTCAGCCTGTCGGAACCGGGTACTGCCTCGGCCGAGGCGGGGCTGCAGATCGCCACCGCGCTGTTCCCGTTCTGGCTCTCCCGTGGACTGCTCAGCGAGGGACGCCGCTGGCTCGACCGTGCCCTGGCGCAACGGGAGGAACAATCCCCCGCTCTGCAGGTCAAGGCGCTGTACGCGGCCAGTGTCCTGGCCAGCAGACACGAAGACCTGGCCCGGGCCGCCGCACTGACCGACGACGGGCGCGCGCTCGCCGAAGGTCGGGGAAGCGCGCTCGATCGCGCCCTCATACAGCACGCCGACGCGGCTCTCGCCATGCACAGCGGGGATCCGGAGCACGCCGTCACAGCCCACTCGCAGGCGCTCGAGGTGTTGCGCGGTGGGGATGACCTCTTCGCGCAGATCGCCACCCTGCACGGGCTCGGACTGGCCCACGAAATACTCGGACACCCCGCGCAGGCCATCGCCTGCCTCGACGAGGCGATCCGAATCGCCGAAGTGCACGGCGAATCGGTCATGCGGGGCCGCTCGACCTACACCTTGGGGCTGGTGATGTGGCGTGAGGGTGACCGCGAACGCGCGGTAGCGCTTCTGCGGGAGGGACTCGAGCTGGCACGTCGCGTCGACGATCCCATCGGTGCCACTTGGTGTCTGGAGATACTCGCCTGGATCGCGTCCAGTGAGAAGCGCTTTCACCGCGCTGCCGTCCTGATGGCGGCCGCCGCGGTACTGCGACGGCGGGTGGGTACCTCCGTCGATCAGATTCCCAACTTGACTGCCTCCCATCAGGAATGCGAACGCATCACGCACCGCGCACTCGGCCCGCGGGCGTTCACGGCAGCCTCCCGCGAGGGCGAGGCGCTGGGTTTCACCGCCGCCGTCTCCTACGCACTGGACGAACACTCACCGGCTGCGCGGCCGGCCGTCGACACCACGACGGCACTGACCAAACGCGAACAACAGGTCGCCGACCTGGTCGCGCAAGGCCTGACCAACAAGGCGATCGCCGCCCGCCTCGTGATCTCCCAACGCACCGCGCAGGGCCACGTCGAACACGTCCTCGTCAAACTCGGCTTCAACTCCCGAGCGCAGATCGCCGCCTGGGTTGTCGAACAGGCACAGGACAAAACGAACTGAGCGCCGTCGCCACGATTCCCATCGTTGCCCGGCGGAGGTGCTCAATTGTTCGGTCTTATATGCCAATTGGTCTCGGCTGATCCGCCCCAGAGGCCAGGTCAATCCGACCCGCAACGCAGGCGCTTCGATCCCAGACTCGGTGGTGGTCGAATCGCCGGCGACTCAGGCCTCGCTCATGACACGTCCGCGAGGCTGCCGGAGATCTGCGACGCCGTTTTCTGGATCATTTCGACGATGATCGAGCGTTTCTCGTCATCGAGCAGAAACCCGGCGCACGGGGTGGAGACGGTGGCGATCGTGCGACCATGTTGCTTGATCGCGGCCGCGGCCGTCCAGAAGCCCTCGCCGATCTCCTCGCTGGACACGGTCCATCCTCGACTGGCTTCTTGTTGAGCTTCCCGGAGGAACTCGTCCTTGCCGTTGAGCGGCGGGAGGGCATTCGAGGCAAGCGCTCGGTCGACGTAGCGCTCCCGTTCCGCGGAGGGAAGGTCGCCGAGGAGCAGGCGGGCGCTTGCGCCGCGTAGTGGCGGCAAATGCTGGCCGACCTCGATCGACATCCGGAACAGTCGTGGTGCCTCGATGCGGTGGATGCATGCGGGAACGCCGTTCACAAGCCGAATGAGCAGCACGGTCTCCTCGATCTGCTCGGCAAGCTCGCGCATGAATGGTTCGGCGATGTCGACGATCGATGTCACCTGCCGAAACGCCCGGTAGAGCCCGGTTACCCGCGCGGTCAGGTGGTATTGGCCGCGGGCGCTTTCCTCGACCAGGCCCATGTCGCGCAGGAGCGCTACGTACCGATGGACTGTGGGCACCGGTACGCCGATCGCGTCAGCCAGCTGGCGCACGGAGGCGACCGGACGGTCCTCGGTAAAGGCAAACAGAAGTTCCAAGGCCCTGCGCGCACTTTCCTTGCGAGCGCCTTCCGACCCACTGCCTGAGGTTGTCACCGAATTACCTCCCAATCGACGTCTTCTCGAGCGCCCTGATCGCGCAGAGCCATAGAAACGCTATCGCACAGTGATAGCAATCGGGCTCGGCTCGGTGATAACCGAGCACCAACCCTCCCCGTCTCATCCGGTCGATCAGCTGCAGCACGAATGATCCGCGCGCCTCTCGAACAGCCCGATACCGCGCAGACGCACCCGAGAGGCGCGCGCACCGAGACACGTGATCGACAGCCGGCAGACGACGTCGAACAGTGCGTGCGCTTGGCACGCAGACCCACCGCTTCGTGAGGTCGCGACAACACGTTGACGTGTGCCGCAACCCACCCTATGATTTCGCTCATATCACTCAGCGATAATTCTAATTCTCGCCAAGTGATAGTTCGAACGCGGCTTGAACGTGACGACATGCCTAGTGGACGGCTGAGCGCCGACTCCTCGGCGCCCGGCAACTGGACGGACAGCGCGGCCGCTCGCGCGCTGGATTCGTTTCTTCACCAACCGGTTTGCCGTCTCAGATATGTCGCAGCGATACAAAATGCCGGGCACAACTATTCGTGCCCGGCCCGGCCCCGAAGGAGACAGCAGCATGGCCATTAGCGCCCGCCCGGTCGCACCGGACATCGTGGTCGCCCGTAGTACTGACGTCCTCGAAGGCAGACGGCACCTGGTCGCCGTCGACGATGTGCACCTCGGACTGTTTCGGTTCCGCGGGAAGCTCTATGCCTACGAGAACGCCTGCCCGCACATGGGTGGTCCGGTTTGCCAGGACCGGATGGTCGACGGTGTGCTCGAGCGCATCGAGGACGACCGAACCAGTCGAGGCATGACGTTCGACGAGGACGATCCGCATGTGGTGTGTCCCTGGCACGGATTCGAATTCCGGATCACGACCGGAGAACACGCCGGTTTCTCGAAGATCCGGCTGCGGTCGTTTCCTGTCACGGAGGACGGCGGTGAGATCCGTGTCCGTCTCTGAAGTCCGCAGACAGGCCGCGGAAGACCTCGCCGATTTTGGGCAGCGTTTGGAGCAGAGCGTCACTGTCCTACTCGAACACGGCGAAGCTACCGAGGTGTCCGAAGAAACCGTCCGCCGCCTCGTCAGCGCTGCCACGCGGCTGTGCGCCGCACGGACCGAAGCCACTGGCCAAGAGGTGAATCCGTTGCACGACGATGTCATTGCAACCGAGGCGATCGTATTGGCCTGCGCACTGCTCAAGGCCCGAGACCTCAACCCGTTCGACCTCGCACTGTGGTTCTCACGTTCCCACTGACTCGCTCAGCCCGACCGAAAAGGAGCCGATAGTGACCAACGGCCCCCGCATCCAGCCTCACGCCATCCAAGAGATCACCACGCACACCAGCACGCCCGACATTCTCGCCAACGCCCAGCGGGACCGGGAGCGCTACGGGCTCGACGATGTGTTCATCGTCGACGTGGACTCCCACCACTCGGAACTGGCCTCGTGGCCGGAGATCATCAGCTACGTCGAAGATCCGGTGCTGCGTGACACCGCTGAGCAGATGATGCTCCACCGGCCGCTGGCCGGCAAGATGGCACTGAGCAGCTACGATCCGGGACTGGCCCTGCAGGATGCTGGAGCCCGCATCCCGCACCAGTCCAACCTGGCGGAGCCGATCCCCCCTGGCGACGACCACCGAGACGTCGAGTTGGCTCGCCGGGCCATGGACGCGATGAGCATCGACGTGCAGGTCGTCTTCCCCCAGCCGATGCTCGGGATCGGTCTGCATCCCGACCCCACCATCGCGGTGCCCCTGCTGAAGGCCTACAACAGATGGTTCGTGGAGCACATCCTGCCCAAGGACCCCCGCATCAAAAGCCTGATCGCACTGCCGTTTGAAGACCCACAGGCGTGTCTGGAGACGGTCCACCTCTACGGCGACAACCCTGACGTGCTGGGCTTCATGGTGACCAGCCAACGCCACGCCGGCGTGCACAGAAATGAATACATGCGCCTGTACGCCGAGCTCGAGGAACGCGGGCTGCCGCTGGGTTTCCACGCCGGCCCCTCGTGGAAGGACACGATGACCTCCACGATGAATCGATTCCTGTCCGTGCACGCCATGTCCTTCGTCACTTGCAACATGACGCACATGACGAACTGGATCATCAACGGACTGCCCGAGCGGTTCCCCAACCTCAAGGTCATCTGGATCGAAAGCGGCCTGGCGTGGATCCCGTTCATGATGCAGCGCCTGGACCACGAATACCTGATGCGCCAGTCGGAAGCGCCACTGCTCCGCCAGCTCCCGAGTGACTACATCCGGCAGATGTACCACACCTCACAGCCTCTCGAGGTGACCGACATGAAACTGCTCGAATCCACGTTCACCGCCATGAACGCGCAGGATAGCCTTCTGTATGCCTCGGATTGGCCGCACTGGGACTTCGACCTGCCCAGCCGAATCATGAACCTGCCCTTCCTCGACCGCGATGCCAAGCTCAACATCCTCGGTGGCAACGCACGCAAACTGTTCGGCCTGTGACGAAGACACGACGTCCGAGCGGTGGACGCCATGTGCGGAAACAGACCATTCCTGAAAGGCTAACGATGGCAACGGCATATCCGGAACTGAAGCAGTACATAGACGGTGCATGGGTCCACGGCGGCAGCACCACGACGCACCCGGTCCTCAACCCCGCCGACGAAAAAGTAATCGCCCACTACCGCGAGGCCGACGCGGCCGATCTCGAGCGGGCGATCACCGCGGCACACAATGGCTTCCTCGCATGGCGCACGATCCCCCTCCAGGAGCGCACGGCCATCCTGCTCCGCTGCGCCGACCTGATCAGACAGCGTGCCGACCATCTTGCGCAGATCCTGTGTGCGGAGGGCGGGAAGCGGCTCGCGGAGGCCCGATGGGAGGTCCTGCGCGCCGCCGACTTCATCGAGTGGGACGCCCACGAGGCGCGCAGGCTCTACGGCAGGGTTCTGCCGTCCGACAGCGGAATTCAGCACGTGACGGTGCGTGAACCGATCGGACCGGTCGCTGCCCTCATCGCCTGGAACTTCCCCGCGAGCTTCCTTGCGCGCAAGGTCGGCGGCGCCCTGGCGGCAGGCTGTTCCGTGATACTCAAGGCGAGCGAGGAGACACCGGGAACGTGCGTTGCGCTCGTGCAGTGTTTCGTCGACGCCGGCATCCCCGCTGGTGCTGCGAATCTCGTACTCGGTGATCCGCCGATGATCTCCGAGCGGCTGATCCGGCATCCTGCGGTGCGCGCGGTCAGCTTCACCGGCTCCGCGGAGGTAGGGCGGATCGTAGCGGGTCTGGCAGCGGCTGAACTCAAGCCCTGCGTGATGGAACTCGGCGGCCACGCACCGGTGATCGTGTGCGCGGATGCCGACCTGCAGCGTGTGGTCACCGCCTCGATTACTGCGAAGTTCGCAAACAACGCCGGACAGGTCTGTGTCGCCCCCACTCGATTCATCGTGCACCAGAGCCTGTATGAGGACTTCGTCGACGCGCTGACCGCGGCAGCGAAGAACATTCGAGTCGGAGCGGGAACCGACCCGGATACCGACATGGGCCCCTTGATCAACCAGCGGCGCGTGGACGCAATCGACGCGCTCGTTACCGACGCCGTGCGGACCGGTGGCCGGCTGACCGCCGGCGGGCACCGACTTGAAGGGAGCGGCTACTTCTACGCACCGACAGTGATCGCCGATGTCCCCGAACAGGCCATGGCCATGTGTGAGGAGCCGTTCGGCCCCATTGCCCTGATCGCATCGTTCGCCGAACTCGACGAGGCGATCGACACGGCGAACAGTCTCCCGTATGCGCTGGCTGCCTACGCCTTCACCGAATCGGCACAAGCCGCGGGACGGCTGACCGAGCGCGTGGAGTGCGGCGTTCTGTCCATCAACCACATCGGGGCCGTACCGACCAGCGCTCCGTTCGGCGGTATCAAGGGCAGCGGATACGGCAAGGAAGGCGGCATCGAAGGGCTGCAGGCCTACACCACCCTCAAATACGTCTCGCACCAGTGGGCGTGACCGACCGCCCCGCCGGCGTGAGAGCCGCGACGGAACTCGCAAGATCTTTCCAACTAGGAGAAACCCATGAGTAACACCAAAGAGCAGCAACGGCTGTTCAAGGTCGGCCGAGGTACAGAAATGGGAGAGTATCTCAGGCGATTCTGGCTCCCAGCGCTCCAGTCGGAGGATGCACCGACGAATGAGGGAGAGCCGTATCGGATCAAGCTCCTCGGTGAATCGCTGCTGGCCTTCCGGAACACCGAGGGGCGGGTCGGAATCCTTCAGGAGGCGTGCGCCCACCGCGGAGTGTCTCTGTTCTATGGCCGGAACGAGGACTGTGGCCTGCGATGCGTCTTCCACGGATGGAAGTACGACGTCGACGGACACGTTGTCGACATGCCGAACGAGCCGCCGGAGTCGCGCTTCAAAGAGAAGATCAAGCCGATCGGGTATCCCACCGCCGAAGTGGGTGGAGTCGTCTGGGTGTTCATGGGCCAGGGCAACCCGCCTCCCCTCCCCGATTTCGCCTGGGTCAGCGCCGAACACCTCGTCGTCACCAAGCGGTACCAGGACTGCAACTGGCTCGCGGTCGTCGAGGGCGGTGTCGACTCGAGCCACGTCACGTTCCTGCACTCCACCCTCAAAGACGACGAGGGCAAGGAGCGGCCGAATCCGATCCCTGGCATCGGGGAAACCCTGCAGACAAACGACGGGTTCCCGCGCTTCGACATAGTCGAGACGAAGTACGGCTACATGGTCGGCGCCCGCCGGAACGTCGCCGACCCCGACCGCTACTACTGGCGCATCACACAGCTTGTCTTGCCGTTTTACTGGATGGCCCCTTCACCCGAAGACGGCCCGTATTACTCCTGCAAGATCGCGGTGCCGGTCGACGACGACAACACGATCAACTGGACCATCTCGTGGCATCCGCAGAGGCCGATCAGCGACGAGGACCTGGCAGTCATCATGGCGGGGGTCGGGCAGCACGTGGTAGACGTCCTCCCGCCCGACCCGTCAAAGCCCTACGGAAACTGCCGCCCGAGTCAGAACCGGTGGAACGTGTACGAGATCGACAGGGAGAGGCAGAAGAGAGCAGAATTCACAGGCGTTCACGGTCTCGGCATGCAGGATCAGTACATCCAGGAGTCCATGGGAGTCGTCCCCGACACTGCACGTGAGCACCTCGGATCGAGCGATCTGGCCGTGATCAAACTCCGGCGCCGACTGCACCAGGAAATTGATCGCGAGCAGGATCGGTCTGCCTATCCGTACACAACCAACTCGCTGAGAGACCTTCGAGGCGCGACCATGTTCCTCGATAAGAACACCTCCTGGATCCAGGAGATCGTCGACAAGATCGACCTCCCCGACGTGCTGTACGAAAGCTAGCCGGGCCCAGGGACGCATGCGCTCACATCGATGCTGGTCAAGGCTCTACATTGAACTGTTTTCTCACAGGAGGGGTCATGCCCGCAAATGATATCCGTGATTGGCTCTACGAACCTGTAGGGGTGTTGACGACCTCCTCGCATGAGAGCGAGGACGGCGAATGGGTCAGGGTGGCGGAGTATCTGGACATACCGGGATGTGTCGCGGCTGCGGGGACTGCCGAGGAAGCCGTCGCGGCGGTCGAGCAGCTCAAACAGCAGTACCTCGTGCGCCGCGACTCCTAGCGGAGTCTGTCGGCGCACGATCGGCATGGTCTGGCACCGAGTGCAGGCCGGTGAACCCTGCCCGCACAACGCCGGCGACGGCGAGTTCGACGCAGGGTTGACGAATCACCGAGGATTGGAGAGTCATGGATTCGTCGCACATGATGCGTGTTGCAAGCGTCAAATCTGAGGCGGAGGAGGTGAATTCGTTACGATTGGAATCGCCGGACGGTCGTAAGCTGTCCGGCTGGACGCCGGGGGCCCACATCGAGCTCACTCTGCCATCAGGGCGCGTCAGACAGTATTCGCTGCACGGCGATCCCGCCGATGAGCACAGCTACGACATCGCCGTTCTGCGTCAGGAAAGCGGGCGGGGCGGTTCCGTTGAACTCCACGAGTCTCTGCTCGCCGGCGAGATGGTGCGTGTGCGCGGTCCGGTCAACCGCTTCCCTTTGCGGGACAACGATGAATACCTCTTCATCGCCGGCGGAATAGGAATCACGCCTATCATCCCGATGGTGCGCGACGTTCAGCGCAGGAGGAAAAAATGGACCCTGGTCTACGGCGGTAAGACGCTGACCTCCATGGCCTTCCGAGAACACCTCAGTGATATCTCACAGGGTAGTGTTTGGTTCGTCGCTGAAGACGAACACGGGCGGATCGACCTGAAACTGGTGCTGGACTCGGCCGGTTCGAGGGCCGCAGTTTACTGCTGTGGACCGTCCGGGCTGATTTCGAGCGTCGAGGATGCATGCTCCGAGCGACAGATGGAGTTCCACTTCGAGAGGTTCGCAGCGAACCCCGAGGCCGGCGCAGCGTCGGTCCTTGATGGGACAACCCGCTCCTTCGAGGTTGAGCTGCGCCGGACTGGGCAGGTGCTGCGGGTCGCTGAGAACCAAAGCATTTTGCAGGCTGTGCGGGAAGCGATTCCTGACGTGCCGTCCTCGTGCGAGGACGGATTCTGCGGAAGTTGCGAGACGAAAGTTCTCGGCGGAATCCCCGAGCATAACGATTCCATTCTCTCCGAAAGTGAACGGCGAGAGGGAAACACAATGATGATATGTGTCGGGCGATCCCGTACCTGCAGGCTCGAACTGGACCTGTAGTGGCGCACGGTCGTCCTCATGGACCGATGAAAAAGGAACTGAGGGCATCTATGGGTGAGGTCAGCGAAACGAGCGGGCTCGATCCGGTTTTCGGTGGAACGCGTGTGAACGAGTCCGACTGCGGTCTGCTCGAGAAGTGGCGGAATGTGACTGCGGCGACCGTGTCCGACTGCCTTGGCCGCTGGCATGCAATGGATGCCGCTGTCGAGCGGCGCTGCGGTGAGCGGATGGTCGGACACGCGTTCCCGGTCAGGGTGATGCCCGGAGACAATCTGACGATCCACGAGGCGATCTCATCGGTCCCGGCCGGATCGGTTCTGGTCATCGACGCAGGGGGTTACGCCAACCGGGCAGTGTGGGGAGAACTCCTGTCAGCCGCGGCAATGGCCCGAGGTGCGGTCGGTGTCGTAGTCGACGGAGCAGTCCGGGACGTCTCGGCCCAACGCGAACTGGGTTTCGGCTGCTGGAGTCGCGCGGTGAGCCCTGCGGGCCCCCACAAGTCCGGGGGCGGGGCGTGGGGAGAACCAATCTCCTGCGGGGGGACCACCGTTTCCCCAGGCGACCTGGTCATCGCTGACGAGGACGGAGTGGTGGTCGTTCCGGCGGCGAAGTCGGATGAGACGTATCACGCACCGGTCGACCGCATGGAGGCCGAAACCGACTGGAAGGCGCAACTCCTGGCGGGCCGAACCAGCGCTTCATTGCTTGGTATATCCAAATAGAGAGAGGAAGATCTGATGCAGCTAGCCAGGATAAAGGCCACTGCCGGAGTCGATTTCGCCGTCAGAGGAAAGAACGACGAGCCATGGACCTGCCTGACGGACCTGGGCATGGATGTCAGCCGCACAGCGGAAGCGATTTCCCGTTGGAGTGACATCGACGAGGCATACACCCGGTCGGTCGGCGCCGGCGTGACAGATCCGGAACTGCTCTGTCCGGTGGTGTCGCCGAGCAAGATCGTCGCGATCGGCCTGAACTACATGGATCACATTCGTGAAACGAACTCACCAGTGCCCGAGCAGCCCGTGGTGTTCGCAAAGTACCCAAGTTCACTCAACAGCCCGAGGGGTCCCATTCTCGTCGACCCACATCTCACAGAACAAGTCGATTACGAGGTCGAACTGGCTGTCGTGATCGGGACCGAGGCCCGGCGCCTCACCCGGGACAACGCCTTGGACTGTGTATTCGGCTATGCCATCGCCAACGATGTGTCCGCCCGGGATCTGCAACGCCGGGACAGCCAATTGTCCAGGTCCAAGGGGTTCGACACCTTCTGCCCCATCGGTCCGTGGATCACCGTCGCGGACAGTGCGGGAAGTCCGCAGGACCTGCGTATCTCCTCCTGGGTCAATGGGGAAACCCGACAGGACTCGTCGACCGATCAAATGCTGTTCACGGTCGCGGACCTCCTAGTCCATCTGTCCGCGAGCATGACACTCGAGGCAGGCGATGTGATCCTCACCGGTACCCCGCCGGGTGTGGGAGTGGGACATGAGCCCCCGATGTTCCTGAAGGACGGTGACGTCGTGCGCTGCGAGATCGCAGGTCTGGGTGAACTGCGGAACACGATCAGGACCGATCCTGGGGCGCGTCTGCCGGAAACAGTCCTCCGACAATCCATCTGAGGGCGGCGTCCTCGCGAAAACCGAGCGCGGTGGCACACTCACACCCGCCCTGACATCCCTTGGGTGCCGCGGGCGCCCGCCGTGAAGCGCGCGCCGGCGGTACCCGAAATTCGACACGTCTTCGCAAGAACCGTGTTCCCTATGGTGCCCCCTTGTGTGGTTCCAGCTCTGATCTTGACGGCCTTGCGACAGCCGATACCCCGGCTCGCGAGGCCCTGTCTGCGCTTCCGCCCTGAAGGAGGGCCTTTCGTGACTGCCACAGCTGATCGACCAGTCCGGCTCGAGGACCGCTACAACGCCATCGACGGCGAAATCTATTTGTCCGGCCTTCAAGCACTTGTCCGTATCCCATTGGACCAAATGCGCCTGGACCGCCGGTCCGGGCTGAACACGGCGACGTTCATCTCCGGTTACGAGGGGTCACCGCTGGCCGGCTACGACCTCGAACTGACCCGGCAGCGCAAGCTGCTCGACGAGCACAACGTCGTGTTCAAGCCGTCCGTGAACGAGGAACTTGCAGCGACCGCTGTCATGGGCTCCCAGTTGGTATCGACGCTCGAGGAACAGAACTACGACGGAGTCGTGGGTATCTGGTACGGCAAGGCGCCCGGACTGGACCGATCAACCGATGCCCTACGACACGCCAACCTCGGCGGTTCCGCACCGACCGGCGGCGCCCTGGTGCTGGTCGGAGACGACTCCATCGCGAAATCCTCGACCGTGCCCAGCAGTTCGGAAACCGCGATGGCCGAGATCGGAATGACGGTACTGTCGCCCGCGGACCCCCAGGACGTGCTCGACCTCGGTCTCCACGGTGTCGCTCTGTCCCGTTTCTGCGGCCTGTGGACCGGACTCAAACTCGCCACCAATGTCATGGATGGATCCGGGGTAGCGGTGGCTCGAACCGACCAATTCCAACCCGTCTTCCCGGAACGGGAGATCGATGGCCGGCCGTACAACCACACGGTCTCGGCGTACTTCCTGCAGCCGAAATTGGCCGAACTCGAGAACAGCATGATGGGCAGCCGCACCGAACTGGCCCGCCGCTACGCACATGCCAATCACCTGAACAAGATCGAAGGTGACCCCGAAGCCAAAGTAGGGATCGTGGCGGCGGGCACAACGTATCTGGACGTCCACCAAGCATTGAAGACACTGGGAATCGCTCCCGACGAGCTGGCCTCGTCGGGCATTCGAATCCTTAAATTGGGAATGATCTCGCCCTTGGAACCACGGATCCTCCACGAGTTCGCGACCGGACTGGACGAGATCATCGTCGTGGAGGAGAAACGTCCCTTCATCGAGCTCGGCATCAAGGATTTGCTCTACGGACAGCCCGGCGTGCCGGCCGTCTCAGGAAAGCGCTCACCCACAGGCCAGCCCATATTCCGCGCCGATGCCGACCTGCCCCCGCATGTCATCGCCGGAGCAATCGCTCCCAGGCTCCTCGAACATCTCGACAACGTGACCGTCCGCGCCTGGCTCGAGCGCCAGGCCGCATCGTCCACGCAGCGGGCGCGGCCGCTTCTGCCACTGCTGAACCGAACGCCGTACTTCTGTTCGGGCTGCCCCCACAACCGATCCACGGCCGTCCCCGCCGGATCCCTCGTCGGATCGGGCATCGGGTGTTCAACCCTCTCCGCGATGATGCCGGAGGAGCAAGTCGGAAACATCGTGGGTATGTGCCAGATGGGCGGGGAAGGGACGGCGTGGATTGGCATGGCGCCCTTCCTCGCGCACGACCATCTGATCCAGAACCTCGGTGACGGAACCTTCCACCACTCCGGGAGCCTGGCCATCCGGGCCTGCGTCGCCGCAGGGGTGAACATCACCTACAAACTCCTCTACAACGATGCAGTCGCGATGACCGGCGGGCAGCAGGCCGTCGGGAAGATGGCGATCCCGCAGATCGTGGCCGAGCTGCTCGCCGAGGGAGTGACCAAGGTGGTCATCACCACAGAAGACCCGAAACGCTACAAGAAGGTGCGCCTTCCACGTGGGGTCAAGATTCGGCACCGTGACCGGCTGATCGAGACCCAGGAGGAGCTGGCCGAAGTCCCCGGCGTGACGGTCCTGATCCACGACCAGGAGTGTGCCACCGAACTTCGGCGCAAGCGCAAGCGCAACCTGGCTGGAGAACCCGCACCGCGGGTTATCATCAACGAGCGTGTGTGTGAAGGCTGCGGCGACTGCGGAGTGAAGTCCAATTGCCTTTCCGTGCAGCCCGTCGAGACCGAATTCGGTCGTAAGACACAGATCCACCAATCCTCCTGCAACAAGGACTTCTCCTGCCTCGACGGGGACTGCCCCTCATTCATCTCCGTCATCCCCGGCAAGAAGACCGCCACCTCCGCTCCCCGATCGCTCGGCGCCGGTGACATGCCGGACCCGGTGATCAAGGTGAATACCACCGACTTCAACCTTCGGATCACCGGAATCGGGGGCACCGGAGTGGTGACCACGGCCCAGATCATCTCCACCGCCGCGGTGATGTCCGGCATGCACGTGCGCAGCCTGGACCAGATGGGCATGGCGCAGAAGGGAGGTGCAGTCGTCTCCGACATCAAACTATCGACCACACCGTTCACTGCAACCAACAAGTTGGGCCCCGGCGAATGCGACCTCTATCTCGGCTGCGACCTCCTGGTGGCGGCCGCCGACACCAATCTGGAGGTTACCTCCACGTCACGAACCATCGCCGTGGTCTCCACGGCACAGGTCCCCACCGGGAAGATGGTGACCGACACCGCCGTCACCTTCCCCGACGTGGATGAAGTGTTCTCTCACATCCGCCGGCTGACCCGAGAGCCGGACAGCGCGTTCGCTGACGTCCGCACGCTGGTGGAAGCGCTCTTCGGCAACGACCAGTACGCCAACACCTTCCTGGTCGGAATGGCCGTTCAGGCAGGGGCCCTGCCCGTCGGCTCTGCACACATCGAGCAGGCCATCGAGCTCAACGGGGTGGCGGTGGACCGGAACATTCAGGCCTTCCGCCGGGGCCGGCAGCTCATCGCCGACCCCGACGCTTTCAACGCCGCACTGCCCACCGAACCCCGCCACTCCCCCGTCGTCACCGCCCGGACACGGCACATCGCCGAGCTGGTGCGCTCTGGTGAAAACACCCAGCTCGCCGAGGTCGTTCAACGCCTTGTCGGTGAACTCATCGCCTACCAGGACGACCGATACGCCGAGAAGTACGCACAGGCCGTGGAACTTGCGCGGCACCGGGAGGCCGAGGTCTTCGGCAACACCGGCCCCATTACCGACGCGGTCGCCAAGAACATGTACAAGCTGATGGCTTACAAGGACGAATACGAAGTCGCCCGCCTCTGCCTTGCTCCAACGCTGGAGCGGAGCATTCGAGAACAATTTGGTGAGGGCGCCCGCTACGCCTTCAAGCTGCACCCCCCGATCCTGCGAACTCTCGGGATGGAGCGGAAGATCAGCCTCGGATCCTGGTCCAAACCAGCCTTCAAGGCCTTGTACAGAATGCGCCGACTGCGAGGAACCCGGCTGGACCCGTTCGGCCGGGGCGAAGTCCGCGAAACCGAGCGGTCCCTGATCGAGGAGTACTCCAACGCGCTCGGCATCGCACTGTCCGCTTTGACACCCGTCAACCTGTCCGTCGTCACCGAGATTGCATCGCTACCCGACATCGTCCGCGGGTATGAGCACATCAAGCTGGCCAATGTGGAACAGTTCCGCACCAAGCTCGCCGAACTGACTGCAACACTGTGACCAAATTGTCGACCTCTTCTTCCCGACCCTGAAGTGACGAAGGGGTGCGCACGGCCTGGGGTTCCGCCCTGATGATCACCATGGGATCCCAGGCCGGCCCTTGACGTACCGCGCTGGTTTTGGCCACTGCTCGCGCTCCGCGACGTCCGGAAGACCGAACCTCACTATCGTCGGGCGAATCGTTCTGCCCACATATGTTGGGCCGCAAACAACTCTGAACACACATCCCCCTACAACGGCACCCAGGCCCGAAAGAGACGGCGGGCGCCGGAGCCTGAGGCCACTGCAATCGGGAAGCACTGCCGCCGAATCCTAACCCGGCAAACTCGATGGTCGCCGAGGCCTCAGCCGAGCAGCGTCGACGACCACAATTGCTCTATTGACGCCACACGCAACCCATCCTATGGTGATATCGTTCACAGAACGATATCAATTTTATCGCACAGTGATAGTCACCAGAGCTGATTTGCAGCCACCCACTGTCGGCAGGATCAGACCTCGTATCGTGCGCACTTACCTGGACGAGCCTCCGACACGGCAGCCCACCATCGAGCTCTCGATGGAATAGCCATCCCTAGCGGCACAGGAAGAGATCCCAATGCCTTGCATCTCGTCTTCACGCTCGGCTCTCGCCGCAATGGAGAGCACGCTTGGCCAGAGGCTTTCAACTGGTCTCACCGGATAGCGCGAGCCACACGACCCTGAGCGCGGACGGTAACGGGACGCCGTCGACGTCCGGTTAGGACAAATCCGGGTTCCGCAAACCCTCCCTGAAGTAACTTCCGCAGTGCGGTTTTCGCCCCGCACAGCCGAGGTTTGTCGATCGAAATGCCAAACTGTGAGGAGCCAGAGTGTCAACCAGCGATCTCATCGATATTGGAACCAGTCAGCGCGTGCGTACCACCAAGAGCCGGCTACAGCCATGGGCCATCACCCTGCTGCTGTCCGCTTTCCTCTTCATCAACTTCGCAGACAAGGCGGTCCTGGGCTTGGTGGCCAAGCCGCTGAGTGAGGAGTTCGGACTCGATCACGCCGCGTACGGGCACCTGGCGAGTGCCTTTTACCTACTGTTCAGTGTCGCGGCCTTTCTGGTGGGAATGCTGACGAACCGCATTTCGACACGGTGGCTGCTGCTCATTCTGGCGTTGCTGTGGTCGCTGACCCAGGTGCCGATGATCTGGACCACAAGCATCGCAGTCGTGTATGCCAGCAGAATCGCACTCGGAGCAGCCGAGGGGCCGGCATTCGGGTTGGCGAGTCACGCCGTCCACAAGTGGTTCGACAACGCGCACCTCCAACTGCCCAACAGCGTGGTCGCAGTCGGCGCGAAGCTTGGGTCGCTCGTCGCCGCCCCGATGCTGACATGGGTCATCGTGCAGTTCGGCTGGCGCCAGGCCTTCGTTGCGGTCGCCATTGCCGGATTGATCTGGAGCCTGCTCTGGCTCGCCGTGGGCCGCGAGGGACCGATCACGAGCGTTCACCAAGAACCCGCCGACCGCGAGGGCGACACAGCGGCCGACGCCGAGGAGCGCAAGGTGCCCTACCGGCAGCTTCTCTTGTCCCGCACCTATTTAGGACAGTTGATACTTTCCTGTGCAGGCTACTTCGGCCTCGCCCTGGCAGTGACATGGCTGCCCAGCTTCCTGCAGGAAGGACTGCACCGATCGCTGACGACAACGGGCAGCCTCGTCGCGGTCTACTGGGGTGTCGCCGCGCTTCTCACGTTCGGGGCAGGGCTGGTCTCCCAGCGAATGACTTTGCGCGGGATCTCGACCCGCTGGTCACGTGGGGCGGTGGGCGCTGCGATGATACTCGTCGGCGGAGTGTCGATCTCCCTGGCCGCTGTCGTCCAAACACCGACCTCGAGCTTCGCCCTCGTCGCGCTGGGCATGGGCGCGCCGAGTGCCGTGTTCGCAATCAGCGCCACGATCCAAGGTGAAATCACCCCCATGCGGCAACGCGGGACGGTACTGGGGCTCACGGTCGGGGTAGCAACACTGAGCGGAGTCATCGCACCCAGCGTGATGGGAGTCCTCGTGCAGGCCGATCTGGGCTCGCTCGCCGGGTACCAGAATGGTTTCAAGGTGCTCGGCGCAATCTGCATGCTGGCCGCCATACTCGGGTTCGCCCTGATCAACCCGGCCCGCGACGCCGCGCGTTTGCTCGGCAGTCGATAAACCGTCCCGCCCCGAGAACACAGAACCGACCGGATTTCCTCGCCAGTTCGAACTGTGGCCCGAAGGATCTGGCGCGCGCCGCCTGCTTCCGGCATGCTCACAAAGCTTTCGGAATTGTGGCGATCGAAAGATTGCTTGTGACAAGAGTTGGACTGCGTGATCCGATGCCCGCCTGTGCCCCCAAGGGCTGCGCAGGCGGGCAACGGGGCGGTCAGGTCCCGACGTTGACGAACTGTTTGCAGAAGATCCGCCGGAGGGTGCGGCGATGAACGCCATGGTCGGAACCCATCTTCCGCGATGCCTGGTACTTGACCTTTTCCGCTGCGAGCCAACCGGGAGACTTCGCCGACGACGGTGGACCAATAGCCCCGGTCCTCGGCGATCACGAGTGAGTAGACCGCGACCCGGTGGAAGGCACTGATGCTATCGCACAGGAGGCCGCCATCACGACAACGATGCCGCCGGGCGTGAGCTCGACGGCATCGATGACGCGGACTTCGTCCTTGGTGAATACATTGTGTCTGTCACTCGAGAGATGTACGCCGCGGGGCCTGCGAATGTTGCCCGGCGGACCGATGCTCATGGGGTAGTTCACGTTCGGTGGCGCAACACGGGTCGGGGCGAGGTGTGTGCACGACCCGTGTTGCGCCGGTTGTGTTCTGTGACAGCTACTTCAGGCGTGGTGGGTGAATCCGGCCTGGCCGGGTCGGCGGTTGGGCGAGAACCCGGTCTTGGCCAGGGTCTCGTCGACGTTGTCGTATCGTTCGTCGAGCTTGTAGATTTCGCGGGCCTCCTTGCCGGTGGCGACCTCGCGGCCGAGTTCGCCGGCAATGCGGACCAGCTGTTCGATCTGCTGGACCGAGGTGATCTTCTCGCCCTTGCGACCCCACAGAGTGTCCTCGTTACCACAACGGGTGTGCATGCCCATCGCGATGGCCATCGCGTTGATCGGCAACACCGAACGCATGAAGGATTCGAAGGTCACGACCGCACCCTCGGGAGCCCGACGGATGAATTCCATTGCATTGCAGGGGTTCGGGCCATCGCCGCCACCACCGATCCCCACCCAGGTCAGGTTCAGCGGACCGGTGTACGCGCCACTCCTGAGCAGACGCTCGAGCTTCTCGAGGTGCTGAATTCCGGGAACCTGGAAGTGTGGCTGGATTCCGGCGGCCTGCAACCGCCTCAGGTGCTCCTCGACCCAGCTGGGTCCGGCGGGAACCACCATCTCGCGGTTCTCCTCCCATACCTCGGGACGCTCGAAGGACGTGCCCGCGATGGTGTCCGGAGTCATCAGGTCGGTGATGTTCATCTGCTTCGTCGACACGGCGACGGCGACCTGGTCGGGCTTCGGATCGAGCTCGGCGATCATGTGCCGGGCATCCTCGGCCGACCACTGCGCACCCTCGTCTTCCGGCTCGAACGAGACCGACCCGCCGACCTGCAGGATCATATCCGGCACGGCCTCGCGCAAACGGCCGAGGAGTTCGTTGAACGTCGAGAGCCGTGTCGATCTCTTGCCGTCGAGTTCGCGGACGTGGATATGGAGGACCGAAGCGCCGGCCTCATAGCAGTCGACGGCGGCCTGAACGTGCTCCTCCATCGTCAACGGCAGGTCTTCGCGGAAGTCGTCCAGTTCCCACTTGGGACCGTACGGCGCCGCGGTGATGACCAGTTTGTCCTGGTTTTCGGGGAAGAGTGCATCGTCGAGGAAATGCATTGTGAAACTCCATTTCTCACAAGTTGTTCTTACGGGGCCGTGGAACTGCGCGTCAGAAGGGGCGGTCGCCGACGATCCCGGCGCGTTCCATCTTGCGGACGGCGGGCCAGTAGTCCTGGACGGCGTAGTGCTGGGTGGATCGGTTGTCCCAGATGGCGACGCTGTTCGGGGTCCACCGCCAGCGCACCTGGTATTCGGGGATCGAGGCCTGGCTGATCAGGTAGTTGAGCAGGTTGCTGCTGCCGGGGGCGTAGTCGATGCCGCACCGGATGTTGTCCGGCGTGTGGTAATTGGTGAAATGGGTGGTGAAGCAGTTGACGAACAGGATCTTCTCGCCCGTCTCCGGGTGGGTGCGGACCACGGGGTGTTCGGGGTCGGGGAACCGCTCCTTGAGTTCGAGTCGCTGTTCGAGCGGCATGCGGGCGCCGAAGGTCGCCTCGATGCTGTGGCGGGCGCGGAGGCCGTCGATCTGTTCCTTGACGCGTTCGGGCAGCCGCTCGTAGGCGAGTGCCATGTTCACCCAGATCGTGTCGCCGCCGACCTCGGGGCCGTCGATATTCCGCAGGATGGCTCCCATCGGCGGGTTGTCACGCCAGGTGGCGTCGCAGTGGTAGGCGTTCTCGTAGTGCTCCGCGGGGCTGTCGAGGTCCTTGTAGATCCGGACCAACCCCGGGTGATTCGGGTCGCTCCCGGCCTTCGGGTGATCTTCGAGCAGACCGAAACGTTCTGCCAACGCGACGTGCTCCGCCCGGCTCATCTCCTGATCGCGGAAGAACAGCACCTTGTACTTCAGCAGCAGCGATCTCAGTTCGGCGAACAACCCGTCGTCGTGGACGACGGCGGCGAGGTCGACGCCGCTCAGCTCGGCGCCGATGCTGCAGGTGAGAGGTTCTGCGGTGAAAGTCGTCCGAATGGTGGACAGGTCGGTCGGTCGAACAGGCTCGAGGTCAGATATTGCGCCCATGGCGTACTCCTGTACTGACTGGGTCAGTGGGTGGCATCGGCCGGCAAGGGCACGGCAAGCGGCGGCGAATACACCCACGAAATCGGCTGTGGTGGACGGTCAGAATGTGAACACCGAGGAACCGGTGGTACTTCCGGATTCCAGATCGCGATGGGCACGCACCGCATCGTCCAGCGCATACCGCTGGTTGATATTGATGGCGATTCGGCCTGCCGCAACATGTTCGAACAGCTCGGCAGACAAGGCGGCCTTCTCTGCCGGGTCGGCGATGTAGTCTGCGAGCGCCGGGCGGGTCACGTAGACCGAGCCGTTGAGCGCCAGCTGCATCGCCTCGATGGGCGGAATCGGCCCGGACGCGGTGCCGAAACACACCAGCAACCCTCGCCGTTTGAGCGACTTCAGCGAGCTGTCGAAGGTGGTAGCTCCGATACTGTCGTAGACGACCGAAACACCCTTGCCGTCCGTCATATCGCGAACGCGGCTCGCGACGTCTTCTTGCGTGTAGATGATCACTTCGTCGCACCCGTTCGCACGGGCAATCTCAGCCTTGTGTTCGCTCGAGACAGTCCCGATCACCTTCACGCCGAGTAGCTTTGCCCACTGAGTGAATATCAGCCCTACTCCACCCGCCGCGGCGTGAAGCAGAACCGTGTCGCCTGCCTGCACATCCCAGATCCTCCGCAACAGATATGAGGTGGTGAGTCCACGCATTGTCATCGCGGCGGCAATCTCGAACGGGATCGCCTCCGGAATTGCGATCAGGTGTTTTGCGGGCATGACCCGCTCCGTGCTGTACGCACCGAGTGGACTGCCGGTGTACGTGACCCGGTCGCCCGGCTGGAAGTCGGTGACCCCCTCGCCGACGGCCTCGATGATTCCGGCAGCCTCGACACCCATTCCTGCCGGCAACGCGGCTGGATACAGGCCGGTGCGATAGTAGGTGTCGGCGAAGTTCAGTCCCACTGCCTCGTGCCGGATACGGACCTCACCGAGCCCTGGATCTCCGACCTCGATCCACTCCCACTTGAGGACGTCCGGGCTACCGATCTCGTAGTAACGGATGGCCTTGGCCATATGATTCTCCTTCAGGTTGTTGCCGTCTTCGCCCCGAAGGCACGATGACGGCGGGTGTCATTCAGCAGTAGTCGATCCGTGTTCTCGAGCGGGCCGGAACCTGCGCGGGGTAGCACCCGCCGGTGAGTTCTGCGCGGCCCGTCGCTATGGGCGCTGCGACCGACCGATGCCGGTGGGCATCACGACGTCGCGGGGAGTTACCTCGCCTCGACCGCCCCGGCCGTTCAGCCAGGTGAAAGCCGAGGGCAGCGCACGTCCGTGACGGAGGGTCAACCAGAGCTCGAGCAAGTCTGTGGCCGCGCGCCCACGTGAGCTGACGTGGGTCTGCGCGTGCAGTACGGCGTAATTGTTGAACAGGTGAATCTCGCCGGGCCGCAGGTCTACCTCGAACCGCAAGCGCGCCGATCCGAGCAGTTCATCGACAAGGTCCAACAGTGCGAGGTCGTCAGAATCGAGTCCTGGCACGCCGGAATACCGTTGTGCGGAATCAATATCGTGTCGGGAGTAGCGAATGCTCAGTTTGCCGTCGAACCAACAGGCCAAGGGCACTGCACGGTACGGTCGCTCACCTGGAGGCTGATCCCCGCGACGGTCGAGGTGATAGGTCCTGAACAGCCGCTCGGCGAGATGCGGCCACCCGGCAAGAATCTCGTTGAAGATTGCCGCCGAACTGACCACGACAGACCGATTGCCGGATCCCAGGCCGAGTACCGCGGTGACATCGGACCCCGCGGAGGTGAGCGGCGCAGCCTTCTCGGTCGCCGCTGACGGCCGCACCGTGCCGAGCATGTGGCCGTATGCGTTCTGGGATACCGGGATCCCGAGGTGCTGACCGATTCCCCACAGGATCGTCCTGAGATCTGCCTCGCCGTAGTGTTCCGCCGGGATCCCACGGATCGCGGCAAACCCGAGGCCGCCGTCGAGGCTGGTCGCGACCTGCCGCAGCCTCGCCGCAAGGTTCGGAAGCGGAAAATGCTCGGACTCGAGCCTGAGGATCGGCAAACTACATGCCTGGGCAGCTCGCAAGGCCGAGTCGAGCTCTGCGACGTCTGCGGCCGACAGCTGGATGCACCAGTCAGTGGCATCGACCAGATCACCGGCGTGCCACGAATTACGTGAACGGTACGGCACCTGCAATACGGCCCCGGCCGACGCGGAAGCCGGCTGCGGAGGAACGTGAATCCCGAACTGTTGGGGGATCATTGGCTCTCCTCCTCTCGTGTGATGTTCCCAACATTAGGAATGAGTTGAGCCGAGTGCTTAACTTGACGGGCGGATGACTTGATGATTTGGGCACTTAGGAGCATGTTGCAGTGAAACCTCTTGCTCGCTACGCAACGTTGATCGGCTATCTCGACGTATGTCGCGATGTGGGGATCGAACCGGTACCGCTGATGAAGGACGCGGGAGTTGATGTCGGCGGTCTCGGCACGCAAGATCGATGGATCTCCGCGGCGGCGATTGCCCGGCTCCTCGAGCAATCTGCGGCCCAGTCCGGGCGCGAAGACTTCGGGTTACAACTGGCCGTACGCCGTCAGTTCGCAAATCTCGGTCCGCTCAGCGTGGTTGTCCGGGACGAACCGGATGTTCGGAGTGCTCTTCGAATCCTCGCCCGATATACGCACGTCTATAACGAGGCGCTGCAGCCTCACTTGCACGAGGCGAACGGCGTGATGACGGTACGCATCGACACCAATGTCGGGGAACAGATCGAAGCGAGGCAATTTGTCGAACTCGGGGTCGCCGCAATATATCGATTGTTGCGCGGCTTCATCGGTTCACGCTGGAAGCCACTCGCGGTGTGTTTTCCCCACCCGGCACCCGCGGATGTCAGCACCCACCGCCGCATCTTCGGGGGGACTATCAATTTCGATTCCGATTTCACCGGGATCGTCATCGAGTCTCGTGACCTCGACTCCCCCAACCGGATGTCGGACCCATCTCTTCGCCCCTACACCCACCACATTCTCGCGTCGTTCGGCGAGCCCGGAGATGTGAGCGTCGCTCTACGAGTTCGCGAATCAATCGAGGTTCTGTTACCGACCGGGCGTTGCAGTGCTGAACAGGTAGCTCGCAGCCTCGGCATCGACCGTCGGTCGCTGCACCGACGACTGACCGAAACCGGCGAAACCTACTCGTCGATCCTGAACTCGGTACGGACCGACCTCGCAGAACGCATGGTCGGAAGCGCACGCCCCGACCTCACCGAGATTTCCACTCTTCTCGCCTTCTCTGCACCGAGCAGTTTCTCACGCTGGTTCCACGGACAGTTCGGCTGCAGCCCCACCCAATGGCGTCTCCAGCACCAGTCGTCGTCATGAGGCCGCCGACGAAGCGACCCGGGACTGGCGACTACGGCGTACGGCAGATGAGTAGGCGGTCCCGCTCGGGGTTCGCGAACAGCAGAATGAGGATGCCGCCGATCGCTACGAAGATGCCGACGCCTTGAAACGCTAGAGCGTATCCATCTGCTGCAGTCGCCGCGTGCTCGACGACGACACCAGTCGCATACGGAGCGATCAAACCTCCGATGCCCATCAGGGCCAGGTACATACCCATCGTGCCGGCGGTCTGCTGCGGTGGGCACAGCTCGGAGACGGCGGAATGTATCAACGGCAACGCGATCAAAGCGGAGCCGTATCCGAGGGAGAGCACGACGACGGCCACTACCGGCACCTCGATCAACGGAAGCGTCACCAGCACGGCCCCGCACACGAGGACACCTGCACTCGCGATGACGATGCGCGCGACCCGCGAGCCGACGCCGCGCTGAATCAAACGGTCAGTGATCGCGCCGGACGCGATCATGGTCACCAGAGCTACGACGGACGGAAGCGCGAACAGCGACCCAGCCTGCAAGGCCGTGTAGCCGAGGCCCAGCTCGAAGTAGGACGGCAGCCAGGTAAGCACGACCGTGGTCAAGGCATAGAGAGCCATCGCCAGGAGAGCGCAGGTGACGAACGTGCGCGAGAGAAAGATCCGACGCCATGGAACGGAGGGCTGCGTGGGCGACGCATCCCCCGTGGCCTGCGCCGGCACCGAATCCTCAGCCTCGACCGTCTTCGCGATGTGTGGGCCCTCGGTCCAGCCGATCAGCCAACACACTGCCCACAATGCCCCCAGCCCGGAAAGGACCAAGATCGCTACGCGCCAGCCGTACTCGATGGTGACGAAGGCAAGGATGGGTGCAATGACGATCTTCGCAACGGAGGCGGAACTACCGAGCAATGCGGTCACCAGGCCGCGCTTGGCGGGCGGATGCCACGAATACGCAGCGGTGTGCATCAGTGCAGTAGCCGGCCCCTCGGACAGTCCGAGTAGCATCCGTGAAGCGACCAGTACCGCAAAGGAGGCCGCGAGCACCAGCGGCAACATGACGACCGACCATATGAGGGCAACCACCAGCAACGCCCATTTGAGCGTGAGGTACCTGTTCAAGGGACCGGCCAGGAAGCCTCCGATCGTAAATGCCAGATAGAACAGCGAGCCGACCAGTCCGATCTGCGAAGCGGTGAAATCGAGCTCGCGCGCCAACGGCTGGGCGATGATGCCCAAGACTGCCTTGTCGGCGTAGTTCACGATATAGAGGAAGATGACGAGTCCTGTCGTACCCCATACCCGTCGATTCGTCACGAGACGAGGTCGGGCGAGGCCACCGGAGTGACCGGTTGAACGGCCCCGGTACGTCTTGGCAGTAGTCATTGGGAATCCTTCACGAGTCGGACAGCAGAACACTGCGACAGCACGGTTTCTTGATACTTGCTTCCACCTGCCCAGGGACGTGCAGGAAATTCTGGGGAGGAAATGAGAGGGAGGGCTTGCGGCGGCCTGTCAGCCGGCCGGAAGATCGATGTGGCGGCCGTCACAAAGTACATCAGGCGTCTCCAGCCCGCAAGGCCGCGGCCGGCGAATGCCGCGTTGCTCGCCGTGGGTGACCGATTGCACACCCTTTCGCACCTTGCACAAGACGAGTCCTGCAGCGCGAGAAGGTGATAGAAATCGGGGCGGCCGTGGTGCGATCACGCGGGCAAACATGGCCCGAAGCGGCAGGACGCCCAAATTGTCAAGCCAAGAGCCCGTCAGGTTAAGCACTCCCGCCTGCCAGTTCGTAGTGTTGCGCCTATCACACCTGAACAGGGTGGTCGAGAAATTCTCGAATCATCGGTGGCAGCCCCATCCACTACTCAGCTGCACTACCTGCAAGAGCTCAATCTATGAGAAATGGAGTCTCACAGTGCATTTCCTTGACGATTCACTCTTCCCCGAGAACCAGGAGAAGCTGGTCATCACCGCAGCGCCGTACGGACCCGAATGGGAGTTGGACGACTTCCGCGAGGACCTGCCGTTGACGATGGAGGAGCACGTTCAGGCTGCCGTCGATTGCTACGAGGCCGGCGCGACGGTACTGCACATCCACGTCCGCGAACTCGACGGCAAGGGCTCCAAGCGCCTGTCGAAGTTCAACGAACTGCTCGCGGGTCTGCGCGAGGCGGTGCCGGACATGATCCTGCAGGTCGGCGGTTCCATCTCCTTCGCCCCCGAGGGCGAGGGCGCGGACGCGAAGTGGCTCACCGACGACACCCGGCACATGCTTGCCGAACTCGATCCGAAGCCCGACCAGGTCACCGTCGCCGTGTCGACGAAGCAGATGAACATCACCGACCTGATGACTCCGGACACCATCGCGGGCACGTCTTTCGAGCGTCCCGAGGTGTGGGAGGCCTACCGCGAGATGGTGGTTCCCGCCGGACCCAGCTGGGTTGAAGAACACGTGCGGCGGTTGCAGGCCGCCGGAATCCAGCCGCATTTCCAGATCCCCGGAATTCCGCAACTCGAGAAGCTCGAACGTCTGCTCAGGCGCGGCGCGTACACCGGCCCGCTCGTGCTGACCTGGGTGGGGATCGGGGGTGGCGGCGATGGCCCGAACCCCTTCAACGCAATGGAATTCATTCGCCGGGCTCCCGAGGGCGCGGTCCTGACACTCGAGTCACTCATGCGTTCGGTGTTGCCGATCAACACGATGGCGATCGCGATGGGCCTGCACGTTCGCTGCGGCAACGAGGACACCATCTGGGGTCGCAAGGGCGAGAGGATGACCTCGGTCCAGCAGATCGAACAGCTGGTCCGCATTGCCGGCGAACTCGGCCGCGAGGTCGCTACCGGCAAGGAGGCCCGCGAAATCTACAAGCTCGACGAACGATACGACAACGTCGACGAGACCCTGGCCAAGACCGGGTTCTCGCCCAACCGCCGACCCGGACAGGTCGGATTCACCCACCACGCCTGAAGTAGCTGTCACAGAACATAACCGGCGCAACACGGGTCGTGCACACATCTTCCCCGACCCGTGTTGCGCCTCCGTACGTGAACTACCCCATTCCGTCTACACAAGGGAACCGTCGATGCACAACACCGACACGCCAACCGTGGTCTTCGTCCCCGGACTACGCGACCACAACCCTGACCACTGGCAAAGTTTGCTCGCGGATACTTTGCCCAAGACCCGCACGGTGCCACCTCTCGAACGCAACTCCCTGAATCTGGATGCACGCGAGGCCGCACTCGACACGATCCTGTCCGAGATCGACGGACCAGTCGTGCTCGTCGCGCACAGCGCCGGCGTGATGATCACAGTGCACTGGGCGGCTCGACGAGACGGTCATCAGATTGTCGGCGCATTGCTGGTTGCGCCACCAGACCTCGAAACCCCGATGCCCGAGGGACATTCGACGGTCCAAGATCTCGACGATGCCGGATGGTTGCCCATTCCGCGTGAGCCGTTGCCGTTCCCCTGCACCGCGGTGGCCAGCACGAATGATCCGTTGTCCACATTTGATCGTGCCGCCGATTTTGCCGAGTCCTGGGGCGCACGTCTCGTGAACGCCGGCGCTGTCGGCCATCTCAATCCCATCTCCGGATACGGCCATTGGGAACAAGGCCACCAATTCCTCGAGGAGCTACTGGAAGAAGTAGCCACTGGGGCCGGTACCGACTCATAGTTCATGTGAAGGAAGAGTTTCATGTCATCGACAGCACTTCCGAGCCGGCCGATATGGGCTCCGAGCGACGAGCAGATCGGCACAACCACCCTCACACGATTCCAGGATCACGTGCGGGCGACACACGGCCTTGAATTCGAGGACTACGAGAGCTTGTGGCGTTGGTCCGTGACGGACCTCGAGGGATTCTGGTCGTCCGTGTGGAATTTTTTCGGACTGGACAGCGAATCAGGGTACGAACGAGTTCTCACCGACGAGGCGATGCCCGGCACTCGATGGTTCCCCGGCGCCCGCGTGAACTTCGCGCGCTTCCTGCTCGAGCGGGGCAAGCCCGAGGCCACCGCCGTCGTCAGCATCGACGAGACCGGACACACGAGGTACCTCACCTGGTCTGCACTGCGTCAGCAGGTATCCGCTCTGGCGGCCGAACTCGATCGAGCAGAGGTCGCGGTGGGCGACGTGGTGGCCGGGTACCTGCCGAATATCGCCGAGGCCGTCGTGGCGTTTCTGGCGACCGCGTCGATTGGTGCCGTGTGGTCCTCGGTTGGTCAGGACTATGCGGCGCAGGCTGTTGTCGACCGATTCGAGCAGCTCGCACCCAAGGTACTCATTGCCGCCGATGGCTACACATTCGGAGGGAGAACCCACACTCGCGGTTCGACGGTGGACGAGATCGTGTCCCAGCTCCCATCCCTCGCTCAGGTGATTCTCGTCGACAATGTGGGAGACAGCCCCACCACCGACATTCGTCGAGGCGCCCGTTCCCCGGTGACATGGCGCAGCTGGGACGAGGCGATGACGACCGTAGGGCGGAATACCCCCGTCGATGTTCCATTCGATCATCCGCTCTGGGTTCTGTTTTCCTCAGGGACGACAGGTCGGCCCAAGGGCCTGGTGCACGGGCACGGCGGGGTGCTGGTCGAGAAGGTCAAACAGATCGGACTGCATTGGGACCTGGGGCCCGATGATCGCGTCTTCTGGTACACCTCCCCGAGTTGGATGATGTGGAATACCCAGGTGTCGGCACTACTCAGTGGTGGGAGCATCGTCTGCTACGACGGCTCGCCGATCCACCCCGACAGTAACTGGCTGTGGAGGATCGCTGCCGACCTGGACGTCAGTTTTCTGGGCGTCAGCCCAGGGTATTTGCAAGCCAGTGCCAACGAGGATGTGCATCCCGCCGCGCAGTTCGACCTCAGCCGACTGCGTGCGATGGGCAGCACAGGCTCGCCTCTGGCCGCTCACCTCCAACTGTGGGCCCGCGATCGCGTCGGCGATCTTCCGCTGTGGTCGATGAGCGGCGGCACCGATTTGGCCAGTGCACTGGTCGGTGGAGTGCCGACACAACCGGTGTGGTCCGGCAGGATCTCCGGCCGCTGTCTCGGCGCCGCTGTGGAAGCATGGGACGAGCACGGTAATCCCGTCCACGACAGCGTCGGTGAACTCGTCGTCCGCAAGCCGATGCCGAGCATGCCGATCAGGCTGTGGAACGACCCCGACGGCACAAAATACCGAAGCGCCTATTTCGAGAACTATCCCGGCGTGTGGCGGCAGGGCGACTGGATCACCGTGCACGGTGACGGGACTGTCGTTATTCACGGTCGATCGGATTCCACCCTCAACCGCAACGGCATCCGCATGGGCAGTTCTGACATCTACGCGGTCGTCGAATCCCTGCCCGAGATCACCGAAGCACTCGTCATCGGCGCCGAACAGCCCGACGGCACCTACTGGATGCCGCTGTTCGTCGTCCTCCGACCCGACTTCCATCTCGACGACTTCGCGAGAGAGCGAATCAGGTCCGAGATCCGGGACAAGGTCTCGCCCCGACATGTTCCCGACGAGATCTTCGCCGTCCCGGCTCTTCCGCACACACGCACCGGGAAGAAGATCGAGGTACCCATCAAGAGGATCCTGCAGGGTGCGGCTGTGGACGAGGTAATCAGCAGAGACGCTGTCGACGACGCATCACTACTGGATTTCTACAGTGACCTCGTCGCCCGCCGCAACCTTGTGCCGGCCGAGACCCGGTAACAGCTACGTGTCGGCGCCGGCTCGAGATCGAACTCGAGCCGGCGCCGACGTGGAACCAGGTGCAGCGATCAGCAGACGGCCGGCAACGACGTCTCGGAGGGCGCCTTGTTCGCGGCCTCGAGGCTCACACCCTTGGTGGATTCTCCGAACAGCGCCATGACCAGGGCCATGACTGCCATCACCGCGGCAATGAAATAGAACACCGCGGATATTCCGTAGCCGACGATCAGTGACGAGATCACGAGCGGTGCAAAGATATTGGCAATCCTGGAGGATGAGCTCGCCCAACCCGACCCGACCGAACGGAACTGGGTGGGGAATACCTCGCTCGAGTAGGCGTTGGTCAGCGGCACGGTCACGTGGAAGAGCACCTGCAGGATGCAACCGAGGCCGATCAGGATGGCGGTCGAGTCGCTGGTGGTGAAGATAACCGCAACGGCACAGATCAGGACCGCGACCACCGCCAGGGTGTACTTACGCTCCCACCGGTCGGCCACGACGGTGCTGGTCAGGAGCCCCAGCATTCCGACGGTCGTGATGATGGCGGTGATCAGGGCAGCTTCTCCCAGGCTGTAACCCTTGAGCTTCAACAGCGTGGAGAGCCAGGCCGTGAAGCCGAAATAGCCGACAACTCCGAGAATCCACAGCGAGCAGGTCACGATGAACCGCTTGCCGTATCCGCCTCTGATCAGTGCTCGCAATCCCGATTCACGTCCGGCCTCGCCTGCCGGCCGCTCGATGGCAACAGCAATCGGCTCGCACAACTCGTGGCCGTCGCGTCGCACCGCGGCCTCGATGTTGCCCATGACGTCATCGGCCCTGTCGAGCCGGCCCCGTGATTCCAGCCACCGCGGCGACTCCGGGAGACAGCGGCCGAACGGGATCATCAGGAACAGGCCCATCCCGCCGACCACGAAGAGCGCACGCCATCCCCAGCCGTAGTTCGGCACCAGCAGGTAGGCGATCCAGGTGAGCGTGATCGGGCCGAGGCCGGAGATGGCGATGGCCCACGCGATGGCACGGCCCCGGATCGCCCCGGGAAAGATCTCGGCCAACAGCACGATCGCTGCGACGCTCGTGCCCTGATAGCCAATTGCCGTGATGAATCTCAAGATCAAGAACATGTCCGGGGTCGATACGAACGCGTTGACCAGGCAGGGCAACGAGAACACCACGAGTAGGACCATCAGGACCGGCTTGCGCCCCCACCTGTCTGCGGCCCACCCTCCGACAAAGGCCCCCAGGAAGGCCCCGACACCTGTGGCAGCGGTGATGGATCCGATGTTCGGAACCGTGAACCCTTGGTGCACGAGCAGCGCCGGCGCACTGAAGGAGAAGGCGTACAGATCGATGAACTCGAAGACCAGCGCGCCGGCAATCAATGCGCAGATCATCCGATGCCACCGGCTCAGCGGTAGCCGCTCCAGCCGTGCAGACACCGAAACACGAGGGTATGTACTCGAAATCATTGACGCTCTTTCGTCATAGGGGTGGGCTGGCCGGATTCGGCCTCGAACGCCTTCAGTTCTTCCGCGAGGATGGGAACGCCCAAATTGCACGAGTGAATTCCGAGCACGCTGACCAGTTGGAGCACCGCGAGGATCTCCTGTCGGGTGACACCGATTTCGAGCGCAGCCCGGATATGACGCCGAACCCCGGGTGCGTACAGGTGCGTCGTCGAGGCGTCGATGCCGATGCTGAGCAACTCGACGAACTTCGGCGACAGGATGCCGTCACGGTTCGACATCGTGCCCATGGTCACGAACTGCTCGGTCCATTCCGGATCCCACTCGAACAGCTGGTCCCACAGGGGGTTCCAGTATCCGGTGGCTTGTAGTCGGTCCACGACCGGGGTGGAAATCGGCGCATCGATGGTCATCGGTTTCTCCAGGGTCTGAGGATGGTTCGCCCCGCATTGATGTGAGCACTCCGGAGGCCGGAGGTCGGGGTGACGTGGATCACGCTACACTCGGCGCGACACGTGGTCTTGACCTCAGACGTCAAATTAGTTGTCAATCAATGACTGAAACGACAGGTGGATGACGTGGCCGGACACAGAGTGCGTAACGCTGCGCTGAGTGGGTATGTGGGTCTGGCGAGGTCGCTCGGGGTGGATCCGCTGGCCTTGATCCGATCGGCAGGCCTCGACCCGTTGGCGCTGGTGAATCCGGACGGCTGGATTTCCGCGGTGGCCGTCGACCACCTTCTCGAGGCTTCCGCGGCCGCCGCTGCATGCGAGAGCTTCGGACTCAGACTTGCGGAGACGCGGCAATTGTCCCATTTCGGAGCCCTCAGCCTGGTCGCCCAGGAGGAGCCGGACGTTCGGAGCGCTGTGTCCGTACTACTGCTCCACGGGGACCTGCACAACGAGGCAGTGCACAGCAGGCTGGTCGAAGCACACGGCCTGGCTACCGTCCGAGTCGCCGGTACCGAAATTGCGCTGGGACGTCAGAGCACTGAACTCGCCGTTGCGGTGCTCGTACAGATACTTCGAAATTTTCTGAAACCCGACTGGCAGCCGGTATCGGTCTGCTTCACACATGACTCTCCGTCCGGCCTCGAGGTGCACCAGCGAGTCCTGGGCGATTCTGTCGTTTTCAATCACACGTTCAACGGGATCGTTCTCTACTCCGATCAACTGGATGCCGAGAACCCGATGTCCGACCCGTCGCTGCGGCCCTACGCTCAGCAATATCTCGAATCCATCTCCCGCCGTTCGCATCCGACCATCACAGGGCAGGTGAGAAAGGCCATCGAAACACTGCTGCCGACCGGTCGATGTTCGATCAATTATGTGGCGCAGAGCCTCAGCCTGGACCAAAGGACGCTGCAGCGACGCCTTGCCCATTCGAACGAGACCTTTGCCGGGATTCGAAATTCCGTTCGCGTGGAATTGGCGGAATGCTATGTGAGAAACCGAGAGCATTCACTGACATGGGTCGCCGAGGAACTCGGGTTCTCCTCCCTCAGTTCGTTTTCCCGGTGGTTTCGGGGCGAGTTCGGGCACGGTCCGAGGGCGTGGAGCGCAGCCGGGATGCGTCCACCCCCGCCTGCGCCGAAGCTCTCCAGGCGCGGGGGCTGACGCCGAAATTCTGCCGGAACCAGCGGGAGAAGCTGTTGGGGGTGGAGAAGGCGAGCATCTCGGCGATCTCGGTCAACGAGTAGCGATTGTCGGCGACCAGGCGTTCCGCGAGTCCGACTCTCGTCGAGTTCAGCACGGAGGTGAACGTCTCGCCGTATTGGGCGAGGTGGCGGTGCACCGTCTTTCGATCGACACCGAGGCTGCGTGACACCTGGTCCAGGGAGCATCGCCCCGTGGGCAGCAACAGTTCGATGAGTTCGCGGACTCGCGTCAGGACGGTTGGTGGGCCCGCGGTTTCGACGGATTCGAGCAGCGTTCGGGTGTACGCCCGAAGCATCGGATCCGACATGCGGTTCGGCTTTCTGAGATCACTTGTGGTGATGACCATTCCAGTGAAGTGCTGATTGAACCGGACGTCCGCGTCGAAGACCTTCCGGTGGGTACCGGTATCACTGGGTGGTCCGTGCTGGAAGCAGACGGCGACGGGGCGCCACGCATCTCCGAGGATGGTTCGCAGCAGTTGGTAGCCCACCGCTGTCGCCAGCTCGAGGGCTTGCCGGGTTCCCACGTCTGCCTTCGTGTCGTAGTCGACGATGAGTGTCGTCAGATCTCGTCGCTCCGACAGGCGAGTACGCAGGGCCTCGTTGTACATGTGCTGGTAGCGGATGAGCGTTTCGAATGCGCTTCGTGCATCCGGGGCCTCCCTGACGCTCACGCTGAGCGGGCCGAGGTTGGAGAACCGGCGGTGTTGCGCAAGGAGTAGCGCGAAATCCTCCCGCCCGGCGGCCTCGGCCGACGACTCGAGCACGCGAGAGATGGCCGCGGCAGGCACCCATCGGTCCTGGACATCCATGCCTGCCGGGTCGAGGCCGGCGGCACGCAGGAGCCCGACCGAATCGATCCCCAGCGACTCTCCGAGTTCGATGTAGCCGTGCAGCGCCGCGTAACGCGCGAGTGGACGGGTGTCCAAGATGTGCCTCCAAATGGTAAGTCGAATGCCACGTGAGGGTAAGTGTGATGGCAATCTTACCGATAACTTTGTGTTGTCGGCATCACACGTTGGCTTCGCGGCAAATGTTTGTTCGAGCGAGTGTGTACGCCGACCTGCATGTCAACCCGCACCTCGGTGCGTGGATCGAGTGAGGAGTCAGGATTATGGCGAAGGCAATTCGCTTCTACGAGACCGGTGGACCCGAAGTTCTGAAGTGGGAGTCCGTCGAGGTGGGCGATCCGGGCCCCGGGGAGGTTCGGATTCGTCACGAGGCCGTGGGCCTCAACTTCGCGGAAATCTATTTCCGGACCGGTCTGTACCCCGCCGCACTCCCGGCGGGCATCGGCGTCGAGGCGGCCGGCGTCATCGAGGCCGTGGGCGCCGGAGTGTCCGACTTCATGGAGGGCGACCGGGTCACGTACACCGGAAGCCCCCTGGGCGCGTACAGCACCGACCGTGTGATGCCGGCCGAGCACCTGATCAAGCTGCCCGAGGGCATCGAATTCGAGACCGCCGCGGCGATGACGATGCGGGGCCTGACCGCGTCCTACCTGCTGCGTCGAATCCACCCCCTCGAGGCAGGCGACACCGTGCTGCTGCACGCCGCCGCGGGCGGCGTCGGACTCATCTTCACCCAGTGGGCAAAGCTGCTGGGTATCAACGTGATCGGCACCGTCTCGTCCGAGGAGAAGGCGGCGGTCGCGAAGGCCCACGGCTGCGAGCACGTCATCGTCTACAAGCGGGAGAACGTGGCCGAACGGGTCCGCGAGATCACCGGCGGCGTCGGCGTCCCCGTCGTGTTCGACAGCATCGGGGCAACGACCTTCGAGGCCTCACTGGATTCCCTCGCACGGAGGGGTCTCCTCGTGGCATTCGGGACCGCCTCCGGGCCGGTCCCACCCGTCGACCCGATGAAGTTGGCGCTGAAGGGATCGCTGTTCCTCACGCGTCCTGCACTCGCGGACTACATCGCCGACCCCTTCGAACGCGCCGAGCTCGCCGGTGAGCTGTTCGGGCACGTCGAAGCCGGCCGGATCAAGGTCGAGATCAACCAGCACTACGCGCTCGAGGAAGCCGAGCAGGCGCACCGCGACCTCGAGGCGGGCAAGTCCATCGGCTCGTCGGTGTTCTCCTTCTGAACCCGAACATCCCTGCGTCGCCTGGCCGGCGCGCGCTTCGAGCGCGCGAGTGACGGCGCTGCACCCAATATTCCAGCTTGCACAGGAGAGTGTCATGACCACCGTTGACTTCGCGCCCAGCCGACCGGCGACCGTGACCCCGATGGATGCGCGGCCGTTGACCTGCAGCATCGGCGCCGAACTCCACGGTGTCGACCTTGCCGCGGTGTCGCGTGACGACGGGTTGTTCGCCGAACTGAAGTCGCTGCTGCTCGAGCACAAGGTGCTGTTCTTCCGCGATCAGGACATGAGCCGGGCCGAGCACGTCGCGCTGGCGAAGCGGTTCGGCTCGCTCGAGGACCATCCGGTCGTCGGCAGCGACCCCGAATACGCAGGTCTGGTCCGGATCTACAAGGACCTCGACAGCCCCGCGGAGCACTACGAGAACGCCTACCACTGCGACGCCACCTGGCGTGACAACCCGCCTATGGGAGCCATCCTGCGGAATATCGACGGCCCCGAGGTCGGCGGCGACACGATCTGGGTGAACATGGCCCTCGCCTACGAGCGGCTGCCCGAACGCGTCAAGGAACAGATCGACGGCCTCCGCGCCCGCCACAGCATCGAGGCGACCTTCGGCGCCCGGATGCCGCTCGAACAGCGACTCGAACTCAAGGAGCGGTTCCCCGACCCCGAACACCCCGTGGTCCGCACCCACCCCGAAACCGGCGAGAAGATCCTGTTCGTCAACTGCTTCACCACCCATTTCACCAATTACCACACGCCGGACAACATCCGCTGCGGCATCGACTACGCCCCAGGCAGCAGCAACCTGCTCAACTACCTGATCAGCCAGGCCTCGATCCCCGAATACCAGGTGCGGTGGCGGTGGACCCCGAACAGCGTCGCCATCTGGGACAACCGATCCACCCAGCACTACGCCGTCCAGGACTACTGGCCCGCCGTCCGCAAGATGGAACGCGCCGGGATCGTCGGCGACCGCCCCTTCTGAGCCGGCACCTACACATCACACCCGATATCGAGAAACGGAGTTACGCAATGCATTTCCACGACGATTCCCTGTTCCCGGAGACCCAGGAGAAGCTGGTCATCACGGTGGCCCCCTACGGGCCCGAGTGGGAGCCGGACGACTTCCGCGAAGACCTCCCCCTGACGATGGAGGAGCACATCCAGCAGGCGGTCGACTGCTACGAGGCCGGCGCGACGGTCCTGCACATCCACGTCCGCGAACTCGACGGCAAGGGCTCCAAGCGGCTGTCGAAGTTCAACGAGCTCCTCGCGGGTCTGCGTGAGGCCGTACCGGACATGATCCTGCAGGTCGGAGGATCGATCTCGTTCTCGCCTGAGGGTGACGGCGCCGACGCGAATTGGCTGTCGGACGACACCCGGCACATGCTCGCCGAGCTCGATCCGAAGCCGGATCAGGTGACGATCGCGATCAACACCAGCCAGATGAATCTCATGGAGCTGATGACCGCCGACGACCTCGCGGGCACGTCGATGGAGCGTCCCGAGCTCGCCAAGGCGTACCGGGAGATGACGGTCCCGGCCGGCCCGGAATGGGTCGAGGAGCACCTGCGCCGGCTGCAGGCCGCCGGGATCCAGCCGCAGTTCCAGCTCGGTTCGCTCGCGCAGTTGGAAACGGTGGAGCGGCTGATCCGCCGCGGCGTCTACACCGGTCCGCTGAACCTGACCTGGGTGGCGATCGGTGGCGGGCAGGAGGGCCCGAACCCGTACAACATCACGAACTTCGTCCAACGGGTCCCGGACGGCGCGTGCCTGACCCTCGAAACCCTCATGCGGTCGGTGTTGCCGGTCAACGCGATGGCGATCGCGATGGGCCTGCACACCCGCTGCGGTAACGAGGACACCCTGTGGGGTCGCAAGGGCGAGAAGCTGACCTCGGCCGCGCAGGTCAGGCAGCTCGTGCGGATCGCGAACGAACTCGGACGCGAGGTCGCCACCGGCAAGGAAGCCCGCGACATCTACAAGATCGGCGAAACGTACCGCGACGCGGACGAGACCCTCGCCAAGCTCGGCTACGCGCCGAACCGCAAGCCCGGCCAGGTCGGTTTCACCGGACACGCCTGACCCACACAGCAGGGCACACCTGGGCGGCGCGAGCACCCCATCTCGCGCCGCCCGGGGCTGTTGAACCGGTGGTCCGCACATCCTCGGTACCTCGAGTTCCACCGGACGACGGCACAGAGCCGTCCCCACCCACACCTGAATGAGCACCGCTATCCAATCGGTCCAAATATCCCAATCGGTCCAAATATCGAGGAGAACCACGCATGGGCCTTTCCGTCGCCGATGACGACAAGACCGTCGATCTGGCTCGACCCAGCCGGTCGTCCGGCCTCTATCCCTGGGTCGTCTTCTCGCTGATCTTTGCCCTGATGCTGTCCGACTACATGTCGCGGCAAGTGGTCAGCGCCGTGTTCCCGATCCTCAAGGCGGAGTGGGATCTGTCCGATGCACATCTCGGCTCCCTCACCGGAATCGTCGCGTTGATGGTCGGCGTGCTGATCTTTCCGCTGTCGGTTGCGGCGGACCGGTGGGGTCGCGTCCGAATGCTGGTTGCCTCGGCGGCATTGTGGAGTGCGGCCACCCTGTTCTGCGCGTTCGCAGACAGCTACGGCGAAATGCTGGTCGGCCGCTTCTTCGTCGGGGTCGGTGAGGCTGCCTACGGCAGCATCGGCGCCGCGGTCATCGTGGGTCTGTTCGCACCAGAGCGGCGGGCTTCGCTGACCGGGGCATTCATGTCGGGCGCAATGTTCGGATCTGTCGTCGGTGTGTCGCTCGGCGGTGTCATCGCCGTCAACTTCGGATGGCGTTGGGCTTTCGGGGCGATGGCGATCATCGGATTCGTCCTCGTCGTCGCATTCCGGACCTTGGTCAACGAGAGCCGCATCGCCCTGTACCGGCACCCGGACGACGTTCAGACACCGAGTGCTGCGGACGGCGGTCGCGCGCCGTTGTCGAGCCTGTTCAAGGGCGTCGCCGTCATCAGCACCTATCTCGGTAGCGGCCTGCAACTGTTCGTGGCCGGAGCGTTGCTGACGTGGCTGCCGAGCTACGTCAACCGGTACTACGACCTCGCTCCCGACCGGGCGGCCCTGCTCGCCGCTGTCTTCGTCCTGCTGATCGGCATCGGCATGGTCGGCTGCGGGATGATCTCCGACAGCGTGAGCCGTCTCGATCACAGCAAGAGGTGGACGTCCTCGATCGGCTTCTGCCTGGCCTCCGCGGTTCTCCTCTTCACCGCATTCAGTCTCGAACCGGGCACGCTGCAACTGATCTTCCTGGGCGGCGGGGCGTTCTTCGCCGGAGGTGTCTCCGGACCCGCAGGCGCACTCGTCGCGAACCTCACCCACGCATCCATCCGGGCCTCTGCGATCGGAACCGTGACCCTCGCCAACAGCCTGATCGGACTGGCTCCCGCCCCAGTGGTTGTCGGGGCCCTGGCCGACCGTGTCGGACTCAACGGAGCACTGCACGTCGTTCCCGTCGCATCCGTACTCGCGGCTCTCGCGCTCGTCATCGGAAACCGCTACTACGCAGCAGGATTGAAGAACCTCAGCGAGCTGACACAGAACTCGACCAACGACCGGAGTGCGACCACATGACGACGAACGAGAGTGGACCGACGATCGTGATCGTCCCCGGACTTCGCGGACACGTCGAAGAACACTGGCAGACGATCCTCGCCACCACAATCGCCGGCACCCTCACCGTCCCGGTCAGCAGCGACAGCAATGCCAGCCTGGACGACCGGATGGCAGCACTCGACGAGACCTTGGCGGCCGTACCCGGCCGCGCGCTCCTCGTGGCACACAGCGCCGGTGTGGTGATCACGGCCCACTGGGCGCAACGTCACCCCGGCACCGATCGCATCGCGGGCGCACTGCTCGCCGCGCCACCCGACCTCGAGGCTCCCCTGCCCGCCGGCAATCTGTCCCCTCAGGCTCTCACGGAACTGGGCTGGACCCCGGTACCCCGCGGACCACTTCCCTTCCCGAGCATCGTCGCCGCCGGCACCAACGACCCCCTCGCGAGTTACGCGGCCGTGGCCCGACTCGCCGATGCCTGGGGTAGCCGGCTGGTGAACCTGGGCGAGGTCGGGCACCTCAACCCCGCGTCGGGATACGGCGAGTGGCCCGCCGCCGTCGAATTGATCGAAGAACTCACAGCTGCTGCGGCGACCGTCGGCTCGTAGCACCCGCAGGACACAACGATGAGACGACCTCATCCGGAAAGGACATCCATGCAGTCCGCTGATTCACCAGGTGGAATCCTGTGGAGCCCCGACTCGGCCGAGCGCGCCGATACCACTCTCACCAGGTTCGTCGAGTATGTTCGCGACGCTCGGGGTGTCGAGGTCGACGACTACGAGGAGCTCTGGCAGTGGTCCGTCACCGATCTCGAGGGATTCTGGTCGTCGGTGTGGGACTTCTTCGGAATCGACAGTGAAAGTGACTACGACGCAGTTCTACTCGACGATCAGATGCCCGGCACCCGCTGGTTCCCGGGTGCACGGATCAACTTTGCGCGGGTCCTGCTCGACCGGGGCGACCCGGACGCCGTCGCAATCGTGGCCGCGGAAGAATCGGGTGTTGTCCGGACACTGACCAGGTCGGAACTACGTGAGCAGGTGCTCACGCTGGCGGCCGAGCTCGAAGCCCTCGCGGTCGGCAGCGGAGATGTGGTCGTGGGGTACCTGCCCAACACCGCAGAATCCGTCATCGCCTTCCTTGCCGCGGCGACGCTCGGCGCAACCTGGGCATCGGTCGGGCAGGACTACGCACCGGATGCTGTCGTCGACCGGTTCTCGCAACTGTCGCCGAAGGTCCTGATCGCCGCGGATGGATACATCTATGCCGGCCGTCAGCATTCGCGCATCGACGCGGTCGGACAGATCGCGGCCGGGCTTCCGTCCGTGACGGATGTGATTGTCGTGCAGCGCACCTCCACCGACAACACGTCGGCACGTACCCGACTCGACGGCACTGTGCAGGCATGGCACGACTGGGATGCGGCGATCGCACGTCGAGAAGCCCGCTCCGGTTTCACCGACGTCGACTTCGACCACCCGCTGTGGGTGCTGTTCTCCTCCGGAACGACAGGTCGACCGAAGGGGCTGGTGCACGGGCACGGCGGCATCATGATCGAAACCGTCAAACAAATGGGACTGCACTGGAACCTCACGCCGGACGACCGCGTGCTCTGGTACACCTCGACGAGCTGGATGATGTGGAACATGCAGGTCGCCGTCCTGCTCTCGGGGGCGTCGATCGTGTGCTACAACGGCGCACCGACCTACCCCTGCACGGACTCGCTGTGGAAGCTCGTCGCCGACACCGGCGCCACCTTTCTCGGCACCAGCCCCGGCTACCTTCAGACGTGTGCCGACGCCGACGTACATCCGAAGGCCGAGCACCCGCTGTCGCGACTACGCGCAATCGGCTGCACCGGAGCCCCTTTGAGTGAGCACCTGTACCGGTGGGCGCACGACGAGGTCGGCGACATTCCTCTGTGGTCGATGAGCGGCGGCACCGATATCGCCGGCGCCCTCGTCGGCGCCGTTCCGACCCGTCCGGTCCGTGTCGGCCGGATCTCCGGGCGATGCCTCGGCGTCGCCGTCGAAACGTGGGACATGAACGGCAACCCGGTTCGCGGGACCGTCGGTGATCTCGTCGTCACCAGGCCCCTTCCGAATATGCCCGTCGCCCTGTGGAACGACCCCGACGGAGCGAAATACCACGATGCCTACTTCGACACCTACCCCGGCGTCTGGCGACAAGGCGACTGGGCCACCATCTACGAAGACGGAACCGTCGCAGTGCACGGGCGGTCGGACTCGACCCTCAACCGCAACGGTGTCCGGATGGGAAGCGCGGACATCTACTCCGCTGTCGAAGCGCTCCCCGAAATTTCGGAAGCCCTGGTCGTCGGTGTCGAAGAAGCCGACGGCTCGTACTGGATGCCGCTCTTCGTCGTCCTCCACGCGGGGCACACCCTCGACGAGATCCTGATCGGAAAGATCTGCTCGACGATTCGCGATCACGTATCGCCACGGCATGTTCCCGACGACGTGCTGGAGGTCACGGGTATTCCACACACCCGGACCGGAAAGAAGATCGAGGTGCCACTCAAGCGGGTGCTCCAGGGCGCCCGCGTCGAGGACGTGGTCAATCCCGACGGCATCGACGACCCGTCACTGCTCGGGTTCTTCGAACGCCTCGCGGAAGTACGGCAGACCAACTACGCGACGGCACCGTGATCGCCGCGAATCCACCTACACTCCAACGGCACTGAGGGAAACTGATGCTCAACCTGTCCATGTTCCTCGAAGACTCGGCCCGCAAGTACCCGAGTCGCGACGCTCTGGTCCTGGGAGAGGAGCGGCTTACGTACGCCGAGACCGACTCCCTCTCGAACCAGATCGCGAACCTCCTCGTCGCATCCGGGATCACGCCCGGCGACCGGGTGGCGATGTCCTGCCCCAACCTGCCCTGGTTTCCGATCGTCTACTACGGCATCCTCAAGGCGGGTGCCGTGGTCGTGCCGCTCAACATCCTGTTGAAGTCCGGTGAGATCGCCTACCACCTGCAGGACTGTGGAGCCACCGCCTACTTCTGCTTCGAGGGCGGGGCGGATCTGCCGATCGGCACGTATGGACGGGCGGCGTTCGGTGAGGTGCCCTCGTGCCACACGATGTTCGTGATCGGCACGGACGACGACACCCACGTCGAGGGGATCACACACCTGTCGGCCGTGCTTCCCGCCCAGTCCACGGCGTTCGAGTCGGTGGCGCGGGAGGCCACCGACACCGCCGTCATCCTCTACACGAGCGGAACGACCGGCCGGCCGAAGGGCGCCGAGTTGACCCATTCGAACATGACGATGAACGCCATCGCATCCAACAGGTTGTTCGACAACTCCCCGAGTCGGCCGGACACCCATCTGGCGACTCTCCCGCTGTTCCATTCGTTCGGGCAGACGGTCAACATGAACGCCGGGTTCTCGGTAGGCGCAACGCTGGTGTTGCTGCCGCGCTTCGAGGCCGGTGCGGCACTGGAGATCATGGAACGCGAGTCGATCACGATGTTCGCGGGTGTGCCGACGATGTACTGGGGGCTGCTCGGGGCGGTCGACGATGCGGTCGACGTCGACCGCATCGCCGCCAACCTCCGCAAGGCGATCTCCGGGGGCGCACCACTGCCGGTGGAAATCCTCGAGCGTTTCGCAACACGATTCGGCGTCCAGATTCTCGAGGCCTACGGGCTGTCGGAAACCTCGCCCATCGCGCTGTTCAGCGATCCGGAGCAGGCGCCGCGGGCCGGCTCGATCGGCGTCCCGATCTGGGGCGTACAGGTGCGCCTGATCGACCCCGACTGGAATACCGTCGAAGGCGCCGACACGGTCGGCGAGATCGCGATCCGCGGCCACAACGTCATGAAGGGCTACTACGATCGCCCGGACGCGACGGACGAAGCCATGCACCACGGGTGGTTCCGCACGGGCGATCTCGCCCGCCGCGACGCAGACGGTTTCTACTTCATCGTCGACCGCGCCAAAGACATGATCGTCCGCGGAGGGTTCAACGTGTACCCCCGCGAGATCGAAGAAATGCTCATCACCCACCCGGCGGTCTCACTCGCCGCAGTCATCGGTGTCCCACACGAACAGCACGGCGAGGAGATCAAGGCGTTCGTCATCCCCGAACCCGGCGCGCAGATTTCCGAACCGGAACTGATCACCTGGTGCAAGGAACGAATCGCCGCCTACAAGTACCCTCGCTCCGTCGAATTCGTCACGGTACTGCCGATGACAGCCACCGGGAAGCTCCTCAAGCGCGAGCTGTCCTCCGCCGCAGCAACGGTTGACTCCGGGCGGTAGAGGGGGCCACGTCTCGTTCGGGAGACAGTCCGGTCAGTGTCGGCGAACGCGATTCACCAGTCCTCGATCACCGGGACGACGCGTTCGCCCAGGATCTCGAGCGGCGTGATCGACGCGACCTGCGGCACCCATCCGTGAACGTGGGTGATGCCCAGCTTCGACAGGCCCTCGAGTTGACCGAGCAAGGTGTCCACGTTCTGCCCGTCCGCACCAGGGTCGAGCGGGAACATCACGGTCTTCTCGATGGCGTCGTAGTCGGTATCGAGTGCGGTGCAATGATCCCTCAGCACTTCCAGCTTGTGGGCGACCTCGGGTCCACCGAACAAGTTGCAGGCCTGCGCGTACTGCGCGACCATCCGAAGCGTCTTCTTCTCACCCCCGCCGCCGATGAGGATGGGCGGGTGTGGGCGCCGTAGCGGCTGCGGCACGTTCATGGTGCGGCCGAGCCGGTAGTGCTTGCCTTCGAACGGTCCGTCGTTCTCGCTCCACATCTGCAGGCAGATCTGCAGTGTCTCCTCGAGTCGCTCGAAGCGTTCGGCCGTCGGCGGGAAGTGGAGGCCGAGTCCGACACTCTCGTCCTCGTTCCAGGCGGCGCCGATTCCGAGGTACGCGCGACCCTTGGACAGGACGTCGAGCGTGCTCACGGCCTTGGCGAGGAGGCCAGGCTCGCGATAGACGGTGGCGGTGACCCAGGCCAGCAGGTCCACCTTCTCAGTGACGGCAGCGAGGAACCCGAGGGTGGTGTACGCCTCGAGCATCTCGGTGTCGATCGGTCCTACCGGTTCGATCTGCCAGAGATGGTCCATGACGCTGAGCTTGGAGAAACCCGCGTCCTCTGCGGTGACGGCAATGCGGCGCAGGTCGTCCGAGAGGATCGACGGTCCGGCGGGAAAGGTGAAGTCGGCGATGTGCAGTCCAAGTTCCATAGCTCTCCACGCTAAACCTGTTGCCGCCCGCTACCCAGGGATCGCCAGTACCACCCACCGTGCCCTCGCCAGATGTCCTCACGGGTACGTACGGTGACCCGGTGACCGAATCTGCTCGCCGACTCGACGTCGTCTTCGCACCCGGGACCGTCGCGCACAGGGGAACCGCCGCGGAACTCCTCGGCCGGGCGCTGGGTGCCCGCGGCCTCACTGGCGAGGTGACGTTCGCCGCGGACACCGCGGATCTGCAGCGCGCCGTGCGGACGGCGGCGGGCCGGGGAGAGTTCGTCGTCGTGCGCGGCGCCGGAGCGTCGTTCACCGCACCGGCCTGCGGGGCGATCCGCGTCGATTTCGGGGACTGCGAGCCGGACCGCTCCGACGGCATCCGGGCCCACATCCGCGGGCGGGGACTCGACGGACTGCGGTTCGCCGTCGACAGCTGGTACCACCACCGTTTCCACCCCGGGACGATCGTCCGCTACGGCGACGACCCCGACCAGCGCGCCGAACTCCGGGTCCCGGACGGCACCGGACCGTTCCCCGTCGCCGTGCTGATCCACGGCGGATATTGGCGTCCCCGTTGGGAATTCGACCTGATGGACGGTCTGGCGGTGGACCTGACAGCCCGCGGGTACGTGACGTGGAACGTCGAGTACCGGCGCCCCACCGAAGATAGATGGGCAGCGATGACGTCCGACGTCGCCGCCGCCCTGCAAGCCGCCGGGTCCGTCCCGGAGGGTGATCCGGGGCGCGTCGTGATCCTCGGCCACTCGGCCGGCGGTCAGCTCGCCCTGCGCGCCGCCGCCGACGCTGTCGCCGACCGGGCGGCGGTACGTCCCGCGCTGGCGGTCAGCCTCGCCGGGGTGCTGAATCTGCGGCTCGCCGACGAACGCCGGCTCGGCGAGGGTGCGGTCGCGAACGCCGTCGGCGTCCGTTGGGCGGAAGATCGGGCGACGTACGAGCGGTCGTCGCCGCTCCATCGGCTGCCGCTCGGTGTCCCGCAACTCGTCGCGTGCGCCGTGGGCGACGAGCCGGACCTCGTGGAGATGAGCAGGGAATACCAGGCGACCGCAGCGGAGACCCGCGACGACGTCACCCTGATCGAGGGCCCCGGCGATCACTTCGCCGTCATCGATCCCGCGAGCGAGATCTGGCGGAGGATCGCCGGGGCGGTCGATGCCCGGATCAGACCTCGGACAGCGTAGCCACCGCCGGCTGCAGCCCGGCCCCCACGCGACCGCGCAGCAGGTCCGCGCAGCGCTCGGCCATCGTCATGACCGTGATGTTCGGGTTGACATGCGGCAGTTTCGGCATCGCGGACGCGTCCACCACCCGCAGTCCCCGCACCCCCTTGACCCGCAGTTCCGGATCGAGCACCGCCATCGGATCGTCGACACGACCCATCCGAGCCGTGCCCGCCGGGTGATACACCGTGTTGTGGGTCTTGTGGATGTAGTCGAGGATCTCGTCGTCGGTCACCGCATCCGGTCCCGGCGCCAGTTCGCGGGCGATCCACCCGCGCAGCGCCTTCTGCTCGGCAATGGTGCGGGCCAGCTTCACCCCGGACAGCATCACCCGGTCGTCGTGGCCCTCACTGTCGGTGAAGTACCGGGGATCGACCTTCGCGCGGTCGCGGAAGTCGCGCGAGCGCAGCCGCACCGTGCCACGTGAACGGCCCTGCGTGACGTTGGGCGTCAAACAGAATCCGTTGTCCGTGGTGGGGTACCCCCACCGGAGGGTGTTCATGTCGAACGGCACGCTGCCGTAATGCATCATCAGGTCCGGATGGTTCAGCCCCTCCTCGGTGGTGGCGAACAGTCCGATCTCCCACCACTGCGTCGACTCGGTCACCATCGGCCGGGACGCCTCCCAGAAGACGAGACCCTCGACGTGGTCGTCGAGGTTCTGCCCGACACCGGGCGAATCGACGCGGACGGGAATGCCGAACTCCGCGAGATGCCCCGCCGGACCGATACCGGAGAGCATCAGCAACTTCGGGGTGTCGATGGCGCCCGCGGTGACGATCACCTCGCGTCGCGCGGACACCGTGTCGTACCCGGTGAGGTCGGGGCGCTGGTAGCGCACGCCCGTCGCCGTCTGCTGCTCGTCGAACAGGATCTCGCTGACCCAGCAGCCGGTCCGGACCTCCAGGTTGGGGCGGGACCCGAGGATCGGGTGCAGGTAGGCGTGCGACGACGACATCCGGGTGCCGTCCTCGGACGCGTTGATCTGGAACCACCCCGCCCCGTTCAGCACCGTTCCGCCGCGGTTGAACGCGACCGTCGGCAACCCGACCGCGGCGGCGGCGTCCAGGACCGCGTGGCCGCACGGATCGTTCGGCGGGACGTCGCGCAGCCGCACCGGACCGCTGCGACCGTGGCCGTCGCCGGGGGCGTCGTTGTTCTCCAACCGGCCGACGTACGGCAGGATGTCGCGCGCACCCCACCCCGACGCACCCATCGCCTCCCAGTCGTCGAGCACCTCGGCCGGCGGCCAGAACGCAATACACGAATTGTGCGACGAGCACCCGCCGAGGACCTTGGCCCGTGCGTGCCGCATGAAGCTGTTGCCCCGCTCCTGCGGCTCGACCGGGTAGTCCCAGTCGTACCCGGAATCGAGCAGGTGCATCCACTGGGACAGTTCGAGAATGTTGCGGTCACCGACGTCCGACGGGCCGGCCTCCAGCAGGCACACCGTCACCGACGGATCCTCACTCAGGCGGGCCGCGAGGACGCACCCCGCGCTGCCGCCACCCGCGATCACGTAATCGAATTCCAGTGCAGTGCTCCGCGGTTCACTTTCGGTCATCGAGCAAGCTCCTTGTCGATCGGTTCGGATTGCGGTGCGGCCGGTGCCGCGGCCGCGGAGTGTGACGTCAAGGTCCCGATGTGGTGCCTGCCGGTGGTGAGGTACCACAGCAGTCCGAGCCCGAGGATGACGCCGATGTAGACGAAGGCGCCCCACGTGTTGTACCAAGGCTCCCCGTAGACGGCTTCGCGCGGCCAGGCGAGGTTGACGGCCATACCGATTCCCCACACCACGGCGACGATGTTGACGGGCAGACCCCACCTGCCCATCGTGAAGTAGCCGCCCTCCTTCAGGTCCCGCGGCGGCCACTGGCCGCGCAGTCTCCGCTTCAGCATCGGGCCGGTGACCATCAGGTAGGCCAGATAGATCATGATGATCGCGATCGAGGTCAGCACGGTGAAGATGTGCGGTTGACCGATGTTGACCACCAGGATCAGCGCGGCCACCACTCCGATCGTCACCGCGGGCACGACGGGTGTCCGCGTCTTCGGGTGAACGCGGGCGAGCCGCTCCCCGAACGGGAGTGCGTTGTCACGAGCCATGGCGAAGGTCAGCCGGATGGCTGCGGTGTGCACCGCCAGCGAGCACACCGTCACCGCGATCACGATGCAGATCAGGAAGATGGTGCCCAGCGGCCCCCACATCACCTGCTCCACGATGTACTGCAGGCTGCCGTCGGACGCGCCGATCTTCGGATCGCCCAGGTCGGGCGCCGCCATCACGGCGAACACCAGGATCGCGCCGCCGATCACGAACGAGGCGAGGATCGCACGGAGGATCGCCTTGGGGGCGGTGCGGCGGGGTTCCACCGTCTCCTCGCCCAGCGAGCTCGCGGTGTCGAAGCCGTACATCACGTAGCCCGACGCGAGCGTGGCCACCAGGAACGCACCGAGGTAGCCTCCGCTTTCACCGGCGCCGTAGCCGTGGGTGGAGAAGAACACCTCCGGGCCGCGGGTCATGTTGGCGGCGAGGATGATCGCGATCAGCACCGCGGCGATGAGTTCGATGAACACACCGGCGCTGTTGATCATCGCCATGAGACGAACACCGAGCGCGTTGACGACGGTGGTGAAGCCGATCATCACGGTTCCGAGGATGACGGCGTTGGTGGCGAAGTCGTGTTCCCCGGTGCCGTCGCCGACGATCTGGAAGCCGCTCCACAGCCGCGGCAGATTGAGCTGCAGCGCCAGCACAACGGCCGACAGGGTGACGATCGACGCCGTGAGCATCAGCCAGCCCGCCGACCACCCCACCACCCGGCTGCCGAGCGTTTTCGCCCAGTTGTACACGGAGCCGGCGATCGGGTACTTGGCGGCGAGCTCCATGAAACAGAGTGCCACCGAGAGCTGGCCGAGAAACACCAGCGGCCACGACCACAGGTAGGCGGGGCCCGCGGAGCCGAAACCGAAGTAGAACAATTGGAAAGTGCCGGTCAGGATGGAAATGTAGCTGACGCCCGCGGCGAAACTCGCGAACTTGCCGATACTGCGATCCAGGGACTCCTTGTATCCGAAATCCTCCAGTCCACTGTCCTGGTCGCCGGTCATGTTGTCGGGTCTGGTCATTCGATCACTTCCTGAGAAGTCGAGGGGGTCTGCTCGCGCGCCCTGCCGAGTGCACGTCAGGTCGCGGTGAACCATCCCGCGAGAGGTGAGGTCGTGTTGTTCCAGATGTGTTTGACTTCCTGGTATTCGGAGAGCCCGGCGGGTCCGAGTTCGCGTCCGTTGCCGGACTTCTTGAATCCGCCCCACTCCGCCGCCGGCGTGTAGTAGCCGAAGTCGTTGAGCCACACCGTTCCGTGGCGCAGCCGGCGCACCACCCGTTCGCCGCGGGCGGCGTCCGTCGTCCGGACCCCCGCGGCGAGGCCGTACTCGGTGTCGTTGCCGAGCCGGACCGCGTCCTCCTCGGTGGTGAATCGCTCGACGGTGAGGATGGGCCCGAACGTCTCCTCCTGCACGATCCGCATCGTGCGGTCGCAGTGGTCGAAGATGGTGGGCAGGTAGTAGCTGCCGCCGTCCAGCGCGGGATCGGCGGGCCGCGAACCGCCCGTCCGGAGCGTCGCTCCCTCGGCGATGCCCAGTGCCACATAGGCTTCGATCTTGTCGCGCTGCGCCGTCGACACGAGCGGCCCGGTCTCGCTGGCCGGGTCGAGTCCCGGGCCGACACGGATGGCCTCGGCGCGCGAGACGAGGGCGGCGACGAACTCGTCGGCGATCGACTCCTCGACGATCAGGCGCGTCCCGGCCGAGCACACCTGACCCGAATGCAGGAAGACCCCGGTGAGCACCTGGTCGACGGACGACTCCCAGTCGGCGTCCGCGAAGACGAGGTGCGGATTCTTGCCGCCGAGTTCCACGGCGACCTTCGTGACGTGCTTCGCGGCCGTTTCCAGGATGGTGGTGCCGGTGGCGAGTCCTCCGGTGAACGAGATGAAGTCGACGTCGCCGGTGTCGGTGAGCGCGGGGCCGAGGTCGGCGCCGCTGCCCTGCACGAGGTTGACCACGCCGGCGGGCACACCGGCCTCCTCGATCAGCCGGGTGAACGCGATCGTGCTCAGCGGCGTGACCTCACTGGGCTTGAGCACCATCGTGCAGCCGGCCGCCAACGCCGGTGCCACCTTCCAGGAGATCTGCAGCAGCGGGTAGTTCCACGGTGCGATCAGGACGCAGACCCCGATCGGTTCGCGCACGACCCGGGAGATCACGGCGGGGTCACCCACGTCGACGACGCGGTCGCTCGACACGAGGGCCAGCCGGGCGTAGTACCGGAACACCGAGACGACGTCGTCGATGTCGATTCGACTCTCCACCAGCGTCTTACCGGTGTCGACCGTCTCGATTCGCGCCAATTCCTCCTTGTCGCGCTCGAGGAGATCGGCGATACGCGACAGCAGCGACGATCGCGTGGCGACCGGGGTCTCGGGCCAGTCCCCGGCATCGAACGCCGCCCGAGCTGCCTGTACTGCTCGCCCGGCGTCCTCGGGCGACGCTTCGTCCACGGTGGCGATCACGTTCCCGGTTGCCGGGTCGATGCAGTCGCGGGTGCGCCCCGATGTGGCAGCCACCCACTCCCCCGCGATGAAATTCACCGTGCCGAACAATTTCTGGACGTCGAGATCAGCGGATAGCGCCGACATCTTCATAGTGTGTCCGAAACCCTTTCGTGTGCAGAATTTTTCGATGAACCGACGATGAGCGGATCACGGGAGACGTCCCGGTACAGCGAGACGCACAGTCCGATCATCACCAGCAGGAACGGCGCGGCCGCGATGATCGTCATCGTCTGCAGCCCCTGAAGGGCGTCCGAGCCGCCGGTCCAGAGGATGAGCGCCGCGGTGCCGCCGGTGAGCGTGCCCCAGAACACGACGATCCGTTTGCTCGGGTGCCGGGTCCCCCGCTCCGACAGGGTGCCCATCACGAGCGATGCCGCGTCGGCGCCGGAAACGAAGAACAGGGCCACCAGCACCATGACCAGCACGGTCGAGACACCGGCGAGCGGCAGATGGTCGAGCATTCCGAACAACTGTCCCTCGGTCGACGACTGGGACGCCACATCGGTGCCGTCACGTTGTACCCCGATCGCGGAACCTCCGAACACCGCGAACCACACGAGGCTGACCGAAGTGGGAATGACGATCACACCGACGACGAACTGCCGGATGGTGCGGCCACGGCTGATCCGGGCCAGGAACATGCCGACGAACGGGGTCCACGACACCCACCACGCCCAGTAGAAGATCGTCCACGACGACAGCCACGACGCCGTGTCGTCGCCCGCACTCGCGGCGGTGCGACCCGACATCGTCGCGAGTTGCGCGCTGTAGTCGGCGATGGTGGTGGGCAGCAGGTTGAGGATCAGCACCGTGGGGCCGAGGACGAACACGAAGACCGCCAGCACGATGGCCAGCACCATGTTGATGTTGGACAACCAGTGGATACCGCGGGCCACGCCGGACACCGCCGAGGCGACGAACGCGAACGTCAGCAATCCGACGAGGGCTACCAGGGCGAGCGTGCCGACCTCGCCCATCCAGCCGATGATCTCGAGCCCGGACCCGATCTGGAGGGCACCGAGGCCGAGCGACGCGGCGGTGCCGAACATCGTCGCGATGATCGCCAGCACGTCGATCACCTTGCCCGCCGCCCCCTCCGCGCGACGGCCGAGGAGCGGGACGAACGCGGAGCTGATGAGTTGCTTACGGCCCCGCCGATAGGAGCCGTAGGCGATCGACAATCCGACCACCGCGTAGATCGCCCACGGGTGCAGTCCCCAGTGGTACATCGTCGTGGCCATCGCCGACCCGGCGCTGCCATCGGTCCCGGGAGGCGGGCTCACCATGTGCGCGAGGGGTTCGGCGACACCGTAAAACATCAGCCCGATCCCCATGCCGGCACTGAACATCATCGCGATCCAGCTGACCGTCCGGAACTCCGGCTTCTCGCCGTCCTTGCCAAGCGGAATCCGGCCGTACCGGGAAAACGCCAGGAATAGCGAGAAGAGGACGAACCCGGTGGCCGCGGTGATGAACAACCACCCCATGTCGGCGACGAGCCACCCGAGGGCCGCGTTCGACACGAGCGCGAGGTTCTCCGGCGCCAGCAGGCCCCACAGGATGATGCCCACCCCGACTCCCGCCGCGGCGCCGAACACCACCTTGTCGACGCCGCCCCGCGGCGCGGCGTGGGCGGGTGCCGTGCGCTCCGGTTCCGGCGCCTGCATTTCGGGAGGGTCGATCACCCTCGGTTGCTCGCCGGCGTACGTCATTTCGCGTCCCCACCCAGCCGGGTCAGTAACCAGTCGTGGAATTCGCCGATGTGATGCTCCGCGGGCACCAGCACACCACCGTCGCGGTAGGCCTTCGACGACATCGTCGGCTGCGTCCGCTCGCAGGCGTCGAAGTCCTGCTCGTTGACGCGGTGGAACAGTTCGACCGAGCGGGAGACGTCGCGTCCCGACGCCGTGACGTCCGGCGCGTACAGCCAGTCGCATTCGACGATGGTGCGGTCCGCGGACATGGGGTACATGCGGTGGAAGATGACGTGGTCGGGCACGAGGTTCACGAAGACCTGTGGCCGGACGGTGATGGCGTAGTACTTGCGGTCCTGATCGTCGCTGATGCCGGACAACGCCTCGAACCCGCCGCTTCCGTCGATGGTGAAGCCCTCGACCTCGTCGCCGAAGGCGGCACCGTGCCCCACGAAGTACTGTGCGGCAAGGCCGTCCGCGAACTCCGGTAGCACCTCGGTGAGTTCGGGGTGAATCGTGGCGCAGTGGTAGCACTCCATGAAGTTCTCGATGATCAGCTTCCAGTTGGCCGCGACGTCGTAGGTGATCCGGCGGCCGAGTTCCAGGGTTCCGATCTCGTACCGATCGATGGCGGCCGGATCGCCGAGCCGTTCGGTGACGGAGCCGATGACCTCGTCCTCGAACGACGGCGGCTCGTCCGCGAGACACACCCAGGCGTAGCCGAGCCACTCGCGCAGCGCGACCGGCACCAGTCCGTACCGCACCCGATCGATGTCGGCTCCGGTCTCGTCGCGCAGCGCGGCCATGTTCGGCGCGGCGACCAGTTTGCCGTCGAGTCCGTACGTCCACGCGTGGTACGGGCACTGCAGGTTCCGCCGGACCTGGCCTTCGTCCTCCGTGCAGAGCATGGCGCCGCGGTGCCGGCAGATGTTGAGGAACGCCCGGAGGGCGCCGTCCCGGCCGCGGACGACGAGGACGCTCTCCCGGCCGACGGTGACCTTCTTGAAGGCACCGGCGTCGGCGAGGTCGGCGGTGCGGGCGGCGCAGAACCACATCGCCTCGAAGACGTTCTCCTGCTCGCTCACGAAAATGTCGGGGTCGGTGTAGTAGCGGCCCCCCAGAGTGGGGATCAGTGCCGGGGCGGGCGCGGGAGCGGGGGCTTGGACGTCCGGAGCGGACATAGATGTCACCGTTCTTTCGTTACGGGAAAGATGCGTTCGGTCGGGGCTGTGACCTGGTGTCTGTGTGCGAATGGGGCGCAGATCGCAAGGGGCGTCGTTGCCGGGTGTGACGACATGAATGCCCGATCCGCGACGATCGTTCGAACAGCGGACAGCTGTTCCCGCCGAGTCATCGCGGCGTCAGCATTGTTGCGTCATCAGCAACGCTATGCGATTTAGACAACTTAGACTGTCGTCGGCAGACGTGTCAAACATCACATTCGGCACTTCTTTCGCAGACGCGACACGGCCGAAACACCGCGTTAACCACGCGGCGCCGAAACCCGGGCAAACCGGACTAACGGTGCGTCTTACGTTGAGGGAGAGCCACTTCCGGGTCGTCAGTCACCCGCGCCGACGGATTGCTGCGCTTCGATCCGCGCCACCGCGTCGGCGATTTCGAGCGCCACCGCCTCGAACTGATCGGGCGCCAGGCGGTACTCCGGGCCGGACACACAGATCGACGCGACGATCCGGTTGGTGACCTTGCTCCGCACCGGAACGGCGATGGAATTGAGCCCCGCTTCGAGCTCCTCGGCCGTGGACGCCCAGCCTCGGGACCGCACGTGTTCGAGCTCGACGTCGAACGCACGGAAGTCGGTGATCGTATTGGGGGTGAGTGCGCTCAATTGCGGGCCCAGCCTGCTGCGGAGCTGGCCCGATGTCATCTCCGAGACCAGGACCTTGCCGGTCGCGGTCGCATGCGCCGGCGTGACCTGACCCACCCACGTGCGGAGCGCGACATGCCGATCGCTGCGAGCTTCGAGCACGTTGAGCGTCGCCGCACCGTCCAGCACCGCGAGGTTGACCGTCTCGCCGAACGCATCGGCCAGGCGGTCGCACTCGGGCTGCGCAACCTCGACGAGCCCGCTCTGCGCGACCGTGGCCTCGGCCAATCGCACGACTGCGAATCCGAGCTGGTATTTGCCACGCACGCCCGCTTCCTCCACGAATCCGCGTTGCTGCAGCGAGGCGATCAGGCGTGAAACGGTCGATTTGTGCACGCCGAGGCGTACGGCGATCTCCGTGGCGCCGACCCGGCCCTCCGCCGCGACGATCTCGAGCACGTCGATGGCACGTTCCACCGCGTGCACGGTCTTCGCCTTCCCTTCCACGCCCTGGGCCGCGGGTGCCGTCGCCTCGGATTCATTCATGCCCCGAGGTTATGCCCACCGACATCCGGAACGCAGTTTTTACACGCGAATGCTTGACACCGCGGGGCAGCACCGGCGAGCATTGTGTTGCACAGCTTGCAAGTCGTCGCGCATAGCGCAACAACTGCTCCACAACTTGCCCCTCCTTCCCGACGCATCCGGAGGTATCGAGTGATTCTCGATAACGATTCCCCAGTTGTGATCCACCCCGGCACCACACCGTTCGCCGTGTGCGAGCTCGTCACCCTGCCCGTGGGCGAAGTAGTCACGGTCACGCCGCCGGGAATGGCTCCCATCTCCGTCTTCCACACCTCCGACGGTCTGTATGCCATCGACGACACCTGCACCCATCAGGACGCCTCCCTCGCCGATGGCTGGGTCGAGGGCTGCACGGTGGAGTGTCCGCTCCACGAGGCATGCTTCGACCTCCGCACCGGCGTGCCGTCCGGTCCGCCGGCCAAGATCGCAGTCCGCACCCACGACGTGTCGATCGTCGACGGCACCGTGCTGCTCCACCTCGAACAGAAGGGCGACGCCCGATGAGCACTGTCCCGAATTCCATTGTGGTACTAGGCGCTTCACTCGCCGGACTGTCGGCTGTCCGCGCGCTGCGCGAGCAGGGATACACCGGCCGCCTCGTCGTGGCGGGCAGCGAGCCATCACTGCCCTACGACCGACCACCGCTGTCCAAGGAATTCCTCACCGGAGGCATGACGGACGAGGACCTGCTGTTGATGAACAGCGACGACGACACCCTCGACGTCGAATGGCGGATGAACAGCACCGCCACCGGCCTCGTCCGCTCCCCCGACGGGCTCCACCGCGTCATGTTCGACGACGGGTCCCACCTCGACGCCGAGGCCGTGGTCGTCGCGACCGGCGCGCGCGCCCGAACCCTGCCCGGGCACCTCGGTCTCGCCGGCGTGCACACGCTCAGATCTGTCGACGACGCACGCGCACTGCGGGAATCGCTGTCACGAGCGCGGAATCTCGTGATCGTGGGAGCCGGTTTCATCGGAGCCGAGGTGGCCTCCAGCGCGGCCGGAATGAGCCTGCACGTCACGGTCGTCGAGGCCTCGCCGACACCCCTGGCGGGTCCGCTCGGCATCGAACTCGGGGCGATCTGCGCAGGACAGCACGCCGCACACGGCGTCCGGCTTCTCACCGGGTCGGTCGTCGACGCACTGCTCGGCGACGACGCGGTCGAGGCCGTCCGGCTCAGCGACGGAACGGTCCTGCCCGCGGACGTCGTGGTGGTCGGAATCGGGGCCGTCCCCAACGTCGAATGGGCGTGCGATTCGGAACTGATGATCGACGACGGCTTCCTCACCGACTCGTCGTGCCGGACGAACCTCCCCGGGGTGTACGCGATCGGCGACTGCGCACGAACTTTCGACGACGCCCACCAGATCCATCACCGGAGCGAGCACTGGAGCAACGCCGTCGCCCAGGCGGCCACGGTGGCCGACACCATCATGGCTACACCGTCCGGCCCCGTCGCGATCCCGTACTTCTGGTCCCACCAGTACGGCAAGATGCTGCAGTTCGCCGGAACGAGGCACAGCACCGACGAGGTCCGCTTCGTCGACGGCGACCCCGGCACCGGCACGTTCGTCGCCACCTACGACAGGGACGGCGATACCGTCGGCGTCTTCGCGATGAACAATCCCCGGCTGTTCACCCGGTACAAGAAGCAACTCGCCAGGTCGCGGGCCTGATGCCGGCGCTACGTGACGGCGTAGCCCAGGCGGTTGCTGATCCGATGGGACGTGTCGAGCGCGGCGCGTGCGACGTCCTCGAACCGTTCCGGCAGCAGTCGGTAGGCGGGGCCGGACACACTCAGAGCCGCAATCATTTTCGATGTGTAATCACGGATCGGGACGGACACCGCGTTCAATCCGAGTTCGAGTTCCTCCTCGGACTCCGCCCAGCCCCGTTCGCGGATGGAATTCAGCGATTCCACGAGGGCAGGCACATCGGTGAGAGTTTCGGACGTGAGAGCGATCGGACTCTCTCCCACCCGCTCCGAGATTTCACTGTCGGACAATTCCGTCAGCAACAGTTTTCCGCTCGCCGTCGCGTGTGCCGGGCTGCTCTGCCCCACCCACGTATTGGTACCGACGCCGGACGGGCCGTCCGCTTTGACGATGCTCACCGAGCGATTGCCGTCGAGTATCGACACATTGACGCTCTCGCCGACAGTTTCCGCCAGTTCGGCACACAATTCCTGACTCTGCCGCACCAGATCGCCGTCCGGCGTCGCGGTGCGCGCCAGACGGACGATCGAATTCCCGAGCTGGAACTTCCCCCGGCTCTTCAACTGGGAGACGTAACCCCGCGAATCCAGGACAGCGACGAGGCGCGACGCGGTCGACTTGTGGACGCCCAGCTCCTCGGCGATTTCCGTGACGCCGGCGGTGCCGAGCCTGGCGAGGATTTCGAGTACCGCCAGAGCACGGTCCACTGACTGCACAGCGCCGGCCGGCCGGCTCCGATCTCCATTCGAGTTATCGTCCAATTCAGTCATCGCGACTTCAGGATAGGCGACATCACCGTGCGACGGTTATCTCCATCCGTTCCCCCTTCGGCGCCTGTGCCGGCCGGCACAGTACGCATTTCCACGGCAAAACGGGGAATATTCGCCGATTATCTACTCGATCATCAAGGAGATACCCGCAATTCAGGGTTGACCCCCTTACTCTTCCGGACTTAATGTGTTGATATATCAGTTGCCGATAACGGATCCGATCAGCCCGATCCGTTTCGCAATTCACAGTTCTCTCCGGCGCCGTCCGAGCCCGCACCGAACATCGAATCTCCCGCCCGCCGCGACAGCGGCAGCACCCGTACTTCGCCACACACAGGCACCCACCGAACCAGGAGGACCATCATGGGGTCACCGCGCGTAGTGATCATCGGAGCCGGCATCGTCGGCGCGAATCTGGCCGACGAGCTCACCGCTCGCGGCTGGGATCGGATCACGGTCCTCGATCAGGGACCGCTGCCGCTCACCGGAGGATCCACGTCGCACGCACCGGGCCTGGTGTTCCAGACGAACGCGTCCAAGACCATGACCGAGTTCGCCCGGTACACGGTCGAGAAATTCGTCGGACTCGACGTGGACGGCGCATGGTGCTTCAACCAACTCGGCGGACTCGAGGTGGCCACCACCCCCGAGCGCCTCGCCGATCTGCACCGCAAGCAGGGATGGGCGACGTCCTGGGGCATCGAGGGCACCGTCCTCGACCCGGCCGAGTGCGCGAAGCTGCACCCGCTGCTGGACGAGAAGCGGGTCCTCGGCGGGCTGCACGTGGAGACCGACGGCCTCGCCAAGGCGTCCCGTGCCGTCGTCGCGCTGGCCCGGCGCGCCGAATCCCGCGGCGCCGTGTTCCAGGGCTCGACGAAGGTGATCGGCATCGAGCAACGCGGCGGCAAGGTCACCGGTGTCGCCACCCCGGACGGTGTTATTCCCGCAGACATCGTGGTGTCCTGCGCCGGCTTCTGGGGTCCCGACGTCGGCGCGATGGTCGGGATGGACGTCCCGCTCCTTCCCCTCGCGCACCAGTACGCGAAGACCGAGCAGATCCCCGAACTCGTCGGCCGGAACACCGAACTCGCCGAGGCCGGCTTCCCGATCCTGCGGCATCAGGACCAGGACCTGTACTTCCGTGAGCACGTCGACCGCCTCGGCATCGGCACGTACGCCCACCGGCCGATGCCGGTGAACCTGCGCGACCTGGACGAGAGCACCGACGTGTCCACCTCCGACATGCCGTCGATGCTGCCGTTCACGGAAGAAGATTTCGCGCCGTCGTGGGAGCAGAGCAAGCTGCTGCTGCCCTGCCTCGAATCCGCCGAACTGGAAGCCGGATTCAACGGTGTCTTCTCGTTCACCCCGGACGGCGGCCCCCTGCTCGGCGAGTCACCGGACGTCGCCGGTTTCTGGATCGCCGAGGCGGTGTGGGTGACGCACTCCGCCGGTGTCGCCCGCGCGGTCGCCCAACTCCTCGTCGACGGCCGCTCCGAGATCGAACTCCACGGCTGCGACGTCCACCGCTTCGAGGAGATCCAGATCGCGCCCGACTACGTCAGCGAGACCTCGCAGCAGAACTTCGTCGAGATCTACGACGTGCTGCACCCGCTGCAGCCCAAGGAGTCTCCCCGCGACCTGCGCGTGAGCCCGTTCCATGTGCGCCAGAAGGAACTCGGCGCCATGTTCCTGGAGAGCTCCGGCTGGGAGCGCCCGCACTGGTTCGAGGCCAATGCCCATCTGGTGCAGGACCTTCCGGCCGACTGGCAGCCACCGGCCCGTGAGCCGTGGGCAGCGATGTTCCACTCCCCCATCGCAGCGGCCGAGGCCTGGCGCACCCGCACGTCGGTGGCGATGTACGACATGACACCGCTGAAGCGGCTCGAGATCTCCGGCGCCGGCGCCCTCTCCCTGCTCGATCGGCTGACGACCGGCAAGATGGACAAGTCCGTCGGATCCGTCACCTACACGCTGGCACTCGACGACGCCGGCGGCGTGCGCAGCGACCTCACCGTCACGCGGATGGCCGACACCGTCTTCCAGGTCGGCGCGAACGGCAACCTCGACCTCGACTACTTCCGCCGGCAGTCCCCGGACGACGGCAGTGTGCAGATCCGCGACGTCACCGGCGGCACGTGCGGGATCGGACTGTGGGGCCCCCGCGCCCGGGATCTGGTGCAGGCGCTCAGCTCCGACGACTTCACGAACGAGAACTTCAAGTACTTCCGCGCGAAAGAGGTTCACATCGGCGGGGTGCCCGTCACGGCAATGCGCCTGTCGTACGTCGGCGAACTCGGCTGGGAGCTGTACACCTCCGCCGACAACGGTCTGCGGCTGTGGGATCTGCTGTGGGCGGAGGGGCAGAAGTACGACGTCATCGCGGCCGGCCGCGCCGCGTTCAACAGCCTCCGGATGGAGAAGGGTTACCGCTCGTGGGGAACCGACATGACGACCGAGCACAACCCGTACGAGGCCGGTCTCGGTTTCGCGGTCCGGTTGCAGAAGGGCGACTTCCGCGGGCGTGACGCCCTCGACGGCGTCTCCGACGAGACGGTGGAGCGGCGCCTGGCGTGCCTGATGATCGACGATCGGCAGTCGGTGGTCCTGGGCCACGAACCGGTGTTCGTCGACGGACAGCCCGCCGGGTACGTCACGAGTGCCGCATTCGGTCACACGGTCGGGGCGCCGATCGCCTACGCCTGGCTGCCCGCGACCGCGACCGTGGACACCGCGGTGGAGATCGAGTATTTCGGGCGGCGCATCCCCGCCACCGTCGTGGCCGAACCGCTCGTCGACCCCGAGATGAAGAAGATCCGGTCATGAGCATCCGGCAGGACACGATCACCGGGTTCCTGGATTCGCTCGCCGACCGAACCCCCGCGCCGGGTGGCGGCGCGACCGCCGCACTCCACCTCGGCCAGGCGGCCGCGCTGGTCTCGATGGTCGCCCGCTACACCACCGGCAAGAAGTACGCCGACCACGGGATGCTCGTCGAACGCATCTGCGCCTCCGCAGATGCGTTCCGCGAGAAGGCACTGCAGTTCGCCGACGACGACATGGCGGCGTTCACGGCCGTCATCGACGCCTACCGTCTCCCCCGGGAAACGGACGAAGAATCGGGGGCGCGCACGGCGGCGATCGCGACCGCACTCGCCGGCGCGGCCGCGGTGCCCGCCGAGGTGGTGGTCGCGGCAGGCGACGTCGTCGCACTCGCCGACGTCCTGCTGCCGGTGGCGAACCCCACCGTCGTCAGCGACGTCGCGGCCGCTGCCGAGGCCGCCCGCGCCGCCGCCACCACCGCCCGGGTCAACATCGAGGTGAACCTGCCCGGTATCACCGATGCGGACACCCGCCGGTCCCTCACCGAGTGCCTGACCGGCGTCGACGCGATCGTCGAGCGCGCCGACGCAGTCACCACACGAGTACGAAAGCAGCTGAGTTCATGACCAGAAGCCTCGGTGGCGCCGAACTCGCCACCTCCATCCGAGACGACGCGTCCGTCGCCGCCGCCGCTCTCACCGACCTCGGAATCCGGCCCAGGCTGGCAGTCGTGCTGGCCACCGACGACGAATCGACGGCCTGGTACGTACGTTCCATCGCGGCGGCCGCGAAACGCACCGGAATCCTGTGCGACATTGTCGATCTCGGTGCGTCGGCGACGACCGGACAGCTCCACGGCACGCTCGTCGAACTCGGCCACGACCCGGACGTCCACGGCATCATCCTGCAGACCCCCTTGCCGGACGGCACCGACCTGGACGCACTCCGGGAGGCGATCAACCCCGCCAAGGACGTCGACGGCGCGAACCCGGTCAGTCTGGGTCGTCTCGTCGCGCGCCTCCCCGCGTTCGCACCCGCCACCGCACAGGCCGTGATCGCGCTGCTCGATCACCACGGAATCTCCCCGCACGGCAGGACCGCCGCAGTGGTCGGCCGATCGACGGTGGTCGGAAGTCCCGTCGCGCACATGCTCGTGCAGCGCAACGCGACGGTGACCGTCTGCCACCGGCACACCACCGACCTGGCGGCAGGCACCCGAGACGCCGACATCCTCGTGGTCGCCGTCGGTATTCCCGGACTGATCATCGCCGACCACGTCGCCGACGGCGCCGTCGTCATCGACGTGGGAACCACGGCCACCGCGGACGGCCGACTGCTCGGCGACGTCGACGCCGCGGCCGTGGACGGTCGGGCCGATGCGCTGACCCCGGTCCCCGGAGGGGTGGGACCGGTGACCACGGCGTTACTGATCGCCCACACCGTCGATGCCGCCGCCACCCAGCACGCCCAGACCCGGACGGACTCGGTGCTCGCCGGATTTCGCAGCGGCGTCTGACTCCGTCTCCAGCCCTTGACCCGCCCGTCCCGCCTGAAATAGCATTGCCCATCCTGATATATCAGTTTGCTCGGACTAATACCTCAATTTGATTCCGGCATAGAGGAGACCCACATGACCCAGACCTTCACCCTGACGCTCAGCTGCGCTCAGCGCCCCGGGATCGTTCACGCCGTCAGCTCCTTCCTCTTCGAGCAGAACTGCGATATCGCCGAACATCAGCAGTTCGACGACACCCGGAGCGACGCGTTCTTCCTTCGCACCTCGTTCATCTCCGCCGAGGACGTCGACATCGAGCGCCTCACCGAAGAATTCCGGAGCGTCGCTGCGAAATTCGGCATGACGTTCAACTTCAACGGCAGCGACCTACCCCGCGTAATCGTGATGGTCTCCAAGATGGGCCACTGCCTCAACGACCTCATCTTCCGCTGGCGAGCGGGCAACCTCGGCGCCGAACTCGTCGCCGTCGTCTCCAACCACGAGGTGCTGCGCCCGATGGCCGAGGCCGCCGGCCTGCCGTTCGTCCACGTCCCCGTCACGCCGACCACCAAGCCGGAGGCCGAAGCCCGGCTACTCGAACTCGTCGAGGAATTCAACGCAGATCTCGTGGTGCTCGCCCGCTACATGCAGGTGCTGTCGGACGACGCGTGCCGCGCACTGCGTGGACGCGCGATCAACATCCACCACTCGTTCCTGCCCGGCTTCAAGGGCGCCAAGCCCTACCACCAGGCGTTCGATCGCGGAGTCAAGCAAGTCGGCGCCACCGCCCACTACGTGACACCCGACCTGGACGAGGGACCCATCATCGAGCAGGAAGTCATCCGCATCGACCACAGCTTCGACCCGGTGCGGCTCGCCACGGTCGGGCAGGACGCCGAGGCCCTCGCGCTGTCCCGGGCCGTGCGCTGGCACTGCGAGAACCGGGTCCTGCTCCACGGTCACCGGACGGTCGTCTTCAGTTAGGCGGCTTCGCCGCCTGTGCGTGGTTGACGAGTCTCTGCACTCGTCAACCACGCACGGGCGCGAAGCGCCTACAGCAGGTCGCGGATGGCCTGCTCGAAACCGGCGACATGCTCGAGGGTGAGCGCGGACGCGGTGTCCCCATCGCCGTCGACGATGGCCCGGAGCAGGGCGACGTGCTCGCGGACGTGGGCGGCGACGTCCGGCAGACGGTCGAGGAAGAGGCACCAGATGCGGGTGGCGTGGGCGTCGAGGCTGACGAGGATGTCTTCGAGGTGCGGATTGCCGGACGCCCGGTAGATCTCGCGGTGCACCCGCACGTCCTTGCGCAGGACGTCGCGCGGGTCTTCGCTGTCGTCGATCTCCGCGATCTCGTCGGCGAGAGCGGACAGCCGGGCCCGTGCGTCCTGCGACGCCGTGCGCGCCGCCCGGGCGGCCGCCGTGGGTTCGAGCTGCTTGCGGATCTCGGAGATGTCGGCGAGGTCGGTCATGTCGACGGCAGTGGCGAACGTGCCGCGACGGGGGTAGGCGATGACGAGACGTTCCCGCTCGAGGCGCTTGAGCGCTTCCCGCACGGGTGTCCGGCCGAAACCGAGTTCCTCGGCGAGGCGGTCGTCGTTGATCGGCTCGCCCGGCCGGATGTCGAGCATGACCAGGCGTTCGCGCACGATCTCGTACGCCCGGTCGGCGTTGGTGCCGCCGTTCGATGCCGTGTCCGCGACCGATGAATGCGCCAGGCTCATGTTCCGTCTCCCTGATTCTCCGGAGCTATTGACCTTTGTCCGGTACTGACCTTACGCTACTTTCCAGTTGATATATCAGTTCCAGTTCAACTGACCTTCCAGAAAGGCGAACCATGACCGTGGACACCGCAAACCTCACCGAGGTAGCAGCAGCGAACCCGACGCTGACTCATTCGCTCGCCGATCTCGATCCCGCCGTGCACCAGGCGATCGCGGCCGAACTGGAGCGCCAGCAGGGCACCCTGGAGATGATCGCCAGTGAGAACTTCGCCCCGCTCGCGGTGATGCAGGCGCAGGGGTCGGTGCTGACCAACAAGTACGCCGAGGGATACCCCGGACGCCGCTACTACGGTGGGTGCGAGCACGTCGACGTCATCGAGCAGCTCGCCATCGACCGCCTGACCACCCTGTTCGGTGCCGGGTTCGCGAACGTGCAGCCGCATTCGGGGGCCCAGGCCAACGCCGCGGCGATGGCCGCTTTGCTGCAGCCCGGCGACGGCATCCTCGGACTCGACCTCGCGCACGGCGGTCACCTCACCCACGGGATGAAGCTGAACTTCTCCGGCAAGCTCTACGACGTCGCCGCCTACCACGTCCGCGAGGACGACCACCGAGTGGACATGGACGAGGTCGAGCGCCTCGCCCGCGAGCACCGCCCCAAGCTGATCATGGCCGGCTGGTCCGCGTACCCCCGCCAACTCGACTTCGCCCGGTTCCGGGCCATCGCCGACGAGGTCGGCGCCTACCTGATGGTCGACATGGCGCACTTCGCCGGACTGGTCGCCGCCGGACTGCACCCCTCCCCCGTCCCGCACGCGCACGTGGTGACGTCGACGACGCACAAGACCCTGGGTGGTCCCCGCGGCGGCGTCATCCTCACCAACGACCCGGCGCTGGCGAAGAAGTTCAACTCCTCGGTGTTCCCCGGACAGCAGGGTGGCCCGCTCGAGCACGTGATCGCCGGCAAGGCCGTCTCGTTCAAGCTCGCCGCCGAACCCGAGTTCCGCGAACGCCAGGAGCGCACCCTGGCCGGCGCGAAGATCCTCGCCGACCGCCTCCTGCAAGCAGATTCGCGGGCCGCGGGCATCAACGTCGTCTCCGGCGGCACCGACGTCCACCTGGTCCTGGTGGACCTGCGCGAGTCCGAACTCGACGGCAAGCAGGCCGAGGACCGGCTGCACCAAGTCGGAATCACCGTCAACCGCAACGCCGTCCCGTTCGATCCCCGACCGCCGATGATCTCCTCCGGGGTGCGGATCGGCACCCCCGCTCTCGCCACCCGCGGGTTCGACGAGGCCGCGTTCACCGAGGTCGCCGACATCATCAGCCACGCGCTGCGCCCCGCCACCGACGAGGCCGGACTCGACGACCTGCGCACCCGGGTCGACACCCTCGCCGCCGCGTTCCCGCTCTACCCCGACCTCACGGAGGCGAACTGATGAGTGCCACCCAGCCGCCCGGCGCGCACCTGCCCGACCACCCGGACTTCCTGTGGCGTAACCCGGAACCGAAGAAGTCCTACGACATCGTGATCGTCGGCGGCGGCGGCCACGGCCTCGCCACCGCCCACTACCTCGCCAAGAATCACGGCATCACCAACGTCGCCGTCCTGGAAAAGGGGTGGCTCGCGGGCGGGAACATGGCCCGCAACACCACGTTGATCCGGTCGAACTACCTGTGGGACGAGAGCACCCGCATCTACGAGCACGCCCTGAAACTGTGGGAGGGCCTCGAGGAGGACCTCGACTACCCGATCCTGTTCAGCCAGCGCGGCGTCCTCAACCTCGCGCACAGCCTCCAGGACGTCCGCGACAGCGTCCGCCGGGTCGAGGCCAACAAACTCAACGGCGTCGACGCCGAATGGGTCGGACCCGACGAGGTCAAGAAGCTGTGCCCGCTGGTGAACATCTCGAGCGACATCCGCTACCCGGTGCTCGGCGCCACCTACCAGCCGCGGGCCGGGATCGCCAAGCACGACTACGTGGCCTGGGGATTCGCCCGCCGCGCCGACCAGGCCGGCATCGACATCATCCAGAACTGTGAGGTCACCGGCTTCGTCACCGACGGCAACAAGGTCACCGGGGTCCGCACCACCCGCGGCGACATCGCCACCGGGCAGGTCGCGCTCTGCGCCGCCGGACACACCTCCACCCTGACCGACATGCTCGGCATCCGCACCCCCCTGCAGTCGCACCCGCTCCAAGCCCTGGTCTCCGAACTGCTCGAACCGGTGCACCCGACGATCGTGATGTCCAACGCCATCCACGTGTACGTCTCCCAGGCGCACAAGGGGGAACTGGTGATGGGCGCCGGTGTCGACTCCTACAACGGCTACGGCCAGCGCGGCGCGTTCCACATCATCGAACGCCAGATGGCGGCGGCGGTGGAGTTGTTCCCGGTGTTCGCCCGGGCGCATCTGCTGCGCACCTGGGGCGGCATCGTCGACACCTGCCCCGACGCCTCCCCGATCGTCGGCCGCACCCCCTACGACAACGTGTATCTCAACGGCGGGTGGGGCACCGGCGGTTTCAAGGCCACCCCCGGGTTGGGCTGGTGCCTCGCGGACACCCTCGCGAACGACGAACCGCACGAATACATCGCGCCGTTCAGCCTCGACCGGTTCGTCACCGGCGCCCTCGTCGACGAGCACGGCGCTGCGGCCGTCGCCCACTAACCAGGAGCCACAATGCAACTCATCGAATGCCCGTGGTGCGGGTCCCGTGAGGAAACCGAGTTCCACTACGGCGGCGAAGCCCACGTCGTGTACCCGGAAGATCCGCAGTCGCTGACCGACGAGGAATGGGCGCACTTCGTGTTCTTCCGCGCGAACCCGAAAGGTCTGTTCGCGGAACGATGGAACCACAGCGCCGGCTGCAGGCGCTGGTTCAACGCCGTACGAGACACCGCCACCTACCGATTCCACAGCGTGTACCGCTTGGACGAGCAGAAGCCGACGATATCGTGAACGCACCCTTCCGCACCCGCCAGGGCGGTCGCCTCGACCGCGACACCTCCTACACCTTCACGTTCGACGGCCGGGAACTGACCGGTCACCCCGGAGACACGCTCGGTTCGGCGCTGCTCGCGAACGGCGTCCACCAGGTCACCACCAGCATCAAGCTCGGCCGCCCCCGCGGCATCACCGCCGCCTGGGCCGAGGACACCGGCGGCCTCGTGCAGATCGAGGAGCCGTTTCCCGAGCCGATGCTGCTCGCCACCACCATCGAGTTGTTCGACGGCCTCGTCGCCCGCGGCATCCCCGGTCAGGGACGTCTCGCGACCATCCCGGATTCGGCGAAATACGACGCCAAACACGTCCACACCGACCTCCTGGTCGCCGGCGCCGGCCCGGCCGGTCTCGCCGCCGCGCTCACCGCAGCCCGGGCCGGTGCGCGGGTCGTCCTCGTCGACGAGCAGAGCGAAGCCGGCGGCGACCTGCTCGGCAGCACGGATCTGATCGACGACGCTCCCGCTCTCGACTGGGTCGCGGCCGCGGTCGCCGAACTCGCGACGTACCCGGACGTGTTGCACCTGCAGCGCACCACCGCGTTCGGCCACTACGACGACGGCTTCGTCCTCGCCCTGGAGCGTCGCACCGACCACCTCGGTGGCCAGGCCCCGGCCGCCCTGAGCCGCCAGCGTGTCTGGCGGATCCGGGCCCGGCACATCCTCGTCGCCGCCGGTGCGCACGAGCGTCCCGTCGTGTTCACCGACAACGACCGCCCCGGGATCATGCTCGCCCACGGTGCCCGCACCTTCCTGCACCGCTACGGCGTCAAGGTCGGTGAGCAGGCCGTCGTGTTCACCACCAACGACAGTGCGTACCAGGCGGCGATCGACCTGCACGACGCCGGTGTCCGCATCAACGCGATCGTCGAGGCCCGCGACACCGCCCCCGCCGTCCTGCTGGCCGAATGCGAGGTGCGCGGGATTCCCGTCCGCACCGGATCCGTGGTGTCCGGCACCCGCGGCAACGGCCGGGTCAGCCACGCCCTCGTCACCTCCCGCGGCGACGACACCGGCACCGCGGTCCCGCTCGCCTGCGACGCACTGCTCGTCAGCGGCGGCTGGAACCCGGCCGTGCACCTGTTCTCCCAGGCCCGCGGCAAGCTCCGCTACGAGGAGAACCTCGGCGCGTTCGTGCCCGGCGAGGACCTCGACGGCGTCACCGTCGCCGGCTCCGCCAACGGCATCTTCGACCTGGCGGGGTGTCTGCACGACGGCGAGCGCGCGGGCCGGGCGATTGTGGGCGCGTTGGACTTCGACGCCCCCACCCCGAACCGCACGGACACCGCAGCCTCCGCCGCACCCGAGACGACGAAGCCCCTGGTGCTCTGGCGGGTGCCCGACCCCGCGGGACAGGACACCCAGTTCGTCGACGTCCAGCGCGACGCGACGGTCGCCGACCTCGCCCGCGCGGTCGGCGCCGGGATGACGTCGATGGAACACATCAAGCGCTACACGACCATCGGCACCGCCCACGACCAGGGCAAGACGTCGGGTGTGATCTCCTCCGGCATCACCGCCGAACTCCTCGGCCGCCCGATCGAGACCCTCGGCACCACCACGTTCCGGCCCCCGTACACCCCGGTCGCGTTCGCCGCCCTCGCCGGCCGCAGTCGCGGCGCCCTCTTCGACCCCGAACGGGTCACCGCCCTGCACGACTGGCACGTCGGCCGCGGCGCGGTGTTCGAGGACGTCGGCCAGTGGAAGCGTCCCCGCTACTACCCGCAGCCCGGGGAGGACATGGACACCGCGGTGCTCCGCGAATGCGCCGCCGTCCGCCGCAGCATCGGCATCCTCGACGGCTCGACCCTCGGCAAGATCGACGTCCAGGGACCCGACGCCGGGGTGCTGCTCGACATGCTCTACACGAACATGATGAGCACCCTCAAGGTCGGCATGGTCCGCTACGGACTCATGTGCGGCGTCGACGGCATGGTCATCGACGACGGCACCGTGATGCGCCTGGCCGACGACCGCTACCAGGTGTTCACCACCACCGGCGGCGCCGCGAAGATCCTCGACTGGATGGAGGAATGGCTCCAGACCGAATGGCCCCACCTGCAGGTGCGGCTGACCTCCGTCACCGAGCAGTGGGCGACGTTCCCCGTCGTCGGACCGAAATCGCGTGACGTGATCGGTGAGGTCTTCCCCGACCTCGACGTCACCAACGACGCGTTCCCGTTCATGGCCTGGCGCGACACCACCCTCGCCGGCGTCCACGTGCGCATCGCCCGGGTCAGCTTCTCGGGCGAACTCGCCTACGAGGTCAACGTCAACGGCTGGCACGCCCCCGCGGTCTGGGCCCGCCTGATCGCCGCCGGCGACAAGTTCGACATCACCCCGTACGGCACCGAGACCATGCACGTCCTGCGCGCCGAGAAGGGCTACCCGATCATCGGGCAGGACACCGACGGCACGGTCACCCCCCAGGATCTCGGAATGAGCTGGGCGGTGTCGAAGAAGAAACTCGACTTCGTCGGCAAACGCTCCTTCAGCCGGCAGGAGAACCAGAACCCGCTGCGTAAGCAGTTCGTCGGACTGCTGCCCCTCGACAAGCAGACCGTGCTGCCCGAGGGCGCGCAGATCATCGAGGAGGTACTGGACGGGAACCTGCCACCCGCGCCGGTCCCGATGCTCGGGCACGTCACCTCCAGCTACCTCAGCGCCGAACTCGGCCGCCCGTTCGGTCTCGCCCTCGTCAAGGGCGGCCGAGCCCGCGTCGGTGACACCCTGCACGTCCCGGTGGACGGCCGCCTGGTGGCCGTGGAGGTCACCGGTTCCGTTCTCGTCGATCCCGAAGGAGCACGTCGCGATGGCTGACACCCTCACCCCGCTGTCCCCCCTGCACGGCTGGGACCAGAAGTTCTCGGCGCTCCCCGAGTCGGTGCGCATCACCGAGGAACCGTTCGTCTCGATGGTCGACCTGTGGGTCGACCCAAGCGGCCCCGGAGGAGCGGCGGCGGGCACCGCGCTCGGTGTCGACCTGCCCACCACACCGTCGACCCGCGTGGACAACGGCGCGGTCGCCGCGGTCTGGCTCGGCCCACAGGAATGGCTGATCACCACACGATCCCAGTCCCCCGAGGAACTCGAGGGGGCGCTGCGGGCCGCGGTCACCCCGCACGGCGGCGCCGCCATCGACGTCTCCGCCCAACGCACCACCCTCCGGCTCACAGGGGCGCACGCCCGCGACATCCTGGCCAAGGGCTGCTCGATCGACCTGCACCCCAAAGTGTTCCGACCGGGATCGGCCGTGCAGACCATGCTCGGCCTCGCCGGTGTCGTCCTCATCGCACTCGACGACCAGGGCACCGACTACCGCATCCTGGTACGGGCCTCATTCGCCCGGTATCTCGCGGCGTGGCTGATCGACGCCGCCGAGGAATTCGGCGTCGATCCCGTGTAACGAGACAGTTCTCGGCCCGGGGGGCGACATGACGGCGCACCCCGGGCCGATCTCTGCAAGGAGGTTCGCACCATGCCCCCACGTTCGATCCTGCACGCGCCCCCGACGGCCGGCGCCGAGCGACTGCTCGGGGCGCTCGCACGCGACATTCCCCTGGTCTGCGGAATCGTCAACGCGACCCCGGATTCGTTCTCGGACGGCGGCCGCTACCGCGATCCCGCACGGGCGGTCGATCACGGGTTGTCGCTCGTCGCCGAGGGTGCCGATCTCCTCGACGTCGGCGGGGAGTCGACCCGGCCCGGATCGACACCACCGTCGGTGTCCGACGAGGTCGAGCGGGTGGTTCCCGTGGTCCAGGCGCTCGCCCGGCACACGTCCGTGCCGATCTCGGTCGACACCTCACGTCCCGAGGTGATGCGCGAGGCCGTCGCCGCCGGTGCGTCGATGATCAACGACGTTCGCGCCCTGCGACTGCCCGGCGCCCTGCAGGCCGCGGCGGACCTGCACGTTCCGGTCTGCCTGATGCACATGCTCGGGGATCCGGCGACGATGCAGGTCGCACCGCGATACCGGGACGTCGTGCACGAGGTCCGGGGATTCCTCGTCGCCCGCCTCCAGGCGTGTCTCGAGGCCGGAATCCCGAGTGAGCACATCCTGCTCGATCCCGGCTTCGGATTCGGCAAGACCCTCACCCACAACCTTCAACTGCTCACCGAACTCCGGCAGATCGCCGACCTCGGCCTTCCGGTCATGGCCGGACTCTCCCGCAAAGGCATGCTGGGCGCCATCACCGGCCGCGATGTCGACCACCGGCAAGCCGCATCCGTCGCCGCCGCCCTCATCGCCGCCCAGAACGGCGCGGCGATCCTGCGCGTCCACGACGTCGCCGCCACCGTGGACGCCCTATCGGTGTACCGCGCGCTCGTATATCGTGGTCCCGCCACCTCCAGTCACGTGCCGAATCGAGACTCCGCCCTGTGAACGCTTCCATGTCCGCCGCAGTGGGGCTCGCGACGATCGACGCAGCTGAGGTTCAGCTGATGGAGACGATGTATCACGATCCCGGCACGGGCTTGCGGCATCTCGACCGTCACCTGTCGCGTCTGGCCCACTCCGCCGCCGTGCTCGGATACGAATTCGGGGAACGCGAGGTCCGGCGCCACCTCGCGCACCAGCTGTCGTGCGCCGGAGCCGCCCGGGTCCGGGTGCGCCTGCACCGCGACGGCGGGGTGGACGTCGACGTCTTCGCTCCCCCGGTCGCGCCTGCCTGCGTGTCCCTCGTCCTCGACGACGAGCCCGTCGACTCCCTCGACATCCTCCTCGGGCACAAGACGACGCTTCGCGAGCGCTACGACCGCAGGCGTCACCGCAATCCCGATGCCGACGACGTCGTGCTCGTCAACGAACACGGGCATGTCACCGAGACCACGATCGCGAACCTCGCCGCCCGGATCGACGGCGTCTGGTGGACGCCGCCGTTGTCGTCGGGATGCCTGCCGGGTGTCGAGCGGTCGTGGCAGCTCGACCGCGGGTTGATGCGGGAGCGGATTCTCACGCCGAGCGACCTCCTGGCCGCCGAGGCACTGGCCGTGACGAGTTCGCTCAAGGGCGTACTGCCCGCGACCCTCCGGCCGTAACCGCTCCGTTCCGAACGACGCCCCTAGGTGCGGGTTCCTCGTCGCCCGCATAGGCACTTGGCTCGGCCTGTAATTCTTGCGCACGCCACGGTCGACTGCTGCCCGAGCTTCGACAGATCAACAGATCTCAGTGCTCCCGTCATCGCTGGACCATCACGTATGCCTCTTGGTCCCTCACCACCGGTCGCGACGTTCACGACACTCAGACCGTCAGTCGCAACGACAATCGCACGGCAAGCCAGAGCAGCCAGCCTCCGAGAGCGCAACGTCGCCGCGACCGTGGGTGCTATGGGTGTCGCGGGCGTTCGGTTGACGGGCGCAGAAAAATCCCGACGGTCTGACGCAGCAACACCTAGGGGCTTTACTTCGAGAATCGGGAACTCACGTCTGCGATTTCGCGCGGAATCCTAACTTCCAGAAGTTCGTCGCCACTTCGAATATAGGGATAGTCTCCGTAGAACGAAATCGCCTTTTGCTTGGGCACGATAACAACAATCAACCCGTAGCCGTAGTAGTTGTTCCAGGTGAAACTTGAGAGAACATCCGCCTTTAGTGGGTCACTAAGCGCAGAATCTCTGATACCATTTTTCCATAGCGTAAAGTACTCCTCCGGTGATTTACCCAGAAACTTCGCCTCCCTAGATACTCCTACGACATATTTCTGGCCAACCTCCCTTGCTCTTACGGCGTCAATTTTTTCAACTTGCTGCGCATCTTCCTTCTTATCCGCAATTCCGATAATAATGGTTCCATCGTGACTAGGACCATTGTTTGCGATTGCGCAAATATTCTTCGCCACCTTTTCAATTATCCCCGGGTCGATGCACCTGTTCCTTGGAGATAGCGTCAGAAGTCCCTGCTTTAACTCGTACCCCGAACTTTCGACAACCGATCGTTGAATAATATTGTCAATATCGACGGCCGAATGGTTTGAATAAACATATGATATGTCCGCCTCAACTGTGTGGGGCTCAAGCAACCCGACGATTGCCGAAATATTCTTCTTCCTTTCGTCAACAGTCGTCGACCCACGCCCCGTTTCAACCCTTTTATCAAGATTTTCCAGACCCTTTTTAAGCTGACCGTAGTCGGAGATCTTTCGCTTCTTGTTTATCAAGACTTGATGAATAGCTATTACAATCGTGGTGAATAATGCGGGAAACCCATTATTACTCCTCTTTGAGAAGAGAAGATTTCTCATCTTAGTGGAGGTGCCGAAGGCCGTGACCGTTCGTATCTCGTTGATGCAATGATCGATTTCTTCCTTCAGCCGTTCTTCACCATAAAACGACAGCGCACTCTTGATTCGTTCGTTCTCAGGACTTTCTATTGAATAGATTTGATCCAGAGCATCCTTCGACCTCTCAATCAGTTGCCCTCCAACTATGCAGGCAGCGATGTCTGCCAAGCATTGCTCATCCTTACTATCTCTGAGATCTGTCGAGAGTAGAATGCCCTCCGAAACCCAGAAGGTTTGATCGGCTTGTATTCCGTATCCGTGCTGAGTCTTTGGAAGGTCCACGCTGATTTCCGGCATCTTCTCAAGCGGAAGCAAGTCATCAGACGTGTCACCCCTAATAGATGATGCAATCTTCCTAATCATATTAGAGAAAGGGTCTTGAACCCCCGATTGCCTGCGTTCCTGATCACTCAGCTGTCGACCGTAAGTATTAATTCTCCTAAATACTTCGTTAATCTCAGATTCAGTAGTGGAGCGCATAATCGATATCGGTACGCTATACCCGAGTATGGTGACAACTTCTTCTCTAGAAACCCTATCTAGAGCTTCGAAGTTTTCAAACACAACTTCATTGGAGCGACGCTTTGCAGATGGAAATTCGTCTACGTCAAAGTACTTCTCGTCGGATGTAGAGTATGAGGTTTCGATAAATGAAAAGATCGAGAATAAACGCTGAAGACCGTCAATAATTTCGTACCTTCCTCCGGGCATCTCCGCCAGAAGAATGGAGGGTATTGGATAGTTGTTTCGAATCGATTCAATCAGTTCTCTTTTTTCTTCAAGCGTCCACACTAATTTTCTCTGGTAGCGCCGGTTTACAAGAAGCTTCCCCGACACATACCAATCATATAGAATCTGAATAGACTTGGGCTGTGCGTCAATTTCTGCCATGGATTCATCGTAGTAGATGCGTTGTGGATTGGGTTGACGGCGCGCGGAAGTCAGATTGCGCCAGGCTTTTCCCACGTGGCGCTTCTCCAGATTAAAGTTCTCCTACAACCCACATGGAGTCCCAGCCCTCGCGGAGGAGTGATCACCGGTCGGTGGACTTGAACTCGACCATAGGAAAGGTGCGGCCCGTCCCATGAGTGCAAAGGCGCGACCGACGTCGTCGCTGCACCGCTCCCGCTACATTGTCGGGTCTGTCCGGTGTTCGCATGTGCACGAATCGAGCCAACTTCCACCCAACTGCGACCCTTCTCGCAGGCTCGGCGACGTTAAGCGTCACTCGCGAACGTCGACAGACCTACGCCGCGTACGGCATGGTTCAGATCGATCGAGTACCACTCGTGGCACCCGGCCGATCCGGAGCGGGTCACACTTCACTAAGAAGTAGGGACGAAACCCCTCGCGAGTGAGGTTGGCCGAGCCAGTCTCACTCCGCATTGCCGGATCTTCATGGGGCAACCCCCTTGACCCACCTCGACCGCTGACCTACCGTTATCGACAACACTGATATATCAATATCCGACCTGTTTGATCACCAGTGAGACGTCCGCGACCCCACCGCCCGACTGTCAAAGGAAAAGGCATGAGAGCTCGACAGATTCCCTCGGATCGACGGTTCACGGCCACACACAGCTGGGTGGCCCTCGCACCGGGACAGAACTTCTCCGACTTTCCGCTCCGCGCCGGCGTCACCGACCGCGCTCTCGACGACATCGACGTGGTCGGAGTGGACCTGCCTGCCGTGCGAAGCACTGTCGACGCAGGTTCCCCCTGCGCCGTGATCTGGTCGTCGGCGCGGACGGCCATCACTGTGTACGCCCCGATCGGCGGTCTGATCACGATGACGAACCGCGACGCCACCGCTGATCCGGCGCTCGTCGCCGAAGATCCGTTCCACGCCGGATGGTTGTTCGCCATCCTGCCGGTGCCGTCGTCGTCCACGTACGGCCTCCTGACCCCCGCGCAATACGCGACCGAACTCAACGAGACGGTGACCCTGTGACCATCAGCGTGTTCGACCTGTTCTCCGTCGGTGTCGGCCCCTCGAGTTCGCATACCGTCGGACCCATGCGCGCGGCAGCGCGATTCGTGTCCGACCTGCACACGCTCGGCGCGTTCGAGGACGTCACCGACGTCCGCGTCGACCTGTACGGGTCGCTCGCCGCAACCGGCGCCGGCCACGGGACGATGTCCGCGGTCCTGCTCGGCCTCGAGGGGTATCGGCCCGAGACGATCGAAACCGAGGAGATGGAGCAGCGACTCGAGGCGATGCGGACCACGCGGTGCATCGCGCTCGGCGGCTCGCACCAGATCGCGCTGGCCGAGGACGAGATCGTCCTTCATCCGCTGACGATCCTGCCGTTCCACCCGAACGGGATGACGGTGACGGCCTATGCGGCCGGGAACGTGGAAATCCATCGGGAGACGTACTTCTCGATCGGTGGCGGATTCGTTGTCACCGAAGCCGAGAGCACGGAACACCGGCCGACGCCGGCGAGCGGGTCGTCGTTCGGGTCCGCGAAGGAACTCCTCGACATCTGCGCGCGGCACGGCTACCGCATCAGCCAGGTCATGCACGAGTTCGAGAGCGAAACCCGTTCGGCCGCGGAGATCCGTGACCGGCTGCTCCACATCCGCGACGTCATGGTCGAGTGCGAGCGACGCGGCATCTCCCGCGACGGGCTCCTTCCCGGTGCGCTGCGCGTCCGGCGTCGCGCCCGGGACTGGTATCTCCGGCTCGATCAGGAAGACCCGCACCGTGATCCCGCGTTCGCGGAGGACTGGGTCAACCTCGTCGCGCTGGCGGTCAACGAGGAGAACGCGTCGGGTGGGCGCATCGTCACTGCCCCCACCAACGGCGCCGCGGGCATCATCCCCGCGGTCCTGCACTACGCCGTCCACTACACGCCCGCCGGCCGGGCCGACCCGGACGAGACCGCGGTCCGGTTCCTTCTCGCGGCCGGCGCCGTCGGATCCCTCTACAAGGAGCGGGCGTCGATCTCCGGCGCCGAAGTCGGGTGCCAGGGCGAGGTGGGTTCGGCGGCCTCGATGGCCGCGGCAGGACTGGCCGAGATCCTGGGCGGTACACCGGAACAGGTGGAGAACGCGGCGGAGATCGCGATGGAGCACAGCCTCGGCCTCACATGTGACCCCATCGAGGGCCTCGTCCAGATTCCGTGCATCGAACGGAACGCGATCTCGGCGGGCAAGGCCATCAACGCCGCCCGCATGGCCCTGCGCGGCGACGGTACCCACCGCGTCAGCCTGGACCAGGTGATCGAGACGATGCGCTCGACCGGCGCCGACATGCTGTCGAAGTACAAGGAGACGTCCACCGGCGGTCTCGCCGTCAACGTCCCGGTCAACTACGTCGAATGCTGACATGATCACCGACGAACTTCGACTTCTCCCGGCCCGTGCTGCACACTTCATCCGGCAGCACCCGGTTCCGACGCGCGGCGCGTACACGCCCGAGACACGACTGTCGGTGCTCGACATTCTCGTGCACTGCGCACCGGTGCGCGGCGAGGCGTTCGTGGCATTCCAGTTGCTGAGCCGACGCGCCTTGCCGAACTCGTACCTTCTTCGCCTCGATGTGCTGGACGACGCGCTGGCCGCCCTGGACTCGTTCACCGTGACCGAAGACGAATGCGAACAGACCTTCGGCCCGAACTGGAAGGACGTCGTGCGTCACGCCGTCGATGTTGCCGCACTCGTCGATGAACAGTTCGGAGCACTGACGCGGACGAGCGGTGCCGTCGACGGCCGCCGGCGGCTCGGCGCCTGGATCTGCGCACGGGACGCGGCCTCGGAAGCCGGCCGGATCAAGTCCTGGTACCACGCCCAGGATGCCGCGTGGGAACGCCGCTACATGGACGAGGTGACCCTGCGCGAGGACGAGCGAAGATGTGCGGATCTCGCGACCGCCGTGCGCGACGCGGCGGCAGCTCACGCGGTGTCCGATCTCGTCGGAACGCACGATTTCACCAGGGCACACTACGAAACCCTGCTGGATCCGTGGCTCCTCTGTTCACAGCAGGGCGCTAATGGGCTGCCGCGAGCACTGCATCGGTGAACGTCCGCGGCAGGCCGGGTTGATTGTTCGCCCGCAGTTCCGACAGCGCGGCGACGACGTTCGGGCCGCCGTCGGGTAGGAATCGGATCAGCTCGTGCCGAGCGCACTCCGCTGCCGCAGGGAGCAGCGTCGCCTGCGCCTCGTCCCGACGTCCGGCCGCCCACAGACACGACACCAGCAGCCGGATCGCCTGCAGCCCGGCCCGATGCCGCCCGGTGCCGTCGAGTTCCCGCACCCAGTCGTTCGCCCACTCGCACGCCCGATCCGCCGCAACGGGATCGCCCTGGGCCTCGAGCAACCTGATGGCCGCCTCCTCCTCGAGTTGCGCTGTCGCCAGGTCGAGTCCGTCGGCGGGGGTGCGCCGGGTCTCACGAGTGACGGCGACGAACCCGGGCGGCACAGGCAACCCGATCCGCACCCGCTCGTTGTCGACGGCGGCACGCAGACGGGGCAGGGAGAACGCCTCTGCGGTCCGGACCCCCTCGTCGAGCTGTCGTGCCGCGCCCTCGCGATCGCCGCGCACCGCCATGATCCGCGCCCTGAGGCAGTAGTGCCGGATCATGAAATCGGGTGCGCCGCCGAGCGCGGCGGCGTCGAACGTCTCGTTGAGCAACTCGTCCGCTTCGTCGATCCGGTCCTGCTCGTAATGGATCTCGGCGAGCAGCGCGCGGGTGAGCCGCGCATGCTGCGACTGCGTGTTCTTCGCCTCCCGGACCAGCTGGAACGCCTTGCGGTACAGCTCCATCGCACTGCCGACGTCGAGCTGCTCGAACTTCGCGAGCCCGGCGAAACAGTACCCGTACGCGACGGAGTACGGCCCCGTGTTCTGCCGGTGGTACGGGGCCGCCCAATTCTGCCTGCGGTACGCGTCCTCGAACCGGAATTCACAGGTGTCCACGAACGTCGCGATGAGGGCGGCCATCGACACCACGAACGGGTGATACTCCGTCGGACGGGCGAGGCATTCGGAGACGAGCTCCCGCACCCCCGCGATGCGGTCGGCGGTCACCGCGATATCACCTTGCAGGACATCCGCTTCCACCCGGAGTTGCGCGGCCTGATGCTCGGACATCTCGCCGGCGTCGATCTGCTCGAGCGCCCGAGTTCGGGCGGCTTGCGCGAGTTCGAGGCGCTGGAGTTCGCAGTTCGCCCACCCGATCGTGAGTTGCAGCCGCGGGCTGGCGGCCACCAGATCAGCAGGCAGTTTCGCGATCAGGCAGAGCAGCGTCGACATCTGCGATCGATCGAGGAGGTAGAGATCGTCCTTCTCGAGCAGTTCCACCGCGCGCTGCGGTTCACCGGCCGCGAGAATGTGGTCGACGGCCTCCCCCAGCAGGTGCCGCTCCCGGAACCAGTCGTACGCCCGGCGGTGCAGGTCGATGATCCGCCCGGGGTGATCCCGGTCGAGACGCTGATGGAGGATCTGAGCGAACAGGTGATGGTAGCGATACCAGTGACGGTCGTCCCCCGTCCTGCCGAGGAACAGATCGCGTGCGGCGACCTGTTCGAGTTTCGCCTGCCCGTCCCGCACACCGCCCAGCGCCGACGCCAGGTCGCCGCACACCTTGTCCGGAACCGAGGTGGCGAGCATGAAATCGAGCATGTCCGGCTCGAGGGCGTCGAGCACGTTCTCGGCGAGATACTCGCCGATGGCGTCGGTGCCCGTCCGCAGCTGTTCGATCAAGTTCTCCGGACTTCCGGCTTCCCGCAACGACAACGAGGCCAACTGCAGTGCCGCGATCCAGCCGTCGGTCGATTCCCGGAGTTGCTCGACCTCGGTGTCCTTCAGTGGAACCTGCACCCGGCCCGACAGGAAGTTCTGCGATTCATCGAAATCGAAACACAGTTCTTCGGAGGCTATTTCGTTGAGTTCGTCGAGCACCCGCATCCGGCTCAGGGGCAGCCCCGACCGGCTTCTGCTCGCCACGACGATCTTCAGGTGGTGACAGCCGTTGTCGAGGAGGAACGTCATCGCCTCGATCGGCCCGGGGTCGGAGATGCGATGCCAGTCGTCGATCACGACGACGAGCGCGTCCTCGCTGTCGTGAAGCCGGTTGATCAGCGACGTGAGGACGAACCGTTCGACCGCCTCCCCGTGTTCTTCCAGGGACTGCCCCAGGTCGGTGACGACGTCCGGGCGGACCCGCCGGACCGCCTCGACCAGATGGGAGAGAAACCACACCACGTTGTTGTCGTCCCGGTCCACAGTCAGCCACGCGACCGCGGTCCCGGCCTCGACCAGGTCGTCGCGCCACTGGGCGACGAGACTGCTCTTGCCGAACCCGGCCGGCGCGTGGACGAGTGTCAGCCTGCGGTCCCGTCCCGCGCGCAGGGCGGCGAGCAGCCGGCGGCGGGGCACGAGCTGCCGGGTGGTCGTGGGTGGGCGGAACTTCGTCACCGGCGCGGGCGGAGTCGGCGGCGTCCGCACGTTGTACGGGAGCCCGGTGCCGCGGGACCGGATGGATTCGCCGGCATGGTCGTGAGATTGCTCGGGTGCCCGCTGAATCGGGATGTACATGTCGTCGACGGTCACACCGTTGCGTCGCTCGACCGCGCGAAGCTCGTTGCCGAAGTCCGCGGCAGCGCCCGGCCTGTCCTCGACCGCGCGAGACATGGCATGTTCGACGGCGCTACACACGTCGCCGGGGATTCCGGCATCCCGCAGATCGGGAACCGCCTGTGTGGAAATCCGCAGGAACTGACCGACTACCTGTTCACCGCTGCGGCGCTCGTACGCGGCATGACCGGTCAGCGCGCAGAACAGGGTGGACCCGAGGCTGTACACGTCCGACTCCACCGTCGGCGGCCTGCCTTCGAGTACCTCGGGCGCAGTGAACGCCGGGGAGCCGGTGATCGACCCTGCCGTCGTCTCGAATCCACCCGAGACACGGGCGATGCCGAAGTCGGTCAACTGCGGTTCGTCGTATTCGGTGAGCAGGATGTTCGCCGGTTTGACGTCGCGGTGCAGCATCCCACCGCGGTGCGCGGTCTCGAGGGCGCCGGAGATCTTGATCCCGAGCCGCAGCACCTCCTGCCACCCGAGAGGCCCCGAACGACGGATCTGCGCGTCGAGGGAACCGAACGAGTGGTACGGCATGACGAGAAACGGGCGACCGCTCCGGGTGACCCCGACCTGGTAGACGGCGACGATGTTCGGGTGCCCGGACGTCCGGCCCATCGCCCGTTGCTCCCGCACGAACCTCGTCACGTTGTCGGGATCGAGGTTCGACGTCAGGACTTTGACGGCGACCGTGCGATCGAGGTCTTCCTGCAGGCAGCGGTACACGACCCCGAACCCGCCGCGGCCGATTTCCACGGCATCGTCGAACCCTGCCGCTGCCAGCTCGGACGTGATCTCCGGCTGGCGCTGGGTTGCCCACGGATCGTCGTTCGCCATCGGCCTGCACCACCTCCGACACGCTCCACCCAGGATAGTCCGCGGGGACACCCGGAGATCAGGTCGTCAGTCGTGCGTCGCGGCGGGGGCACCGAGCCGCGCGGACACCGTCCGGGCCGATTCGGCGACGGTGCGGCCGAGCGAGTCGAGCAAGGTGTGGGGAACCCGGAACCGGGGTGCGGACAGCATCACCGCGCCGACGAGGACGCCGCGGTGGTCGTGGACCGGCGCCGAGATGCCGACCTCCTCGATCGACGTCCGGCCGTCGTTGACGGCGTACCCGCGATCGCGGATCTCGACCAGTTCGTCGAGGTACTCGCCCACCGAGTCGGCGTCGTCGGGCCCCAGCAGCAGCCGCCGTTCGAACAGCCGCTCCACCTCGGCGCGCGGCATGTCGGACAGGAAGACCTGGACCGACGAACTCGCATACGTGTCGTATCGGGTACCGACCGCGGCCGTGTGCTTGACCTGCTTGGGACTCTGAACCTGTTCGACGACGACGGATTCGTGGCCGTTCCACACCATCAGGGCACTCGTCTCCTCGGTCCGCCGCGTCAGGCCTTCGAGTTCGGGCAGCGCCACCCGCCGAACGTCGAGGTTCGCCAGCAACGGCCCGGCCAGGCCGATCACGCCGAGACCGAGCCGGTACCGCCCGGTCCCCTCCTCGCGTTCGACGTATCCCGCTTTCTCGAGGGTCGCGAGCATCCGGGACACACTGCTCTTGTGCAGATCGACCTTCCGCGCGATCTCGGTGACGCCGAGCACCGGTTCGGTGATCGAGAACGCCTCCAGAACGCGCAGCCCGTTGAGCAGAACCGACGGCGACGGCTTCGTGTCACCGTTCTCGCCGAGCTGATCGACGTCGTCCACACTCATGTCCGCTGCGCTCCTTCGACTCGGCTGATACTCCTGCCGACCCTGCCACACGTGCGGCAGGGTCGGCGTACCGGTCAGACGCCGAGGATGTTGTGTTCGGGCCCGAACGGGAACCGGGTGATGTTCTCCGCGTCGTCCTCGCCGACGACCAGGATGTCGTGCTCACGGTAGCCACCGGCACCGGGCATTCCCTCGGGAACCATGATCATCGGTTCCATCGACACGACCATGCCGGGTTCGAGGACGGTGTCGATGTCCTCACGGAGCTCGAGGCCCGCCTCGCGCCCGTAGTAGTGCGAGAGCACGCCGAAGGAGTGCCCGTACCCGAACGTGCGGTTCGGCAGCAGACCCTCGGCCTCGTAGATCTCGTTCAGCTCGGCCGCGATGTCCTTGCAGACCGCGCCCGGCTTGATGAGCTCGAGGCCGCGGCGATGGACCTTGACGTTGACCTCCCACAGTCGCAGATGTTCCGGCGACGGCTCACCGTAGAACAGCGTGCGCTCGAGCGCCGTGTAGTAGCCGGCGATCATCGGGAAACAGTTCAGCGACAGGATGTCTCCGCGCTCGACGCGACGACTGGTGGCCCAGTTGTGGGCACCGTCGGTGTTGATACCCGACTGGAACCACACCCACGTGTCGCGCAGTTCGGCGTGCGGGAAGGTGGCCGCGATCTCCCGGATCATCGCGTTCGACCCGGCGATCGCCACCTCGTACTCCGGGACGCCCTCCGCGATGGCGTCGCGGATGGCCTCGCCGCCGAGGTCGCCGATCCGGGCCCCGTGCTTGATCAGTTCGATCTCCTCGGGCGACTTCACCATCCGCTGCCGCATCGTGGCCTTGGCGACGTCGGTGAACGTCATTCCCGGCAGCACCGCGACGACGCGGGACCGCAGGTCGGGGGTGAGGTGGTCGTCCTCGACACCGAGCATGCCGCGCGAGATGCCCTGGTTCGCCAGCACCTGCTGCACCGCGTACTCGAAGTTGTCGCGGCGCCAGTCGGTGTAGACGACATTCTCGCCGAACGTGCGGCGCCACGGCATGCCGGCGTCGATGTTGGCGGACACGGTGGTCGAGCTGTCCTGGGTGACGACGAGGGCGTAGGGGCGGCCGAACGCGGTGTAGAGGAAGTCGGAGTAGTAGTTGATGTTGTGGTAGCTGGTGAACAGCGCGGCGTCCACCCCGTTGTCCGCCATGTGCTTACGCAGTGCGACAAGCCTGCGGTCCATTTCCACCGGGGAGAACGTGGGAACGACCTTCTCGCCGTTGGGGATGCTCTTGATGCGCTCGAGGTTCATGGTGCTCCTTGTCGAGTTGCCGGCGGCATCGGGTGATGCCGCAAGTGGTGGGTGAACGGGTGGTCAGGTGTCGGCGAGGGGTCGCCGGGAGGTTTCGCGCGCCATCAGCATCGAGCCCATGGCGACGAGGGCTGCGGCGACGAGGTACCAGGCGGGCGCCAGTGGGCTGCCGGTGATCTCGATCAGCAGGGTGGCGACGAACGGCGCGGTGCCGCCGAACAGGGCGTTGGCAGTGTTGAAGCTGAAGGCGAACCCGCTGTAGCGGACCTGGGTGGGAAAGATCTCGGACAGGAAGGTCGGAAGCGTGCCGTCGTTCATGGTGAGGAACGCGCACAGCGCGATCTGGATGAGGACGACACCGACGATCCCGACGGCCCCGAGCACACTGAACAACGGGACGGTGAACACGGCGAAGCAGATCGACGCGCCGATGAGAACTCGCTTGCGGCCGAATCGATCCGAGAGCGCACCCATCCCGAAGATGAAGACGATGTAGCAGGCGAGGGCGATCGACGCGGCGACGAACGAGGCCGTGTGCCCGACGTGCAACACCTCCGACAGGTAGGTCGGCATGTAGCTGAGGATCAGGTAGAAGCCGACCGCGTTGAGGCAGGTGACCCCGAACGCGATGACGATCGCACGTCGATGATGGGTGAACAGGATCGACAGCGGCGCGTTGGCCTCCACTTTCTGTTCCATTTCCTGGAACTTCGGGGTGTCCTCGAGTTTCAACCGGATGTAGCGGCCGATCAGACCCATCGGCGCCGCGAGCAGGAACGGCAACCGCCAGCCCCATCCGTTGAGCTGTTCCGTCGAGAGCACCGCGGTGAGCAGTGCCGCGATCAACGACCCGAACAGAAGTCCGGCGGCGGTGGACGCGGGCACCACACTGGTGAAGAGGCCTCGCTTGCGGTCCGGGGCGTATTCGGCGAGGAACGCCGAGGCGCCCGCGTACTCGCCGGCGGCAGAGAATCCCTGCACCATGCGGACGAGCAGCAGCAGGACCGGCGCGAGGTACCCGATCTGATCGAAGCCGGGGATCAGGCCGATACAGAACGTCGACGCCGACATGATGAGGATCGACAGCGACAACGCGGTGCGGCGGCCGATCTTGTCCCCGAAGTGACCCCAGACCAGGCCGCCGATCGGGCGGATGACGAACGAGATGGCGAAGACGGCGAACGTGGCCAGCAGGCCCGTCGTGGGCGCGGCCTCGGGGAAAAAGACCACCGCGATAACCGTTGCGAGATAACCGTATACGGCGTAGTCGAACCACTCGACGAAGTTGCCGACGAAGCTCGCCGCGACGACGCGCCGGAGAACTCGGGGCGAGGGGTTCACCGCACCGGCCTCGTCCGATTGCGGCGCAGCTGAGGGGGAATTGAGGTTTTGGGCCATGCCCACTCCTTCTCGGGGCGTCGGCGCCTGCCGACTGCGACGAATGGCATTTGTTGCTTTCACTGCAACTGCGATTCGTTCAGTGACGATATTGTGTGCACCGTCACATGTCAACGGGGTGTGATGTCACCACATTCGAATCACGGTTGCAATGACTGCACCAGGACTGAAATTGCAGTAAACACGGCAGATCGGAGACTGCGCCACCCAGATGCACGATTCCCGGCGAAGTTCACGTGAATGCAACGCTGTTGCAACAGGCGATCCTTTGCGCGGGTTCCGGCGACCCCGGAGGTTGTCAGTTGGCGTCGACCACACCACCGAGGTAGAGGCGCGTCGCGAGGTGCAGGGCGGCAAGCCGCGGCGAACCCGTCGGATCCTCGCCGAGCAGTGCGAAGATCTGCTCGAGCCGCTGGTACAGCGTCTGGCGCTGCACGTGCAGCCGGGTGGCCGCCTCGGTCTTGTTGCACCCGCACTGCAGGTAGACGTCCAACGTGTCGATCAAACGGCGACCACGTTCCGCACCCACCGCGAGGAGCGGCCCGAGGACTTCCTGGACGAACGCGGCCAGCAACGCAGGATCGCCGATCCGCCGGACCAGGCGTTCGACAACGAGTTCCGCGGCGACCACCACGGTGTCGGCGATACCCAGATCGCCTGCGAGGTCGAGCACGAATCGCGCCTCCGCCAGCGTCCCGGGCAATCCGGTCAGACCGGTGACCAATGGCCCCACCGCCAGCCGCGCCTGCTCCGCCCGGGACGTCGTGCGCAACGACTCGACCAGTGCAGCGCACGACCCCGACCGGTCGTCGGCCCGAACAGCGACGATCGCGTGCAACTCGTCGCCGGCCACGGACGACACCGTTCCGGCCGAGTACCGATGCAGCGCCGCGTCGACAGCGGCGAGAGCCACGGGACCGTCGACCGAACGACCGACGACCCCGACGTACGACGCCCCCTCGGTCAGCCCCGCCGCGCGGGCTGCCGCGACGAGACGCTCGGGCGCGGGATTCGGCTGGCCGACGATCCGCAGCAACGCCTGCGCGGCGCGAACCGCGGCCGACGGCGGAAAGGATCGCAGAAGCGAGATCGCCAGCGCTGCCGGCGCTCGCTCGACGATCGCCTCCGCGGTGACGTGATCGGCCGGGTCGTCCGGAGACACCACGAGCGTGGCGACGCCGACACCCTGCACCACCACCGGTACCGAGAGCAGCCCCGCATCGGCGGCAGGATTCGCGATCTCGTTGCCGAGGGCCGCGATCACGTCGCCGGCCGCGTCGAGCAGGGTCACATCGCCGGGCAGGAGTCGCGCGAGCACCGCGAGCAACTCGTCGGGACCGCCACCGCGCGCCAGTTCCTCCGACAACGCGTGCGCGACAGCGTCACCACGACGCAGCCGCTGCACCGATTCGTTGACCAGCAGGCCGTTGATCGCCTCGGCCACCTCGACGAACGGCACAACGCCCCGCAACTCCACCACCGGCAACCCCGCCGCCGACGCCTCCTCGACCAGTTCCGTGGGGATCCGCGGCAGTTGCGCCCCCGTCTCGATGGCCACTCCGGCGACGCGTCGAGCCGACAATTCACGCACGTACCGCCGCAGTCGGTCCGGATCGGCGGACGCGAGCGCGAACCCCGCGGTCAGCAGCAGTTCGCCGCCGCGAAGAAGGTGCGCGATGTCGATGACCTCGCTCGAATGCACCCAGCGCACCGGCTGCGCCAGAAGGTGGGCGCCGACACGAACGACCGGGCGTCCGGCAGCCAGGCTCGGGTGCGCGAGGACGTCGGCTAACGACAGCGACATGACATTCCGTTCGTTGACAACCCGATTTTATTGGCAAAGTGTAAATGGTGTGATGCGGGTCACGAACCGGAAGATGGGAAGCCCACAAGGCCTCACCAAGGGAGTCCGATGGTCAAGAACATTCCCACCGACAGTCCCCACATTCACGACGTCGAAGAAGTATTGCAACCCATCCCCGAGGAAGCGCGCACGACGCGTGTCTCCGGCCAGTTCTGGATCTGGGCGGGGGCGAACATCGCGCCCATCAACTGGGTTCTCGGCGCTCTCGGCATCGGTCTCGGACTCGGCCTCCGCGACACCCTCATCGTTCTTGTCGCCGGAAACATCGTCGGCATGGCACTTTTCGGCGTTTTCGTTCTCATCGGCCAGCGTACCGGCGTCACCGGCATGGTGTTGTCGCGGGCGGCGTTCGGCCGGCGCGGCGCCTATCTGCCGGCCGCAATCCAGGCCTGCCTGGCCGTCGGGTGGTGCGCCGTCAACACCTGGATCGTCCTCGACCTGGTCATGGCACTGCTCGGCAAGTTGGACCTCGTCGACCCGCACGAGCGGAACCTGGCAGCGAAGGTCCTCGTCGGAGCGGTCATCATGACGATCCAGGTGACCATCGCGTGGTTCGGGTACCGCGTCATCGCCGCATTCGAACGCTGGACGGTTCCCCCGACGCTGGCGGTACTGGTTCTGATGTCCGTCGTCGCCTGGTTCCACCTCGACATCGACTGGTCGTATGCCGGACCCACCGGTGAAGTCCTGCACGGCGGCGCCCGGATCGCGGCCATGTCCACGGTGATGACCGTGATCGGAATCGGCTGGGGAATCACCTGGTTCACCTACGCCTGCGACTACTCACGGTTCGTGAGCCGGACGGTGTCGCGGCGCAAGTTGTACCTGACCAGCACACTCGGGCAGTTCGTTCCCGTGGTGTGGCTCGGGGTGCTCGGCGCGAGCCTCGCCACGACCAACGGTTCGGTGGATCCGGGTGAGCTGATCGTGTCGAACTTCGGCGCGCTGGCGCTGCCGGTGCTGTTTCTCGTCATTCACGGCCCGATCGCCACCAACATCCTCAACATCTACACGTTCTCGGTCGCCGCACAGGCCCTCGACATCAAGGTGCACCGCCGGAAGCTGAACCTGCTGGTCGGCATGTTCGCCCTCGTCGTGGTCGTCTTCTTCATCTTCCAATCCAGCCTGGCCACCGTGCTCGAGACGTGGCTGGCGGCGATCGTGGCCTGGATCGCGAGCTGGGCAGGCATCATGCTCGTCCACTACTTCCGGGTCGAGAAGCGACAGATCGACGCACGCCGGCTCTTCGACCCGGTCGGATCCCGTCGACTGCCCGACGTCAACTGGACCACGATGGGATGCTTCGTCGCCGGAATCGCGGCAACGTGGCTGTTCATGTACGGCGCCACGAGCCTCACGCAGGGCTTCGCGGCACGCGCACTCGGCGGGCTAGACCTGTCCTGGCTGGCAGGTGGCGGAGTCGCCGCCGCCCTCTACGCAGGCCTCGGCCCCCGCGCGCACCGCCCCTACCGCATCGCCGGCCAATCCCCGACACGATCGGCCGCGACCACCGACTCCCCCGACGTCCTCACCGGCAACTGACCCCCGAGTCACCAGGAGCACTCGTGAACAACGAATTGACGTGGCCGCAGGGCCACACCGCAGCCGCCGCCTTCACGTTCGACGTCGACGCCGAATCCTGCGTCCTCGCCCACGATCCCACCTCGGCGAAGCGAATGTCGCTGATGAGCCACCAGTCCTACGGCCCCCGCGTCGGTGTCCCCCGCATTCTGCGACTGCTCGAGCGCCAAGGCGTGCACGCGACGTTCTTCGTGCCGGGATTCACCGCCGAGTGCTACCCCGACACCGTTCGCGCCATCATCGACGGCGGCCACGAGGTCGGGCACCACGGATACCTGCACGAACCCATGAAAGGCCTCGACGCGGCCACCGAGGCACGATACCTCGACCGGGGACTCGACGCGCTTGAACAGGTCGCAGGCATCCGTCCCGTCGGCTATCGCGCACCCTGGTGGGAAATGAACTGGCACACACCCGAACTCCTCGCCGAACGAGGATTCGTCTACGACTCCAGCCTGCTCGACGGCGACGAACCCTACCTGATGGCGACCAGCCCGGAATCCGAACGCACACTGATCGAGATTCCCGTCGACTGGGCACTCGACGACTGGGAGCAATACGCGTTCTACCCGGGTGTCACCGGCAGCGGCGTCATCGAAAGTCCCGCCAAGGTCCTCGAGATGTGGACCCTGGAAGCGGAGGCCCAGCACGCCGAAGGCGGGTGCTTCGTCCTCACGAACCACCCGTTCATCTCCGGACGGCCCTCCAAAGCGGCAGCACTCGAACGACTCGTCGAGAACGTCAAGGCAATGGACGGAATGTGGGTGACCACTCTCGGCGAGATCGCCGCACACGCCCAGCGCGTCTGCACCGAACCCTTCACACACACCCGATTCGAGATCCCCACCTTCCCCGACGTGCACATCCGACAGACTCCCCCGGCCCGCGCCACACTGCGGTCCGAACCGTGAGGGGTCTCAGCCGTCGACCATCACCCCGTACTCCGTGGCGAGGGTAGCGAGGTCGTAGTCATACCCCTGACCGACTGCGCGGAGACGCCACTGCCCGGCGCGGCGGTAGATCTCGGCGAAGTGCATCGTTCGTTCGGTCGTGCCGGCGTCCAGCACGAACGAAGCGATCGTGTGATCCGGGGCGTCCACGGTCACCGAGATCGGACCGAGTTCACCGAACGTGCGACCGCCACCGATTGCTGCCGATACGGACACGCAATGGCAGTCGGAGGGTAGTGCGGCCAGTTCGATCCGCACTCCTTGCTCGCTACTTCCGTCGCAGGACAACTCGACAGTGCCATCCACGCTCGTCGGCGCGTTGTAAAAGAGGAAGTCCTCGTCGCAGCCGACCCGGCCGTCCTCACCGAGAAGAAACGCGATCACATCCACTTCGAACGCGTCGTCCTCGGTGTGGGCGCGCCACGACGCGTTGACCGTGAGCGAGGTCGCCTCGGACGGCAGATCGATCACCTCTCCGCGAGCAAGCAATGGTGCGACCCACTGAGACGGCGGCCGGGTCACCTCACGTGGCGCGGGCGACTCGGCGGGCATCACTCGGCCGGGCGATCCCGCTGGCTCGAGTGCGGAGTTCACTTCGGCGGCCGTGAGCAGTGGCAGCTGACGAGCCGACACTCGGTCCATGCGGGGATCGAGTTCCCCACCGTCGAGGAGGAGGACATCGGTGACCCCTGCGGAGAGATTGACCGAGGGCTTGGCACCCAGTTGCACGATACGGGAGCGCATCAGGACGGAGTCCGAATGCGATCCGCCGACAATGAGGACTCGCCGCCCGTGCCACGGCTTCTGGTGTACAGCAGCCTTCGCCGGTCGGGGCTGCCGAATTTCGGCCGGTGCCGCAACTGCTTTCGGCTCACCCGGTGTTACGTCCAGCAACATCGCGACGAGTTGTTGCTCGGTCAGGACAGGAATTCCTTCCGCCACCGCGCGGCGCACCTTTGTACTCGAAGAGTGCGGATCGTTGCAGACGACGACACTGGTCTGACGGCTGACGGAATTCATGACGTCGAGGCCGGCGTCTGTCAAGCGCGCGGCGAGCGCAAGACGCGAAGCATCCGTGCTGCCGCTGATGACCAGTTTCATTCCCTGGACCAGCCCTGTCCCGAGGTCGAGGCGACCCGGGTTCCGCCACGGACAGTCCACGCGCGGAATACGGTCGGGATATTCCGCCCGCCGGTCGGTGCAGCCCACGACGGGAAGAGGAAGCCTGAGGGACTCGGCCAGCGACGCGCTGTGCGCGAAGACCTCCGTCAGCACGAGGGCGTCGTCGTAGGCGTCGTGAGCCCGGTTCTGACGGACCTTCCAATGTGCGGCGAGAGTCGACAACTTGTGGTTGGGGACGTCGATCTCGAGGCGACGCGACAGGGCGAGGGTGCAGAGCCTGTGCTGTGTCGGCATTGTCAGCCCCGCCCGCCGTGCCTCCGCGTCGAGGAAGCCGTAATCGAACGACGCGTTGTGCGCGACCAGCGTCCGGCCGTCGAGGAGCTCGAGCAAGTCCTTCGCGACATCTTCGAATCGAGGCGCCCCCGCGAGACGCTGGGGCGTCAAATTGTGAATATGCACAGGCCCCGGGTCGCAGCCCGGGTTGAGCAGCGTCACCAACTCACGCTCCACCGAACCGTCTTGACGCAGCGCCAATGCCGCGACGCTGAGCACACGATGCGTGGACGAACGAAGACCGGAGGTCTCGACGTCCACAACAACCCAGCGATGTCCGGCAGGCAGCCGTACTGGCCGGGTCATGGTCGAGGAGGCAGGTGACAGCACAGCGCGACTATAGGGCCCAGTTCGTGCCATGTGGTCAGACGACACGAAGATCTCCAGGGCTCTTTTCGACGAGCGGAAATTCTCGATAGTTTTTTGTTCAAGTACAGGTCGAGGGTTCTGTCATTCGACTGAATGACAGACAGGAATGTTGTGTCTCAACAGCTTTCGAATATCAGCACCACTGGCTACTATTCTCGTCACACCGAATGGATCGCCGATCTGGCGTTTCTCGACCATTCCGTGGAAGCCCCACACCACCCTGAACGAGGTACAAAATGAAGGCTCGACGGCTAGTTCTCGGCATCCTCGGCTGTGCCGCCATCTCGATGGCGGCCGCACCTTCCGCGCAGGCGGCGACGATCTTCGATTTCCTTCCCCCGGAGATCGCGTCCCTGATCCCGAGCGGCTCGGCGGACGCCGTGAACCCCCTCCTGCCGCCCGCACCCTCCGCTCCGGCAGCACCGGCTCCCGCACCGCAGGTCGCACCGGCTCCGCAGGCAGCCCCCGCACCTCAGGTCGCTCCCGCTCCGCAGGCCCCCGCACCGAGCGCGGGTTACAAGAACTGCACCGAGGCCCGCAACGCCGGCGTCACGCCGATCTACCGCGGCCAGGACGGTTACGCGTCCCACCTCGACCGCGACAACGACGGCATCGCCTGCGAGTAGCCGATCACCGCCCCACCCGCAGACGCACCCCTTCTGCGCAGACGCACCCCCATTCGGGCCCCAGAAGGGGTGCGCCCACCGAGAAGGGGTGCGTTTATGCGGTCGCGGCCCCGCGACCACCCCCACGATCGCCCCAGTCAGACACCCGCAGACGCACCCCTTCTACGCAGACGCACCCAAATTCGGGCCCCAGAAGGGGTGCGTCTCCCGAGAAAGAGTGCGCGTACCGAGAAGGGGTGTGTTTGTGTGCAACACCTGCCGGTGTCGCCGTTCCCTGTGCGGCGCGGGGTGACCGGCACTAAGTTCGGCGATGACGGTTTGAGGTTCTACGCGAGGGGGCGGTCCGGCATGGGCAGGACATATTTCAGGGCACTGGGTGCGGTCGCGCTGGCCGGGGGTGCCGCATTCGCTGCGGGCGCCGGCACGGCCGGGGCGGATGTTCTCACCGAGATCAACGGCTGCAGGATCGTGGCGAATCCGACCCCCGAGGACCGCACGACGTGCCCGGGCGCGGATCTGAGTTCCGCGAACCTGGCGGGAATGAATCTGAGCTTCGCCGACCTGGCGGGCGCGAACATGAAGCGGGCGAATCTCACCGGCACCAACTTCGCCGCCGCGGATCTGTCGCACGCCGACCTGAGTGACGCGAACATCACCGGCACGAACTTCACGGACTCGCAACGCAACGCGGTGATCCTGTACAGCACGGACATCGACCTCTTCGGCGCGATCGTCGGGGACCTGAACATCACGACCGAGCCCGAATGGTCCACCGACGCCCACGAGCGCGCGCTCGCCTCGGTCGTGCCGGTGTCGCCGCAGGTCCCGTTGCCGTAATCCACTCCGCACCATCCACCCGGGCCGCGCACTGCGTGGCCCGGTTTTTTGCGTGCCCGCACCCCTTGACATTGGATACTGTCACTATCCATTATTAGATAGTTCCAATATCCAATCTTGGGAGGCGTCAGATGACGACGATCGAACCCACCCGTTCGACGCACCACTACGAAGGCGAACTGGTGGTCTTCCTGATCGGGATGACCATCAACCGGCCGTGGCGGCCCGACCTGTGGCTGCCCACCCTTGCCGCGATGCCGAGGATGTTGCGCGAACTCTCGGAAGACCCCGATTCGGGTCTGCTGGGTTACCGCCTGACATTCGAGGGGCGCGGACCGACGGTGATTCAGTACTGGAACTCCGTCGACAAGTTGTACGCCTACGCCAGTGACAGCCAAGCGAAGCATCGCCCGGCCTGGGCCGCGTTCAACCGGCGGGCCCGCAAGGCGCCCGGCGCCGTCGGCGTCTGGCACGAGACCTATCCGGTGGACCGCGCCGAGTCGATCTACGTCGGCACGCCGGCGATGGGCCTGGCCCGCGCCACCACCCGGGTGCCCGTCGCACGGAAGTTCAACGCGGCCCGCGACCGGTTGTTGCGCAGCGGTACCCACGAACACTGATCGATTCAGGAGACTGACATGGAACCCTTGATCGCCCTCGTCGCCGTCACCCTGGCACTGCTCGCCGCGGGCGCGGCCGGTGTGAGCCGGTTCCGGCCGTGGCCCGTCGCCCTGCGGGGTGGACTCGCCGCGATGTTCACACTGACCGGGATGGCCCACTTCTTCGGGCTGCGTGCGGAACTCGTCGCCATGGTTCCGCCGTCGCTGCCGAACCCGGGGCTGCTGGTGACCCTGACCGGTCTACTCGAACTGGCCGGCGCCGCGGGACTGCTGATCCGGCGCACCGCCCCGTGGGCGGCCGGGTGCCTCACCGCCCTGCTGATCCTGATGTTCCCGGCGAACGTGTACGCCGCCGTGGAAGGACTGTCGACGGGACCGTTCGAAGCGCTGCTCCCCCGCACTCTCCTGCAAGTCGTGTTCCTGTCGGCGACCCTCGCCGTCGTGATCTCGTCCGTGCGGGGCCGGGCTACGGAATCGCCCTCCGCAACCCACTCGCTCGCAGCACCCGGCGTTGCACTCCCGCCCGCACCGCATCCTCGGTCCCGATGATCCGCACGTGCTTTCGCGCCCGGGTGATCGCGGTGTACAGCAATTCTCGGGTCAGCAGCGACGACGCCGCGCCGGGCAGCACCACGGTCACCGTGTCGTACTGGCTGCCCTGACTGCGGTGAATCGTCATCGCGTACACGGTCTGCACCGCGGACAGGTGCGTCGGATGCAACAGGAACGGTTCGCTGCCGCGCACGAACGCGGCGAACAGTTCGTCGTCGTCCCGACGCACGATCACCCCGGTGTCGCCGTTGTAGATTTTCGTTTCGTGATCATTGGCGGTCACCATCAGCGGCTGACCCGGGTACCAGCGATCCGGGTCCAGTCGCTGCCCTGTCGACTCCCCGATCCACTCCATCGCCTGCCGCGCCCACCGCTGTACCCCGTACGGACCTTCCCGGTGCGCGCACAACAGCCGGTGCTTCTCCGAATGCTGCAGTGCAGCAGCGGCATCACCGGATTCCGCGGAATCCGTCACCGCGGCAGCCGTCGCCACCACGTCCGCCCGTAGTGCGTCCAGATCTTCGGGTCCGTGGAACGACACCTCGGGGGCACCGCGCGACAGGATCTCCACGACCTCGTCCGGCTCGCCTTCCCGCACCGCGACGGCAAGCTCGGCGATGGCTCCGCCGAAGCGCCGCCCGCGGCTGAGCCGGATCACGCCGCCCCGCAATCTGTCCCGTTCCCCCGCACTCAGGGCGGCCTCGAGCGGGTCGTCGGCGGCGTCGAGGTCGTCGCCGACGATCCTGGCGAGCACCGGATTCTCGGTGCCCGACACCGGCCGCGCCACGAGATCGGCGAGGACCGCGCCCGCGTCGACGGACGTCAGCTGATCCGGATCCCCGACGAGCACCAATTGGGTGTCGGGGCGGACGGCCTCGAGGAGTCGGCACATCATCGTCAGCGACACCATCGACGTCTCGTCGACCACGATCACGTCGTAGGGCAGGTGGTTGTTCGCGTTGTAGCGGAAGCGGCTGCCACGTCCACGCTGCCAGCCCAGCAGCCGATGCAGTGTCATCGCTTTCAGTTCGGGCGGCAACCCGAGTGCGTCGGCCTGTTCGCGCACCGAGTCCTGCAACCGCGCCGCGGCCTTCCCGGTGGGTGCCGCCAGCGCGATACGCCGGCGCGGTCCCGGCTGCCTCGTCAGCAACGCCAGTACCCGGGCGACGGTGTGGGTCTTGCCCGTTCCAGGTCCGCCGACCACGACCGACGTCCACTGGGTGGCCGCGACCGCCGCCGCGATCCGTTGCCGATCCGGTGACGGGGCCGGTGCCGTGTCGTCGTGCTGGTCGCGGAACAACGCGTCCAGCCCGTCCCGCAGCGACTGCTCGTCGACGGGGGGATACCCGACGGCGCGCTGGTCGAGAACCCGCCGGATGGTCGCCTCCTGCCGGAAGTACCGGTCGAGGTAGAGCAGCCCGCCCTCGGCCGTGTCGACGAGCCGCAGCGGTCGCAGTGGCCCCCTGGAACCACCCGTGACCAGCGGGCTCCGGCGCAGTGCCGCGACCACGGTATCGTCGTCCGGCCAGGGGAGGGCATCGAGATCGATCTCGGATTCCTCGTCGACGGTGACCTCCCGGAACCGCGTCAGGTCCAGGCACACCGAGCCGGACCGGACCGCGCGCACCGCCAGCGCCGTCGCCAGCACGACGTCCTCCGAGGATTCGCCGCCGAGCGCCGACAACCGCAGCGCGACGTGCACATCCGCCGCGGCCAGCACTCCGGCCTCGTTGAAGATCCGCAGCATCCCCTTGCCACGCTGCGCCACCTCCACCCCGGTCACCGGGCCGCCGCCTGCGTGGAGGCCGACCCGGACAGCAGATCGGACAGCTCGGTGATCAGCGCGGCGGGCGGCGCCCAGTCGAAGACTCCGCAACCCGGTGGCGTGCCGGGCCCGACCATCCCGCGGACGAACAGGTACTGCACACCGCCGAGGTGCACCGCCGGATCGTAGTCCGGCTGCCGCCACCGCAGGTAGCGATGCAGTGCAACGGAATACAGCAGGGCCTGCAGTGGATAGTGCGCCCGCAGCATTTCAGCGGCCATCCTCTCGCGGGTGTAGTGCGCGGTGGTCAGGTCGCCCTGCGCGAGACGGTTGGTCTTGTAGTCGACCACGACGTACCGCGGTCCGGGCAGTCGCAGCACCGCGTCGATGCTGCCGGTGAGGTATCCGCGCAGCGGGGTCGGTTCGAGTGTCTGCACGGCGTCGGCGTACGACCGGAGTGGGTCGTCGTCGGGAAGGTGGGTGCGCAGCAGTCTGCCGATGCCGTCGAGCATCACGGTGAGCGACGGCGTGTCGCCGCCGGCGAGGGGCAGTTCGAAGTCGAGTTCCGCCAACAGGTCTGCGGGTGCCAGGTCGGCGAGTGCCCCCGCGCCGAGCGGAGTGCGCAGCACCGGCACCAGTGCCGTGGCGAGCTGGGCCGGATCGACGTCCGACAGGGTCGACGCGATCACGTCGCGGCAGCACCGCAGGACTTCGTCGTCCAGATCGGGTGCCGCGGTGTCGACGATCTCGAAGACGGCGTGCACGAGCGTGCCGAATGTCGCGCCGCCCGGCAGTTCGTTCATCGTCGACGGCAGTCCCGTGGTGACGTCGCCCGGCGCGTGCAGCGGCGGTTCGTCCGGCTCGTCCGTCTTCTCCTCGACCTCCGCTTCGCTGCCGACGGCGGGCGCGTCGTGTGCGGACGCCGTCAACGCCGAATACGACGTGCGACGCCACCGCGTGTCCAGCAGCCGACGGAACCGCGCGGCCTCGAGGTCGCCGCTGGGATCACGCTGAGGTGTCCAGTCGACCCGCGGGATGGATTCGGAACCCACCGCCTCGACGGTCACCGTCTCCGGTGCCGCCGTGCCCCAGGCCGACAACCGTTCCGCGACAATCGGATCCTCGGGGACGGCGACCTTCTGCGGGACCTCCCGCTGCCCCGGCGGCCGGCCCAGGATCATCCGGTGCAGCGGCGCGCCTGCCGTCGTGAACGCCGGCGCCCACCACATCACGAGCCCGCACATCGCCCGGGTGACCGCGACGTACAGCAGCCGCAACTCCTCCCCCGCCTCTTCCGCGTCGTGCCGGTTCCTGCGGTCGGCGTAGCCGGGGCTGCCGGGGCCGCCGACGTCGAGGACGCGTCGCCCGTCGTCGTCGTGCAGAAGCAGTTTGCTGGGTTTCGAGATCGTGGCGGCGTCCCATGCGTACGGCAGGTAGACGAGCGGGAATTCGAGGCCCTTGCTGGCGTGGACGGTCGCGATCTGCACTGCCGCGGCGTCGCTGTCGAGCCGCCGGCTGCGGTCCACCCCGCCCGACGTCGGATCCTTCATGCGTTCGGTGAGCCAGCGGGTGACCGCCGTCAGGCCGAGCGACTGCTCGACGGCGGCACCGTTGAGCAACTGCGCCACGTGCCGGAGATCGGTCAGCGCCCGCTCGCCCGCCGCCACCCGGAGCAGTCTCGCCTCCAGCGCGCCTACCGCGGACAGTCGTTCGAACAGCGCTGCGAAACCGGACTTCGCGAACACCGAGCCGAGCTCCCGGAGCTGCCCGCCGACCTCCGCGACGATATCGTCGCCGCGGGCGTCGAGTGCTTCGGCCGTGTGGCCGAGCAGCGGGGTGAGCGCGGCCAGCCGCACCCGGTCGGAACGGTGCGGCTGCTCGATGGCCTGCAGGAGCCAGAGCCAGTGCTGCGCAGCGGGAGTGGTGAAGACGCTGGCCCCGCCGGCGAGCACGGACGGCACCCCGGCCCGGTCGAGGGCGTCGTGGACCAGGGTGATCTGCGCGTTGGTGCGCACCAGGACCGCGATGTCGCCGGGCTCGACGAGTCGGACGGTTCCCCCGACGTCGAGTGTCGCGCCGACGTCGAGTGTCGCGCCGCCGTCGAGGAGGGCCACGATGTCGGCGGCGAGGTCGGCGGCGATCTTCTTCCGGAGCGCCCCCACCGCCGGGTATCCCGACTTGTTGAGTGGCCCGGCGCCGGTCCGCGGCAGGTACCGCAGTCGCAGCGGCACGGCACCCGTCAGGCGCGACTTCGGCCGCGCGCCGTCGACGCGGTGCACGACGATCTCGGGATGCCCGAGTGCGGCGCCGCCGTGCAGGTATTCGAGGCCGTCGAGGAGTTCCTGATCGCTGCGCCAGTTGGTGGTCAATTCCTGGTGCCGGTCGGCGGAGCGCACCGCGTCCAGATAGCTGAGCACCTCGGCCCCGCGGAACGCGTAGATCGCCTGCTTCGGATCGCCGACGAGCACCAGCGTTCCGCTGCCGTGGAATGTGCGGCGCAGGATGTCCCATTGCAGGGGGTCGGTGTCCTGGAACTCGTCGACGAGCACGACACTGTAGCGTTCGCGGACCCGCCTGCAGGCCGCCGCACCGTGCTCGGGATCGCTGAGGACGCGGTGGAGGAGCATCGGGAGATCGTCGAAGTCACGCAAACCCACCGCGCGTTTGCGGCGCTCGACTTCGGCGCGGACCGCCTCGGCGAACGCCACCCGATCTCCGGCCGGGGTGCCCCGCGCATCCTCCGGGGCGAGCACGGCCTGCGGGTCGAAGATGGCGGCGCGGGCCGCGGCGGTGGCCTCCGCCGGCGTGATCGGGGCGGAGTCGGCGCGACTGTACGCCCGGAGGTACAGGTCGGCGATCACCTCCGTGGTGAGGTCGTCGGCGGCCTCGACGAGCACCGTGTCGGGGTCGCGTTCGCCCGCGATCCCGAGTCCGTCGAGCATGCGCTGGCAGAAGCTGTGGGTGGTGACGATGGTGGCGGCGTCGAAGTCCGACAGTGCCTGCAGCAGGCGCCGGCGGCGCAGCGTCACCTCGTCGGCGTCGGCCTCGGCGAGGTGCCGGATCACGTGGTCCGCGCTCACCCGGGCCGCCGCGGGGTCGGCCAATGCGGCTGCGGCGGAACCGAATCGCTCACGAGTGCGTTCCCGCAGCTCCTGCGTCGCCGCGCGGCTGAACGTCACCAGCAACAACTGCGACAGGTCGACACGTCCCTCGGCGACGAAGCGGGCGGCGAGCCTGACGATCGCGTACGTCTTGCCGGTACCGGCGCTCGCCTCGAGCACCGTCGTGCCCTCCGGCAGCGGACCGAGCAGGTCGAAGCCCCGCGCGCCGGTCACGGCTGCGCCACCGTCTCGGCGGCGAGCAGCGGCGCCCACAGTTGCCGGGCGTAGTTCTCGATCGTCACCGCGTCGCCGAGGACGTCGATACCGGGCGAGGACCCGTACACGTACGTGATGTGGCGGTCGCGTGCGTCACCGAAATCGCTGCTCCATTCCTTCCGGGCCGCCTCGATCGCGTCCTCCGTGCTGCTGCCGCCGTGCCGTCGCTCGGCGTAGGCCGCCGACGCGCCCGTGGCGATCGGCAACGGCGTATGCAACCCGAGATCACGCAGTTCGACCAGTCGCACCAGTTCCTCCCGCGCGTCCTCCGGTGCCGTCAGCGTCGAGCGCCACGCCGGGCGACTGTACGAGCCGCGGCCGGTCGTCACGGCCGTCCAGTCGGTGTCGCCGTTGCGATGAGAGGCCGCGACCGCCAGCAACTGGGCCCAGGCGGTGAGGCGGTGTTTCGGCCCCAACCTCGAATACGTGGTGCTCGCGATCACCGATCCGTGCACACCCCCCACGGTCCCGGTGAGGCGCCGTCCGTTGCCGAGATCGACATCGACGTCGACGGTCTCCGCGCGCCCGACATGCACGGACCCGCTGACCGCGACGAGCGACTCGACCGCGTGCTCGATGTCGCCGAGCACCGCCTCCCCCAACTTGTACGGCGGTAACGTACCCCGGCGCCACTCGGCGGCGCGGAAGTCGGCCTGTTCGATTCCCGACAGTCGCGCGACGAGCATCCTCTGGCCGAGGTCCCAGCGGGCGAGCGGATCGGGCGCCATGTCCAGTGCGTCGGCGAGGTCCTCGTCCACGTCGGGGACCCGCAACCCGAGCCGTTGCCGCAGGAACGCCTGCGTCGGGTGCACCAGGAACGCGACGAGTTCGGCGAGATCGACGTCCTCCAACTTCGGCGGCACCAGCGGCGCCGGCAGGAACGCGGGTACCGGTTCGGGCGGGTGCTGCGCGGCGCGGGCACCGGCCAGCGCCGCCCGGTCGAAACTGAACGGGTGCTCGGGCCCGAAGTTGCGGGCGTCGAACGGCTGCAACGGATGCCGAGTCACGATGCCGGGCAGGGCATCGCTCCCCACGGTGGCCGCCACCGCGTCGAGCAGTTCGGACAGCGGGATCGCCGGAGGCCGCGACATACCGGTGACGGGGTCGGCGCCCGTGTAGAACAGCAGGAGCTTCTCACTGGCGGACATGACGGCGTCGAGCAGCAACTGCCGGTCCTCGCTCCGCGGATCACGTTCGCCGAGCAGAGGATTGCGGGCCAGCACGTCGTCGCCGTCCACACTCACGCCCCGCGGGAACACTTCGTCGTCGAGGCCGAGGAGGACGACGACGCGGTGCGGCACCGACCGCATCGGCACCATGGTGCACACCGTCAGCTCCCCGGTGCGGAAGTTCGCGCGGGTGGGACGTCCCGCGAGCCGGGTGGCGAGCATGGCGCGTACGTCCGACAGTCGCAGGACCGTGTCGCCGCCGTGCTCCGTCGCCGCCCCCAGTTCCCTTCTGGCCTGCGCCAATTGCCACGTGTCGGCGGCGGCGACGTCGACGAGCAGGTCCAGCGCCCGGGTGAGCGCTCTCGACCAGTCCGCGACCGACTGCGGCCCGGCCAGCCCGCGCAACGCGACGTCGAGGCGGTCGACGAACTCGGCCAGCCTCCCGGTGAGGTCGATGTCGTTGCTGTCGACGTCGTCGAGCGGAAGTGCCAGGGCGAGCCATTCGCCTTCCGACTCGTCGGCCGCCGCGCCGAGCAGGATGCGGTCGAGTGCGGTGGTGAACGTGTTCTGCGGGAAGTCGCCGAGACCGAACGCCGCGCGCTGTCGCGGTCCGATTCCCCAGCGGGCGCCCGTCGCGGACGCCCACTCCCGGATCCGTTCGAGGTCGTCGTCGCCGAACCGGAACCGCCCGCGCACCGGCGCGGCCGCCGACAGGTCCAGAATCTGACTGGCCGTCACCCTCGCGTCGGCGAGTTCGAGGAGACTCGACACCACGGCGAGCACCGGATTGGTCTGGTGCAGGGCCCGATCCGCGAGCCGGACCCGCAGACGGTGACCGGGATGCCCCAGCACGTCCTGCCCGAACGCGGCCCGGATCAGCGGCGCGTACGACTCGACGTCGGGGCACATGACGAGCACGTCGCGCGGTTCGAGAGTCGGATCGTCCTCGAAGAGATGCAGGAGGCATTCGCGCAGGACCTCCACCTGACGGGCAGGCCCGTGGCACGCGTGGACCTGCACGGACGCGTCGGCGGTGCACTCGGCGCGCACCGGCGCCCGGTCGTCCCGGACGTCGGCCTGCAGGCACCCCAGCAGGGAGTCGGGCGGTGGGGGTCCCGCGTGGTGGCGGTCGTCGACGTCGAGGCGGGTCAGTCTCGACTCGAGTTCGCGCACGTCCCGCGCCAGGCTCGACAGCAGCGGGTGGGCGACGGACAGGGCGGTGTGGTCGTCGGCGCGCGCGAGCACTTTCTCCGCCGTCGACAACGACGACCACAGTGCGGGACTCGGATGCGGAAGCCACAGGTGCACATCGCGATTGACGGCCAATGCAGCGAGCACCGCGATCTGATCGGTCGCGAGGCGGGTCGGACCGAACAGCGACAGCCGGCCGGGGAGTTCGACGAGGTCCGGTTCCTCGCGCAGCCGCGCGCAGGCGGAGTCGAGGCGCTCGGCGGGCGCGGGGCCGCCGATCCTCGCACGCAGCCGCCGCCACAATTCGGCCTGCCACAGCAGGTCGTCGTCGAGCGGGCCGCCCGCACCATCGGTGTCCCGGTCCGCCGCCCAGTCGACCAGCATCGCGGGCCGCTGCGCGGCGTAACTGCGGAACAGTTCGGTCAGGTGCGACGCGGTGGCGTAACGCCTGCCGGGCCGGTGGTCGTCGCCGTCGGGGCGGCCGTGCCCGAGGTGTTTCGCGAGGACCGCGCACCAGGATTCGCCGAGGCAGTCGTCGACGACACCGAGCAGCGCCCACAGCACCCGGGACGGATGCCACGGGTCGTCGTCGGCGGACACTCCGGTGGCGGCGGCGAGGCACTCGTCCACGAGCCTGGTGGGTGACGGGAAGTCGATGTTCGCGGCCACCCCGTCGCCGACGCCGGGCCGGGCGCCGAGCGCGGTCGAGAGTCGCTGCGTGAGCCAGCGCTCCACACCCTTCGCCGGGACGGCGACGACCTCACGGGCGAACGGATCGGACAGCGGGGTCGCGAGCACGTCGCCGAGAGCCGACGCGAGGGTGGTGGAACGCTCGGCGCGATGCAGTACGAGCACGTGGCCTCCCTTCGCTCCCCAACTCCGGTCGGCTCAGACTTACCACACCCCACCGACTCGGGAGGCCACTCCGCAGGTGAGCGGCAAAGTATGCCGGGGCACGCTTTGCCGCTCACGTCAGCGGCCGGGGCGGGCCTGCGTGAGGTGCGGGACCCAGCCGTGGGTGGGCCACTTCTTCAGGCCGACCTTGGCGGGGACGATCCGCTTGTTCACGAATCGGCTCTCCAGTTCGGTGTCGGACTCGCCCGTGAACCGCCACAGCGCCGCGTCACCGGGTCGTGCCACCGACGACCAGGACCTGGCCCGGTACGCGGCGCGAACGATGTTGTCCGCGAACACGATCACCGGGATGTCGTCGGTGTTGCGGACGGCGGCGCCCGCCGCCCACGCGCCGCGGGACAGTTCGTACACCTCTTCCGACGTCACGCCCCGCCGGGACGCGGCGGGCACCTCGAGGACGACGCACGGGGTCGGCAGATTCGGCACCGGTTCTGCTGCGTACTGCAACACGAGGTCGTCGACGGGCACCGCACGATGCTCGCCCGCACCGCCGGCGAGGTTGCCGAGCGCGGAACCCTCGACTAGCCCCAGCGCTCCCACCACCCCGTTGCGCACCGCGTCGGCGACGCCACCGGTGTCGGAAATGCGGTGCGCCACGATGTAGTGCTCGACCTCGTGACCGGAGTCGTAGATCTCCCGGATGCGGGCGATCGTCGCGGCTTTCACCTCGGCGCCGTCGGTCTCCGGATCCTCGAGCGTCTGCCGGTGCTCGTTCTCGGCCAGCGCCTCCCACACGTAGCCGTACACCCGGGTGCCTCGGCCGGCGCCGACGTAGAACACCAACCTGTTGCGTGGGTCGAGGAGCGCGTACACGTAGGTGCCGAGTTCCTCACCCACCCGTTTCGGGAACGGCTGCGGCGCATGGCGGGTCTGATACACCTCTTTCAGGATCAGGCGCAGCGCCGCCAGTTTCAACGCGACGGGAGTACCGCCGTCGATGCCGTCGAAGAGCGCGGTGGCGGCGCCCTGCACGGAGGAGAAGGTGTGCCCGATGTGCCGTTCCAGGGACTTCGTGACGTCCGCGAACTGCGCGAACCGCACCTTCGGGTCGGGGGACGCGTTGTCCAGGTCGTTGGACGCGAGGAAGGTCTGGACCTCGGCATTGTCGAGCCAGCGAGAAGTGATGTCGATCGGGATCGTCCAGACGGTAGCCATGCCCCTACCGTAAGGGAAAACCTCGGTGAAGAACTCGGACGACTAATACACCGGGCGATTCGAACTCTTCCGACGTCGTACGCGGTGCGGGAAGATGGAGTGGTACCCGTTCCGACGCAGGTTGGGAGAACATTCATGACGACGCCCAGCTACTCCACCCGCACGGCGGTCGACATCGCGGTCGGCATCCTCATCGCCTTCCGCGGCTGCTCCGAGAACGACGCGTTCACCGAACTCGCGGAGACGTCCCGGCAGCACAAGGTTGCCCTCGCCCGCACCGCCCGCGCGTTGATCGCGTTCATCCAGACCCATCACGACGACCTTCCCGCGACCGACGTCACCGCTGCGGCCCTGCAGTGGAGTCACGCCACTCCGTACCGCGGCGCGTTCGGCACGGCGGCCTGATTTCGGCCGAAGTCTGAGAATTCTCTGGCTTCGTCGGCGCGACGCTCCGCAAACCTTCAGACTCGATGTGAGACCGAACGACCTGCGCACCGAGATACGAAGAGGTAACTGAGTTGACGATCCGCAAGATCACGGTTGCCGCGGTAGCGATCGCCGCAGCCCTCACGATGTCCGCCTGTGGTTCCGACGAGTCGTCCGGCTCGGGCGGGACCACCACGTCCACTACCACCGCAGCGGCCGAAACGACGGATGACCTCGTTCTGCCGACGGCCGCCGACCTCAACGCCCTGCTGGCGAAGGGCCTCGACCCGGCCACTCCCCTCGAGGAGAAGATCGCCATGGTGGAGGGTTCGGAGCAGGATCCGAACCTGTTCAACCAGGTCGCCGCCGCCGCTCAGCAGGCGGGTGCGCAGGTGCAGGTGCTGGACCCGGTGATCGACAACGGCGACGGCAGTGCCAGCGCGCAACTGCAGTTGACGATCAACGGCCAGGTGCAGCAGAACACCCTGCCCGCCATCTTCGTGCCCGGCGAGAACGGGACGTGGAAGCTGTCGAAGGCGACGGCCTGCTCGATCGTGGCGATCGCGCAGCTGACGTCACCGGCGTGCCCGCCCGCCTGATCCGGACCCCGCGTCACACGCCTTCCAGCGCCTCCCCGATCTCCTGGACGGCCCGGTTGTGCTGATCGGTGATCAGCACATGTCCTGCTGCGATGGTCAGCGCAACCGGCCATTCGATGATTTCGACGGCGGCGAGCAGGCCGATCGCCGCGAAGAATGCCAGCTGCTCAGGGCGAGGCAGCGGCACCCTGCCGAGGATCGGTAGCTGCACCGCGAAGCTGTGGGCCTCCTGCACCCGCTGGACGGCGTCGCCGTGCGACTGCGCCTCCGACGTTCGTTGGGCCATGGTTCGTCTCCCTTGTGCGTGCCGTTTTCCGGTCAGCCACCTTGACCGTGGACCGTGTCGGGTGTGCTGAGTGCCGTCGCCCAGACCGCCGCCGGTGTCTTCTCCGGTGCCGGGGACCCGTTGACCGGGGTGGTCACCCGGGTGCTCACCCCACCGCTCCGGGAGGTGTACGCCGTGCTGCTGCGGGCGGGCGTGATCGAGATCGTCGACTGATCGCCCACAAGCTTTTCCAGGAGTGCCGGCGCGAACGCGGCTGCTGCGGTCGCGGCACCCGCGCATCCCAGCGCCTGGGCCCATCCGACCGGTCCGAGCGGGGTGCATCCCAGGAGCTGACTGACTCCGGGCGTACTGACCATCACGGTGAGCGCGGCGAGTGACCCGCCCGCGGTGAGGACGACGAGCGGGCTGCGCGAATCGATCAGCGTCTGCCCCAACTGCGTTCCGACCAGCGCGACCAGCCCGACCGTCGACGCCCGGCGTTGCCTGCCGGTCACGCTCGCCAGCGCCCACGCCGTCGTCGCGCCTGCCGCGGTGGCGGCGCCGCGGATCGCGACCGTACGCCACAGCGCGGCACTGTCCGGTCCGCGGCCCTCTCCCCGGGTCTGTTCGTTGGGCGGGCTCACCGCGAGCGCGGCCGCCGGCAGGGCATCGGTCAGCACGTTCACCAGCAGAAGCTGACGCGCGGTGAGCGGCGACCGTCCGGCGATCGCGCTGCCGATCAGAGCGAACGCCACCTCCCCGGCGTTCCCGCCGAGCAGCACCGACACTCCGGCCTGCACCCGCCGCCACAGCTGGCGGCCTTCGTCGAGGGCGTCGCGCAGCGCGTCGACGCGGCCGTCGAGGAGCACCACGTCGGCGGCACTGCGGGCGGGGTCGCTGCCGCGCGAGCTGACACCGATCCCCACACTCGCGGCCCGGATCGCGGCGGCGTCGTTGGCGCCGTCGCCGACCATCGCGCAGACGTGACCGGCACGTTCGAGGGTCTGCACGATCTGCACCTTGTGTTCGGGCGTCATCCGGGCGAACACGACGCACTTCTCGACGGCCTTCTCCTGCCCCCGGTGCGACAGGGTGTCCCAGTCGGGGCCGCTGATCACCTGCTCCGACGACACGGGCAGTCCCAGCTCCCGCGTGATGGCGGTGGCCGTGACGGGATGGTCGCCGGTGATCAGCCGGACCCCGACCCGCAGGCGTTCCAGGTCGGGGAGCAGCCCGGCCGCCTCGGGGCGCGGGGTGTCGGCCAGCCCGAGCAGTCCGACGAGTTGCAGCCCGCCGCCGCACAGGTCGTCGAGGACATCGGCGTCGTCGGCCGCGCGACGCGACTGGAATTTCGTGACGGTCCGGCGGGCGACGGCGATGACGCGCAGCCCGTCCGCGGCCATGCCGAGGACGGTGTCGTGGACGTCGTCGGCGTCGATTCCGGTGCAGGCGGCGATCACGACCTCCGGTGCACCCTTCAACGACAGGTGCGTCCCCGACAGCGAGGCGGAGTAGGGCCGTCCGGATCGGAACGGAAGATAGCTGCGGTGCTCGTCCTCCGGTGGCAGCAGGTCCGCTGCCGCGTCGGCGATCGCGACGTCGGTGGCGTGCGCGGCCGGACTGCCGTCGGGGGTCACGGCGCTGCGGCCCGCGCACCCGAGCACGTACTCGCGATCGAACCCGGGTCGCGAGACGGTGGAGACCACCCTCAGTCGGTTCTCGCTCAGGGTTCCGGTCTTGTCGAAGCACACCACGTCGACGCGGCCGAGCGCCTCGACGGACCGCGGCGCTCGCACCAGCGCGCCCGACCGGGTCAGTCTGCGCGCGGCGGCCTGCTGCGCCAGGGTCGCGACGAGCGGCAGCCCCTCCGGAACCGCGGCCACCGCGACGGCGACACCACTGGTGACGGCCTGCCGCAGTCCGGTGCCGCGCAGGAATCCGACGGCGGTCACCAGCGCCCCGCCCCCGACGCTGACGGGCAGCACCCGGTCGGTGAGGCTCCTGAGCTGCGCCTGCAGACCCACGTGCGACGCACTCGCCGGTGTGATCGCGCCGGCACGTCCCGCTTCCGTCGCGTCACCGACCGCGGTGACGATCGCCGTCGCCGTGCCCGTGAGGATCGTGGTTCCCGCGAACACCATGCAGGCACGTTCGCCGATCGGGGCGCCAGGCGTCGGCGACGTCTGCTTGCTCACCGGCAGCGATTCCCCGGTGAGCGAGGATTCGTCGACCTCGACTCCGGCGGCCTCGACGAGCCTGCCGTCGGCGGGCACCACCTCGCCGGGGCAGATCTCGATCACGTCGCCCGGACGCAACCGCGACGCCTCAACGCCCTCCGTCACCCGGCTGTTCGGGGATCCGGCGACGCGGTGCGCGGGCGGATCCCCCGCCGCCAGCAGCCTGTCCAGCAGTCGTTCCGCGTGCAGGCGTTGCACGGCCGACAGCGCGGCGTTCCCCGCGAGCACCGATCCCACGAGCACCGCGTCGATCGGCGACCCCAGCAGCGCGCTGGCCGCCGATCCGGTGGCGAGGACGGGGGTCAGCGGATCCGAGAGTTCCGTGCGCATCGCCCGGCCGAAGTCCCAGGCCAGGCCGACCGGCCACGCGGTGAGCCGCCCGATCGCCTCCACCGGGGTCAGCACCAGACGCACCGAGCGGCGGCGGGGCGTGACAGTGCTCTCGCCTTCGTGCACGGGCAGCAGACGGCGCACCTCCGTCGCCGGCATCTCGTGCCAGGCGTGAACCGCGGCGGCCGGGGGAATTTCGGCACGCAGCACACTGCGCGCGAGGGAATGTCCCGTCCACAGTCCTGCCGCCGCGCCGACCGTGACGGGCCCGGGTCCGCGGCCGCGCACTCCCGGCAGCATCACGAGCGCGCCGAGCATCGACGCCGCCGTCGCGATCTCGACTCCGCGCCGGCTCGCCGTCCGGGCGTCGGGCAGCGACCGCAGCACCCGCCAGACCCCGACGAGATCGTCGACCAGCAGGTCCGCACACCACGGCGGCGGGGCGTCGTCGACGAGAACTCCGATCCCGACGTCGGCCGCGGACAGGGCGTGCGGCGCCCGGCCGGCCACCACCACGACCGTCGCGCCGTTCGCCTGCAACTGCGCGACGGCGTCGCGGAGGTCCGCGTCCGGCGATCCGCTCGACGGGAGCAGGTCGTCGAAAGCCGAGCGGAGTCCGCCGAGTCCGTCCACGTTCACCGAGATCACCTGGGCGCCCGACGTGCGGGCCTGCGCGAGCACGGCCGCCGCGTTCGCGTGGTGGGCTTGTGTCACGAGCACGGCGGAATCCTCGTCCACGTCTGCGGAGGCGAAATCGCCCGACAGGTCGGCGAGCGCGTGCCAGCCCACCCCGAGCGCACCGGCCTCGACGGCGGACCGCGCGGCCTCCCACACCCTCGTCCGGTCGGCGTCCCGAACGGAACGGAGTCCGCTCACCCGCAACTCCGCCGTGTGCAGCACCGCGGGGTCGACGACCACCGCGTCGACCCGGTCGAGGCGGCGCAGTGCGGCGGGTCGCAGCACCAACACGGAGTGGCGGTCGGCGAGTCCGCGGCCCAGCGTCGCGGCGAAGGCCTCCCGTGCGGTGCGGGCCGCCTTCGGCGCGGCGACCAGGGCCGCGTCCGCGGCGCCCGCGACACTGCGGGTCGCGACCCCCAACGCCGTTGCCCCTGCGAACTGCGCGATCGCGGCCCGGTCGACGTCCCGTTCGACGGGCCCGGACATGCCGCGCTCGCGGGGGCGACTGTCCGATTCGTCCGCGGGGTCGCGGGCCAGTTCGGGTTCGCGACGGTGCCACACCCGGCGGCCCGACCACGCCTCGGCCGTGATCGCCGACCGCAGCGCCACGTCGACGGCGAGAGACGCCGGTGCGCGCCGCAGCACGTCGCCGACCGCCTGGGCGGTGGCGAGCAGCAGTTCGGCGGCGTCCGGCCCGAGCCGGTCCTCGACCATGCCGCGCAGTCGCGGCTGATAGTTGACGAACGTCACCGCCGCGGCCGGCACCGCCGCCGGCAGGCTGGGCATCGGAAGCAGCCGGACGCCGGCGGCCGCGACGAGGCCCGTCGTCGCCGCGGCCAGTGCGAGAGCCCGTTCGGCGAGTGCGACGTCGTCACCCGGCAGTTCCCTGGGCCGGTCCCGGACGGCCCCGCGAGCGAGCGGTCGGCTGGCATCCTCCGCGTGCGCGACCACCGCGCACAGCGCGGCCACCGACGGTCCGTGGTCGCCGACCGTCACCACCAGCCGGGACAGCGCGCGGTTCAGTTCGGCCCCGTCCACACCGGCGGTCGCCCGGACTGCGTCGAGAACGGTCGCGGCCACGTCGGCGCCGCGCGGTCCGTCCAGTCCGCGGACCTCGATCCAGGCGCGGCCCTGTCCGGAACTCGTGGGGCGGGCCGGGGTTCCGCCCAGCACCTCGGTGGCGATCTGGGTCGCGGTCCGTGCGGTGGTCGCCACCAGATCGGCTGCGACGGCGCCGCCGTAGGACGCCACCCCGAGTCCGATGCCGGCGCCGCGCACCGGCAGGGACGCGGCAGCGGAGAGGTATCGACCGAGTCCCACGGCAGCTACTGTGCGCCGTCGACGATTCGCATGATGAGCTCCCATCGGCCGTGGCCACTCCCGCCGGGGCACGGCGGATCATGTCTGCGATACCCACCTCAGGGTATTCTCAACCGCCGCGCGCCGAACGAGTTTCGGGGAACTATCGGATACTGTTCTGCCCCAGAGTAATTCGCTCGCCCTGTTCAGTGCGCCAGAATTCCCACCCGTCGCGGGTCTCGACGTCGCCGCTGATGTGACTGGCAACGGCGGTCGCCGCGGTCGTGGGATCCGGGAACCGGCGGCCCTGCATCGGACCGCGGGTGATCTCCAGCGTCCCGGTGCCGGAATCGAACCGTCCGACCAACCGATATCCCTCGAAGTCGGCGACCACCTCGAGCCGGGTATCGACCAGTTCCTCCAGCGCTGCGGTCGCTTTTGCCGGCTTCTTCCTGGCGGAGGCGCGGGCGGCGGCGTCGGCCCGCAACGTGGCCGCCGTCGTGGCGCGCTGCGCGTCGCTGTAGCGGCTGGGGTCCTTCTCACCGGCGAGGCCGAGCAGATCCCAGCGCCCGCGGCCGTGCGCGACCCGGCTCAGCGGAATCGCGTGATGCCCCGTCCGCGTGCGACCGGGTGTGTCCATCATCCACAGGTCCACCTCGGCGCGGATGTCGTCGGCGACCTCGGACGAGGGCACGACGAAGAACTCCTCCGGCGAACTCGCAAGGTCCACGAACACCCAGAATTGTGAGCCGGTGTCGTCGTCGTCGAGCGACTCGTCCTGTTTGCGGGCCTGCCAGTCGCCGCTGAGTTTGGAACGCACCCGCACGATGCAACTCGTGCCGTCGTCACCCCACACCTGGACGGGGTTGCGCCGCGAGTGGGTGAGCCGGACCGCCTTGCCACCCCGTTCCACGACATCGGCGATGAAGGCCTGGATTCCCCGGCTGGCGGTGTCTTCCACTGTCTATTTGTCCGTCCGTGATTCTGCGTCCCGTACGCAGGTCGGGAGAGGTGTGGCGACGGGATTGCGCAGCACGACTCGGCGTTCTCCTCCTCACCCTACGTGCCGTGCCCCGCATGCGGTGACTACCCGGTGCTGCGGGCTGCTTCCGCGGCCTCGGCGAAGAACCAGGACAGCACGAGGGCTCCAGGGTCCACGACGCCTCGCGCCGCCTCGCCGACGTAGCTGGCCCGGCCGCGCCGCGCGGTGATACCTGCGGTCGCCTCGGCGCCGCGGGCGGCGGCGTCCGCGGCCTCGGCCAGGGCGTCGGCCGGATTCTTGCCCTGTTCGGCGGCTGATTCGAGGGCTGCGACCGCGGGGTCGATGGCGTCGATCATCGTCTTGTCCCCGGGTTGCGCCCCGCCGAGTTCCTGAATCGTGTCGAGGCCCGCCCGTGCGGCGGCGGCGATCGCCGTCGAGTCCAGCCCCTGCGATGCGTCGGCGGCCACCCGGTAGAACTGCCGGAACCAGACCCCGAACAGCGCGCCCGACGTGCCGCCCGCGTGACCGAGGTAGGCGTCGGACAGTGACTCGAACACCGTCGCCGGGGAGTACCGGTCGCGGATCCCCGCGGCGTCGACGTGGTCGAGTGCGGCCACCATGTTGGTGCCGAAGTCGCCGTCGCCCGCGCGGCGGTCGAGGTCGGTGAGGTTCGGCTCCTCGGCGAGCACCTTCTCCACGAACGCGCCGATCCAGGCCCCCACCGCTGCCCGGCCCAGGGCACCGGCCGTGCCGGGCACCTCCGATTCGTCCTCGCGGGAGGCGACGTCCGACCGGAACTGCACCGCGGATCGGTCTGCGACACCACGGAATTCACCGGCCGGGGCGTTCGGCCATCCCGGTGCGGCGGTCGGTGCGTCCCACAGGTCGAGGAGTTCGTCGTCGCAGCGCACCAGCGTGATGGACGCGCCGTCCATGTCGAGGGCGGTGACGAAGCTGCCGACCAGCGAGCGTCGGATCACCACACCCCGGTCTGCGAGATGGTCGGCGAGTTCACCGAACAGCAGTTGCAACTCCAGCGGATGGGCCGCGCCGAGGCCGTTGACGATCGCGATCACCGGATCGCCCCGCTGCACGCCGAGCGAGTCCAGCACGGGGTCGGTGAGCCGGCGGACGAGTTCCGTGGCGGGCAGCGCGTCGACCCGTTCGGTTCCGCGTTCGCCGTGGATGCCGATCCCGAGTTCGATCTGCCCCTCCGGCAGGTCGAACGACGGCGAGTCCGACCCGGGCACGGTGCACGCTCGCAGTGCCACCGCCATGCTGCGCGAGTTCCGGGCCGTGCGTCGCCCGAATTCCGCGACGGTGGCGAGGTCGTCTCCGCGTTCGGCCGAAGCGCCGCAGATCTTCTCGACCGCGATCGTGGCCGCGGTGCCGCGACGTCCGGGTCCGTCCTCCCGTTCGGACGCGACGTCGTCGTCGACGAGCACGTGCTCGACCGTGATGCCGTCCTCCGCCGCCAGGTCGCCGGCGATGCGGAAGTTGAGGACGTCGCCGGTGTAGTTCTTCACGATGTGCACGACTCCGCCACCGGCGTCGACGGCCCGGGTGGCGGCCCGCACCTGCAGCGCGTTGGGCGAGCTGAAGATCAGGCCGGGGCAGGCTCCGGTGAGCATGCCCCGGCCGACGAATCCGGCGTGCAGCGGTTCGTGCCCGGACCCACCGCCGGACAGCAACGCGACCCGCCCGGACGGCAACGGCTCCCGGCGGGTGAGATAGCCCGGTTCCGGATGCCATTCGAGGTCGCCGGTGGTGGCGACGGTCCCGCGGAGGGCGTCGACGACGAAGGTCTTCGGTGAGTTCAGGAACTGTGCGTGCGCCATGCCCCCAGGCTAAGCGCCCACATGTGAGTGCCGTGGCGTGCCGGAGCACACTTTCCCACTCACGTGGGAGGCGGCGGCGAGCGCTTCCTCGAACTCCCGCCTGCCCGACTGCGATCCGAGCAGCAACGCGAGCCGGGTCAGGAATCCCTCGCGGTCCGAGTCCTCCGCCTGGTCCAGCGCCTCCGACAGCCCCGTCCACACGTTCTCGCGCAGCAGTTCCCCCGGCGTCGCAGTCGTCTCCGTGTGCGCGGGGACGACACCGAGCACGGGGGCGGTCGCCGCTCGCAGGTGCGCGGGCACGTCGCCGAGCAGCGACAGGTCCCGGATCCGGCACAGGACGAGCCCGTCCGGACGAATCACGAAGCATTCCCCCGCGGACGCGCCGAGGGCCTGCGCCAGCGCACCGTCGGGATCGTCGAGGACCGTCAGGTCGTCCGCCGCGTCCACCGCCACACCCTGCGCCGGGACGACGACCGCGCGCACCGACTCCGGCGCCAGCGCCATCGACATCGCGGCGGCGTGGGCGGCGACGACGTCGGCACCGGCGGCGTCGACGCCGATGCCCAGCACCGCGAAACCCGTTCCGCGGACGCGGTTCAGCGAAGACTCCACCGGTCCCCCGGCGGTGACGACCCGAACGCGGCGGTCCTCCATCGGATCCCCGGGCAGCACACCGGTCGTCCCCTCGGCCACCGGCCAGGTGAGCGGCGACAGGTGCGCGTGCGTGGCACTCGACTGCCGCGGGTTGATGAGGTGACCGAACTCCGGACGGGTCGTGGCCAGCGCCAGCACGGCGTCGCGGGTGGTGCGGTAACCGTGGCTGCCGGGCGACATGATGAGCGTCGACTTGCCCGCGTTGTCGACGTTCTGCTGCCAGGCGTCGCGCCGCTCGGACGAATATGCCTGCAGGAGTGCGCGGTCCGCCGTTCCGTTGACGACGGCGGCCAGGGTCCAGGCGAGGGTTTCGGCGTCCTCCATGCCGGAGTTCAGCCCGCGGACGCCGAAGATCGGAACCAGGTGGGCGGCGTCGCCGGCGAACAGGATCCGGCCGTGCGTGAAGTCGTCCAGCGCGAGCGCGTGCGCACGGTAGAAGCCGTGCCATTCGAGGGTCCACGGCACGTCGTTCTCGAGCCAGTCGAGGTGCCGCGTGATCCGGTCGCGGATGCGGTCTTCCTGCGTCTCGAGTTCGGCGTCGTCGGCACTGTCGAGTTGGTAGTCGATGCGCCAGATGTCGCGGGGCTGCCGATGCATGATGATCGTCGATCCGGGGTTGCTCGGCGGGTCGAACCACACCATCCGCTCGGCGGGCAGCGCCGATTCCCAATGGATGTCGGCGATGACGTAGCTGCCCTCATAGCTGTTTCCCTGCAAGCGGATTCCCGCCAATTCCCGCATCCGGCTGCGACCGCCGTCGGCGGCGACGACCCACCGTGCGCGGAGCCGGCGGACACCGAACGCGGTGTCGACGTCGAGGGTCACGTCCTCGTCCGACCGCAGGACCCCGGCGACGCTCGACGACCAGTGGAACGTGATCAGCGGGTGCGCGAGCAGGGTGTCGGTCATGATCTGCTCGATCTCGGACTGCGACACGTTGACCATGGGTCCGCGGACGTCGTGCTCGCCGTGCGCCATCTCGAAGTGCAGCACCTCTTCGTCGCGGTAGAAGCTGCGGCCACCCACCCAGGGGAGCACGATCTTCTCGAGTGCCGGCCCGAACCCGAGCCGGGCCGCCACCTCGAGGCTGTGCCGGGAGATACAGATGGCGCGGCTGCCGAACGACACCTGGTCGGCGGCCTCGAGCACGGTGACGGGGATGCCGCGCTGCGCGAGGCCGAGCGCCACGCCCATGCCGACCGGGCCTGCGCCCACGACGACGACGGGCAGGGCTTCGTCGGTTGCGGTGGTCGACGCGAAGTCCGTCGCCGCGTATTTCCGGGGCTGGAAGTAGGTGGACATGTCAGGCGACCTCCGCGTTTCGTGCGATCTTGTTCGTTTCGGGCAGCAGCAGGATCGAGCCCAGGCTGACGACGGCGATCACCACGAAGTACGCGCTGATCGCGACGGAGGTCCCGAAGGCCCCGAACAGCCACGTCGCCAGGAACGGCGCGAGCCCGCCGCCGAGGATGGCGCCGATCTGGTAGCCGAGCGACGCGCCGCTGTAGCGGATGTGGGCGGGGAAGAGTTCGGCGAACAGTGCCGACTGCGGCCCGGCGGTGGTGCCGAGCACGGCGGCCATCACGATCATCGCGAGCAGCATGACCGGGATCGACGCGGTGTCGATCAGCGGGAAGAACACCGCCGCGACGATCACCAGTGCGACCGAACTCCACGTGTACACCCGGCGCCTGCCGAGCACGTCGGACTTCCAGGCCGACACCGCCATGCCCGCCATCCAGACCGGGCACGCGACGATCAGCAGGGTGAGCATCGTGGCGCGGCTGTAGCCGAGTTCCTCGGTGCCATACGTCAGGACGTACACCATGAACACGTAGGCGATGCCGTTGGTCGCGACGAACGTGCCCGCCGCGAGCAGGACCGTCCGCCAGTTCTTGGTCAGCACCTCGACGATCGGCATCTTCACGATCGTGTCGCTCTCCTTGGCTTCCGCGAAGGCCGGAGACTCGAAGACGCCGAGGCGGATCCACATCGCGACGCCGACGAGCACGGCGCTCATCAGGAACGGCACCCGCCAGCCCCAGGTCTGGAACGCGTCGTCGGACAACAATTGGGTGACGGCGAGGAACACGACGTTCGCCATGATCACTCCGGCCGGGACACCCATCTGCGGCGCCGCGCCGTACAGGCCGCGCTTGCCCTCGGGGGCGTGCTCGGTGGCCATGAGCACCGCGCCGCCCCATTCGCCGCCGACACCGATTCCCTGCACGAACCGCAACGCGACCAGCAGGATGGGTGCGGCCACCCCGATGGCCTCGAAGTTCGGGAGCAGTCCGATGCCGACGGTCGCGGCGCCCATCATCGTCAACGACAGCACCAGCATCGACTTGCGCCCGATGCGGTCACCGAAGTGACCCATGACGACGCCGCCGATGGGGCGGGCGACGAAGCCGACCGCGAAGGTGGCGAAGGCGGCCAGGGTTCCGGCGAACGTGGACGCACCCGGGAAGAACTGCGGTCCGATCACGAGGGCCGCGGCGGTGCCGTAGATGAAGAAGTCGTACCACTCGATCGCGGTACCGACGAAGCTCGACAGGACTGCCCTGCGCGCTTCCTTGTGAGACACCGTCGGTGTCGCCTCGGTGATTGCCGTCATCGTCTGCCTTCCCGGTTCTGCTGCGCATACTCATCGCGCTACCGGAATGACAATGACCCCACTCACATACGTCTGAAAAGCGGGACTATCCCCGCATGAATTGCGGAAGTTCCGTGGAAGGCGCGTCTTCGCAGTTCAGGCCGTGACGAATCGGATGAAGGCGCGCGCGACCCGGCTCAGGGTCGCGTCCCGATGCCACGCCACGACCACGGCCACCGACGCCGGTTTCGGTTCGGCGATCGGTTTCACGACGACGGGCAGGCCCTCGTACGTGACGTCCACCCGCGGCCGTTGCAGCAGCAGCGTCCACCCGAGACCGCGCCCGACGAAGGCCCGCGCCGTCTCGAAGTTCGCGGTCCGGTACGCCACCCGGGGCGCGAAACCGGCCTCCCGGCAGACGTCCATCGCGTGATTGGTGCTCGGTGGCGCGTCGAGGAGCACCATCGGGTGCTCCGCCAGATCCGCGAGGCGCACCGGCCCGTCGATTCCGGCGAGCGGGTGTTCCGCCCCGAGCACCACCATCGGCTCGCGGGTCATCAGCGGCACGGTCTGCCAGTCCGCGGGCAGGTCGAGGTCGTAGACGATGGCGACGTCCAGTTCGCCGCCCTCGAGCTGGGTGCGCAGCCGGTTCTGTGTGTCTTCCCGGAACTCCACGGACGCCCGCGGGTATTCGGTGGTGAACGCGTAGAGCATCGACGGCAGGATCGTCGGGCCGAGCGCCGGGTAGCAGCCGACGGCGATCGGCCCGGTGACGGCACCGCCCTCTCCGCACGCGTCGGCCTGCAACTCCCCCGCCTGCTGCAACAGCGCCCGCGCCCGCGTCAGCACCGCCTCCCCCGTCGGGGTCAGCTGCACACCGCGGGCCCGCCTGCGCACACACAGTTGCGCCTTCAGTGCCTTCTCCAGGTCCGTCACCGCCGCGGACAGCGCCGACTGCGACAGGTGCATCCGCTCGGCCGCACCGCTGATCGTCCCGGTCTCCGCCACCGCCACGAACGCCGCCAGCTGGCGCATCGTGTACGCGGGGACGTTCTCGGAGCGGGGCATGGAAGAACGGTAGCGCGAACCTCGATCGCGAACTCAGTGTCCGGTGACCGCCGGGACCTGCGCGAGAACGTCCCGGGTGGCGGCGACGAGCCGCGCGAGCCACGCGTCCGTGCCGACGGCCCGCCGCAGCGGCTCGTTGGGCAGTTCGATGCTCACCGGCAGGCCCGCGGGCAGCGTCGACCAGATGTCGGCGAGCGGGATGCCGCCCGCTCCCGGGACGAGCCGCTCTTCGCGCGCCTGCCGGATCAGTTCGGCGTCGTCCGTGGGCGCCGGCACCGAGCCGTCACACATCTGGGCGTAGTGCAGCCAGTCCCGCGGGATCGCCGCGAGGTCGGCCGCAGTAGTGCTCGACCGTCCGACGTGCAGGGCGTCCACCAGCACGCTGCGCGCGGGCCCGTCGGCCTGCGACACGATCTCGACCGCGGCGGTCGCGTCGGGGACCGCCGTCCACGGCATGAACTCGAGGCTCGCGACGATGTCGTAGTTCGCGCACAGTGCCGCGAGCCGGGCGTACGAGTCGGTGAGCCGGGCGCGGTCGCGGTCGTCGCCGCCGACGAGCACGGCCCTGGCGCCCAGCCGTGCGCCCGCCTCCAGGAGCGGGATGTAGTCCTTCTCGTCGAAATCGGCTCCCAGCCGGATGATTTCGAGGTCGAACACCTCGATCGGCGAATCCTCGAGACGGCGCACGAGCGCGTCGAGGGCGGCCGGGTCCTCGTGCAGCGGGTAGGCCGTGGTGCCGGGTGCGGCGGGCAGCAACCGGATGCCGATGGTGTCGAAGCCGTGTTTCTCGGCGAGGTCGACCTGCTCGAGTGGCGCAGTGTCGAGCACCGTGAGCGCGGCAAGGCCGAGTGGGGCGGTCATCGCAGGTCTCCTGTCGTCGAGGCGAGGCGGCGACCGGTGAGGTAGCCGAACGTCATGGCCGGGCCGAGGTTGATGCCGCCGGACGGGTAGTGACCGCCCATGACGCTGGACTGGTCGACGCCGACGGCGAACAGTCCGCGGATCGGCCGGTCGGCGTCGTTCAGCACCCGGGACGTCGAGTCGGTGACCAGGCCCGCGAACGTGCCGAAGCTGCCGGGGACCACCTTGACCGCGTAGAACGGGCCCTCCTCGAGCGGCGCGAGCGCCGGATTGGGCCAGGGATTGTCGGCGTCTCCGGACGTGACGGTGAACGGTGTGGTGCCCCGACCGAAGTCGGGGTCGACGCCGTCGCGGGCGCCCTCGTTGAACGCCGCGACCGTCTTCTCCAGGCCGTCCGGGTCGACACCGATCTTCTCGGCGAGTTCGCGCACCGTGCGGCCGCGGGTGAGGTAGCCCGACTTCAGGTACGGCCACGTGGGGATCGGCAGCGGCTTGGCCATGCCCAGCGGGAAGTACCGGAGGTACCGCTGGTCGGCGATCAGCCAGGAGCACACCTCCTCGCCGTCGGGCACCTGCTCGACCATGGCGAGCGTGTAGTCGTGGTAGCCGAGACCCTCGTTGACGAAGCGGTGTCCGTCCGCGAGAACGCCGATGGCGCCGGGCTTTCCGCGGTCGAGGATGTGCGGGAACACGCCCTCCTTGCCGTTGCGGTACCGGATGATCGACACCGGGCAGTACGCGACCGGCGAGGCGACCGAGCGATCGAGTCGACCGCCGACCGACTCGCCGAGCGTGATGCCGTCGCCGGTGGTCGTGGGCGGGGTCAGCGTCCAGTGCTCGCGCCCGGTGGGGGTCCGCGGGAACAGTTCGCGACGCCGGTCGAGGTCCTGGGAGAAGCCGCCGGTCGCGAGGACGACACCGCGTCGTGCATGCACGGTGTACGCGCCGTCCGGGCCCGCCAGCCGGACCCCGGTGACGCTGCCCGCGGAGTCGACGGTCAGCGCGGTGGCCGTCGTGTTCACGCGGATCTCGACGCCGGCGTCGAGCGCCGACCGCAGCAGCCTGCCCACGAGCGCGGTGCCGTTGACGAGTTGCTGTCCGCGACGTTTGGTGGCGAGGTCGAACAGGTGCGTGGACACCCGGCGGGCGCAGTGCGCGAACGCTTTCGCCGACCGCGTCGAGTGCAGGAACGCCTGCAGGTCCGGGCCTGCCATGATGCCCATGCCGAGGAACGACGTCTCGTAGAGTTGCCGCCGGAGCAGGGCCGCGACGTCGGGTCCGAGTTTCCGCAGGCTCACCGGCTTCGGTCCGACCGAGCGGTGTCCCGTTCCGGCACCGGGTGTGTCGCCGTGGATGTCGGCGATCTTCGCGCCCGGAACGAACTGCAGCGCCGTCTTCTTCTCGAAGAACTCGACCATCTCGGGTGCGCCGTCGAGCAGGGCGTCGACCTTGGCGGCGTCGAAGTTCTCGCCGAGCCGGTGCTGAAGATACGTGCGCGGCGCCGAGCGGTCCTCGGTCACACCGTCCGCGTGCGCGAACAGATTCCGCGGTGTCCACATCCACCCACCCGACCATGCCGTGGCGCCGCCACACGTGTCCGCCTTCTCGACGACGAGGACGGACGCTCCCCCGTCGGCGGCGGCGACGGCGGCGGACAGGCCGCCGGCGCCGGAGCCGATGACGACGACGTCGTATACCGGGGTGGCAGGGTCGGGGGTCATGCGTTCTCCTTGGGGGTGACGGGGGCCGGGGCGGGGGTGAGGTCGACGACCCGGCCGGTGCGGGACGACTCGTAGACGGCGGCGACGATCGCGAGCGAGGCGCGGGCTTCGCGTCCGGTGACGGCAGGCGCCCGGCCGGTGAGGACGGCGTCCGCGAAGTCCTGCACCTGGAGGGTGTGGAAGTCGGCGAGTCCGGCGTTGACTTCGGTGACGTCGAGGTTGGCGCGGACGTCGGAGGTGAAGGGCGCCCGGAACTCGGTGTCGCCCGGGACGGTCCAGATCTCGTTGACACCCTCCCGCCCTTCCGGGAACTCGAGGACGCTCGCGATCGCACCGGTCTGCCCGATCACGGTGACCCGGTTGCCGAGGTTGTGGTTGGCGCCGGTGGTCGCGGTGACGGTGGCGGTGCCGCCCGACGCGAACGACACGACCGCCGACGCGCTGTCCTCGGTCTCGATGTGTTCGCCGTGCGTGTGGGTGCGGATGAATCCGCTCACCTGAACGGCCTCGCCCATGAACCACTGCAGCATGTCGACCTGGTGCACGGCCTGCGTCATGAGGACACCGCCGCCATCGGTGTCCCACCGTCCGCGCCACGCGTCGGCGGAGTAGTAGGACGACGGGCGGTGCAGAATCACCGACGCCTCCCCGAGCACCGGAACGCCGATCCGGCCGTCGTCGATCGCATCCCGGATGCGGCGGGCGGCGGGCCAGAAGCGGCGCTGGAACAGCACCCCGAACGTGATGCCCGCGCGGTCCGCGGCCTCGATCATCCGGTCGGCGGCGGCGACGTCCACGGCGATCGGCTTCTCGCACAGCACGTGGATGCCTGCCTGCGCGGCCGCGACGACGACCTCTTCGTGGACGGGATGCGGGGTGCACACGGTGCAGGCGTCGAGTCCGAGGTCAAGCAGTTCCGCGACCGACCCGACGGCCCTCGTGATGCCGTGCGCCGCGGCGAATGTCCGGGCCCGCTCCAGGTCGGGGTCGCAGCACCCGACGACCTCGACGCCGGGCACCCGCTGCAACGCCCGGGCGTGGTTGCCGGCGATCTTGCCGCAGCCGACGATGCCGATTCGTAGTGCCATCAGAAGTGCTCCTCGGTTTCGACGTCCCGGGCCGCGGACTCGCCGCGGTCGAGACGGTTCAGGGCGTCGACGTCGCCGGCGGTGAGCCGGACGTCGAGGGCGGCCAGGTTCTCGGCCTGACGGGCGGCATCGGCCGACCGGACGACCGGGACGACACCCTGCGCGCGATGCCAGGCCAGGACCACCTGCGCGGGCGAGTGGCCGAGGCGGTCGGCGATCGCGGTGACCACGGGTGCGCCGAGCACGTCGCCGCGGCCGAGCGGGCTCCACGACTGCGTGGACACCCCGAATTCGTCGTTCGCGCGGCGGACGGGCAGCCGGGCGAGCGACGGATCCATCTGAATCTGGTTGACGGCCGGAGCCTCTCCGGTCTCGGCGACGACGCGGCGCAGATGCGTGCCCAGGAAATTGGAGACGCCCACGTGCCGCACCAGCCCGGCGTCCCGGCAGCTGAGCATCGCCTCGAACGCCGCGACGTATTTGTCGTGGCGTGGCAGCGGCCAGTGGATGAGGAACAGGTCGAGCCGATCGAGCCCGAGGCTCTTCAGGCTGCGTTCGACGGCGCCGCGGATGTCGCCCGACACGTGATCGCTCCCCCGCAGTTTGGTGGTGACGAACAGTTCGTCGCGGGGCAGACCGCACTCTGCGAGGGCGGCACCGACGGCGTCCTCGTTCCCGTAGATGGTGGCCGTGTCGATCAGCCGGTAGCCGGCCTCGATGCCGGACAGCACGGCCCGGGTGGCGTCCGGGCCGGTCAGCGGCCAGGTCCCGAGGCCGAGGGGCGGGATCGTCATCATGCGCTGACCTCCTCGCGGGCAACGGCGGCCGCGGTGATCTTCGCGGCAACGGCGGCCGCGGTGATCTTGGCGGCGACATCGGCCGCGGTCACCAGCGCGGCGTGGATGGACCCGCCGTCGCCGCTCGCGTCACCGACCGGGTGGACGCCGAGTCGCGGTGCCAGCCCCCTCAGCGCGGCGAGCAGGTCGGCGCGGGGCTCGACGCCGTGCGAGATCAGCAGTTCGCCGGGAGCGTCGACCACCCGCTCCTCGCCGCCGGTCGAGATCACCACCCGGTCTTCCTCGATCCGCGTGACGATCGACGACAGATGGGTGGTGAGGTTCTCGCTCGCCGCGAGCCGCGGCAGCAGCACGATCTTTCCGCGCCGGCCGACGTCGTGGGCGATCGTCGCCTGCGGGCCGATCATGACGACCGCCGTACCCCGCTGGAGCAGGTCGTCGGCAACCGCGGCCGCTTCCCGGTCGGCGCCGAAGATCGTGATCGTCTCGGGTGCGGGGTCGCCGGATTCCAGGAACTCCCGGACGTCGCGAACCCGCCGGGTGTCGGCCCCGGGGAGATCGACCGCGGGTCCGCGGCCGCCGGTCGCGAGCACGATGGCGTCGAAGTCCAGGCCGGCCAGTGCGGCGGGGTCGACCCTAGTGCCGGGGTGGCAGGTGACGTCGAGGTCGGCGAGTTCGGCGAGGTACCAGTCGACGATCCTCGAATACTCGGGGTACTCGTGGAGCCGGGACGCCAGCGCGAAGTCCCCACCGAGGCCGTCGCGTTCGTCGTAGAGGTCCACCCGGTGCCCGGCGACGGCGAGGTCGCGGGCGGCCGCCATGCCGGACGGTCCGGCCCCGATCACCGCTACGCGCACAGGCACGTCCGCCGGTGTCGACGGCTGCTCGAGTTCGCGGCCCACCCACGGGTTGACCGAGCACGGGACGGGTCCGGCGGCGAGGCTGTCGATGCAGTAGTTGCAGGCGATGCACGGCCGGTACCGGCCGCCGTCCAGCGCGCGGTTCGGGAAGTCCGGGTCGGCGTGCAGGGTGCGGGCCATGCTGACGAAGTCGGCCTGCCCGGATTCGATGACCTGCGCCGCGATCTCGGGTGAGCTGATCCGGCCCGCGACGCCGACCGGGATGTCGAAGTCCCGGGTGTACTGCCGGGAGTAGGGGGCGAGGAGACCGCGCGGCCACTCACCGGGCTGGATGATCCACTGTCCCGATTCGTAGTTGCCCGCGGAGACGTCGAGGAAGTCGAGGCGGTCGGTGTCGATCGCGTCGATGCGGGCGCGTGTCGCCTCCGCGTCGAGTCCGTCGTCGATCGCCTCGAACGCCGAGAACCGCAGTCCGAGAGCGATACCCGGGGCCATGGTGCGGACGGCGTCGATGACGCGGTTGACGAACAGCGTCGGGTCGGCCCATTCGTCGTCGCGGTGGTTGTATGCCGGCGAGAGGAATTGGTGGATGAGGTAGCCGTGCCCGCCGTGCAACGAGATCACGTCGACTCCGGCTTGCTGACAGCGCGCGGCGGCCTCGCCGAAGCATTCTACGATGTGCTCGATGTCGTCGCCGTCGAGTTGCTCGGGCATGTCACCGCCGACCACCGCGCACGGGATCGGCGACGGTGCGACGGGGACGAATCCGCTGACGGCGCCCTGCGCGGTGCGGCCGCCGTGGTTGAGTTCCACGCCCACCAGCGCGCCCTGCGCGTGGATCGCGTCGGCCAGCTTCGCGATGCCCGGGATGCGTTCGTCGACGTCGACACCCATCTGCCGGATGCGGCCCTTGCCGTCGGCCCGCACGTAGCTGGCCTCTGTGAACACGAGCGCCGCGCCGCCCGCCGCGCGGCGTTCGAGGTACGCGATGTACTCGTCGGTCATCGTGCCGTCGACCTCGCAGTAGTTGCGTTCCATCGGCGCCGACACGAAGCGGTTGCGCAGTCGCACGTTGCCCAGGTCGAGGGGCGCGGCGAACGGGTGCGCGGTCATCGGGACTCCTCCAGGACGGTCGGGGCGCCCTGCTCGGCGAGCAGGTCGCCGAGGTGGCGCCGCATGCGGTCGGGGTCGGGGGTGACACCGGTGAGGAGGGCGAACGTGTCGGCCGCCTGCGCGACGAGCATCTGACCGCCGTCGAGGACTGCGCAGCCGAGAGCGGTTGCCGCCACGACGAGTTCGGTGCGCAGCGGGCGGTAGACGATGTCGGCGACCCACAGCCCGGGGTGGAGCGCGCCGGTGTCGAACGGCGTTCCCGGATATCCGACCATGCCGATCGGGGACGCGTTGACGACGCCGTCGCAGTGCGCCAGGTTCGCTTCGATCGCGTCGAGTCCGATTGCCGTGACCTGAGTCCGTGGGAAGGCGGCTTCGAGGCGTGCGCAGACGTCCGCGGCACGGGACGGGTCGAGGTCGGCGATCCGCAGGTCCCGCACCCCGGCCGCGGCGAGCGCGTAGGCGACGGCCGAACCGGCACCGCCGGCGCCGGCGAGAACGACGCGTCCGAGCGCGGCGTCGGGCAGTCCGCGGCGCAGCGCGGCGAGAAAGCCGCTGTGGTCGGTGTTGTGCCCGATCAGCCGGCCGTCACGGACGACGACGGTGTTGACGGCACCGAGAAGACGTGCGTTGCCGGACAATTCATCGAGGGATTCAGCGACCGCCTGCTTGCACGGGTGGGTGATGTTGAACCCGGTGCAGCCTGCCGCGACGGCACGCCGCAGCGCGTCACCGGACCTGTCGACGGGGATGCCCTCCGCGGCGACGTCGATCAGGTCGTAGCGGTAGTCGGTGAGGCCGAGGGCAGCGGCCTCGTGTTCGTGCAGCGCCGGTGACAGGGACGTGGCGATCCCTGCCCCGACGAGGCGGATCCGGTGCCGGGTGGATTCGGGGTTCATGAAGATCTCCTGCAGAGGTGTCGGTCAGGCGTCGTTGCGGACGAGCGCCTGCTCCCGCGTGCCGGCCGTCGTCGCGGCGGATTCGCCCAACTGCTCGGTGGGGGTGCGATAGGTCTCGGGACCGGTGAGCGCGGCGGCCGAGGACAGCAGGGCGAAGCCCAGGCACATCCAGGCGACCGGGGTCCAGTTCGCGGTGTCACCCGCCGACAGCCACTGCGCGATGGCCGGGGTGAAACCGGCGACGAGCAGTCCCAGCATGAGGCTCACGGCCATTCCGGTGTACCGGACCTTGGCGGGGAACTGCTCGGGGAAGTACGCGGGGTACACGCCGTTGGGCATCGCGTAGAACAGGCCGATCAGGACGATCCCGGCCGCGAACACCATGGGCGCACTGCCGGTTCCGATGGCGTGGAAGAACACGAACACCATGCCTGCGGCACCGACGGCGCCCGTCACGAACACCGGCTTGCGGCCGATCCGGTCGGCGAGGATGCCGAACAGCGGCTGGGTGAGCACCGCAACGAAATTGGCGGTGGCGATGGCCCACAGCATGGTGGAGCGTTCGAGCCCGGCGACCTGCACGGCGTACGCCAGCGCGAAAACGTTGACGATCGTGTTGATCATCGCGAACGTCGCGCTGAGGCTGATGCGGATCACGGTGCGCCAGTGCGAGCGGAACATCTCGACGACGGGGATGCCCGCCGTGTCGTCGTGTTCCTTCAACTCCTCGAAGACTTCCGGCTCGTCGAGCTTGCGGCGCAGCCAGACCGCGACACCCGTCACGAAGATGCTGAGCAGGAACGGCACCCGCCAGCCCCACGAGTAGAGCGCGTCGTCGGGCAGGGCGGCCACGGGGATGAACACCAGACTCGAGATGACGATGCCGAACATGATGCCGCTCATGGTGAACGACGTGAAGAACGCGCGGCGATCGTCCGGTGCGTGTTCGAGGGTCAACGCGGAGGATCCCGGCGATTCGCCGCCGGCGGACAGGCCCTGCAGCAACCGCAGGAGCACCAGGATGATGGGCGCGGCCATCCCGATCTGCTCGTACGTGGGAAGGCAGCCGACGACGACCGTCGCGATGCCCATGAGGAGCAGGCAGGCCAGCAGGGAATTCTTGCGGCCGTATCGATCGCCGAGGTGCCCCCACACCACCGCGCCGAGCGGACGCGCGATGTACGCGACGCCGAGCGTGCCGATCGACAGCAGCGTCGCCGTCGCCCCTCCGCCCGGGAAGAAGATCTTCGGGAAGACGAGCGCCGCCGCGGACCCGTAGATGAAGAAGTCGTAGTACTCGAGCGTGCTGCCGAGGAAACCCGAGACGGCGGCCCGGCGGGCGTTCTCGTTCGGTTGTGCCCCGGTGTCGCGCGTAGACGTGCTTGCCATGGTGTTCCTTTCGTCCCAGGATCCGGTGTCGCCGCGAGGCGTTCTTCGGAGGTGACTCACCTCACACGAAGTTCCGGACCGTGACGAGCGTGTCATGGCGGACTATGCGCAGTCCAGCGCAAAAAAAGTCTTAGATATAGATCGAAAATGTCCTAATCGGGAGTCGGGAGGATCTCCTCCGACACCGCGAGCGCCACCCGCAGCGCATCGGACACGCGGCGGGGCGACCAGGCGAGGCCGTGGTTCATGTAGATGGGCTCGCCGGTGAGGGGAACGAACACCGTCCCCGGAGGCGTGATCGCGGCGATGCCCGAGGTCATGAGCGCCACGCCGACACCCGTCGCCACCAGCATCAGGATCATGTACGGGTCGGTGATCTCCTGGACGACACGGGGACGGAACCCCGCATCGACGCAGGCCCGCATCGCCACCTCCTGCAACGCCGAACCGGCCGACAGCGGCGTCGTCACGAACCCGTCGTCGGCGAGGTCGCGCAGGTCGATCTGCGGTTCCGACGCGAGCGGGTGATCCGCGGGCAGCACGGCGCCGAACGGCTCCCGGCGGATCAGCCGCGTCGACACCGAGGCCGTCTCGACCGGAAGCCCGACGAACGCGAGATCGAGTGCGCCACTGTCCAGTTGGGTGATGGCGTCGCGGGTCATGATCCGCCCGACGAGAGTGAGTTCGATGTCGGGATAGCGCTGCCGGAGCGCGCGAGTGAGCGGCGGCAGCGACAGGTGGTTGAGCACGCCCGTGAAGCCGATCTTGATGCGGCCGTACACACCCCCGGCCGACGCGCGGGTGGCCTGCCGCGCAATGTCGACGCTCTCGAGAATGCGATACGCGTGCGGCAGGAACGTGTGGCCCGCCGACGTGAGCGCGACGCTGCGGGTGCTCCGCTCGAACAGCGGCACGCCGATGTCCTTCTCGAGTTTGCGCACCGTCTGGCTCAGCGGCGACTGCGCCATCTGGAGACGCGCGGCGGCCCTGCCGAAATGCAGTTCTTCGGCGACGGCGACGAACGCTTGCAGCCAGCGGATCTCCATCGGATTCCCTTCGGCGAGTTTGACGAGTGTGGCTCAGCCCATATATTCCAATTCGTACACAGTGCGAAATAGATCATTTCGATTTCGCACATAGAACAAGACTAATGCGCACACAGTCGCGAGGAGAAACCACCATGGTCACGTATCCCGAGGGCGCGACCGCGCTCGTCACCGGCGGCGCGAGCGGAATCGGTGCGGCGTGCGCGAAACGCCTCGCCGATGCCGACGCTGTCGAGAACCTCGCCGCCCGCCTCGGCCGCGTCGACATCCTCGTCAACAGCGCCGGTGTCGTGGGACCGTCCGCGCCGCTGGTGGACGTCGAACTCGAGGACTGGCGCCGCACGTTCCGCATCAACGTCGAGGGGACGTTCCTCGTGTGCCGCGCCTTCGTGCCCGCCATGACCAATGCCGGCTGGGGACGGGTCGTGAACTTGGCGAGCATCGCGGCCAAGGATGGTAATCCCGGGCAGAGCGCCTACTCGGCGTCCAAGGCGGCCGTGATCGCGTTGACGAAATCGCTCGGCAAGGAGGTCGCGACGACCGGCGTCCTCGCCAATGTGGTCGCCCCGGCGGCGGTGGAGAGCCCGATGAATGCCGGCACCGACCCGGCGATCCTCGCGCGCTCGCAGAGCCTCACCCCGATGGCCCGGATGGGACGGCCCGAGGAGATCGCCGAACTGGTCGCGTGGCTGTCGTCCGAGGCGCTCAGTTTCTCGACCGGCGCCGTCTACGACGCCAGCGGTGGCCGGGCGTCGTATTAGCCCGGCGCTCGCTCACAGCCAGCGCGGAGGCTCGGGGGTCTCACCGCCTGCGGCGAGTCCGACGGCGCCGCGGCCGGCGGCCCACCGCACCACCGCGGGCAGGGGTCCGGACACCTTCTCGGCGGGGGCCGAATCCGGTTGCACCGCAATGGGCTCGCAGCCGTCGACGGTGATCACCAGTCCGCCGCCGAGGTCCTTGCGCTGCCACATGCCGGTGATGTCGGTGAGCAGCGAACCCAGCACCACGGCCGGGAAGTCGCCGAACCGGCCCCCGTTCCCCAGGTCCACAGCATGGATCCACACCTCCCGGGTCCGCATCCACGCCGTCTCCGACACCGGCACCAGACGACCCTGCGCCGTGCGCACCTGCGCCTCCCACGCCGCGTCCGGCAGGTTCCGCCACTTCTCGTCGAGGCGGGCGACGGTGTGGTCGAACAGGTTCCGCAGCGCCGCCGCCGACAGGGTGGCCCCCTCGTCGATCTCCCGGCCCCGCTGCTCCGGCGACTCGTACATCGGGGTCTCCACCCCGGTCGCCGCCCAGTCCAGCAACCGGCACAGCGCCGCCGCGTTGTACCCGACGTGCGCGAGCAGATGCCGCCGCGACCACCCCGCCAACAGGGTGTCGCCATTCATGTCGTCGTCGGTCAACTCCGCCAGGCGCTGCGCGAAATACGCCGTGCCGCGGCGGGCGATCAGCAACCGCTCGTTCAGGTCGAGATCGTGGAAACTCACGGCCACTACTTGACGATCGTCGTGTTACGCACCGAACCGAGGCCGTCGATGGTGACCTCGACGGTCTGCCCGTCCTGGATGTAGAGACCGGGCTTGCGGGCGTGCCCGACACCGCCCGGGGTGCCGGTGATGACCACGTCACCGGGCTGCAGCGTCACGATGTGCGAGATGTACTCCACCAGCTTCGCCGGGGTGAACACCAGATCGTCGGTGGTGGTGGTCTGCACGACCTGCCCGTCGAGCGTGGTGACGAGGGCGCCGCCGAACGTGTAGGAGTCGGTGGTCGTCAGGAACGGCCCGAAGCCGCTGGTCTTCTCGAACGTCTTGCCCTGATCCCACTGCAGCGTGCGGTACTGGTAGTCGCGCATCGTGTAGTCGTTCATCACGGAGTACCCGGCGATGTAGGACTCCGCCTCGGCCTCCGGGACCTGATACGCCTGTTTGCCGACGACGAACGCCAACTCCCCCTCCCAGTCCAGCTGGGCGGCGGCGTAGGCGGGAACGATCACGTCGTCGTACGGTCCGGTCAGTGCCTCCCGGAACTTCGCGAACAGCGTCGGGAACTCGGGCAGGTCCCGGCCCATCTCCTTGATGTGGTTGGCGTAGTTCAACCCGACGCAGATGATCTTCCCCGGGTTCGGGACCACCGGCGCATAATCCGCGCCGTCGAGATTCACGGTGTCACCGGACGCGTTCTCCGCGATCGACTTCCAGTCCGGGTCGGCGAGCAGCGCCGACAGGTCGCGGTAGCCGTCGATGACGGTGGCGGTGGTGTCGGAATCGACACGGACGGCGACGGTACCGCCGGCGCGGCGCAGGGTGGCAAGCTTCATGAGATTTCAGGCTCCTTCGGAAATGTATGTGCGGTGAAAATGCAGGCGCTCGACGATCGGGGCGTCGGAGAACGCGAACAGGTCGAACTCGGTGTCGGCCTCGATCGACCACTCCGTCCAGGACGGGACCACGATCATGTCGCCCTTGCCGACGGTGCGGGTCTGACCGCCGAGGACGAACCGGCCCGAACCCTCGAACACCTGATAGACGGTCGAGCCGACATCCCGGCGCGGGCGGGTGTGGGCGCCGGCCCGCAGCCGGTGGAACTCGGCGCGGATCGTGGGCATCACGTCCCCACCGGTGGTCGGGTTGGTGTAGCGGACCGCGGCATGACCGGGTTCGGTGGTCGCCGCGTACCCCTCGTCCTCGAGCGCCAACTGCTCGCGCAGCGCCGCGTCGGTGTGCTCCCACCGGTACGCCGCGATCGGCGAGGACGTCTTCGCGTCCAAACCCACCAGCGGCCGCAGCCCCGGATGCGCCCACAACCGCTCCGACCGGGACACATCCGGCGTGGAATCGTCGGTGACGTTCTCCGACCCGAACTCGAAGAACCCGGTGTCGGTGTAGTGCACGAACGGAATGTCGAGGCCGTCGATCCACGCCATCGGCTGATCGGTCTCGTTGTGGTGGCCGTGGAAATGCCAGCCCGGGGTCAGCAGGAAATCGCCGCGACGCATCGCGACCGGATCGCCGTTGACGACCGTCCACACCCCCTCGCCCTCGACGACGAACCGGAACGCGTTCTGCGCGTGCCGGTGCTCCGGCGCCACCTCCTTCGGACCCAGATACTGGATCGCCGCCCACAGCGTCGGCGTCACATACGGCACACCCCCCAGGCCCGGGTTCGCCAGCGCGATCGCCCGCCGCTCCCCGCCGCGACCGACCGGGACCAGGTCCCCGGCCCGCTGCGCCAGCGGGTACAGCGTCGACCACTTCCACACGAACGGCACCGCTCGCGACGTCGGCGTCATCGGCATCAGATCGCCGAGCTGAGTCCACAACGGATTCAGGTGCTCGGCCTCGAAATCGGTGTACAGCCGCTTCAGCGCGGGGTCGTCGACGTGCGGTTCGGTGGCGGTCATGGCATCGACGCTAGGAGTTCAGGCCGCCCCGTCGATACAGAATTCTTGTGTGCAGAATTCGTGATCAGGGTTCGAGGTCCGCGATGTCCACCTCGAGTTCGCGGATCGCGTTCTTGATCTGCGACACCAGCGGTCCCTGCGAGTGCTGACGGAAGCGGGTGATCGGCACGGCCACGGTCAGCGCTCCGACGGCGGTCCGGGCCCGGTTCCGGATGGCGACGCCGAACGCTGCGACGCCCTCCTCGGTCTGCTGCACGTTGACGGCGAATCCCACGGCGCGGGCGGCGGACAGGTCCCGGTAGAACTGCTCGAACTCGTCGGCGGGCAGACGGCGGTCGCCCCACTCGCGGTCGTCGTCGGCAAGATCGTCCGGCCGCAGGTACAGCTGCGCGAGGGTGTCCCTCGGGAGTTCCGCCAGCAGAATTCGCCCTCCTGCAGTCAATTCCGCGTCGAGGACCTGCCCCTGACGGTCGCCGACCCGTAGGATTCCCGCCGACTCGGCGGACGACAGGAAGCGAGCCTGGGTGCCGACGCGGATCACGAGGTTGACGGTCTCGCCGCACAGGATCGCGAGCGCCTCCATGTGGGGCCGGCAGAGGTCGTTGAACTCGCGGGTCCACCCCCGCTGCGCCGGGCCGGCCCCCATCGCCGCACCGGGGTGGTACCGGCGTTTCTCGTCCTGAACGGCGAACCCCCGGTACACCAGCATCGCCATCAGCCGGTGCGCGGTCGACTGCGCGATGCCGAGCTCCTCGGCGGCGTCCTTGATCCGCAGCGCTCCGACGTCGCGCAGCATCTGCAGCAGGCGCAGCGCGTTGTCTACGGACTCCAGCATGTACGCCGGCTTCTCGATGGTCTTTTTCTTCTGCACAGCAGAACTTTATTGCACGGCTGCTGTGCGCCGCATCACCCTCGATACATGCCCCTCACCGCCACCTCCGCGGCACCACCGGCGAACCGCGCCGGGTTGGATCGCAACGCCACGATCGCCGTCGTCGTCTGCTGGCTCTTCGTGGTCTTCGACGGCTACGACCTCATCGTCTACGGCAACGTCATCCCGAGCCTGCAGAAGGAATGGGGCATCAGCGCCGCGACCGCCGGCACTCTCGGCAGTCTCGCGTTTCTGGGGATGATGATCGGCGCCGTGCTCGCGGGCCGCCTCTCCGACGTCGTGGGACGCAAGCGGGCGGTGATCGGATGCGCGATCGTCCTGTCCGTGTTCACCGCGCTGTGCGCCCTGGCGACCGGACCCGTCATGTTCGGCGCATTGCGCCTGATCGCGGGGCTCGGCCTGGGCGGTCTCGTCCCGACGTCCAATGCACTTGCCGCCGAACTGGTCCCCGCGAAGTGGCGCGCCGCGGTCGCCACGATGATGATGTCCGGTGTTCCCATCGGTGGTTCGATCGCGGCGCTGCTCGGCATTCCCGTCATCCCGAACTGGGGTTGGCAGCCGATGTTCGTGTTCGCGCTCGTCCCGCTGATCCTGCTGGTGCCGATCGCGTGGCGGACGCTGCCCGACCACACCGTCGCGGCAATGCGGGTGCGCGCGGAGTCCGGTTTCAGCGCGCTGCTCGGTGTCCGGTTCCGTTCCGTCAGCATCATGTTCGCGCTCGCCACGATGGTCACCCTGCTCGCGTGGTACGGCCTCGGCACGTGGCTGCCCAAACTCATGCAGGGTGCAGGGACCGATCTCGGCAGCGCGCTCACGTTCGCCCTCGCGCTCAACCTCGGCGCCGTCGCGGGATCGTTCGTCACCGCCTGGGGCGGCGTCCGGTTCGGCACGATCCCCACCAGCATCGTCGCCGCGCTCCTCGCGGGTCTCGCGCTGCTGTCGTTGCTGACGAGCCCACCGGTGGCGCTGATCTACGTCATCTTCGTGCTTGCCGGCGTCGGCACACACGGAACGCAGTGCCTCATCATCGCCGCGGTGGCGTCCTACTACCCCGACCATCTGCGGGGCACGGCCCTCGGCTGGGCGCTCGGTGTCGGCCGGGTGGGCGCCGTTGCCGCACCGCAGATCGGTGGCTGGCTGCTGGCCGCCGGGCTCGGCGCCGACTCCAACTTCATCCTCTTCGGTGTCAGTGCCCTCGTCGCCGCCCTGCTGCTCACCGTGATCTGGCGCCGCTTCCCCACGTGAGTGCCGCCGTGTGCCCCGGCACGCTTTGCCACTCACCTGCCCCGAACGATCGAAACGAAGGAACTGTCATGTCGAACCTGCAGGACGCACGCATCATCATCGCCGGAGGCGGGATCGGCGGCGCGGCCAACGCCCTCGCCCTCGCCAGGAAGGGCGCGAACGTCACGCTGTTCGAACGGGCCACCGAATTCGGTGAGGTCGGCGCCGGACTGCAGGTCGGACCGCACGGCGCCCGCATCCTCGACTCCTGGGGTGTGCTCGACGACGTTCTCGCCAAGGGCTGCCTGCCCAAGAACATCGTGTTCCGCGACGCCGTGACCGCCGAGGTGCTCACCAAGATCGACCTCGGTGCCGAGTTCCGGGCCCGTTACGGCGGACCGTACTTCGTGACCCACCGCAGCGACCTGCACGCGGCGCTCGTCGACGCCGCACGGGCCGCGGGCGCCGAACTGCACACGGGCATCACCGTCACCGACGTCGTCACCGACGGCGACCGGGTGCACGTGAGCACCGACGACGGCCGCACCCACGAGGCCGACATCGCCCTCGGCATGGACGGCCTCAAATCCCGGCTGCGGGCCAAGATCTCGGACGACGAGCCGGTGTCGTCCGGCTACGCCGCCTACCGCGGCACCACGCCGTACGACGAGGTCGACCTCGACGAGGACATCGAGGACGTGGTCGGGTACATCGGACCGGGATGCCACTTCATCCAGTACCCGTTGCGCGGCGGGCAGATGCTCAACCAGGTCGCGGTGTTCGAATCGCCCGGCTACAAGAACGGGGTCGAGAACTGGGGTGGCCCCGAGGAACTCGAGCAGGCCTACGCGCACTGCCACGAGAACGTCCGCCGCGGCATCGACTACCTGTGGAAGGACCGCTGGTGGCCGATGTACGACCGCGAACCCATCGAGAACTGGGTGGACGGGCGGATGATCCTGCTCGGCGACGCCGCGCACCCCCCGCTGCAGTACCTGGCGTCGGGAGCGGTGATGGCGATCGAGGACGCGAAGTGCCTGGCCGACTATGCCGCCGAGGACTTCTCCGCCGGTGGCGGCAACGCCGCGTGGCCGCAGATCCTGAAGGAAGTCAACACCGAACGCGCACCGCGCTGCAATCGCATCCTCACCACCGGACGTATGTGGGGCGAGTTGTGGCACCTCGACGGCACCGCCCGCATCGCACGCAACGAACTGTTCCGCACCCGCGACACGTCGAGCTACAAGTACACCGACTGGCTGTGGGGTTACTCGTCCGATCGCGCGTCATAACCGCCTCCCCGGCGGGAAGGTTCGGCAGACTGGGCGAGTGACCCTCAACCTGGTGCGAACCCGTGTGTGGCGTGGCGGCGAGTGCGTGGGCAAGGATTTTCCGCTCGCCGACGTGTCCGAGAAGGTGCGGGACGAGAACGCGCTCGTGTGGGTCGACCTGTGCGATCCCGACCACGAGTGCCTGACCGAGTTGGCGAACGAATTGTCGCTCGATCCGAACGCCATCGAGGATGCCGTCGCCCGCGGTGAGCGACCGAAGGCGACGCGTTACGCGGGCCACGCGTTCGTGACCGCGTACGCCACCTGGTTCGACGCCGAGGATGCCGTCACGCTCGGCGTCCTCGACTCGCGGCTTCGGCTCAGCCGGGTGTCGGCGTTCGTGCTGTCGAACGGGATCATCACGGTGCGGCGGGACGACCGGTTCGACATGTCGCAGGTGGTGGAGCGGTGGGAGGAAGACCCCGCGCTGCTCACCCCGGGTTCGGGCGCGCTCGCACTCCTGCACGGCCTGCTCGACGCCATCGTGGACGGCCAGTTCGAGACGATCGAGACCATCGACGACGCGATCGAGGCGCTCGAGGAGGGACTGTTCGACGAGTCCGCGCGGACCAAGGAGATTCAGCAGCGCACGTACCGGTTGCGGAAGGAACTGGTGCAACTGCGTCGCGTCGTGCTGCCGATGCGGGAGGTCGTGGGAGCCGTCATCCGCGGGCGCGCCGAATCCGAGCGCGATCGGTCGCCGGTTCTCGACAGCTTGTACACCGACCTCTACGACCACGTGACGCGCGCCGCCGAGTGGACGGAGTCGTTGCGCGACATGGTGGTGACCGTGTTCGAGACGAATCTGTCGCTGCAGGACGCCCGGCTCAACACCGTGATGAAGAAGCTCACCGGGTGGGCGGCCATCATCGCGGTCCCCACCGCGGTGACGGGGTGGTTCGGTCAGAACGTCCTGTTCCCCGGGGTCGGGCAGGTGTCGGGGACGATCGTCAGCACCGTCGTGATCGTGACGTCCGCGAGCCTGCTCTACGTCCTGTTCCGCCGGCGCGACTGGCTCTGACGGATCTAGAGTTCACTCGGCTGCGACACGGCCAGCAGCACCCGGAGGTTGTCGGTGACCACACTGGCCGAGATGGTGGGATCGATGGCGCGCTGAATGCCCAGTCCGACACCGAGACTGAGGATACTGCTGGCCGCGTCCTGCACGGGGACGGGCAGGGCGACCCCCAGTGAGTCGGTGAACGACTTCAGCAGCGTCACCGTGATTTCCCGCGCGGTACCGAGGGTGGCGGTGAGGGCGTCGCGCAGTTCGGGATCGTGACGGGACAGCACGATGAGCTCGAATTCGAGCATGGTCCAGCCGACGTCGCCGAGTGTCTTCTCCGCCCAGGCCTGGAACGCGTCGAGTCGCTCCTCCATCGTCTCGCCGCCGCCGAGTGCCGCCGCGATCTCCTGCCCCTTGGTGGCGTGGATGAGCCCGAGCACCTCGAGGCACAGTTCCTTCTTGTTCTTGAAGTTGGAGTACACCGCACCCTTGGAGTAGCCGGCCTCGTCGGCGACTTTCTCGAGTGAGGTGGCCGCGTACCCGTCGGCGAGGAAGAGGTCGCGCGCGGTCGCGACGAGATGCGCCCGCGTCCGCGCCTGACTCTCCGACCTGGTCAATCGCGCCATGCTCACCCTTTCTCCGAAGCCCCTGCGAGAATATTCTACTTTTCATATACCGCCGGTATCTGGTTTCTGATAGCTTGCTAGGTATGACTTCGAGTGACACACAACTCAGCCGCGGGCTGGTGATCGGTTGCGGCGGCACGCTCGGCGCAGCCTGGACGGTGGCGGCCCTGGTCGCCGTGAGCGACGCCCTGGGATGGGACCCGCGCGACGCCGACGTGCTCGTGGGCACGTCCGCAGGCGCCGAACTCGTCACCATGCTGGGCGGCGGGGCCGGCGTCGACGAATTGCTCGCGATGCAACTCGGTGGGGCCACCCATCCCGCGCTCGACGGACATCTCGCCGCCGCACCGGGACGATTCCCGCCGCTCCCCGGATTGGGCCTCGGTTCGCCCGGACTGCTGCGCCGCGGGCTTCCGCCCGTCACCGCCGCCAGCGGACTGCTGCCCCGCGGCCGCGGTGACGCGGCCTGGCTCGACCGGCTGGCGCAGCGGTTCACGTGCGAGTCCGGCTGGGTTCGCCACCCGGCGACGTGGCTGGTGAGCATGGACTACGACACGGGTGCACGTGTCGCACTCGGCTCACCCGGCGCACCGGCCGCGACCCTGTCCGAAGCGCTGCGGGCGTCGTGGGCGATTCCCGGCTGGTATCCCCCGGTCCCCATCGGCGGCCGCCGGTTCGTCGACGGCGGGGCGGCGTCCACGGCATCCGCCGACCTCGTGCTGCCCCTCGAACTCGACGAGGTGATCGTGCTGGCGCCGATGGCGTCGACCGGCCGCATCGCCGGCCGCGGGGCCGCGCGTGTCGAACGCCGGATGCTGCGGAACTGGATGAGCGCGGGCCTGGACGCCGAAGTCGCGAGGCTGGAGACGGCCGGAACGCGGGTGATCCGGCTGGACGCGACCGCCGAGGACCTCGCCGTCATGGGCCCGAACTTCATGGACGGCCGGCGCCGGCTCGCCACCCTCGAACATTCCCTCGTCACCACCCGAGCACAGCTCGCGAACGGAGTCCGCGCATGAACCACTACGACATCCTCATCGTCGGTGCCGGGATCTCCGGCATCGGGGCCGCGATCCGCCTGAAGCAGAGCGGGATCGACAACTTCGCCGTACTGGAGAAGGGGGACGCGCTGGGCGGGACGTGGCGCGACAACACCTACCCGGGCTGCGCGTGCGACGTCCCGTCGGCCCTGTATTCCTATTCGTTCGCACCGAACCGGGAGTGGTCGCGGTTGTTCGCCGGGCAGGAGGAGATCCGCCGGTACATCGAGCGCACCGCCACCGAACACGGTGTGCCCGCCCACGTGAAGTTCGGAACCGAGATGCAGCGCGCCCAGTGGAGCGAGCAGACGCGGCACTGGACGGTGGACACGTCCGCGGGCACGTTCACCGCGAACGCCGTCATCGCCGCCGCGGGGCCGTGGAACGAACCGCTCGTTCCCGCGATCCCCGGTCTCGACACGTTCACCGGCGAGGTCTTCCATTCCTCCCGCTGGAACCACGACCACGACCTCACCGGCAAACGCGTGGCTGTCGTCGGAACCGGTGCGTCCGCAGTGCAATTCGTCCCGGCCATCCAGCCGAAGGTCGCGGAACTCCATCTGTATCAGCGCACCGCGCAATGGGTGCTGCCGAAACCCGACCACACGCTACCCGGTGTCGAGCGTACGGTCCTGCGCCGCGTACCGGGCGCGATCCGCGCGTTGCGACGCCTCGAGTACGCGATCATGGAATCTCTCGGGCTCGGCTTCCGGCACCCGTGGATCCTGCGGATCGTCCAGCAGGTCGGCAAGGCGCAACTGCGTGCCCAGGTGCGGGATCCGAAGCTGCGCAAGGCGTTGACGCCCGACTACACGCTCGGCTGCAAGCGGCTGCTGCTGTCCAACACGTACTACCCCGCGCTCACCCGTCCCAACGTCGAGGTGCACGCCAACGCCGTGCAGTCGGTGCGCGGAAACGTCGTCGTCGGCAGCGACGGCGCCGAACGGGAAGTGGACGCGATCATCTTCGGCACCGGCTTCCACATCCTCGACATGCCGATCGGGTCCAAGGTGTTCGACGGCGAGGGCCGCAGCCTCGACGACCACTGGAAGGGCAGCCCGCAGGCGTACCTCGGCACGACCGTCGCGGGCTTCCCCAACGCGTTCGTCCTCCTCGGACCGGCCCTGGGCACCGGCCACACGTCGGCGTTCATGATCCTCGAGGCACAACTCGAATACCTGATCCAGGCGGTCACCCAGGCCCGAAGCAACGGGTGGACCAGGATGGAACCGCGCCGGGACGTGCAGGACGCGTTCAACGCCCAGGTCCAGGAAGCCCTGGCCACCACCGTCTACAACGCCGGTGGCTGCCAGAGTTACTTCCTCGACGTCAACGGCCGCAACAGCTTCAACTGGCCGTGGTCGACCGACCGCATGCGGCAGCGACTCGGCCGGTTCGACGAGGCGGCGTACGACGTGTCGCGTGAGCCTGCGACGGCTACAGCGACTTCGCGATAATTCCCTTCATCACCTCGTTGGCGCCCGCGTAGATCTTCTGCACGCGGGCGTCCTCGTACATCCGGGCGATCAAGTATTCGCGCATGTACCCGTAACCGCCGTGCAACTGCACGCACCGGTCGATCACCGCGCACTGCTGCTCGGTCAGCCAGTACTTGACCATCGCCGCCTCGGACGGGTCGAGTTCACCGCGCAGGTGCGCCTCGATGCAATGGTCCAGGAACACCGCACACGTACGGGCAATCGTCTGACACTCGGCGAGCTCGAACGCCGTGTTCTGGAACTCGAACAGACTGTGCCCGAACGCCTGCCGCGACTTCGTGTACGCCACGGTGTCCTCGACCGCACGGGTCATCGCCCCGGACGCCTGCGCGCCGATGATCAACCGCTCCTGCACCAGTTGCGCCATCATCTGCCCGAAGCCCTGCCCCTCCTCACCGAGCAGATTCGACACCGGCACCCGCACATCGGTGAACGACAACTCCGACGTGTCGGCGCCGTGCTGACCCACCTTGTCCAGGACCCGCCCGACGGCGAACCCGGGACAGTCCCGCAGATCCACGATCACCAGGGACACCCCCTTGGCGCCGGCCTTCGGGTCGGTCTTCACGGCCAGCACGATCACGTCCGCCGACGCACCGTTGGTGATGAACGTCTTCGAGCCGTTGACGACGTACTCGTCGCCGTCCCGGATGGCGGTGGTCTTGATCGCCTTGAGGTCCGACCCGGCGCCGGGCTCGGTCATGCCGATGGCGCCGAGGATCTCCCCGGTCGCCATGCCCGGCAGCCACGCCTGCTTCTGTTCCTCGGTGCCGTACTCGACGAGGTAGTGCGGGACGATGCCGGAGTGCACGGAGATGCCGAGCGCGAGGTCACCGGCGTAACCCTGGGCCTCGAACACGGCGAGGTCATGGGCGAACGTGCCCCCACCACCGCCGTACTCCTCCGGGATCGAGCAGCACAGCAACCCGAGCTTGCCCGCCGCCAGCCACACCTCACGGTCGATGCGGTGCTGGGCGTCCCACTTCTCGTGGTGCGCCACCACCTCGCGTTCGAAGAACCCCGCCGCGAGCTCGGACAGGGCCTTCACCTCGTCGTCGTGCCAGGAGGGTGTGTGCTTCTTCATCGTCCGTCCTGCGCCTAGATGCGCTTGAAGAGGGCAGCGAGGGCCTGGCCGCCGCCGATGCACATGGTGACGATGCCGAGTTCGAGGTCGCGACGCACCATGTCCTTCGCGATGCGCAGGCTCAGGATCGCCCCGGTCGCCCCGACCGGGTGACCCAGCGCGATCGCCCCGCCGTACGGGTTGGTCTTCTCCGGGTTGAGCTTCGCGTCCCGGATCACCGCGACCGCCTGCGACGCGAACGCCTCGTTCAGCTCGATCACGTCGATGTCGCCGGGGGTGGTGCCGGTCTGCTCGAACAGATTCTGCAGCGCCAGCACGGGGGCGTATCCCATCAGCGCGGGATCCATCGCCGCCGTCGCGACCGCCTCCAGGGTCACCAGCCCGGTCAGGCCCTTGTCCTGCGCGGCGGTCTGCGTCGCCAGCACCAGCGCCGCGGCGCCGTCGTTGATCCCGGACGCGTTGCCCGCGGTCACCGAGCCGCCCTCCTCGAACGCCGGCCGCAGCTTGGCGAGGGTCTCGAGGGTGGTGTCGGGCTTGGGGTGCTCGTCGACGTCGACCGTCTTGGGACGCCGGCCGCCGATCTCGACGGGGGTGATCTCCTCGGCGAACGCGGCCTTCGCCGCATCCGAGGCGGCGCGGCGCTGGGATTCGACGGCGAACTCGTCCTGCTGCTGCCTGCTCACGTCGTACTTGCGGGCCACGGCCTCGGCGGTGCGGCCCATGTGCACGCCACCGAACGGGTCGGTCAGGATCGCGACCGTGCCGTCCACCAGCTTGCGGTCACCGAGCTTGTACCCGGAGCGGGCCGAGAAATCGTAGAACGGCATCCGCGACATGCTCTCGTCGCCGCCGGCGAGGGCGAAGTTCACCCCACCCCAGCGCATCTGCTGCGCCGCCGACCACACCGCCTGCAGACCCGACCCGCACAGCCGGTTGACGGTGTACGCCGGGGTCTTCTCGGGAAGTCCCGCGGCCAGGGCGACGCGGCGGGCGTTGTAGGCGTCCGGCCCGACCTGACCGATGCAGCCCATCACCACCTCGTCGATGTCGCCGCCCGGGACCCCGGCACGGTCCAGTGCGGCCTTCGCGGCGGTCGCACCCAGTTCATGGGCGGGCACGTCCTTGAACGCGCCCCCGAAGCTGCCGATCGGGGTCCTCGCGCCGTCGACTACGACGATCGGTTCAGGAGTATTCATGACGTGCCCTTCCGTCTCTCTGCCAGTACGGGGAGATAGTAGGACTTCAAAGTACCTGGCGGTTCACGCAGGGCCTCCGGCACGTCACCGGGTCAGCGTCCGCGAATCAGATCGGCGCACTTCTCGGCCATCGTCATGACCGTGATGTTGGGGTTGACGTACGGCAGTTTCGGCATCGCGGACGCGTCCACCACCCGCAGATTGCGCACCCCCTTCACCCGCAACTCCGGGTCGAGGACAGCCGCCGGATCGGTGGCCGCCCCCATCCGGGCGGTCCCGGCTGGGTGATACACCGTGTTGTGGGTGCGGTGCGCGTAGTCGATCAGTTCGTCGTCGGTCTCCGCCTCCGGCCCGGGAGCCAGTTCCCTCGTGATCCAGCCACGGAGCGGTTCCTGCTCGGCGATGCGGCGCGAAAGCCGGAACCCGGCGAGCATCACGGCCTCGTCGTGACCGTCGGGGTCGGTGAAATACCGGGGGTCCACTCGCGGACGGTCCCGGAAGTCGCGGGAGCGGAGCCGGACCGTTCCGCGGGAGAGTCCCTGCGTGACGTTCGGGGTGAGGCAGAAACCGTTGTCGGTGGTGGGGTATCCCCACCGGAGGGTGTTCATGTCGAACGGGACGCTGCCGTAATGCATCATCAGGTCCGGATGGTTCAGTCCCGTCTCGGTCGTGGCGAACAGGCCGATCTCCCACCACTGCGTCGACTCGGTGACCATCGGCCGGGACGCCTCCCAGAAGACGAGCCCTTCCACGTGGTCGTCGAGGTTCTGCCCGACACCGGGGGCGTCGACCCGGACCTGCACGCCCATCTCACGCAGGTGCACCGTGGGCCCGATACCCGAGAGCATCAGCAGTTTCGGGGTGTCGATGGCACCGGCGGTGACGATCACCTCGCGGCGCGCCGAGACGGTGTCGTATCCGGTGAGGTCTGGACGCTGATAGCGCACGCCGGTCGCCGCCATCTCGTCGTCGATGACGATCTCGGCGACCCAGCAGTCGGTGCGCACGTCGAGGTTGGGCCGGGATCCGAGGATCGGGTGCAGGTAGGCGTGCGACGTCGACATGCGGGTGCCGTCCTCGGACGCGTTGATCTGGAACCACCCCGCCCCGTCGAGGACGCTCGTGCCGCGGTTGAACTGCACGGTGGGCAACCCGACCTTCGCCGCGGCCTCGAGCAGTGCGACGCCGCAGGGGTCGTTCGGGGGGACGTCGCGCAACCGCACCGGACCGCTGCGACCGTGCTGCTCGCCGGGGGCGTCGTTGTTCTCCACCCGCGCGACGAGCGGTAACACGTCGTTCGCACCCCAGCCCGTCGCACCGGCCGCCGCCCAGTCGTCGAGTGTCTCGGCGGGTGGCCAGAACGCGATACACGAGTTGTGGGACGAGCAGCCGCCGAGGACCTTGGCCCGTGCGTGCCGCATGAAGCTGTTGCCCCGCTCCTGCGGCTCGATCGGATAGTCCCAGTCGTATCCGGAGTCCAGCAGATGCATCCACTGCGACAGCTCGAGGACGTTGCGGTCACCGACGTCCGACGGGCCCGCCTCCACGAGGCACACGGTCACCGACGGGTCCTCGCTGAGCCGGGCGGCGAGCACGCATCCGGCGGTTCCTCCGCCGGCGATCACGTAGTCGAACACGGTGTCCGTCATGGCAGTTCACTCTCTGCCTCGTCCTTCGTCGCCGCCGCGTGCGAGGCGAGGCAGCCGATGTGGTTGCGGCCCTTCACCGCGTACCAGAGGAGGCCGAGCCCGAGGATGATGCCGATGTAGACGAACGCGCCCCAGGTGTTGTACCAGGGGGTTCCGTAGACCTCGGGGCGCGGCCATGCGAGATTGAGCGCCATTCCCACGCCCCACAGCACGGCGAAGATGTTCACCGCCAGCCCCCACCGGCCCATGGTGAAGTAGCCGCTCTCGGCGAGTTCCTTCGGCGGCCACTGCCCCTGCAGTCGTTTCTTCAGCAGCGGACCGGTGACCATGAGGTACGCGAGGTAGATCATGATGATCGCGATCGACGTCAGCACCGTGAAGATCTGCGGCTGCCCGATGTTGATGACGAGGATGAACGCCGCGAGCAGACCGATCACGATGGCGGGGACCACCGGTGTCTGATGCTTCGGGTTGACGTGCGCCAGCCGCTCCCCGAAGGGCAGGGCGTTGTCGCGGGCCATCGCGAACGTGAGCCGGATCGCCGCGGCGTGCACGGCGAGCGAACACACCGTCACCGCGATCACGATGCAGACGAGGAAGATCTTGCCGAGCGGTCCCCACATAACCTGCTCGACGATGTACTGCAGGCCGCCCTCGCTGCTGCCGATCAGCGGATCGTCGAGGTCGGGGGCCGCCATGACGGCGAACACCAGGATCGCCCCGCCGATCACGAACGACGCGAGGATCGCCCGCAGGATCGCCTTGGGCGCCGTCCGCCGCGGGTCGACGGTTTCCTCGCCGAGCGAACTCGCGGTATCGAAGCCGTACATCACGTACCCGGACGCGAGGGACGCCACGAGGAAGACGCTCAGATAGCCGCCGGCCTCCCCGGCACCGTACCCGTGGGTGGAGAAGAACACCTCCGGGCCGCGAGTGATGTTGGCGGCGAGGATGATCGCGATGAGGACGGCGGCGATCAATTCGACGAACACGCCGGTGCTGTTGATGAGGGCCATCAGCTTGACGCCGAATGCGTTGACCGCCGTGGTGAACGCGATCATGACGGTGCCGAGAATGACGGCGTTGGTCGCGAAGTCGTACTCACCGCTGCCGTCACCGACGATCTGGAAACCGCTCCACAGCCGCGGCAGGTTGAGTTGCAGCGCGAGCACGACCGCGGAGAGCGTCACGATCGACGCGGTGAGCATCAGCCAGCCCGACGACCAGCCCACGATCCTGCTGCCGAGCAGCTTGGCCCAGTTGTAGACCGAGCCGGCGACGGGATACTTGGCCGCAAGTTCCATGAAGCACAGCGCGACGGCCATCTGCCCGACGAACACCATCGGCCAGGACCACAGATACGCCGGCCCCGCCGTGCCGAACCCGAAATAGAACAACTGGAATGTGCCGGTGAGAATCGAGATGTAGCTGACTCCCGCCGCGAAACTGGCGAACTTGCCCAGACTGCGGTCCAATTCCTGCTTGTACCCCAGTTCGCCGAGTCCACTGTCCCCCGGCTCATCTCCGTCACCCACTGCACCGTGCCGAGTAGCCATGGTTCTCTCGCCTCTCCGTGCGCCGGACTAGCCGTTGTCGAACCACCCCGCCGCCGTGGGCGAGGTGTTGTGCCAGATGTGCTTGGTCTCCTGGTATTCCGCCAGACCGGCGGGGCCGAGTTCGCGCCCGTTCCCCGACATCTTGAAACCGCCCCACTCGGCGGCCGCGGTGTAGTAACCGAAGTCGTTGAGCCACACCGTTCCGTGGCGCAGACCGCGCACCATGCGCTCGCCCCGGGCGCTGTCGGCGGTCCGGACACCGGCGGCGAGGCCGTACTCGGTGTCGTTGCCCAATCGCAGCGCTTCCTCTTCCGTGGTGAAACGCTCGACGGTGAGGATCGGCCCGAACGTCTCCTCCTGCACGAGGCGCATGGTGCGGTCGCAGTGGTCGAAGATGGTGGGCAGGTAGAAACTCCCGTTCGCCAACGCGGGATCCGAGGGCCGGGCTCCCCCGGTCACCAACCGGGCGCCCTCGGAGCGTCCGAGTTCCACGTATTTTTCGACCTTCTCCCGGTGGGCCTCGGATACCAGCGGGCCCGTTCGGCTCGCCGGGTCGAGGCCGTTGCCCATCCGGATCTTCTCCGCTCGGGCGGCGAGCGCGGCGACGAACCGATCGGCGATGGATTCCTCGATGATCAGGCGGGTTCCCGCCGAGCACACCTGACCGGAGTGCAGGAACACTCCCGTGAGCACCTGGTCGACGGAGTCGTCTCCGTCCGCGTCGGCGAAGACGATGTGCGGATTCTTTCCACCGAGTTCCACCGCCACCTTGGTGACGTTCTTCGCCGCGGTCTCGAGGATGACGCGTCCGGTGGCCAGCCCGCCGGTGAAGGAGACGAAGTCGACGTCGGGGGTGCCCGTGAGTGCGGCGCCCAGGACGGCGCCGCTGCCCTGTACGAGGTTCACCACCCCGGCCGGAACCCCGGCTTCGGCGATCAGCGCGGTGAACGCGATGGTGCTGAGCGGAGTCACCTCGCTCGGTTTGAGGACCATCGTGCACCCCGCCGCCAGTGCGGGCGCGACCTTCCACGAGATCTGCAGCAGCGGGTAGTTCCACGGTGCGATGAGCACGCACACACCGATCGGCTCGCGCACCACCCGGCTGATCACGTCGGGACGGCCGACATCCACCAGACGGTCCGCCTCGACCGCGGCGAGTTGCGCGTAGTACCGGAACACCGACACCACGTCGTCGATGTCGATCCTGCTCTCCTCCAGAGTCTTTCCGGTGTCGAGCGTCTCGATGCGCGCCAGCGTCTCCTTGTCGCGTTCGAGCAGATCGGCGATCCGCGCGACCACCGCGGTGCGCTCGGCGACGGGCGTGTGCGGCCAGGTGCCCTCGTCGAACGCCGCACGGGCCGCGGCGACAGCGCGGGCGGCGTCGTCCGGGGAGGCCTCGTCGACGGTGGCTACCACCGACCCGTCGGCCGGATTGATGCAGTCCCGGGTCTCGCCGGAGCTGGAGCGGATCCACCGCCCGTCGACGAACAGGCCCGTGTTCAGAACGTCATCGATCGACTGGTCCCGCATCACTCAACTCCGTGTCTCGCCGGAACGAACGCACCCCCTCCACGGTATGCCGTCGGAGTCGCGGTGGGCGGGGTTAGCGCGACACATGTCCGATTCGCCTGGGAATCGGACCAGGAACGGTGTGTCCGGTAGCCGGACGCGCGTGCGCCTAGCGGCTGCGATAGCGTCGTCAGGCGAACTCTTCGCACATTCCCGGACAGGACACACCTAGAAACGGAGCACCCGTGGTCGCGATCGGCAACTCGGATCTGGACATCTTTCCCCTGGCCCTCGGTGGCAACACCTTCGGCTGGACCAGTGACGAACCGACGTCGTTCGACATCCTCGACGCATTCGCCGCGGGCGGCGGCAACTTCGTCGACACGGCGGACTCGTACTCCGCGTTCGCCGACGGCAACTCCGGCGGCGAGTCCGAGACCGTCCTCGGCAACTGGATGGCGTCCCGCCACAACCGGGACCACATCGTGATCGCCACCAAGGTCAGCCAGCATCCCGAGTTCAAGGGCCTGGCCCCCGCCAACGTCCGGGCAGCGGCGGAGGCGTCCCTGAAGCGGCTGCAGACCGACTACATCGACGTGTACTACGCGCACTTCGACGACGCCGACACTCCCCTCGTGGACACGCTCGGCGCCTTCGACAAGCTGGTCCGCGACGGACTCGTCCGGCACGTCGCCATCTCCAACTACTCGCCCGAGCGCATCCGGGAGTGGCTGTCGCTGTCGGCCGAGCACGGTTTCGCCGCGCCGATCGCGCTGCAGCCGCACTACAACCTGGTGCACCGCCACGACTACGAGCCCGAGGTGGCCGCGCTCGCGACCGAGAACGGCCTGGGCGTCTTCCCGTACTACTCGCTCGCGGCGGGTTTCCTCGCGGGCAAGTACCGCACCCAGGCCGACCTCGAGGGCCGGGCCCGCCAGCGGATGGCGACCCGCTACTTCTCCGAGTCCGGTCTCGCCGTCGTCGACGCCCTGGCCGAGATCGCCGACGCGCACTCCGCGGAGATCTCCACCATCGCCCTCGCGTGGCTCCTGACCCGGCCCGGCATCACCGCGCCGATCGCGAGCGCGAGCCGCCTCGAACAGCTTCCCGCCCTGCTCGACGCCCCGACCGTGACGCTGACCGCGTCCGAGATCAGCCGGCTCACGACCCTCTCGGACGCGATCGGGGCCTGACCTCAGCCGAGCAGCTTGCTCCGCAGCCGGTCGACCGTCGCCGAACTCAGACCCAGCCCGTCGGTGAGGTAACGGTCGACCGTGCCGTACTGCTCGGCGAGCCGGCCGAGCCCTGCCTCGAGGTAGCTACGGTCCACACCCAGCAGCGGCTGGTAGATCTTCGCCACCGCCTCGCCGCGGCCGGCGGCGATCTGGTCGTACGTGACCTTCATCGACGCGGCGGTGTATTCGTTGGTGAGCAGATAGTCGTCGAAGATGGTGTCCTGCGGAACCCCGGCGATGGAGAGCAGCAGCGCGGACGCCCAGCCGGTGCGGTCCTTGCCTGCCGTGCAGTGGAAGACCTGCGGTCCGTCGGTCTCGGCCAATGACGTCAGGAGTTGCGCGAACCCGGCCCGGGTCGCCGCGTCGTCGACGAAGCTGCGGTTCATCTGCTGCATGAACGCGACGGCGTCGGCGGGCGACTTCAACTGCGCGACAGCGGCACCGAGGTCACCCGACAGGATCGGGATGCCCTGATACCGTGGTCCGGCCGGGAGCCGGTCGGGCTTCGCCGCCACCTCTTCGACGGTCCGCACGTCGTACACCGCGGTCAGCCCGAGCCCGGTGAGGACGGCGAGATCCTGGTCGTTCGGAACCAGCGCGTTCGAACGGTAGAACAGCCCCCGCGTGACGTGTCCCCCGCGGGCGGTCGCATACCCCCGTCCCGTTCCTCCGACGTCGCGGAAGTTGTCGACCGACGCCAGTCGCGGCGTCTCGACGACCGGGCCCGCGCTCCCGAAATCGGACGAACCGAAATCCGGGAGGCTGATTCCGGGCAGCGAGAACGGGTCCGCCGAAGCGAGCGCAGGCGCGCCGAGACCCGCGAACAGCACGCTGCCGGTGATCAGCACCGCGGCGGTGGAGGTGACACGTCGAGACATGGAAACCCTTTCGATGGTCAGTCGGGGAGATCCGCTCGTCCGGCATGTCCGGAACGTCAGCGGGTAATCCACATCACAGTGGTCCGGCGTTTCCCGTGGCTACGAGTTGTTCCGATCACCGGGAGAACCCGTTTCCCGCGGGGGCCGCCCACAGCAGACTCGGGCCGTCGGCAGCCGAGGGTGCCGGGCGAACGTGACTTTTCGACGACGAGGATGTGAGCTGAGATGACCGAGACCGCACAGCAACTGGCGGGGAAGGTTGTGATCGTGACCGGGGCGGCGCGGGGGCTGGGCGCTGCCTTCGCGCAGCGCATCGTCGACGAGGGCGGCAGCGTCGTCGTCGGTGACGTTCTCGACGACGACGGCCGCGCGACGGTCGAGCAGCTGGGTGACCGGGCGCGGTATTGCCACCTCGACGTCACCGACCCGCAGCAGTGGCAGGCCGCGGTCGACGTGGCGACGAGCGCCTTCGGACGCGTCGACGGCCTCGTCAACAATGCGGGCATTTCCACCGGCCAGTACATCGAGCACGAACCGCTCGAGCACTTCCGGACGGTCCTCGACATCAACCTGACCGGCGTGTTCAACGGCCTGCAGGCCGTGATCGGGCCGATGCGCGCCGCCGGCGGCGGATCGATCGTCAACATCTCCTCCGCCGCCGGGCTGATGGGACTCGCCCTGACCGCCGGCTACGGCGCGTCCAAGTGGGGCGTGCGCGGGCTCACGAAGATCGCCGCCGTGGAACTGGGCACCGACCGGATCCGCGTCAACTCCGTCCACCCCGGCATGACGTACACCCCGATGACCGCGGGCCTCGGCATCCAGCAGGGCGACGGCAACTACCCGAACACCCCCATGGCGCGGGTCGGGGTGCCCGAGGAGATCGCGGGCGCCGTCGGATTCCTGCTGTCCGACGCGTCCACATACGTCACGGGAGCGGAACTGGCCGTCGACGGCGGCTGGACCGCCGGACCGACCGTGAAATACGTCATGGGCCAATGACATCGAATTCGGAACCACACGAGGAGCACAGACGATGAATCGATTCGACAACCGGCGGATCCTGGTGACCGGCGCTGCGTCGGGTATCGGCCAGGCCACCGCCCTCCGCCTGCTCGATGAAGGCGGCACCGTCGTGGCAGCCGACGTCTCCGAGGACGGCCTCGCGCGGACCACGGAACTCGCCGAAGCGGCAGGCACGGCGGGGCGCCTCAGCGCCGCCGCCATCGACATCGGCGACGAGAAGTCCGTCGTCGACGGCGTGAGCCGCAGCGTCGAGAACCTGGGCGGACTGGACGTACTCGTGAACGCCGCGGGCATCCTCCGCGCCTCGCACACCCACGAGACGCCCTTGGACCTGTGGAATCAGGTGATCGGGATCAACCTCACCGGCACCTTCCTCATGGTTCGCGAATGCCTGCCCGCGCTGCTGCGCAACGAGCGCAGCGTGGTCGTGAACTTCAGTTCCACCTCTGCCGCCTTCGCGCACCCCTACATGGCCGCGTACGCCGCGAGCAAGGGCGGCATCCAGTCGTTCACCCACGCGCTGGCCCTCGAATACGGCAAGCAGGGTCTGCGTGCCGTCGGTGTCGCCCCCGGCAGCATCAAGACCGGAATCACCGACGCCACGTCCGGATACGTTCCGTCCGACGCCGATTGGGGCCTGTTCGCCAAACTGTCACCCATCCTCCCCACCACCCTGGAATCGGGCGGCGCGGCCATGGGCGGACCCGAACAGGTCGCCGGAGTCGTCGCCATGCTCGCCTCCGACGACGGCGCGTTCGTCACCGGAACCGAGATCCGCATCGACGGCGGCACCCACGCCTGAACGGTGAACCCTTGCGCCGGCGACGGCGGCACGTAGGTTGGACGCATGAGTCTCACCACTCCTGCCGCCGATCGCACCGCGCTCGTCACCGGAGCGTCGTCCGGGATCGGCACGGCCCTCAGCCGTGAACTCAGCCGCCGCGGTCACCAGGTGGTGCTCGTCGCCCGCCGGGCCGAGAAGTTGGAGGAACTGGCCACCGAACTGCGGGCCGCGGGCGGGCGGGCGCACGTGCTGGGCGCCGACCTGTCCGACCGCTCGGCCCGGGCGACCCTGCTCGACCGGGTCGGCGAACTCGGACTGACCCTGGACATCCTCGTGAACAACGCCGGCCTGTCCACGCTCGGCCCGGTGGCCTCGTCCGATCCGGACGCCGAGATGAACATGATCGAGGTCGACGTGACGGCCGTCGCCGACCTGTGCAGCCGCGCCCTGCCGGGCATGGTGCAGCGGCGTCGAGGTGCGATCCTCAACGTCGCGTCCACCGGGGCGTTCCAACCGCTGCCCGGACAGGCGGGGTACGGCGCCTGCAAGGCATTCGTCCTCTCCTACACCGAAAGCCTGACCGGCGAACTGAAAGGCACCGGGGTCACCGCGACCGCACTCTGCCCCGGACCCGTGGACACCGGATTCGGCGAGACGGCCGGTTTCGCGAAGGAGGACGCGGAGGCCGCGCTCCCCAGCTTCATGTGGGAGAGTCCCGAATCCGTGGCCAAGACCGGGATCGACGGCCTCGACAAGGGACAGATGGTCGCCATCCCCGGTTTCGCGAACCGGGCGGCGTCCGTCTTCGCGCGCCTCGCGCCGAACAGGTTCCTCGTTCCCGTCCTCGCCAGCCGTCACCCCGGTTTGCGGACGTAGGCGCCGCCCGCCGGTTTCCGCCGATACCCACCGAGCCCAGTCCGCTCGCGCCGTTCGACAACCAGAACTTCCTCACCCCGACCGATCTCGACTACTGGAATCCGTTCGTCAGCGCGAACCGCCTCACGTCGCCGTTCGGGACCGCCAACCGCATCGTCTGCACCGGATTCCACGGGGTGCTGCTCGATTGCTGGCAGGCCGACCAGAACGGGCAACCCCACAAGCTCGTGAAACTGTCCCTGGACTTCCCCGGGTCGCTCGGCGCTTCGCTCCCCGGCGGAGGCCCTGGACACTTCGTCTACCCGGGCTTCGTTCCGGGCAGCTGAGACCGATTACAACGGGTCGCCCTCGACCCGTCCGGCCGGAAGTGTCCGGCCACAGATCGTGAGTGCGAGATCCTCGCCCGCTCCGCACAATTCGGCGCCCGAACCGTATGACCAGCCGAGGTCCGTGGCCCGCAGCCGGCGACCCTCGATGTTTACACCGAAATTCGAGTGCCCACCGCCGGCCGTGAGGTCGTTGAGGACGATGCGGATCGTCTCCTCGGGTACGCGGCGCGGTACCCCCAACGGCACCGTGACGTCGAGGCCGTGGATCACCACGTGGTTGAGCGCGCCGTGATAACCGCCGCCCGGCGGAGTCCACCCGCGCATGGTGTCCGAGCGCAGGTCGGCAACGAGATCCGACGTTGCCAATTCGCCATCACTACGGGCGATCTCGTTGGACAGCCGGGTGAAATCGAACTCGCACTCGCGCAGACGCGTCATGAACCGCTCCTCGGAATAGCGCGCCGCCATCGTGACATGTGCGACCACCTCACGAATCCGCCAGCCCTCACACAGCGAAGGCGTGTCCCATTCCTCATCCGAGATCCCGTCGAGGAGATCGGCCAGGTCCGAGAACTCGTTCGCAACCGCACGCTGCAGGACGGCATCATCGGTCATCGCAGTCAGCTCCCATCAGATGTGTTCTCCACGATCACCGTAGACCGAAACCGCCGAGTATTGCGCCAGTCGAACATGATTGGTAGAGTCGAACATACATTCGAATGACCTTGGGGGAGGTTGGTCATGGGGGAAGTAGAAGTCGTGGCACCGGACCTGGACGAGCTGCGGGCGTTCACGACCCGGTTGCGGTGTGTCGAGGCGTGCGGTGATGCCGGGTTGGGGATCGAGTGGATCGACGCGGTGGAGTCGTTGAAGTCGGTGGGGTGTGCGGTGCAGGCGGTGGTGACCGACGATGTCGCCACCTGTATGCGGGAGGACCGCAAGGCCCGTCGGTTGCCGCGGGTGGAGTGGGACCGCGGCATCGCCTCGCAGATCGCGTTGGCGCGCAGGGAGTCCCCGAATCGTGGTGGCCGGCATCTGGGGTTCGCGCAGGCGGTGGTGCACGAGATGCCGCACACGTTGGCGTTGTTGCGGTCGGGCCGGTTGAACGAATGGCGCGCCACCCTGTTGGTGCGGGAGACGGCGTGCCTGTCGGCGGCGGATCGGAAGATCGTCGACCACCGGTTGTGTTCGGACCCGGACGTTCTCGACGGTGTCGGTGACCGCGGCCTGGTGGCGAAGGCGAAGGCTCTCGCGGTGGAACTCGACGCCGCCGCGGTGGTGGCCCGGTACCGCAAGGCGGTGTCCGAGCGGCGGGTGACCACCCGTCCGGCACCGGATTCGATGGCGTATCTGAGTGTGCTGATGCCGATGGAACAGGCGGTGTGCCTGCAGGCGACGTTGGGTCGTGATGCGGACAGTCTCATCGCGACCGGGGACAGCGGCGGCCGCACCCGCAACCAGCTGATGGCGGACTTGTTGTTCGACCGCGGCACCGGGGCCTCGGTCACCGATGGGGTGCCGGTGGCGGTGAATCTGGTGATCTCCGACGAGGCCCTGTTGGCGGGCGAGAACGAGGCGGCGGATGTGGCGGGGTTCGGTCCGGTGCCGGCCGGGATCGCCCGGCAACTGGTCGCGAATGCCCTCGATGGTGATACCGCGGTGACCTTACGAAACGTCTACTCGTGTCCGTTGTCGGGTGCGTTGACGGCGATGGAATCGCAGTCCCGGACGTTCCCGAAAAGTTTGCGGAAGTTGATCGACCTGCGGGACCGCACGTGCCGCACACCGTGGTGTGATGCGCCGATCCGCCATCACGACCACATCCTCTCCCGCCGCAACAAGGGTGCCACCACCGCCCAGAACGGGGCCGGTTTGTGCGCGGCGTGCAATTACGCGAAGGAAGGCGACGGCTGGACCGCCCGCCCCGTCAGGCGGCACGGCCGCACCCATCTCTTCGACCTCGGCACCCCAACGGGACATCACTACCGATCCGCGGCGCCGCGCCTGCCGTCCGCGGCACGACGGTCGGAAATCGAGGCCATCCTCATCGCGCACCTCCGAGCGTCATGAGGAGGTGGGGATGACCCGTTCGGTCGCCGGGGTGATCCGCAGCAGGACCCGCGGTTTCCGCCGACGCGCGAGGACTCGTTCGATGAACATCACGATCCGGTATTCCAGGCCGTACTCGTCTCGGATCGTGTCGGCCATCCTTCGACTGGCGGACTCGTCGGTGACGATCTCGGCCACGGCGGCAACCGGGTCGACCCTCGCGTCCACCTTGCCCCGCCGAGAACACGGGCGAAGTTCGACGCTCTCGTTGTTGCGTAGCCGCTTCACCTTTCCGCTTTCCTCCGGAGTGGTGACGATGAGAGCGTCGCCGTCGCGCGCAATCCAGACCGGCGTCGAGACGGGTTCCCCGGACCTGCGGAAAGTGGTCAGGGAGACGAATGGTTCGTCCCCCAGCCTCGCGAATTCGGTCATGCCCGTCCCCCGGACCAGGAAGTGAGTTCGGCGATGTCTCCGTGCAGGGCCGACTGGTACGTGAGCATCAACTCCTCCACGCCGCCGAACTGGTCGCCGACGTTGTGCGTGTTCTCCGCCGACAGTTCGCGGTCGCCGGAGCGTGCGATGAGTTCGTCGATGCGGCTGTCGAGGCTCATCGCCCGGTTGACCGCCAGCACGGACCGCAGTTGCACCTCGGCCCGGGACAGCAGGTCCCCGATGCGGGCGAGTGCGGCGACGCGGTCGACCAGTTGATCCCACACCGGTTTCAGCGCGTTCTGCCGGGCCTCGATCTGCCTACGGGCGCTGTCGGAATGTGTGGCGCGCAGCGCTTCGTCGAGTTCGATTCGGATTCCGCGCAGTGCGACGGTGTCGACGGCGATCTGCGTCAATTCTTCGGCGAGGTCGAGTTGGTAACGCTGGATTGCGAAATGTTCCGAGTGCCACACCTCGGAACCGTCGATCCTGTCGAAGAGCATCCCCGCCAGGTAGAGGAGGGTGTCGTACGAGTCGGCGAATCTGTCGTTGTCGAGATCGGCGCCCTTGCCGATGGCGTCGGCGACGCGTTTTCCGACCGCGGCCATCGGGGTGTTCCCTGCCGCCTGGCCGATGCGTTCCGCTGCGGTGCCGCGGGCATAGTTGCCTGCACGTTCGAGAACGGTGCCCGCAGTCGGCGCCGGTGTGCGCTGCAGCGCCCGGAACAGCGCCTCACGTTGTTCGAGATCCAGGTGGACGCCCTCGCGCCGATCCCGGCGCATGGCCCGGACACCGTTGCCGTAGTGCGCAGGCGACATCACGACCGCGGACCGATACGACTGCAGTTTGCGGCCGAGCTCGGTGGCACGGTACTTGAACAGCAGTTGTGCCGGACCGGGACGCAGGCTGCCGGTGCGCCGGGCGACCTGGTGGTACTCGTCCGTGAGCAGACGCAGCGCTCCGAAGCCCCCGATCGACGGAATGGTGCGGCCCGCGCGACGCCGGTTGGTGAGCACCTGCCGGGTAGGCGGATCGAGATGCCCGGCGGCGATCAGGACGGCAGCGGCGTCCGACAGCGGGGCATGGGTGCCCGCGATCGCAGACCGTTCACACCAGTCGCGGACCTGGAAGGAGATGCGGGCACGACGCTCCTCGTACTGGGCGCTTTCCGACATCGGACCTCCTGGCAGTTCGCTGACCACCCACTGTCCCAGAATTTCGCCCGACGCGCCGCGACCGCTCGGGACGGGTGCGGTTCTAGGCTCTCCCCATGACTGACACGGTGCGTGCGGTACTTCTGTTCGCGGCGGCGGCAGTGGTTGTGGTGGCCGGTTGCGCCCGCTCCGTCGACGGCTCCCCCGAGACCGGCGCCGTCGCGGGGCCGGCGACCACCTCCGCGACCACACCCGCTGTGACAACCGCGCCGAAGACCACCACCACCAGCGCACCCCCGTCCACGACAACAACAACCACGACCAGCACCCCTCCCCCGGCCGACCCGCAGGCGTTCGCCGGCACCGCGGCGGGGAGTTACTACTTCACCACGCCGAGCACCAAGTTCCACTGTGCAATCCTGACCGGCGGCGACCTCCCGACCGCCGGCTGCCACGGCCCGATGCCGGCGTCGGCGCCGAAGGTCCCGGGCGCCGGTGCGTCCGGGACCCCGGTCACGCCCAACGCGATCGAGGTCACCGGCGGCCGCCCCGGCCAGTTCGCCAGTGCCGGCGACCCTCGGTTCTATCCCCTCGACGGATCTGCCGCTCCCGCGCTGTCGTATGGAAGGGTGTTGCAGGTGAACGACCTGACGTGCGTCGTCGACGAGGCCGCCGGGGTGTCGTGCCGCAGCGAGGCGGGTCACGGATTCACGCTCTCGGACAGCGCGTTCCGGGTGTGGTGAGCCGGCTCAGCCCAGTTCGTCCGAGCGCCGTTCCATCAGTGTGCGCAGCAGCGTGTTCTCCTTTTCGGTGAAGCCGATCGACTCGATCTCCCCGATGCCACGCCCGATGCCCTTGCGGACGCCGTCGAGCATTCTGCTGACCGCTCGTTCGGGAACACCGAGCCGGCCCCCGCATTCGACGAAGTGCCTGCGGTCGAGTTTGTTCGCTTTGCCGTAGAAGTCGAGGGCCATCGGGTCGCGCCACCCGAGGTACGGCTGGGTGCAGAGCAGGTCGTAGGCGGGTGTGACGCTCCACAAACCCGATTCGGCGAGTTGCACCGAGAAGTTCTTGCCGTGCAGGTCGCCGTTGCCGATCGCGTACGAGTAGGCCACCAGCCGAAGCAGTTCCAGGGTGGCGACGCGCGCCGATCCGCCGCCGCGCTCGCACACCCCAGCGAGTGCGGTGATCACGTTCTCTGTCTTCAGCCGGTACTTGGCCGCGGGGAACATCCCCATCACCTGGCACGCATCCTCCTGGGGTGTGCGGACGACACGGCCGGACGCATCGACTCGACGGTCGAAGCGCGCGACGAGCAGGCCGGCGTTCCCCTTTCCGTCGTGCACCAGTTGGTGGTCGGCTACGGGCAACCCGCACTGCGCGGCGAGTCCCATGAAGAAGTGCTCGTTCTCGACCAACTGCGGGTATCCCTGCGGTGGCGAGAGTTTGAGAATGGCGGGGCCCTTCTCCGTCGCGATCGGTGTCGAGTACATCTGGGCCGACACCTTCGCCTGAACCCCGGGCAGCGACGTGGGGTCCAGCTTCACGGCCTCGTGCCCCGACATGTGCTCGAACAGCGCCCGCAGGTCCTGGCGCTCGATCGCGTCGGGGTCGAACACGGGCGCGGTCTCGGGCGGCGGCACCCCTGCGGGCAGGACGCGCACGTCGCCGATCGTGTCGGCTCCGACCGCCATCAGGATCGTGAGGTGATCGTCCTCGGACGTCTTGGTGGCCGCGACCGCGCCCCGCAGCCGGATCCCCTCGGGGAGGAGACCCGCGAAGAACGGCGGGACGCTGCCTCCGCTGGCACGCACGTCGGTCGACGAAGTGGGGATCGTCCACGCGACCTGCGGGGCGCCGGGGTCCTGCAGGTACGCGGGGTCGTAGCGGAAGACGACGTCCCCGCCCTCCCGCACGAGACTGCCTGCGAGGCGGTCACCCTTGTAGACGTCGGCCCGGTCGACGCCGCTGAGGTTCTCGACCATCAGGCCTCCACCTCGACTCCCGAACGGGTGAGCAGCGCCAGACGGCATCCCATGGCGTCCGCGACGGCGTCGACGAGATCCAGTTGGACGGTGCCCCGGCCCGATTCGATCGACTGCACACTCGACCTCGACACTCCGGCCAGGTCGGCGAGCTCCGCCTGAGTCAGCCCGAGTTGGTGTCGCCGTGCCACGAATCCGTCGGAGATCCCGCCGGTGTCGGTTCGCTCGCGGCGACGTGGGGTAGCCATGGCAGCCTCCTGGATCAAATCAAAGCTTGTCGACGGATGCTTAACGCCAGTGTGCGCCGATTCTCCGCCGAAGTCCATGCCTATGACTGCGAACGCAGGCTTAAACCATGAAGTTGGTGAAAACGAGGGAGCATTCCTCCTTACGCCTGCGATCGCAAGCACAGGCATGGTCACAGCACCCACCACCTACCCTGGTTACATGCGCATAGGAGCACACGTCCGCCAGGACGAAGATCCGATCGGATACGGCGAACGGCTCGGCGCCGACGTCATTCAGATGTTCCTCACGGACCCGCAGAAATGGGAGAAGCCCCCGGCACATCCGCGGACCGACGAGATCCGCGACAGTCCCATCGACGTCGTCGTGCACTCGTCGTACGTGATCAACGTGGCCAGCCTCAACAACCGGCTCCGGATGCCGTCCCGCAACGCCGTCGCGCAGCAGGCCCAGGCCGCCGCCGACATCGGCGCGTTCGGGCTGGTGGTCCACGGCGGGCACGTCCGCGACGGCGAGGACGTGAACGCGGGGATCATCAACTGGCGCAAACTGTTCGAACGCCAGGCCGACAAGGGCGGATTCCCCGTCCCCATCCTCATCGAGAACACGGCCGGCGGCGACTTCGCGATGGCGCGGCACTTCGATGCCATCGACCGGCTGTGGCAGGAGGTCGGCGATTTCGGCGCCGGCTTCTGCCTCGACACCTGTCACGCCTGGGCGGGCGGCGAGGATCTGGTGGGGGTCGTCGAACGCATCAAGGCCATCACGGGACGAATCGACCTGGTGCACCTCAACAACTCCCGCGACGAGTTCGACTCGGCCCGCGACCGGCACGCCAACCTCGCCGACGGAACCATCGACCCCGAACTGCTCGCCGAGGTCGTGCGGACCGCCGGCGCACCCGTCGTCCTCGAGACGCCGGAGGAGGGGCTGGCCGACGACCTCGCGTACCTGCGGGAGACCGTCGGTTAGTCGCCCAGCCGGCCGGTCAGCCTGCGGTACCGCTCCTCGCTGACCGGATTCAGGCCCTCCACGGTGACGTCGGTGCCGCGGCTCGCGTACTTCGTCGTGATGCCGTCGAGAGCGGCCACGGTGGAGGCGTCCCAGATGGTGGCGCCCGACAGATCGATGACCACGCGGCCGGGGTCGTCCGCGTAGTCGAACGAGAACACGAGGTCGTTGGACGAGGCGAAGAAGAGCTGACCGCTCACCCGGTACGTCTTCACGTCGCCGTCGAGTTCGCCGCGCACGTCCACCATGTGGGCCACCCGGCGCGCGAACAGCACCATCGCGACGAGCACACCGACACCCACACCGATCGCGAGATTGTCCGTGGCCAGGGTGCCCGCGACGGTGCTGAGCATCACCAGAGTCTCGCTCAGCGGCATCCGCCGGAGCGTGCGGACGCTGTGCCAGTCGAAGGTCGTGGCGGCCACCAGCACCATCACGGCGACGAGCGCCGCCATCGGAATGGTTCCCACCACGTCGCCGAGACCGACCACGAGAATCAGCAGAAACGCACCCGACAGGAACGTCGACAACCGCGTTCGCGCCCTGCCGGTCTTGACGTTGATGATGGTCTGCCCGATCAGGGCGCACCCGCCCATGCCGCCGAAGAGCCCGGTCACGATGTTCGCGACGTCCTGCCCCCACGACTCACGCGTCTTGTCCGAATGCGTGTCGGTGACCGAGTCCACGAGTTTGGCGCTCATCAACGATTCGAGGAGCCCGACGACGGCCATCGCCAGCGCGAACGGCGCGATGATGCGCAGGGTGTCGACCGTGAGCGGTACGTCGGGCAGCCCGATGAGAGTCGGCAGGCCGTCGGGCAGTTCGCCCTGATCCCCGACGGTGGGCACGGCGACACCGGCGAGGACGGTGAACGCGGTGAGCCCGACGATCACGAGCAGCGGCGCGGGCACCGCCGTGGTCAGCCGGGGAATCCACACGAGCAGCACGAGACCGGCGGCGAGGAGCGCGTACACCGCCCACGGCACGTTCGTCAGATACGGGAACTGGTGCACGAAGATGAGGATTCCCAGTGCGTTGCAGAAGCCGACCATCACACTGCGCGGCAGGAACCGCATGAGCCGCGCCACCCCGAGGACGGCGAGGACGATCTGCATCGCACCGCCGAGGAACACCGCCGCAATGAGGTACTGCAACCCGTGCGACGCCATGAGCGGGGCCAGCACCAGCGACACCGAACCGGTGGCCGCGGAGATCATCGCCGGACGGCCGCCGGTGAACGCGATGGTCATCGCCATGATCGCGGCGGTGAACAAGCCCACCCGCGGATCGACACCCACGATGATGGAGAACGACAACGCCTCCGGGATGAGGGCCATCGCCACGACGAGCGCGGACAACGACTCGATACGAAACACTGTCGGATGCAGCCACACCGGCCGTCGGAGAGCGAGAGAGGACACGGCGGGACAATCCTTCTTCCTGATGGGGACCCGAAGATCCTATCCGGGTGGCGTTCGACCAGTACGGTTAGCTGATCCGCCGACAGAGGAGGAACACCGTGCGACGCACACTTCCGGCCGCCCTGATCGCCGTCCTGACCGCACTGTCGCTGGCCGGGTGCGGAAGCTCCGATTCGGGTCCGGTGATCGACCAGGTACGCGAATCGGGCGTCCTGAAAGTCGGCACCGAGGGCACGTACACACCGTTCAGCTACCAGGGTCCCGACGGTCAGCTCACCGGGTACGACGTCGACGTCATCCGCGCGGTCGGCGACAAACTCGGCGTGTCCGTCGAGTTCACCCAGACCCCGTGGGACTCCATCTTCGCCGGGCTCGAGGCGAAACGCTACGACCTCGTCGCCAACCAGGTGACCGTCAACGACGAGCGCACCCAGAAGTACGACCTGTCGACGCCGTACACCTACTCCGAGGGTGTGATCGTCACCCGCGCCGACGACAACGCGATCACCTCGCTCGCCGACCTGAACGGCAAGACGACGGCGCAGTCCGCGACGAGCAACTGGGCGCAGGTGGCCAGGGACGCGGGCGCGAACGTCGAATCCGTCGAAGGCTTCGTCCAGGCCATCACGCTGCTCAAGGACGGCCGGGTCGACGCCACCGTCAACGACAATCTGGCCGTCGCCGAATACCAGAAGCAGACCGGCGACACCGGGGTGAAGGTGGCCGCCGAGACCGGCGACACGAGTGAGCAGGCATTCGCGGCCCGCAAGGACAGCGGCCTGATACCCGACATCGACAAGGCCCTGGACGAACTGCGCGCCGACGGAACGCTTGCACAGATCTCGCAGAAGTACTTCGGCACCGACGTGTCGGCACCGACCAACTGAGAGCCTGCCCGTGGACGACGCAACGGTCCAGCTGATCCTGGACAACCTGTGGCCGATGCTGAAGGCCACGATCACCATGACGATTCCGCTGACCATCATCAGCTTCACCATCGGTCTGGTGATCGCGTTGCTGGTGGCGCTCGCCCGGATCTCGTCGATCAGACCGCTGTCGATGCTGGCCCGCTTCTACGTCTCCATCATCCGCGGCACCCCACTGCTGGTGCAGTTGTTCATCGTGTTCTACGCGCTGCCGCAGTTCGGCGTGACGCTCGAACCGTTCCCGGCGGCGGTGATCGCGTTCAGCCTCAACGTCGGCGGCTACGCGGCCGAGGTGATCCGGGCTGCGATCCTGTCGATCCCCAAGGGCCAGTGGGAAGCCGCGCAGACCATCGGCATGGGCTACACCACCACCCTGCAGCGGATCGTGCTGCCGCAGGCCACCCGGGTGGCAGTCCCGCCGCTGTCCAACACGCTGATCTCACTCGTGAAGGACACGTCGCTGGCGTCGACGATCCTGGTGACCGAACTGCTCCGTGTCGCCCAGCTCGCGGCCGCACCGACGTTCGACTTCTTCGCCCTCTACGGCATCGCCGCGCTGTACTACTGGGTGATCTGCATCTTCCTGTCGGCCGTCCAGGTCCGGCTCGAAGCCCGACTCGACAGGTATGTGGCCCGATGACCGACACCCCTCCCCTCCTTCAGGTATCCGGCGTCGAGAAGTCGTTCGGCGACCATCACGTTCTGCGCGACATCAGCTTCGACGTCGGGGCGGGCACGGTGACCGTCATCATCGGACCGTCGGGCTCCGGCAAGACGACGGTGTTGCGCACCCTCAACGCCCTGGATATGGCGGACCGCGGGGTGATCTCGATCGGGGACGAGTCGGTGGATTTCGGCGCCGAGGTGGGCCGGTCGGCGCTGGCCAGGTTCCGCGCGCAGAGCGGGATGGTGTTCCAGGCCCACAACCTGTTTCCGCACAAGACGGCGATCCAGAACGTGACCGAGGGCCCGATCGTGGTGCAGAAACGGCCCAAGGCCGAGGCGCGTGCGGGCGCGATGCGGTTGCTGACGCAGGTCGGTCTGGCGGAGAAGGCGGACCAGTACCCGTACGAGCTGTCGGGCGGTCAGCAGCAGCGGGTCGGTATCGCCCGGGCGCTCGCCCTGAAGCCGAAACTGATGTTGTTCGACGAGCCCACGTCCGCGCTGGACCCCGAACTGGTCGGCGAGGTGTTGCGGGTGATCCGGGATCTCGCGACCGAGGGCTGGACGATGGTGATCGTGACCCACGAGATACGGTTCGCGCAGCAGGTGGCCGACCAGGTGCTGTTCATCGACAACGGTGTCGTGCTCGAACGCGGCACCCCGAAAGACGTACTCGTCAATCCGACCGTGCCGCGGCTACGACAGTTCCTGCACCGGATTCTCGACCCGCTGTGAACCGTCAGCGCAGCGCCTTCTCCATGAGCACGACGCTCGGCCACTCCACGTCGAAGTCCCGGCGACCCACCAGGAAGAATCCCTGCTCCTCGTAGTAGTCGCGGAGCCGGGAGTTGGTTTCGACGCATTCGAGCCGCACGACGGACGCGTCCTCGGAGCGGGCGTGCTCGTCGACCCACCGCAGCAACTGGGCGCCCAGTCCGGCGCTGGCGTGCCTGCGGTCGGTCATGACCCGGGCCACGTATGCGGCCGGGATGTCGTCCTCGAGCCACACGTCCGGATCGGATCGCAGTACCCGGAGCGCCCCCACCACGATCCCCGCGAACAGCGCGACCCGCCATTCCCCGAATTCGATCTGCTCGCGCACGTCGGCGAGCGACACTTCACCCCGGGCGGGCGGATCGATTTCCCTGGCCAGGAGCCAATCCTCAGCGTCCCAGTGCATCTGAACGATGTCTTCAGCCTGCTCGAGTTCTGCCCGCTCCACGGTGACCGCCATGCTCACACAGTAACCATCCCGCTTCGAAAACAAACCACCGCTGCAGCCGTGTCTATCTGCGACGATGTGACTGGAGTTACAGTTACATCCTGGGACAGTTACCTCAGGGCGGTGGTAGCGATGAACCTGTTTCGTGCGGTGGTCCTGATGACACTGTCCACCTGTGCGGCGGCGTATGTGTGCGCCCACCCTCCGCCGGCGGCCGCCCAGCCGCTCGGGCCCGAATCCATTCTCCCGTCCCCCATCCTGGACGACGACTTCTTCGTGTGGCCGCCGAACGTCGCGGAGTTCGCGGCCGGCGAGATCATCCGCTCGCGGGAAGTGACACTCCGGGCGGTGCCGAACCCGCTGGTGCCGCACCGGGCCCACCAGATCATGGTGCGTTCCAACGATTCCAAGGACCGTCCCGTGCCGGTGACCGCGACGGTGCTGGTGCCGACGGCGGAGTGGACCGCGCCGGGTCCGAGACCGGTGGTCGACTACAACATGCCCATCGACTCGCTGGGCGCCCGGTGCACCCCGTCCTACAAGATGGTGCACGACTGGCAGACCCTCGACCTGGACATCCCCCCGGTGCTGTCGCTGTTCCTCGCGAAGAACTACGCGGTTCTCGTGCCCGATCACGAGGGACCGCGGATGGCGTACAGCGCGGGACGGATGGCGGGTCATGCCGTACTCGACAGCATCCGCGGCATGAGGCAGCTTCCCGGTCTCGGGCTCTCGGACAGCCCGGTTCTCGCGACGGGATACAGCGGCGGTGCGATCGCCACCGGCTGGGCGGCGCAACTGCAGCCGACGTACGCACCGGACGTCGAACTCGCCGGCGCCGCCGCGGGCGGGACCCCCGCCGATTTCGGGTTGCTCCGCAGGACGATGAACGGCCAGCTCGGTTCCGGCGTGTATCTGTCCGCCGTCCTCGGGCTCGCCCGCGAATACCCGGAGATGCTGATGCTGGCGAATCCGCTCGGTGTGGCGCTGGCGACGTCGCCGCTGAAGGACCAGTGCATCCTGACTCTCGCGCCGGCCGGGGTCGCCTCGCTGCCCGCCGAACTGTTCGCGGCTGTCCCCGATCCGTTCGGCACTCCCACCGCCCGGACGGTGGTCGCCGAGAACAGGATGGGCGCGCTCACCCCGACCGCGCCGGTGCTGCTGTATCACGGGTCTTCGCGAGTGTTCCTCGGCGACGAGTGGATTCCGGAGGACGGGGTGATCACCCTGCAGCAGGAGTGGTGCCGCGGCGGTGCCGACGTCACCTACGCCCCGCAGTTCGGCGAGCACCTCACCGCCGCCGTGTTCGCGCTGCCCGAGATGGTGCGCTGGATCGACGACCGGCTGTCCGGAGTACCTGCGCCCACGGGGTGCCGCTGACGGCTATCCGTGCCCGTGCGGCAGCAGCAGATCGGCCTGCCCGACCCCGGCGACGCGTGCCTCGTCGAGCCACGTCGCGGTCTGCTCCCTCGCCCGCGTGATCAGTTCGTCGGCGTCACCGAAATCGGCGGGACTCGTGTCCAACGGGCACAGCGGGGGCACCACCCGGATGTCCGCGACGCTCTCGTACCGCTCGATGTCGAGCGCGAGCCGCTGATTGATCGCGAGCGTCACGCCGAGCAAACCCATACCCAGCGCACTTCCGGGAACCTTCGACAGGGTGCAGGCGTAGCCGGTCGGAAGCACCCACACGGTCGTCGCCCCCAATTCGATCGCGTGCGAGATGGGCGTGTTGTTGACGACCCCGCCGTCCATCAGCGCCCGGCCGTCGATCACCACGGGCGGGAGGATGCCGGGCAGCGACGCGCTGGCGGTGACCGCGTCGACGGCAGGCCCCGTCGACAGCCGGACGTCCTTGCCGGTCAGCACGTCGACGGCGATGACGTGCAGCGGGATCGGCGCATCCTCCATCCGTTCGAACCGCAGATGCTGCGCCAGCAACTTCCTGACGGCGCGGTTGGAGACCAGATGGTTGCGGAGACCGACGAACCCGGTGAATCCGGTGAGCAATCCGGCGGGAAACACCGCGCTGCGGGTGAGACCGCGCCACAGGTCGGCCAGTTCGCGCAGGTCCGCGTCGGAGGAACCCCCGGCGAGCCAGGCACCGTTGAGCGCACCGACGGACGTGCCGACGATGAGGTCCGGCCGGATGCCCCTGCCGATCAGGGTCTGCAACATTCCGACCTCGATTGCCCCGAGGCTCGCCCCACCCGACAGAACGAAAGCTGTTGTCATGCCGCCACCGTAGCCGGTCAGCCCCGGCGGTACAGGCCCGCGATGTCGTCCGCGAAGCGCTCGGTCACCACGGGACGCTTGATCTTCAGGGTGGCGGTAAGCTCCCCGTCCGCTTCCGTGAGGTCGCGGTCCAGGACGACGAACCGTTTGATCGACTCCGTGTGCGAGACGGTGGTGTTCGCGTCGTCCACGGCGTCCTGCAGGTCTCCGCGCAGGTCCTCGTCGTCGCGCAGGTCCGCCACCGTGGCATCGGACGACTTGCCGTGCGCGGATTTCCACTTGCGGAATTCCTGCGGATCCACGGTCAGCAGGGCACCGATGAACGGGCGGCCGTCGCCGACCACCACCGCCTGTGAGACGAGGGGGTGTGAGCGCAGCCGGTCTTCGAGCGGACCCGGCGACACGTTCTTGCCGCCGGCGGTGATCAGCAGATCCTTCTTCCGGCCGGTGATGGTGAGATAGCCGCTCTCGTCCAGGTCGCCGAGGTCGCCGGTGCGAAACCAGCCGTCGTCCAGCACTTCCCGGGTGGCGTGTTCGTTGCGCCAGTAGCCGCCGAACACGACGCCGCCGCGCAGTTCGATCTCGCCGTCCTCGGCGATGCGCACACTGTTGCCACCCAGCGGCTGACCGACCGTTCCGATCCGCTGGGCACCGGGAACGTTGACGCAGTGCGCGGCCGTCGATTCGGTGAGTCCGTAGCCCTCGTAGACGGGAACCCCGATGCCGCGGAAGAAATGACCGAGCCTGGGCATGAGCGCCCCGCCACCCGAGATCGCCCACCAGCAGTCGCCGCCCAGGGCGGCACGGAGTTTCGCGTAGACGAGCTTGTCGGCGACCGCGTGCTCGAGCCGGAGTCGCAGCGGCGCACCGCCCGTGTCCTGGGCTTCGCTGTACGCCACCGCCGTGGCCTCGGCGAAGTCGAAGATCCGCTTCTGCAGGCCGCCACCCGACGCCGCCTTGCGGGCCGCGCCGTCCCGCACCTTCTCGAACACGCGGGGAACACCGAGGATGGTGTTGGGCCGGAAACGTTCGAATTCACCGGTGACCGTGCCGAAGTCGGACCAGTGCGCCTGCGTCGCGCCGCCTTCGAACATCGCCAGCGACACGGCCCGCGCCAGCACGTGCGCCAGCGGAAGGAACGTCAGCACCCGGTTGCCCGGCCGGGCGACGTCGCCGATCGGTGCCGCGAGCAGCGACCGCACCTCCGACAGGAAGTTCCGGTGGGTGAGGATGCAGCCCTTCGGACGGCCCGTCGTGCCGGACGTGTACACCAGCGAGGCGAGGTCGTTGGCGGTCAGCGCCACCACCCGCTTGAACACCTCGGAATCGTCGATCGACAACCCGTCCTTGATGAGCGTGCCCACGGCGTCCTCGTCGATGGTGAGGATCCGTTTCAGCGTGTAGGGGATGCCGTCACCCTCGAAACTCGACGCGTGCGCCGGGGTCTCCACGAGCGCGGCCACGGCCCCCGAATCCTCGATGATCCACCGGATCTGGTCGTGGGAAGAGGAGTCGTAGATGGGGACGGACGCCGCGCCCGCCGCCCAGATCGCGTAGTCGAGCAGCGACCATTCGAATCTGGTCGACGACAGCAGTGCCACCCGGTCGCCGGGGCGGACCCCGTTGGCGATCAGACCCTTCGCGACCCCGGTGACGAGTGCGCCGAAGTCCTTGGCCGTCACGTCGACCCACCCGCCGGACTCCGGACGCGTGTACATCACCCGATCCGGGTTGCTCTCGGCGTGCGCGAACACCCGGAGCACGGCGTTCTCGTGGTCCGACACGGTGAACGTCGGGGCGCTGGTGTACTCACGCACGGCTGCCGTCTCCGATGCTGTCGTCGGCGTCGCCGCCCTGGCGGAACTTCCGGAGGTGCCGGGCGAACGCGGCGATCTCGCCGTCCGACCACGAGGCCACCCGGTCGCGGACCTCCTCCACCCGGCGGGCGTCCGCGCCGGCCAGCACCGCGACGCCGACGTCGGTGAGGCTCAACGGGTGACCGCTGCGGAGCGGTCCCGGCTCGGCGTGCACCCAACCCTCGTCGATGCAGCCCCGGAGTTGACGCGACACGGTGGACCGGTGCACGCCGAACGCGTCCGAGATCTGGGTGGCCCGGCAACCCGGATTGCGGGCGACGAAGGAGAGCAGCGAATGTTGAGCGAACGTCGGGGATCCGACGGGAGGGCGGTCACCGGCGACCAGTTGACGGACGAGGCGGACGAGTTCGTCATGGACGGCCACCACGCCCGACGCGGGCGTTTCCTCCGGCTCGACCTCGTTGTGTTGCACACCGCAACTATATCCGACCACCCTGGCGTCGACCACCCGCACCCCCGATTCCCGTTGTCCTTCGCTCGACTCACGTTCTGCCCATACTGCTACCGATGCGCCGGAAATTCATTCGGCCGCAAACGTCACACGGTCACGATTGGAGAACGCTTTTCGCGCACCGCTACCGGCTGGACAACGGGCGGCGCCGGAAAATCCGTTGCGGCCTGCGGCTCGGCCGATGCACTGTGGGCGCATGCTGATCAGACGCGAGAATGCAGGCGACGTCGACGCGGTGGCCGAGGTGCACCGGCAGGCTTTCGACGGTGACGCTCCCGTCGAGGTCGGCCTCGTCACCCTGTTGCGGTCGAGCGACGCGTGGATTCCGCAACTGGCCCTCGTCGCCGAAATCGACGGAGCCGTCGTCGGCCACGTCTGCCTGACCCGCGCGACCGTCGACGCCACGGACGTACTCGCACTCGGCCCGATCGGCGTCCTCCCCGGTCTCCAGCGCGCCGGGGTGGGTTCGGCGCTGATGCACGCCGTGCTCGGCGGGGCCGACGCCAGGGACGAACCGCTCGTCGCACTGCTCGGTCACCTCGACTACTACCCGCGGTTCGGCTTCGTCTCCGGAACATCGGTCGGGATCGAGCCGGACCAGCCGTCGTGGTCGTCCCACTTCCAGGTACGCCGGCTCGCATGCTGGGATCCGTCCATCACCGGCACGTTCCGGTACGCCGCGCCGTTCTACGACCTGTGACGTCGAATCCGCTGGTAGTTTGAGGTGGAACGTGTCACGGGGGTGAGCTGGAACCGAGGTAGGGAAACGATGGAGAACGCGGCCGACGGCGCCAGGGCAGGCGAGCCTGTGGATGCGTCCGTCACGACGACCATCGTCCGCCGGGTCCTCCGCGGCTGCGACGAGGAGTTCGCCGACTGGATCCAGACCGGGCTCGGACTCGCCCGGCTGT